>JAIFNA010000016.1 GCA_020048055.1 Arcobacter sp. | reverse complement strand
AATCTACCATTGCATTTGTAGCACGACAAAGTTCCCTTATCATAAAATTAGATGATTGACTTCTAACACGACACATATAGATGCCTTGTTCAAGTTTATTAAGAACCAAAACTATTTCAGATAGAACCTTCATGTCCTCTTGAAGTTTGGCTCCATGTGTAATGGAAATATGATTTAAATGATTTAGAAGCTCACCAAATTCATCTTTTTTTGCAATCTCTGCTGGCACATATTTATTTGTTCCATAAGATAAAAAATCCACAAAATCATTCAGCTTAGAATTAAAAACTGCTAATGATTCAACAATAACTTTTTTCGAAATTATACTTACAACAAAAAGCAGTACAACTAAAATCAATCCCATAAGCACTACTATTTGAAGAACCAAAAAGAGAGTGTCGTTCGCGAATTCATCTGCATGATCTTTACTTATTCCAACTATATATTTTCCAATTTCTTTCCCATTTAGATCCCTTATTGGCGCAATAGCATTAAACATATCTTTCGTCTTTATAAGGCTTTTCGTTTCTACATCTTTTGGATCCAAACCAGCAATTTCTCCCTTAAATTTAGCATCAATCTCTTTTTGTGAAATATAATAGCTTAGCAATTTCATATCATTTGTATACTTATCACCTTTTGCTAACTTTTCATTTACAAGAACTAGAACATCAGTTCCAGTTTTTTTCATCTCTTTAATAATGGAGTTGTACCCCATAATTGCCTCAACAGAACCGAGATACTCTCCACTTTTACTTAATATCGGAGCAATCCCTCTGATAACCAAACCAGCTTCACCAACCTCAATCGCAGTTAATGGTTTTTTGGTTTCCTTAACCTTGACAATACTTTCTCTAAAACTACTTAAGTCATCGCCAAACTTCTCATGCTTCCAATCCCTTACAAAAGATTTTACATCTTTTGTATGAATATGTATTTGAACATTTTTATATGGGGTTCCATTTTGAAAACTTTTTCCTAAATTATTTAAAGCATTAATAGCAATATCTCTATTACTCATCTCCAATGATTTAACAATTTCGCTATTTGAAGCAAGTGTTACAGCAATTCCAAGTGCTATATTTCTTTTGCTTGCCTCTGATTCTAATATTTTGACTTGTAAATCTTCAGATGTAGATTTATCAGATTTTTTTATTGACTTATTTAACATAAAGCTAACATATAAAGCAACTATTACTATCATAGAACCGGCAACAATTAAAAGGTATTTATTAATTTGCCTAGCTAGCGACGTAGTTTTTTGAAAATTTTCCATTCAACTCCTTTTTTGTGATTTAATATTTTAACTTATCATTTATTAATTTCTTATAGAAAACTTTATTCTTTCGACTATTTTAAATTGGGAATTGTCTGTAATGTGATTATCAAAAATTCCATAGCTTTTTTCTTTCATTTTGGTATCATGCAGAACTTTTTTTTCATTCTCTTTTATTATCTCTTCCCTCATAATGTTTACACTTTGAATATCACTATATTTTTCAAGTTTTTTGAGATTTTCCAATAAAACATATTTTTGCATATTAAGCTCACTTTGTCCGATATGCCCGTAAGCGCCAATAATAAGCTTTGAATCCCTGTAATAAGCATAAGCTATCCAATTTAAATGTGATTTTAAAAGTATTTTTGAAAGTATTTGATTTAATCTGTAAGTATCTCTAACTCTTGAAAATGAGCCATTTGAAGCTAGATTTGATAGCATCTGTGTAGTTGACTTAATATTAAAATCTTGTTTTTTGGTTTTTCTATTAAAAAATTTATCCTCTTTTTGAAAAAATAAATCTTTTAATTGTTGCTGTGGCGTTAAATCATTTTCCATATTTTAATTTTTGTAACTCAGCTCCAATATCATCTTGACGCATAAAATGCTCTCCAATAAGAAAAGCATCTGCACCAATTGAACTTAATCTTAAAATTGTCTCTCTATCGTTAACACCGCTCTCAGCAACTATAATTTTACCATTTGGAATCATTGGAATTAACTGATCACAAAGGCTCATATCCATCTCAAATGTTTGAAGATTTCTGTGGTTTATCCCTATTATATGAGCTCCACATCTCATCGCTTTTTTTAAATCTTCAAGGTCATGAATCTCAACTAAAATATCAAGTCCAAGCTGTAAAGCTCTATCATAAAGATATTGTAACTCTTTTGTGCTAAGTGCTTTAGCTATTAAAAGTACAAAATCGGCACCATAGACAAGTGCTTCTAAAAGTTGATACTCATCAACAATAAAATCTTTTCGCAAAAGTGGTGTGCTCACATATCTTCTAATCCCAGCCAAATACTCTAAATCACCTTGGAAAAAATGTGGTTCAGTTAAAATTGATAAACAGTTTGCACCATTTTTACTATACTCTTGAGCTATTGCGATTGGATCAAAATCTTCCCTTATCACACCCTTGCTCGGGCTAGCTTTTTTCACTTCAGCTATTATTCTTATTGGCTCCTCTTTTGTTGAAGTCAACAAACTTCTAACATCTCGTGGCGGAAATGGATTATAAGCCAGGCTTCTTCCAAGCCAATCTATACTGAATTCCGCTTTTCTTTTTTCTAAATCATCTTTTGTTTTTCTTATTATCTCATCAAGTATCATCTATTTCCCTCTCTTCTTACTTCTTTGTATCATAGCACTCTTTTATTGCTTCATAGTGAAGCTTCACCTCTTCATCATTAAGCCCTACTTTGTTGACAACTTTGGTGATATATTCGTACGCTAATGTGCATTCTCTATTTTTAAAGTATCCCCACGCCAAAGAATCAAGTGTTGCTATATCTTCAGGTTTAACCTCATGTGCTTTTTTTACAAGTTTTAACCCTTTTTTTATATCCAAATCAAAATCAATCAAAATATATCCATAAAAATTTTCAAATTCAGGGTTTGATTTCTCCTCAAGTGCTAGCTCAAAATTTTTCATAACTTCATCTAAAACAGTTTTTTTATCTTTTGCCAAAGTATATTTCATCATCGCTATTTTGCCAAGGATTGATTTATCTTTTGTTAACTCATACTCTTTAGTAAACAACTCCAAGGCCTTTTGAAAATCCCTTGTAACTTCATACATCGTTGCTAAATTTAAATTATTATTGCCTGTTTGCTTTAAAAAATCGATAGCTTTTTTAGAATCAACTTGCATATAAAGTTCACCCAAAAGAAGTTCTAATTTAGCTAATTTATCACTAGATTTATTTTTTTTATGCTCCCTGTACACAACCTCTATTGCTTTTGTCATACCAACAAGATTATTATCTTTTTCATAATAATCTATAAGTTTTGCACAACTATCATCAACGCATCCAAACTCATCTACAAAATCTTGAAGGTATTTTAAACCTTTCTCTTTCTCATTGAGTTTAAAATAGAGTACATTTGTAAGTGCCAAAACCAAATTTGGTGTTTTTAGCTCTTTATATGCTACTTCATAATTTTTTCTAGCCTCTCCAAAATTTCCCAAAATATAGTACAAATCACCGATAAGTCCATATGCAGTTGAAGAGCTATATTTGATTTCTAACTCTTTTGCATAAGGTAAAGCATCTTCATATCTTTTTAAAACCATCAAACTTAAAATAGTTTGTGTTAAAAGGTACTCCTCTATATCTTTGTGTTGTTTTAGATTTTCGTTAGTTAGATCAAAAACTTTTTGAAAATCTTGATCTCTAAAATATGAATCAACGGCTTTTTGCAAATACTCACTTGATTTTGTTTTTTCATACATTTTTTCAAAAATTATTCCACTTTGGGCAAAGTCATTATTTAACTCTCTATCAAGCCCAACAACAGTAAACAAATCATTTGTAATATCACTTTTTTCGATTGCAAAGAGATTTAAATTGCAAAATATACAAACAGAAGCGATTAATCTATTATAGCTGGGCATTCTTCTTTCACCTCATTTACATTTTCTTTAAAGTATTCCCAAAATGGGAAAGTTCGACATTGAAGTGGTCTAGCCTCATAGATTGAGCATTGTTTTTTTGTTAAATCAAAAAATACACAAGCAAAATTATTTTCACTAAGTTCTATTTCATTTAGAGAAAATCTATATCCATATTTTGTTATATATTTTGAAATAACCTCATTTGTTGATAATTTTAGATGTTTTGCTAGTATTTCTATCTCATCAACACTAATCCAAATATATCCTTGCTCACCTATACAACAATTACCAGCGCAACTACTACAAGCACTAGAATCAAATCTGTATGGGTAGTTTTTATCCTCTAAAATCATCAAAATCCTCTATATTTTCCATATCAACTTTTATACTATAAGTGTCACAAAATTTATATATTTCACTCATCTCTTTTGTAAAATTTTCACCATCAAACATCACAATTGGTGACAAAATTGTTAATAAACTTTTTGAATTTCTCCTTGCATAAACCATCACCAAACTACTATTTCTATCAATTTTAGGATGCAAAAATTGTAAAGCTTCAATATTAAGAGAGTTTTTTTTACAAAAAAGGATAATATCATCAAGAAGCTTAACATCATAACAAAAGAAAAACTTACCATTTTGCTTCAATAATCTCGATGTTTTTGATATAAAAATCTCCAAAGGCAAACTATCATTGTATCTTGCGATACTTAGTGATTTATTTTCACTTTTAAGAACAGACGATGGATAAAATGGTGGGTTTGACACCACAATATCAAAAATATTTTCATTTTTTTCATCAATATCAAACTGATAATCTTGGAAACTTCCACCTAAAACTTTTGAATTTATCTTATTAATTTTGGCATTTTTTGTTGTTAAAAATAAAAATTCCTTTTGGATTTCTAAACTATGAAGATTTAATTTTTGATAGTTTTTAGCTACCAAAAGTCCTAAAATACCACTTCCACTTCCAATATCAAGTAGATTTCCTTGTATATTTTTAAAAGCTTTTAGGTTCTCTTTTATGAAATTAAAAAGCACAAGCGTATCACTGTTGTAACAATATCCATTTTGTGGCTGGTACAAAAGCATTAAAAAACACCATCACTTTCACCAGATAAAAATTTCTGTACAATCTCAACTTTTGAATTTAAAAAATGCTCCGCATCACCGTATTCCACAATGACTCCATCATAAAGCATCGCAAAATAATCGGCTGTTTTAAAAGTTTCTTTTATATCATGGCTTATCAAGATCGATGTGGTTTTTATCTCCTTTTGCAGCCCTATAATCATTTGAGAAATAACATCACTTGTGATAGGATCAAGTCCACTTGTAGGCTCATCATAAAGCAAAACTTTTGGATTTAAAATGATAGTTCGAGCAAGTCCAACCCTCTTTCTCATCCCACCACTAAGCTCATCTGGACTAAGTTTAGCAACCCTTAAAGCATCAAGTCCAACTAAAGTTAACTTCTCCATCACCTCTTTTCTTATCGCTTCTTCCCCTAATTTTGTGTGTTCACGCAAAGGAAAAGCAACATTTTCAAACACATTCATACTATCAAATAACGCTCCACTTTGAAATAAAAATCCAATCTCTTTTCGTACATTTCGCAAACTCTTCTCATCAAGCTTAGAAATATCCAATCCATCATACCAAATCTCACCACTTGTGGGTTTCAAAAGTCCTACAATATGCTTTATGATGGTTGATTTTCCACCGCCACTTAGCCCAAAAATAGCAGTACATTTACCCTCTTTTATCTCAAGATTTACATCTTTTAGTATCTCTTTTGTACCGAATATTTTTTTTAGATGTTTTATTTTTATCACGCTATTTGTCCTTTTTTAGTGTCTATTTTAATTTTGTATCAAGCCTAATTCTCTACTTATATCAACTATAAGTTTAGAAAATGGCTGTTTTGATAAATCTTCATTTTCATCTATAAGATTAAAAATATCTTTTTTGATTTGCTGAAATGGAATACCTGTCAAATCTTGCAACTCTTTGAGCCTACTTTCTGGGTAAAGTTCAGCTTTTTGAATCATGTCAAAAACTATATCTTTGTGAGCTTTGTATCGCTCATTTAGTTTGAAAATTTCGATATATTTGTCGTATATATCTGAATAATTTTCTTTTAAATTTATATCTATATCATCTTTTGATTTTATATGTAAGTTTTTGCACGAATCATCCAAAAGTAGTTTGAATTTTACTTTTTGGTGGAAGTCAAATTTTTCATCATTTGGAGCAAGACAAGTTTTTGAATTGTTTTCAAAAGTATTGGCACTTAATTTTACTTTTGCGTTACAAACATAACAAGATGGTATAAGATTATAAAAACTAAGTGCTAAATATGGATAAGTAGCTTTATCGAAAAAATGGTCAAGTTGAAAAGTTGAAACTTTTTTATCTGCATCAAAATTAGTAATAAAATCTTTGTTGCAATAAAAACAAGTTCTAAAATCAAAATTATCAGTAAAAAACTTGGTTATTTCACTTTGAAATTTATCGTAATTAAATACATATTTCAATCTTGACAAAGATGACTTATTTTTATTCTTTTCAAGTATTTTTATAATTTCATCCTGACTCAGAATCAAAATATCACTTAAATCTTTATTCTCAAAAACAGAATCAAAATCATCTATTTTTTTTTCTTTAAATTTTGTAAAAATTTCTTGTAATGATTTGTTATTTATATCATCAAAAATGTCTTTTTTATTATTTTTAAACTCTTTTCTTACTTTTCTTTGTACAATTTTTTTAGATTTTTTTGGTTGTTTAATCGTAAATGTTATTTGAAATGAACTAGTAAATATTTTTTCATATTCTTTTTTTATATCAAAATCTTTATCTTTTAAATAATTTGAGTAATTAAGCTTTATCATTTTTTAAACTCTCTAAATATTCTTCTAATTCTTTTTCTGAGAATTGTTTTAAAAGCTCTTGTTTTTTATTACTTTTATAACTTTCTTTATCAAATATTTCTTCTAACTCATCCAAATAATTTTTGATAATTGTTTGTAAAAAATTTTCTCCAATTATTGATTGAATGTGATTAAATTTTTTGATTTTAAATAAATATAATATCTTTAAAATTCGTTTATATTTTTTATTTTTTGGTTCAAGGGATTTAACAATTTCATAAAACTTTTTAATCTCATTAATTTTACTTTTTGCAAATTCACCCATAAGCCCATCACTCATAAAAAATCCATTTGAAAGTAAAGTATGGATATTTGCTCCAAAGGTTTCTATGCTAGTTTCTTTACTTACATTTTTACAATTTCCATCTTCATCTTTTTGTAAAAATATCACATTCTCTTTTGGTAAATCTGAAAGTAAAAAAGGGGAATGAGTAGTAAATACAAGATGAAATTTTTTTTCAGGAATTAATTTCAAAAAATCACAAATATATTGAATCGCTCTTTTTTGCCAATCAGGATGAAATCCAATATCTATTTCATCTAAAAGAACTATAAAATTATTTATATCTTTTTCAACATCTATTTCTTGACCTTCAACTTCTTCTATACCTTTAAATTTTTCATACCTTAATGCAAACAACTGATTTAAAATAAAAATAAGCTGTTGTTCCCCAAAACTCAACTCATTGAGAACTTTTTGATTTTTATCAATGAGCTTTATTGTAAAATATTCTTGCCCAAAACCAGCCAAAATAATATCTATTAAATCTTTATTAAGGTTTTTAACTTCATTAGACAAGATTTCATAAGATGGAACATTACTCTCTTCTATTTCTGCTATTTCTTTAAAAAGTTTTTGAGGAGTTATGGTTTTATGTTTTATAAAATCATCCCATATCTTTTGATTAAAAAATCCTTTATCATAAAAAATATTTTCTTGATTATGCTCTTCCATTCGTTCGCACCATTGAAACCAATCAAGGGAAAAAAGATTGTTAAAACCAGTTTCTTCTTTCTTTTCAAATGACTCTTTGTCATTTAAAATAGTTTGAATATTTTTTAACTTTTCAATAAAATCTTCTATTGTTTGACCTATTTGAATACTTGAAGCTTGTTCTATAACTTCATTTCTTTTACCTTCTAATAGACCTTTTTTATCTTTAATCGCATTTTGAAATCTTGCATTATAAAACTCAATAACAATTTTATCTGCTATAAAAAAATCTTTAAATTTATCAAGTTGATTATGCTTTTTTAATTCAAAATAATTAAGCAAGATATTTTTCTGATTTCTAATAAGTTCTTTAGTTAGTGAAATAGCACCTTTTATTGAATCAATCTGTTTCTTTGGATAAATAAACTTATCTTGTTCATAATTAAACTCTGGCTGATATGTCAATGAGTAATCAAAAAGTGCAAAATCGGTATCTTTAAGCTTCTTGTATTTTCGTAAACAATGAAATTTATTTTCATCGCCAAGATAAAAATGTTTTTGTTGCTCATAATCATAAAAGATTGCAAAACAATTAACATCTTTCTCTAATTGATTAGTATAAAGACCATATAAAAGCTTTATGATACGACTTTTCCCCGTTCCATTTTTCCCAACAATAGTTGTAATGTTTACATTTATTGGAAATAAAAATTCTGACATTTTAGAAGTTATTGATAGTGAAGATTTTTGATGTATTCTTTCTTCTAATCCCCCACTACTATTGCCTTTTGAATAATATTCAGCCTTAAACTCACACTCAAACTTTGGGCTAAAATTAAACCCCTGATTCCTAATATTTTTATACTCTTCCACCCATAAATAAACAAGTTCCATCTACAAACCTTTCAATCGCTCAACAATCTCAAAACCAAGCCACAAACCCACGGTCAAGATTTTCATAGTCTTTATAAAATTCTACTTTTTTTGGATTAAAATTTTTAAGATATCCGCTTAAACTATTTTTTTGGTCAAACCCCATCTCGCAGCACAAAAATCGTATCTCTCTTTTGGAAGTTTCTTTGATGATATTTTTAAGGAGTTCATCCCCCTTTACCCCGCCAAAAAGTGCATTGGATGGCTCAAAAGTTACATTTTTTGGTAATTTAAAACTATTTTCAATATATGGTGGATTTGAGATGCACATATCTATTTTGATATTTGGAACATTTGTAAATAAATCACTTTTTATAAAAGTTATCTTATCTTCAACCCCAAATTTTTTAGCATTTAGAGAAGCAAGTGCCAATGCATGATCGTTTATATCAACTGCAATTATCTTTATATCAGGGATAAGTTTTGCTAACATCACGGAAATTATCCCAGTTCCTACACCGATTTCCACCACTTTTGAATTTGAAATATCCTTTAAAATTGCTTCTGCTTTTTCAACTAAAATCTCAGTTTCAGGTCGAGGAATAAGTACATTTTCCCTAACTTCAAAACTCTCTCCATAAAAACTAGCTCTTTTGGTGATGTACTCCAATGGGAAATCAGTAGCTCTTTTTTTGACCAATTTTGCCAAAATATCTTCACATTCACACTCTTTTTTATAGTTTAGATGGAGCCAAATTGGGTTCTTATCCAAAACAAAAAGGAGTAATATCTCAACCTCTTTTTGTGGAATATGTGTCACATCTTTTAAAAGTGGAGCATATTTTTTTATTGTTTGTTCGTAAGTCATTAGTTTTGAGGAAGTTTTTCCCTCATTTGCTCAGCCAAATCTTCTGGAATTGTCTCGATAAGTGGTAAAACTATATTCATAGAGACAAATAAACTTCCCATCTCTTTTGTTTTACGGTTAAGTACGCCCAACTCTTTTATCCTAAACTTTTGGTTTTGTTTTGTATTTTGTGGCACTTTTAAAGTTACACTTTTATAAAGTGTTTCAATCTCAATTTTTCCACCAAAAAGTGCTGTGTATAGCGGAATGTCAACTTTAAGATACAAGTCATCATCTTCTCTTGTGTATCTTTCATCATTTGCAACATTTAAAGTCAAAATCAAATCGCCTCTTGGATAACCTTTTGCTTGTTTTCCTTTCTCTTTTGCTCTTATCTTTTGTCCACTTTTTATCCCTTGAGGTATCTGAATATCGAAGCTTTCACCACTTAGCGTGATATTTTTTTTACCACCCAAAATTGCTGTTTTAAAGTCGACTGTAAGACTAGCTTCAATATCTAAATCTGGCTCATATCCACCAAAGCCACCGCCAAAACCGCCACTTGAAAAGCCTCCTCGTCCACCAAACATATTTCTTAAAATATCGTTTATATCAACACCAGCACCCTGACTTCGTGAAAAATCGTGGAAATTTTGTCCACCAAACATACTATCACCGTATTGGTCGTATTGTCTTTTTTTCTCTTCATCCCCCAAAACTTCATAAGCTCCATTTATCTCTTTAAACTTCTCTTCTGCCTCTGGTGTTTTATTTATATCTGGATGATATTGTTTTGCTAATGTTCTGTAAGCTTTTTTAATCTCACTTTGTGTTGCGTTTTCACCAACACCTAATGTTTGATATAGACTTTTTGCCATAATTTTTATCCTTAGTTGATTAAAATTTTTTTGATTATTTTATAAAATTAAAAAGTCGATACATCACATATCAACTTTGGAAGTATACTTTGAAAACTTAGCACTTGTCAAGACAGAGTGCCAAAATTATTATCTATCTAGCTAAAAGCCCTTTTTTTGGTCCACTTACACCGCAACATTGTTTATATTTTTTCCCGCTTCCACAAGGACAAGCTTCATTTCTAGCAACTTTTTTCACACCACTTAAATTCTCTTCAACATCCTCTTTGTTTGTATGAAGCTCTTTATTGTTCTCTTCCATTTTGTGTCTTAATGCTTCAATTTCAGCTTTTTCAGCCTCTTCATCTCTTAGTCTAACTGTAAATAAAATCTTTACTATCTCAAGCTTAATAAAAGCAATCAACTCAATAAACATATTGTAGCTCTCTTTTTTGTACTCAACTAATGGATCTTTTTGATTGTAACCTCTAAGCCCAATACCAGTTTTTAGTGTATCCATAGTGTAAAGATGGTCTCTCCATGCACTATCTAAAATTTGAAGGTAAAGGATTTTTTCAATCTCTTTTCTTTGTTCATCTGAAGCCATAGACATTTTCTCTTCATATCTTGATTCTACGATATTGAAGAGTTTTAATTCAATTTCATCTTTACTATCAGCAAAAATTTCCTCTTTAGAAACATACAATCCGAGTTCCTCTTGAAGCTTAACAATAATATGTTCAAAATTAAAATCTTCAATCGCTACTGATTGACTAAGCATATCAGCATTACTAACCATAACAGAAGCATACTCTTTAATATTTTCTTTTATTTTTGAATCAATATCAAAATCTTTACTTAGCAGATTGTTTCTAAAAGTGTAAATTACTTTTCTTTGCTCATTTGCTACATCATCATATTCAAGGAGATGCTTTCTACTTTCAAAATGCATACCTTCAACTTTTTTTTGTGCATTTTCAACAGCTCTTGTTACCATTCCAGATTCGATATGTTCACCCTCTTCAATACCAAGTCTTGTCATAATATTTGCGATTTTATCACTTCCAAATATTCTTAGAAGATTATCTTCAAGACTTAGATAAAATTGAGACTCACCAACATCACCTTGTCGTCCACTTCTACCTCTTAATTGATTGTCTATCCTTCTACTTTCGTGTCTCTCGGTTGCAATAATTGCCAAACCACCAAGCTCTAAACACTCTTTTGGAAGTTTAATATCAACCCCTCGTCCAGCCATATTTGTAGCAATTGTAACCGCACCTTTTTGTCCAGCTTGCTCAACTATTTTCCCCTCTTTTTCGTGTTGTTTTGCATTTAAAACTGTATGTGGGATTTTTTTCTCTTTTAATAAGTTGTGTAAATATTCACTTTTTTCAATCGATGTAGTTCCGACCAAAACAGGTTGTCCGCGGTCACTATATTCTTTGATTTTTACACAAACTGCGTTGAATTTTTCCCTCTCTGTTTTATAAATCAAGTCGTTTTTATCAATTCTCATAACTGGAATATTTGTAGGAATACTAACAACATTTAGACCATAAATCTCAGCAAATTCAGTAGCTTCAGTTTGAGCAGTTCCTGTCATACCAGCTAAAAGTTTATACATTCTAAAATAATTTTGGAATGTAATATCAGCCAAAGTTTGTGATTCATCTTGTATTTTTACACCCTCTTTTGCTTCAAGTGCTTGATGCAATCCATCACTAAATCTTCTACCCTCACTAAGTCGTCCTGTAAACTCATCAACTATTACAACTTCATTGTTTTGAACAACATAATCTACATCTTTTTGGAAAAGGTAATTTGATTTTAAAGCTTGGTCAAGTTGGTGAGATAGTCCTGCATTTTCTAGCGCAAAAAGATTTTCAACCCCATACATTTTTTCAGCTTTTATAATTCCACTATCGTTTATCATAACGGCTCTATTTTTCTCATCTACATAGAAATCACCAGTTATAGTTGGTTGCTCATCGGCTCTAAGTGATTCAATTCTTTCCCCTTTTTCAAGTGCTTTTGCTATTTCATTTGATTTCACATAATCACTAGCTTTTCTTTTTGTTGGTCCACTAATAATAAGTGGCGTTCTTGCTTCATCAATTAAAATCGAATCAATCTCATCAACAATAACAAAATTATGCCCCCTTTGAACTTTCTCATTTAAATCATAAACCATATTGTCTCTTAGATAGTCAAAGCCATATTCGTTGTTTGTACCATATGTTATATCACAAGCATATTGTGCTTTTCTTTCACTATCACTTTTTACATCGTTTGTCAAAATACCAACACTTAAACCCAAAAAGTTATATAGTTTTTCTAGCTCTTTTGCATCTCTAGAAGCTAGATAATCATTTACCGTTACAACATGAACACCTAATCCAGTTAAAGCGTTTAAAACAACAGGTAAGGTTGCAACTAAAGTTTTACCCTCACCAGTTTTCATCTCCGCAATTCTTCCGTCTGTTAAAACAAGTCCACCAATAAGTTGAACATCATAATGTCTCATTCCAAGAACTCTTTTGCTAGCCTCTCTTGTTATTGCGAAAACATCGTTTAAAACATCGTTTGTTGTTGTTTGGTTTGATTGTAATTTTTCTTTTATGTTATTGATTGTTTCTTGAAGCTCACTGTCGCTCATTGAGCTATACTTTGGCTCTAGTGATGTTATGGTGTCAGCTCGTTGTCTGTATCTTTTTACCTCTTTGTCGTTTTTAGTTCCGAATATTTTTCCTAACATTTTTAACATACTGATTTAATCCTTTTTCATCTATAATGGCGCGATTATAACTAAAGGATAATTATGAAAGTATTAATTATAGGTCTATTTTTAAGCAATATTTTATTTAGCGCGCCACTAGAATTTCAAACACTTAGTGGCGAATTTAAACAAATAATTAAAAACAAATCGAACTCTGAAATAATCTACAAAGGTGATTTAAAAATCAAAGGAAATGACAAAATAAAATGGAATTACAAATCCCCAATCAAAAAAAGTGTCTATATCAACAAAAATAAAGTAGTAATAGATGAGCCAGAATTAGAACAAGCAATAACTTCAAATTTAAGCAGTGAACTAAATATCGTCAAAATAATAAATGAATCAAAAAAAATATCTCAAAATGAATATGAAAATACAATAGACGCGACAAAATATACGATTTTGATAGAAAATAATGTTTTAAAACTTATCAAATATAACGATGAGCTTGGCAATAAAGTATCAATTATTTTTACAAATTATCAAAAAAATATCCCAATTAATGACAATATTTTTATTTTTCAAATCCCTGCTTCTTATGATGTTATAAGAAAATAATTATTCTTTTGATACTATTCCCCAAAAGGTACAACTGATAATAGCTTGAATTTTTTCAAGAGGAAAGTCTGGGCTTTAGTGAAGCAAGGTTCCATCTAACTGATGGCTAGAGTAATCTAAGGGAAAGTGCAACAGAAAGAAAACTACCATCTCTTGGTTAGAGCTCTGGAAAAGGTGAAACGGTGGGGTAAGAGCCTACCATATTTTAAGCAACTAAAATAGTAATGTAAACCCAACCTAAAGCAAGAAAACATTGGTATAAGCTTCACAACTTTTTGTTTTCGCAAGATTTTTAAAGTGATTTAAAAACTAGATAAATTATTATCCACGACAAAACGCGGCTTATGTTGTGCCTTTTTTTTCAAAGTCCTTAACCGTGGGCTTTATCATCTTTAATTAGTGCCGTGGTGACACACTCGGGGACACAAGACAATAATCTATCATCTTCAATATATTCATCATTTAATACACTTGCGTAATGCTGCAAAGTAACTTTTGGCGAACTATGTCCCAAAATTCGAGAAAGTACATTAATTGGAACACCATTTCTTAGCGATAATGTAGCAAAAGTATGTCTTAAATTTTTGATGGCTCTATACTCTATATTTGAATTATTTAAGACTCTTAGCCATTGGTGTCTAAAATGTGCAACATCCTTTTGATGTGGAAAAATTGCTATATTTTTATTGAACTTCAATTTATCAAAAAGTTTAAAAGGGACTTTTCTCACTCCATTATGTGTTTTTGTTTGAACAAAATTACCTTTAGTTTGAGCTTTATTAATAGTAATATATCCATTTTTAATATCACTCCAATTTAAAGCGATAGCTTCTTCGGGTCTTATACCTGTATTTGTAACTATTAATATATAGTTATAAATATCATCGCTCTTATCATTATAAGAGGTTTCAATTATTTTTTTGAGTTCTTCTAATTGAAAATATTGTATTTCTGCTTTCCTATCTTTTCCACAATCTATATCAAGAGCTGGATTGTATTTCAATACCCCATCCATTATAGCCAGTCTAAAAGTTTCTCTAATCGCAAATAGATACTCTTTTTTTGATTTTGCTAGAATTTTAAAAGAATTCATATATTGTTGGATATCTAAAGTAGATATCTCATCGATATTTTTATCTTTAAATATCGTGATTGCTTTATTCCAGTAAGACTCTTTTACTGAGTAGCTTTGTTTTTTGTCTTGATTTGCAAGAAAAATATTTGCATAGTAACCAAAAGTTTTATCTTTTGGTATCCCATATTTCAAAGCTTTTTCTAGTTCTGGTATAAGTTGAGTTTGTACAATCTCAATATTTTCTTTGTTCCACAATAAATCAGTTGATTTTCTCGCCCTCACCCCGTTGAGCATATAGTTCAAATAAATTTTATTATTTTTTTTAAAGATCGTCATTTATCTCCTTTTTTTCAAAAAGAAACAAAATAATATGAAATAACATTTTATCTTATTTTCCATCTATTTGATAAATTTAGAAATATCAAAGTTAATTGTTTTTTCTTGATGAGGAGTAGTTAAAAATCTGTGTAATTCTTCTTCATCAAATCTTATTTTACCATCAAGTAAAACAACAAAATGTTTATCTTTTTGCATTTTTTCCATATATTTTTCCATCAAATATGTGGATAAGTCATACTTTACGATGGCTTTTTTAAAAGATATATAGATACTCATTTTATGCCACCTTTTTATCTAGTAATAGTAAATAATAATCTAAATATTTATCATCTTGTAGATTACTAAACACGGTAGATAAACCACCCAATTGTTCAATTATCATTAATAAATCATTGTTGATAATATCACTATGAATACCTTTATCTAATTCTTTAGACAGTTCCGAAAACGACTTTTTATTATGGCTTTTCATAAAATTTTGTAAAATTCTCAGTTTTGTCAAATTTTCAGTTTCTTCGAGAGTAGTTGAGGATAATTTTTTTTGCTTCATGAATAAATCAAAACTTTGTAAAGTTTGTTCATCATTTTTGACAAAGTTTCTCATTAATTTAGAACGATAAGCCAATTTATTTTTAACACCCTGCTGATTGCACATATGGTCTAAAAAATTTTCCATCTCTTCTCTCTTCTCTTCTATGATATTCTTAGTAATATGATATGTCGGAAAATTTTCCGAGTTTTTTTCGGATTTTTTTCCGAGTTTTTCTTCATTTTCGGATTTTTTTCCGACATAGTGATTCGGAAAATTTTCCGACATAGTAGAAGAGTGATATTTTTTGCCTAATTTTGTAATTTTGATACAGTCTTTTTTGCCATCTTTTTTATAATCAATTAAGCCTTTAGTCGCCAATGATTTTAAATATCTGTAAATTGAATCCATCTTTAAATCCAATAAAGGTAATTCTTCAGTTATAGTTGTTCGTGATGCCCAATAATAAACTTCATTATCTATCACAATTGGCTCAGCCCAAACTGAGCAGATTGAAAGTAAATCAAAGATATGTGCTTCTTGAACATTTTTTATCCCAAGTTCTATTGCTTGAGCTTGATTGATATGGAGATGAAACCTCATACAACACTCCCTAAATCAAATAAGCTCATAAGAACTTCTTGAGAAGTTTTAGTGCTTTTGATTTTCTTTTTATAGTGATTTCCGCTTTTGATAAATTTTGTTTGTGATTGACACTCTTTAAACCAATCCACAACGATTGGAGCATAAGCGGAGATTTGCTCTTCCTCTTCGTCTGTTTCAAATGCTATATTTTCAATTTTCGAGGGTTCATAATCGTAAAAATATGGACTATTAGCTTGAGCGGATCGATAAATACTTTGGGAAAGCTCAAAAAATGCTTTTTTGTCGTTTGTAAGTAAAATATTTCTAGCTTTTACGATAAGAGAACTTTTAAAGTGTCTTGCTTCTGCATCTTGATATCCATAAAGAACACTTTGACAAAGTGCTTTGATATCATCTTCTCCACCACTGCACCAGCTGTTAGTATTATTTCCAAAGAGATTAAAATCTTGACAAAGATTAAATCTTAAGTGAGATTCATCTTTTGTGAACTCAAATAAAATGGATTGTAAATCAGTATTATCTGAAATAAATCTTTCTTTTGCAAGAGCTAAAAGAAATTTATTTTGATTAAATTGGTTATTTTCGCTATAATCAGCGAAAAGGTAAGTTTTCATAGGCTTTTCCTTTTTATCACAAACTAACTTTCTCAGGGGAGGTTTGTGATTTAATATTAGAATATTAGTACAAAATGAAAGTTTTGTCAATAGATAAAGAGGGTTCAAATAGAAAGTATTAAGAAAATATTGGAAAGACTTTGTGTTATCTACAATGTCAATAACAATAAACAATTATCAGAGAAGATTGGAATCAATTATAATACGGTTAGTACTTGGATAAAAAGAGATACTATTCCGTATGATGTACTTTATTCATTAATTAGTCCTAAAAATATTTCTTTTGATTGGCTTTTATCTGGCAAAGGTAAAATGATATTAGAAACTAATTCTAATCTTGATAATTTTATCGTATCTAAAATCAATTCTCTTTTTGAATTAGTTGCTATAGTTAATCCGAATACTTTAGATATTTCTACAAATAACCTAGAACAATATAAACAAGAAATCAATAAAATAGATTTAATTCATGTGTACGATGGTGGTATGGATAGATTATTTGCTTTTATCTTTTTAGCAAATAGAAAAGTGATTTATATAGAAAGTGGTCGTATGAATTTTTCTGGTGGTGGTTCTAGTTTAAGAATATTTGGTAGATGGTTACTAAAAAATAACCTAATGGACAAAACCTACTTAAATTTTCTTACAGAATGTTATTATGTTGTTTATGTAAAGAACTTGGGAATAACTACTGAAAGATTTATTGAATTACCTCAATATACTAACCAAGTATCTGGATTATCTATTATTCCAACTTGTTTTAGAGATTGGCAAAATGGTTATTTTAATGGTAAACCGTATCAAGATATTATTCAAAGAATTATAACAGGTACAATTTTAAAGGGAAAAGAGGATTAAACTCTTATTACGAAGAGCCTTTTTTAAATCCATTTTGCCATTCTAATAATTCTGCTTTTTTATAAAAAACTCTTTTTATTGTTGGATATTGTTTCTCAATATATAAATCCTTTGGCAATGTGCCATTTTCTCTCCAAGTAAAAACACAAACTGCTGATACCCCCAACAATAAAGAAGCCTGTCTCTCACTAATAAATTCTTTTTCTACTTTTTCCATAATATGCTCCTAACTTTTTTCCTATACTCTTATTCAAATCTCTCACTTTTTAGTATTGACATCAAATAATTTTTCTTATATAATCTTGACATTGAACACGAGAAATCTTTAGCAGCTTTACTAACTGCGTTTATAGATGGCTACAAAAGGGGATAGTTTTAGGACTGTCCCGTTTTTTATTATTGGCTATTACCACTTTGTTAAAAACTTACTCCTCTTGAGCTTTTTTCAAATTTTTAACCTCTTTAGAAAGCTTCTTAACCTGTGCTGTTTGTTCAACTAACCCAATTACATTTTTATCTGTTGTTATGTCTTGATCAAAAACATTTTTTCCACTTTGAGTAAATTTAACACCTCTACTCTCTAGCTCTTTTTTCAATAAATTATCAGATTTATCATCCATTCCAGATGTCATATCTTTTGACTCTTGATATACTCTTTTCAATGTTTCAGTATCTGCTTTTTTCATTTTAGATTGATTAATCTCATCGCTAAAGGTACCTTTTTCTACTAGCCCAGAATTAATTGCCTTTTCATAAGCTTTTTCATTTCTATCTTCATTTGTCTCTATTTGTTTTTTAACATCAACTCGTTTGTTACTCCATTCTCCTGTTTTTGTGTCACCATTATAGACATTTCCATTTGCACTATAAGTAGGAACAGAGTCAACAGTTTCTTGAATATACTCTGCAGCTTTGCCCATTCCTTGGATAGCTGGATTTTGGATAGCAGCTTGTTTTAATGTGACATTATCACCTGCTTCTTTAGTCTTTTTCTCTAGTTCATCTGTTTTATTATCGATATATTTTTCTGTCCCTAAAGTATTTTTGTTTTCAAATTCTCTCAACTCTTTATTTGATGTTTTTTCAAGTTTTGTCACATCATTATTGTGTTGAGTAAGTATCTTTTTTTCTTCATTGTCTAAATCAGTTTGATTTTGTGGAGCACCTGCAACACTAGATGAAACATTAGCTACTCTCTTTGTTGCTTGTGTAATAGTAGCATTGCTATTATTATCATTATTTGTTTGTAAAGTTTGAAAATCTGTTTTAGCCTGAGATAAATCAGTTGGAATATTTGCCGTTTTAGTATCAAGTTTTACACCCGTAACCTGTTCATATGCTTTTAAAACATCATTTTTATAGAGAGTATCATTGAGCCTATCATCAGCTATTTCAGCAGCTTTATATTTCCCCTCCATACCAAGTTCTCTTAATCTTGACAACTCTTCATCATTGTCAATCATCTTATTTAAGATTTTTGGATTTAAGTCTTGACTAAAGCTATTTTTATCATTTGCACCTTCACGAATAGTATTTGTTAAAGTATCTGCTTTAGTATAAGATTTATTATAAGTATCCCCAACTGTTGCCAAACTACTATCTCCAAAACCTTTGTTTTCAACTACTTGTTTTGCAAGAGCTTTCGTAAGGTCTTCATTTTTGCTTATTTGTTCTGATGTATTTTTTGTAAAATCAGTTTTGAATGTTTTAGAATCATCAGCCGAAAGTGTTGTTGTAAAATCTTTATGGTCAGATGTTTTTCCACTTATCAAGACTCTCCCATCTGCTCCAACCTTAAACCCAAAAATACTCCCATCAAATCCACCGCTTAGAGTTCCATTCACTCCATTTTCACTTAGGAAATCAAATTTTTTACCATTTGAAATCATATCTTTAAATGTTTTTGTTGCACTTTCATTCATAATTTTTGAAACAGTTTCATTTTCATTTGTATGAAATCCTGTGTTATGATTTGTAGATGTTGTATCGACAACACTTCCATTTTTTGTGAGTGCATTTGTAAGATTTGTACCAATAGCCGTTGAGAAATTGGTAGCATCTGTTTGAGCAGTTGCTTTAGCTTCATCTCTCCCCTTAATAATCTCTTTAGAAGCTCCATAAGAAACAGTGCTTCCCTCTACTTTTAAAATCTCTCCTGTTTGACTATTCATAACCATATTGCCAACTTTACCTGCATTGTTTGTTTCAAGTGTACCAGCTCCAGCTCCATTTGAAAATTCCGAACGAAGAGCTCCAGTGTCTCCAGATGTTTTGTGTCCCCAGTTTTTAGCTCCCATAAAATCATGTGAACCAACAACATCATTGGCTGCAAATTTACTAATTGATGAATTTCCAGCACTGATATTTCCTGATGCCAATTGTCCAGCTCCAGCACCTTCACCTCCTGAATTTCCAGCACTATTAAAGAAACTTACAAATCCATGTTCTGACATTTTTGCGATAGAATAAGCAAAAATAGGAATAGATGAAGCCAAAAACCCCATAAAAGAAAGGTAACTTTGAAGTTGAGATGATACTTCATTGAAGTTTTCACCTGCAAGTCCACCACCAGCAACAAGAGGTAATACTTTTTCAATAGCTATATTCATCATACCATTGATTAAAATTGCTAATGGTGTCCAAAGTACCATCGCTAAAAGTAATACAAAGCCCATTTTTACATGCCCTAAATTTCCAAATACAATTGATAAAATAACAAGCAACATAAAAATACCAAGTACGAGTACCGTAAAAACAGCTTTCATAAGTGGTAAGTTTTGTTGAGCTAGGATTCCACTCATTTGCCAAGTTTTTTGTTGTGTATTTTCTGCAAGTGATGTTGCTGAAGCAATAGCAGCTGCATCTCCACCTGTTGATAATAAAGCTGATTGAAGTCCTTTATTTGCCATCTTTATCATTGTTTGTTGCATCAAATAATCTTTTGAGCTTTGTGAGGCTCCAAAGATTAACTGTGTTGATGCAGACATTCCATCTTCAAATTTTTGTTGCTCAAGGTAATTATATGCAGCTGCTTTTCCAGTTAATACATCAAGCTCTAGTTCAATTTTATTATTTAAGTTATCCCAAGCATCTTGACACTCCATATCAACACCTTGTGGATTTGCATCTGAATGCCATGGAGTAAGATAACCCATTACTTTTAAATCTGATTTTAAATTTTTACTTTGCAATAAAATATTTGGATCTAATTCCCCAGCTGTTGTAGCATATATAAAACAATTATCCATATACTCATTAAAGTTTTGTATTGTATATGCATCCCTAACATCAACTTTTAATAAATTTAAAGGTGCTGACATCGTAAAACCAAGTCCTGCATTGCTATAAGCAATGGAATGAGGTGTTGCAAATGCGGTCTCAAATGCTTTTGCTAGATTCTTTTCCAAAAGTGTAAACATTGAAAAAGTTTCTCCAATGCCAACTGGTACATTATTTACTGGGAAAGTTTGTCCTGTAACTTCATCTTCTACAATATATGTTTTTTTTGTTTCTACAAAAAAACCAATTATAAGGGTCACTAAGACTAGATATTTAATCATAGCTAGTCCCATATCACCGCTTGTTCCATTGTTATTCATATTTTTTATCATAAGCAATAATCCACCAACTGCTACTGCTGATTTAAATATATAATCATCGGTAGATAAGATTACTACACCTTGCAAAACTTTATAAAATATCTCTCCATAACCCCAAGTATAAATACTACTATCAACTGCCAATAAATTAGTAGCAAGTATTGTTAAAAGTAAAATGAGTTTTTTCATTTCGAATCCTTAAAATATAAAAAAAGCCCTCGCTAAAGGGCTTTAAAGTTATTAAATACAAAAATCTTATTTGATTTGTTCAAGTAGTATTTTTTGAGCGATTGCCGACTTATCAGTTCTATTTTCAAGAAGTTTTTTCTGAAGAGCTATTTGCTCCTTGAGAGTTTCTTCAAAAAGATGATGTTGATAAAATCTTCCTCCAGCAAATCCAATTCCTAATACAATCAAAAGAAAGATTGCTTTTTTTATAATGTTATTTTTTTCCATTTTACTTTCCCTCATTTGCTAACGCTTTTTGTTGTTCATATTGGATTGTTTTTGGATTTGTTTCATAATTTGTATTTGATAATTTTTCAACCATCATCCCAACCATCACACCAAGTACAAATGTTAATATAAACATTGTATTTGTTCTCCATCCTCTTAATTTAGATGCTACTTCGTTCATTTTTGTTCTCCTTGTTATTTATTTAATCTAATTCAAATCTCGCACTTTTTTTACTTTGTGTAAATTGATTTAACAAAAGGTTGGTTTGCAAATTTTGTCTTAAATTCTTGCTCTTGTTTTCTGATCAATTCCACCACACCTACTTTCTTGGTAAAATCAATACTTATTGTTTTTACATATTCATTTGCAGCTTTATTGATTTCATCTATTCCATGAGTAAGGTCATTGGCTATTGCTTCAATATTTTCAGGTGCTAAATCTTTTCCATGATTTGCAAGATACATTTGCATTCCTCTTGAAATCATATTTGTCATATAATATACAAGTTGAGCGGTTTGATTAGCTGCTATTTGCTCTGCCATCAATTCAATCTCAACATCACTAGAACCTTTTGAAAGTACACTTACATTAAGATATTTATATACAGGAAATGAAAGTGTTGCTAAGAATTTTTTATCAGTAATATTCAAAGGGGTTTTATTTTTCATCTTAGTATATATATCGATTAGCTTATCTTTGATAATTTTCTTTGCTCCTGTGGTTTCTGTTTCTGCATTTTGTTCATATAGCTTAAATGTTGTTGTGTTATAGCTCATATATTGAACCTTTCCACCCTCATAAAGTGCTTTAAAGAGATTATCTTTTGAACCGCCACTTGCTTTAAAAACAGTTGGTATTCCTGTACCATCTTCTCCGCCAATAACATCTCCTATTAAACTTCTAAAAATAGAAACTACCAATTTATCACCATTTGGGTCATTACCCAATATATCAAGTTGTGAAGTATTAGCAAGTCCTTTAGTTAATGACATATGAAGCAAGCTCCCTTTTAAAAGCATAGTTGCCATTTTTTCTTTTGCTTTTGCATCATCTCCTCCAAAAGCACTTTTTAAAGTTCTACCCCATCCCTCTATAGTTTCGCGTCCAGATTTTAGTCGTTCAGCAGTCCATGAGTCACTTTCCCCATGAAAAATATTACTATTCATAAGATCACCCATTTGTTTTCCAGCTCCTTGTGCAGCATTGATTGCATCACAAGTGTCAAAATTGAGTCCATTGATCATATTTGCTGCATTCTCTAATTCATTCATAATATTTTGACAATCTTTACAAAGTGCCGAAATAGCCATCTGATACACAAAAGCTGGCGCAGCTGCACTGATAGCTTTTAATTTTTCAACTATGAATTCTTTTTTAAGATAACTAAATCCACCCATTGAGATATCTATTCCGCCACATCCAACATTAAACCTTGGTGGTTCTATATGAAAAGGAGTTATAGTCCCCCCTACTTCTTTAAATTTAATCGTTTTTGAACCCAAACTATAAATATTCCTTGTTTGAGTTTCATAATATCCGCTATCTGTACTTACATCTATGATATTTTCTTCAATCCAACCACCAGCAAATAGTAGACTACTTGCAAACACACTCAAAACTATCTTTTTCAAAATATTCTCCTTATTTGCTGATGATTAAAAGTTTGTTTCGTTTTAATTCATTTATGAGATTGTCAGTAATATCAATTACTTTTCCATCATTGTTTGTTGTCAAAATTGTATTCTTGGAGTAAATAAGAGTATCTTCTTTTGCTCCAATTTTGTTAATATAGGCACTTGAAAATTCAACCGTTTTTTGTAAACGGTCATAATATTCTTCAACTTCTTTTTCAGATTTCATATTTTTTAGTAACTCTGTATTTTTGAGGTCGCCTATTTTTTTAGCATCAACAACATACACTTTTTGAGTGTTTTTTACATATTGATGATATCCTGTAATACTCACACTTGATACCGCTACCATTAATCCTAAATCAATCATCCATCTTTTCATTTGTTGCTCCTGTTTATTTTATTTGGTTCAATCTAATTCAAATTTCCACTCAAAAAGAAAAAATAAAATGTTAAAAAATTCTATTTGGAGCTTTTATTTAGCTCGTGATTTTTTATAAATTTTAAGAGTCGTTGCTCCGACTTATTTTTTTTATAGCTCGATGAATCGAGGGAAATATTTTAAAAAATCGGCGAAAAAATTTGTTAAAATTTAGCCCCATCTTGCAGATGGTTTTTTTCAAAATATTTGAATATTTATCCCTTTGAGGGGTCGTATTGCTTAGAAAAAATTAGATTAGACGAAAAGTCAATCTCCATCTAGTAGATGGTTTTTTTGAGCATTAGCGGGGGAAGTTCACCCCTCAGCGAGAGGGGTCAAAGTGAAGCAAACTAATATGACTTAACGTCATATTTTTTTGTAAACTTTGGGGGAGTCTGTTAGGGGGCTGTCTGGGTGCCACGAAATAGAAATCTTTGATTTCGTTATGAAGTGAGCAATCCGACCCCGATACTCTGAAGTAAGAGTTGTTAATATCAAAGATAAAAGAAAGCTGACTGAATGTCAGGTTTTTTTATCGAAGATATGGTTTTTGCCTACAAAGAAATATGACTAAATGTCATAATTTTTGTTGCAAAAAAACGACGATTGCTGGTAGTGAATTTTTGCCACTGCAAATTTTCATCTACAGAGTATCGGGGTCGGGGTGTACCCACCCAGACAGCCCCCTATTTGTGTGCAGACCTTAGTCTGTAAAACACAAATGAATATTCAGGTGGAAAGTGTCGTGAATACGGCACTTGTAACCTGTGGGAGTGGAAGATGTCGCAACGAGTTTGCGATATTTGGAACGGGCTAGATACCCCAAAACTCTTAGGGGAGCCAAAAACTCTTTTTTGGTGTATGGTTTTGGGGTACTTAGAGCAATCCAATCGAACCCTTAGGTTTGATGTTTTATTGCTTGAGAGAGAATAAATTTTCGTCTTGAGATATCGGATTTATTCTCTCTAGTGAAGCTATGTTTGATATCATTGTATTGATATCAATAAAAAGCAATCGGCTATCTTTTGGCATAAAATTGATATATCTTTCTATATCATTTTTTGTTTCAAAGATATATAATATTCCATCAACATCATCTTTTGATGTATTTATTAAAATTGATTTGTATCTCTCTTGAGATTTTTTTGTGAGTTCAATTTCAACATTAAATCGCTGATTATTTTTTGAAGTAAAAATAAAATCAGGAACATGATGCAAAGTTTTACTATGCTCACTGATTGTTGTTCTTAGAACAACTCCAATTTTAGAAAGATGATAATCTGTAATTTGTTCAAGGATATTATGATGTATTGTTGAAACATTTATTTTTGTATTTTTAGGTTTGAGTTCATACTCATTTTCTAAAAATTCTTTTGTTTCATTTGTCAAAACAATAGCTCGTCTTGGACTTAGTAAACTTGTTTTCCAAAAAGTAATTAGTCCTTGTTTTTGTAATTGATACATTCTTTTACTTGCTGTAGAAGTATTGGAAAAAAAAGTTTTTCCTAATACTTCATTGTAGCTTTTTCCGTAACGATTTATAAATTTAAAAACTTCAATATCTCTTTGAGTTATCATTTTCAAATCTCAAATTTTGTTTTTTTAGTAGGAAAATTTATCTTAGTAAAATATTTTGAATCGATATCTAATTCGATTGTAGCTCCATCACTATTTTCAACCACATCACCTGACATAATAGCTTTTATATCGTCCAAACTCATCTTACCAAATACCTTGTTTTTAAAAGGTATTCTAAACTCACACTCACCAAAATTTTGCCATGAATCTTTATCATCATCATCTGCCAACATAGGTTTATACTCACTACAACAAAGAGTTTGTTCACCTTTTTTGTTTTCTCTAACTTCTAGCTCATTTTCTTTACATAATGGACATAACATTTTATTTTTCTCCTTTTTTTATTTGGTTCAACCTTATTCAAATCTCCACTTCTTGTTAAACTATAGTTCAAATTTAATAGTTTTTACAATCTCATTTGAATCATCCCTGGGCGAATTTGTTTCATCAGTTTTAGAAGATACATTCTTTTGTTTTTTCTCAAGGAGATTAAACAGTTTGGAAATCTTTTTAATATTAACATCTCTTTTTTGAGTGTTAATATTTTGCCAATTAAATTTTCTTGATACAGGTATCGGCTGTGTATCAAAAATATAAGTCTTTGCAATGCTCTCATCAATCAAAATGGCTACATTTGATTTTGGAAGAGCTCTTTGTCTTGTTAGATTGAAAAAAGTTTCTGTTTCTTGTTTGATAGTTCTAGTCTCTCCTTGAATAGACATCTTAGTTACTAGCTCCTCGCCACACATTTTTTCAATATACTCAAGTGTTCTTACATCACTTGATTTATAATAAATTTTTGTCTGGCAATTTGATTTAAGTGCAGACTTTAGATTTTCACTTTCAAGTTGTCCATCATCTTGATAAGCAATAAAAAACTTTGTTCCAAATCCTGCAACAGTTGATAAAGTAGCTGCTAAGATTGGAGTAGGATAAAAAGACAATTCATCAGCAATAACAAGTGTATTTGCTTTATATTTTCTGGATTTTGCGAGGATATCAGCCAGTATAAATTTTAAAAATTTAAGTGCTGGTTGAGAGAGCATATTTGATTTTATATAGATAACTTTGCCTTTTGTCAAAGCTTCTATGATTGAGCTTTCCTCTGTAAAACTTATATGTTTAAATTCACTTAGGGAAAAAACTAAACTCTCAAGTGTTGTGATATGTTTTTCTTTAAATTTAATGTTTGAAGAAAAAAGAGATGGGTCAAAAAATCTTTTGGCTAATTCTTTTAATAGATTCATATTTGGTTTAGGTTTGTTCAGTTCTCTGTCATAATCGGTGGAAGAAATTAAATCTTCAAGTAAGCATTCACTAAATGCAATAAAATTTAAAAGTGTTTTTTCATATTCTATATTAAGTAGCTCTTTAGAGTTGAAGAAATAACTCATTATTTGATAAAGTGCTATCCTCTCACTTTTACGATAATGACTTGCTCCTGCTTCACTCTCAACCTCGATAAGATTAAGCATAGTAACAAGTTTATCTGTAGCTTCTTGATAAGTATCATCTTCAAAAGTTTTGTAACCAAAATCATTTGTCCAATTCCAAATATAAAAGTCATTTGGTCGTTTCTGTCTCTCAAGTTCCTCTTGTATAACTTGAGGTAACCACTCATCCTCTTTTGGGTCTATTACAATAAGCCCTTTTGGTTCTCGCATTGCTTCAATACATTTGTAAGCGATAAAAATCCCTTTTCCTGCTCTTGTAGGTGCTGTGATAAGTGCATGAACCACTTTATCACTTTCTAAATATACAGGTTCACCTGTAATATGGTCTAATCCAAAAAATGATTTATCTTTTTTGAAATATTTCAAAGGGTTAAATGGTATCGCTTCATGAAACAGTTCCTCTCTTGAACTGTCAATTGTAGTGATACTTCTTCCAAATATGGAACTCTGTCCATATTTGCTTTTCTCTTTTACTTTAACATTTATAGCTTTTTTTGGTGTTTTGTTAAAAAGTCCAAACATAGATATTTCCTTATATTTTTTTTAGCAATTTTAAAATTGCTAAAAAAGTTAAGTTGCAAAAGAAAACTAGGTTCAAAAGTGAATATTGATTTGCTCTACTGAATAAAATCCCATTTTCACTTTGTATATCAAAAAAATGTACAAAATAATAATGAGAAGTATCACTATGGATATAAGCAAAATATGTAAGTAAATTAATAGCTACGAGATAAATGATCAAATATTTTATATGGAATACATTTTTAAAAATATTTTGACTAATGTACTGCATAGCACCTTTTCCATATGGGAAATTTCTTGTTTTTATCCACATATACATAAAATAAGACTGTATTAATAAAAACAGTGATAACACAACTGTTTCTACCAATAAAAGTGATGGAATGTGAAAATAAACACTATAAGCGCTATCTCCAATCATAAATGAATTTTGGAGAGTTTCTCTTACAAAAAAGAAGTATTTATAATCATAGTTTTGATGGAAATAGTAAGCTATATTGAGAAACGATTCACTTTTTATAAAATTTAGATTAACTACCTCTCTAAAATGAAGTAATACGAAATTAAGAATTAACAAAATACCAATCAGATTGATAACTGTTCTTAAGCTCGTATCAAAATAGTTTTTAAAAATATAAGCTACGGATTCCTTGTTTAAGCGAGGCTCCTCGATTCCATTATTAATATTTTGTTCATACCTTTCAACTAGTGAGCCAATAGCTTTATTTACATCCAATTCAATATTTTTATTTAAGTCCTTTGAGACTACGACATCATCGTTATACATTTTATTTTTCTCCTTTTTATTTGTTCAATTTTATTCATATTTCTATATTTGATGGATATTTTAAATATATCAAATAGATATTATTTGAATATATCTTTTATAGATTTACTGTCAATTTGTTCGATTAAGAGATTAAGTATTTCTTCATCATCCTCATCTTCTTCCGCAAGTAAAATAGAAAGTGGGTCAAGATATTCACTTTCAATCTTTAAAGAGAAATCATAAAGTGCCTGCAGTGGATTTCTGGTTCTTGGGATTGATTCTTTGTATCTTGGGTCGTAAAGGTTTCGGATATTATTTGCAATTCTGCTAATTATCTTTTGTACGATTTGTTGTCCTGTAAGTGGACAATTATTTTCAGACAAAAAACTTTTTTTGCCATTTTGGTATCGAAGTATTTGCTTTTTCGTTGTTTCAACTGCTAAATAATAAACTTCATCGAATAATCTACCTCCATCGCATGTAACAAAATTAAATGATGATTTATTTATAATTTGAAAAACTTCTCGTTTTGCTAAGATAAAAATAGTTGAATCAGTATAATTATCTTGTAGCACATCTTGGATAATTTTATCTTTACCCCATTGTCCCACCGCTTCTTTCCAATCCCATTGAATTTGGTTTTTCATAACTATCCCCTAATTTGAATTTGTAATATTCAAATTTCCAAATTGAAAATTTATTTTGGTAAAAAATATGATGAGAAATTTATTTGAGCTTTAAAAGAGAGAGATTTTGTTTTTTGAAGTTTTTAAAGGGTAATTTTCATATTACCCTATTTGATTTTAGTGATTATTTTAGAAGCCGTAAGAAAATGGTAAGCCCGTAAATGGATTAATATCGTCATTCAATCTGTTAGATTTACCTTGAGCCTCTGGAAAAACAATATTTGCTACCCCTATAAATATCATAGCCCCAATAAACAATTTTAATCCAAAAAATTCTTCTGGTAAAAATAGAGATAAAATAAAAAGCATTGCTAAAGCCGTTATTGTTATTTTTTTCCAAGGTTTCATTTCCTTTGAGTTTATTTCTTTGGTTTCTTTTTCTCTCATTTGTTGTATGTAAGAAATTTGTTCATTTGGTTTTGTTGTTGTTTCCATTTTTAGACTCTCCATTTTTATTTCAATTCAAGTTTCATTTTTAAAAGAGTAGCAAATATTAACTTGCTAATCTCTCTTTTTGTTTCGTTCGTACAGTCGCACACCCATATTTGCTTTTAATCTCCTCCATTGATTTAGGTTTTGGATTTTTAGCTTCATTGATACCTGTTACACCTGTAAACTCATTTTGAATTTGTTCTTTTGTCATATTGTCCTACCTTTAAATAAATTTTGTTTTTTTGTTTGAGGAGCTTTCGCCTGATTTCTCTTTTTTAAAGGGATTTTAAC
>JAIFNA010000017.1 GCA_020048055.1 Arcobacter sp. | reverse complement strand
TAATTGAGTTATCTACATGTGATTCTGCTGCAAAGTGGATAACACCCTCTATGTCGTATTCAGTAAAGATAAACTCTACAAGTTCACGGTTACAAATGTCACCTTTGATAAATTTGTATCTTGAGTTTTGTTCACACTCTTTTAGGTTTTCTAAGTTCCCTGCATAAGTTAGTAAATCTAGATTTATAAGGTTGTAGCTTTGGTATTTCTCTATAAAATATGGCATAAAGTTACTGCCTATAAATCCTGCTGTTCCTGTTAAAAGTATTGATTTATTTGTATTATTCATTATCTTCTTTCTCCTAATCTTTTTAAACAATCATCTAATCCATCTTTCCAGTATGGTATAACGATACCAAAATCTTTTTTTATCTTACTCTTGTTGAGTAGCGAATAATGTGGTCTTCTAGCTGGTGTTGGGTAATCTTTAGTTTCTATTGGGTTTATTTTACAAGATAATTTTGCCATCTTCATAATCTCTTTAGAAAAATCATACCACGACAAAACACCCTCATTTGAATAGTTGTAAATTTCAACTTTATTATTTTCAAGCTTTGGCAAGATATCTAAAATCGTTTTTGCCAAATGCGCTGCATAAGTTGGGGTTCCAACTTGATCAAATATCACCCCCAAGCTCTCTTTTTCTTTTCCAAGACGAAGCATAGTTTTTACAAAATTATTTCCAAAACTACTATACACCCAAGAGGTTCTTATGATGATAGAATTTTTTGGATTTATTTTTCTCATCTCATTTTCACCAAGGAGTTTAGTTTTTCCATAAACACTTTTAGGGTTTGTTTGAAACTCTTCACAATATGGTTTATAAGCCTTACCATCAAATACATAATCTGTTGAGATATGGATAAGTTTAATATTATTCGAAAGGGAGATTTTTGCTAGTTTTTTTACCGCTTTTCTGTTAACTAAATCGGCATTTATCTCATCACTCTCCGCCTTGTCAACAGCCGTATATGCTGCACAGTTTATGATGGTATTGATATTGTTTTTTTCTACAAAGCTTTTAATAGCCTCTTCATTTGTGATATCTAAAGCTTCCCTATCTGTAAAAAAAAAGTTGTAAGGATAGTTTGATGATAAAGTAAGGAGTTCACTTCCAACTTGACCTTTTGAACCTGTAACTAAAATATTAAGCATAATAATCTACTCCAAAAAGAAATAGATCATTTGTATCTTTTAAAAGTGGTTGCTTTGTATCTTTAGCTGAAAGTTGAAGTTTATCTTGTGGTATTTGCCAATCTATATCTAAATCTTTATCATCAAACGCTATCCCTCTATCACATTCAAGACTATAATAATTATCCACTTTATAAGCAAAAGTACAAGACTCACTAAGAACAACAAACCCATGAGCAAAACCTCTTGGAATTAACATTTGCTTTTTATTTTCACCACTAAGTTCAACTGCAATATGTTGTCCAAAAGTTGGAGAATTTTTACGAATATCTACTGCCACATCAAGAACTCTTCCATCTATCACCCTTACAAGTTTTGTTTGTGCAAATGGTGGAAGCTGATAGTGAAGTCCCCTTAAGACTCCTTTACTTGATTTACTTTCATTGTCTTGACAAAAGTTTATCTGAAAGCCTAAGAATTCTTCAAGCTTATCACCCCTAAAAGTTTCCACAAAATAACCCCTATCATCTCCATGAACTTTTGGCTCAATTATGATTACATCTGCTATTTTCGTCCTTGTAAATTGCATTAAATTATCCTTCTTGGTTGGTTTGCCCTTGCTATCAAGTACTGACCATATTGGTTTTTACTAAGTGGTTTTGCTAACTCTAAAAGTTTCTCCTTACTTATATATCCCATCTCATAAGCTATCTCTTCAAGACATGCAACTTTTAAAGATTGTCTATTTTCAATAGTTTGGATAAAAGAACTAGCTTCAAGTAAACTTTCATGTGTCCCTGTATCAAGCCACGCATAACCTCTCCCCATAAGTTCAACTTTCAGTCTATTTTCACCCAAATAATCTTGATTTAGTGTTGTTATTTCCAACTCTCCCCGATCGCTTGGTTTTACATTTTTAGCTTTAGCAACTACATCTTTTGGGTAAAAATAAAGTCCAACCACTGCGTAGTTTGATTTTGGTTCACTCGGTTTTTCTTCCAAACTTATCACAGTTCCAGCATCATCAAACTGGGCTACCCCGTATCTCTCAGGGTCTTTTACATAGTAACCAAATACAGTAGCTTTATTTTCCTCTTTTGCATTTTTTACAGATTGTGCAAGAAGTTTGGTTAATCCATGCCCATAAAAAATATTATCCCCTAAAACCAAACAAGCATCATCGCCAGCCAAAAACTCTTCCCCTAAAAGAAAAGCTTGAGCCAAACCATCAGGACTTGGCTGAACTACATAAGAAAATTTCATCCCCAAATCACTTCCATCACCGAGTAGCTCTTCAAATCTAGGTAAATCATTTGGTGTAGAGATTATAAGAACCTCTTTGATACCTGCGAGCATTAGGACTGAAAGTGGATAATATACCATTGGTTTATCATAAATTGGAACTAACTGTTTGCTTACCCCTTTTGTAATTGGATAGAGTCGTGTACCGCTTCCCCCTGCTAAAATTATCCCTTTCATATTGTTTGCTCCTTATTTAAAATTAGATGTGATTTTTAAGTTTGAAATATTAGCTTTTACACTCTTGTTTATTGGTTAAAAGTACTAAACAAACAAAATATAGAGAATTACTTTGGTGTTATCCCCATCTCACATAGTTTTATTAAGTGTGTGGTAAAATCCGCGAATGAAATGGAATATAAGTAAACAATTTGACTTTTGTTATGGACATCGTGTTTGGTCACAAGAGTTAAATAAAGAATTCGCGCTTGATGATTGCCTTATGTGTAGACACCTTCACGGACATCAAGCAAAAGTGGTAGTGCATCTTGAAAGCCAAACACTCCAAAATGGTATGGTTACAGATTTTAAACATCTCAATTGGTTTAAAAAATTTTTAGATGATACGGTTGACCATAAATTTATAGTTGACATAAACGACCCACTTTTTAACACCCTACTCCCACACTACAAAGAGAACAAAGCTTTTTTTAAGATGGAGCAGAACTTTATGATACCCGATTTAAATATTTTAAAAAATGAGCCTTTACATATTGTTGAACTTTACGAGGGATATATTATTGTTGATTTTGTCCCAACAAGTGAAAACTTGTCATATTGGCTTTTAAAAATTGTAGAGAAAAAGATGGCAAAAATTGGCGTAAAAGTTTCCCATTTGGACTATTTTGAGACACCAAAAAGCAAAAGTACCGTCTATGCTTAAGAATACAAAATGTTAGAAATCAACGAAATTTTTGGACCAACTATCCAAGGGGAAGGGAAAAAAATAGGCTTTCCCAGTGTTTTTGTACGATTTGGAAAATGCAATATGAGTTGTGCTGGCTTTGAAGTAGAGTATGAAACCCCTAGCGGGATTAAAAAATGTAGTTGTGATAGTTTTTATGCAAGTGATATTGCTTTTAGAGATGAATGGCAAAAATATGAAACGGCGATTGCCTTAATAAAAGAAGTTGATAAATTTCTTCCAGGTTATAAAGTTGATATTGTTTTAACAGGAGGTGAGCCACTTTTGTATTGGAAAAATGAGGAGTTTCAAAAATTTATGAAACACTATATCAAAAATGGTCACCACCTTACGATTGAAACAAATGGAAGTATCGATATTGAACTTTGTGAAGATTGGCAAAAAGAGATACTTTTCTCTTTGAGTGTAAAGCTTAGCAATAGTGGAGAGAGTTTGGAGAAAAGATTAAATACTAACACACTTACAAATATCATAAATTTTACTAACGAGAGTTACTTGAAATTTGTAATAAGTAGTGATTTTTTAGATAAAGCTATTTTGGAGATTGAAAATATTTTAAGTCAAATTCCAAAATGTGATGTTTATTTGATGCCGCTTGGAGATACAAGTGAACTTATAGATAAAAATAGCTTAAGTGTCATCGAACTTGCTATAAAAAAAGGGTTTAAATACTCAGATAGACTTCATATTAGAGTTTGGAATAATAAAAGGGGGGTTTAAAATGGTTAGGTTACCAGCAGAATGGGAAGAGCAAGAGTTTGTCCAACTAACATTTCCACATAAGGATACAGATTGGGATGAGTATCTTGATGATGCAATTACAAACTTTGTAAATATTGCAAATGAAGTACGAAAATACCAAAAGTGTTTGATTGTTGCAAAAAATATCACCTTTATAAAGTCATTATTTCCATCAAAAAAGAATTTGATATTTGTAAGACTTGATAGTGATGATACTTGGAGTAGAGATTTTGGAGGGATAACTGTTGAAGATGATGACATTTTAACTGTTCTTGACTTTAAATATAACGCTTGGGGCAAAAAATTTCCTTATAAAAAAGATGATTTGATAACTATGCAACTTAAACACAAGGGCTTATTAAAAGATTACAAACACAAAAGTATAAAAATGGTTTTAGAGGGTGGAAGTATAGAAAGTGATGGGGAGGGAGTTATCCTTACAACAACTGAATGCTTAATGGAAAAAAATAGAAATCCTAGACTTACACAAAAACAAATTGAACTAAAATTGATGGAATATTTAGGTGCAAAAAAAATTTTATGGTTGAATAGTGGAGCTTTAGAGGGCGATGACACAGATAGCCATATAGATACAATAGCAAGATTAATAGATAGCAACACAATAATGTATCAACTTTGCGATGATGAAAATGACTCAAACTACAAACAACTAAAACTTATGGAGAAAGAGCTACAAAACTTCACAAATCTTCATGGGAAAAAATACAAACTCATAGGTTTACCACATATTGAAGCAAAATATGATGGGGAAGATAAACTTCCAGCAACTTATGCAAATTTTTTAATTATCAATGGGGCTGTTTTGGTACCAACTTATAAAGATAAAAATGATAACTTAGCTTTAGAGATATTTAAAAAAGCATTTCCAAAAAGGGATATCATTGGGATAGATTGCTCTACTCTTATAAGACAACACGGAAGCCTACATTGTGTAACTATGCAATATCCAAAAATTAAAAACATAAACAAAAAATAACCTTAGGAGGATACAGTGAAGGTTGCATTAATACAACAAAAATATCACGACACAAAAAAGAAAACCATACAAAAAACAGTTGAGATGATAGAAGTTGCTAAGGAAAATGGAGCTGTTTTAGTTGTACTTCAAGAACTACATCAAACACACTACTTTTGTCAAAATGAAAGTGTTGATGCTTTTGATTTAGCAAATTCTTGGGAAGATGATATAAAATTTTGGGGTGAAGTTGCCAAAAAAAATGGTGTAGTTTTGGTCACTTCCCTCTTTGAACATCGAACAGCTGGGCTTTATCACAATACTGCTGTTGTTTTTGAAAAAGATGGCTCAGTTGCTGGAAAATATCGCAAAATGCATATTCCTGATGATCCTGGGTACTATGAAAAATTTTATTTTACACCTGGGGATATGGGATTTGAACCAATAAATACAAGTCTTGGGAAGCTTGGAATTTTGATATGCTGGGATCAATGGTATCCAGAAGCTGCAAGACTTATGGCTCTAAAAGGTGCCCAGATGCTTATCTACCCAACCGCAATTGGTTGGTTTGAAGCAGATGACGATGATGAAAAAACAAGACAAAGAGATTCTTGGGTAGCAATTCAAAGAGGACATAGTGTAGCAAATGGTTTGCCAGTTCTAACGGTAAATCGTGTAGGATTTGAAAAAGATGACAGTGGCGTATTAGCTGGGACAAAATTTTGGGGAAATAGCTTTGTTTTTGGACCACAAGGTGAACTACTTGTGCAAGGAAGTGAAGATAAAGAGGAAATTTTATATGTTGAACTTGATATGAAAAGAAGTGAAAATGTACGAAGATGGTGGCCATTTTTAAGAGATAGACGAATTGAAAATTATGGTGATTTAACAAAAAGATATATTGATTAAAAAATAAAAACAAAGGAATTTTAATGAAATTTAGCGGAAAAAATGTATTAGTAACAGGTGCTAGCAAAGGAATTGGAGCAGAAGTAGCAAAAGTTTTAGCAACTTATGGTTTGAAAGTTTGGATAAATTATAGAAGTAAACCAGAATTAGCCGACGCGGTAAAAGATATTATTGTAAATAATGGTGGAGATGCAGCTGTTATCAAAGGTGATGTATCGGTTGAAGCTGATTGGAATGAGATGATTAAAACAATCGTAGATGCTGATGGCGAATTATCTTATCTTGTAAATAATGCTGGTATTACAAAAGATAAATTAGCGATACGAATGTCGGTAGAGGATTTTGATGATGTTATCAATGCAAATCTCAAATCAGCTTTCATCGGGTGTCGGGATGCACTTAAAATAATGAGCAAAAAAAGATTTGGTTCAATAGTAAATATATCATCAATAGTAGGAGAGATGGGAAATCCTGGGCAAACTAACTATTCTGCCTCAAAAGGCGGGGTAAATACCATGACAAAAGCATTCGCAAAAGAGGGAAGCGCAAGGGGAATTAGATACAACGTAGTAACACCTGGATTCATAAGAACAGATATGACTGATGAACTAAAGCCAGAGGTCAAAGAGAATTATGAAAAAAATATTCCACTTGGAAGATTTGGTGAAGCTAGCGAAGTTGCTGATGCAGTAGCATTCCTATTAAGCGACCATTCAAGCTATATCACTGGGGAAATTCTAAAGGTGAATGGCGGACTATATGTCTAATGTAGGTAATTTTTAAGTATATTTGGTATAATTTTCGCGAAACTTATTTTAAAAAGGAAAAAAAATGTTAGAAAAAATCAAAGCAGTAGTAGCTGAGCAATTAGATTGTGATATAGCTCAAATCAAAGAAGATTCAAAATTTATTGAAGATTTAGGTGCAGATTCGCTAGATGTTGTTGAGCTAGTTATGGCTTTAGAAGAGGAATTTGATATTGAAATTCCAGACGAAAGTGCTGAAAAAATATTAACTGTTGCTGATGCATTAAATTACATCAAAGAGAACAAATAGTTCCAAGCAGATACAAAAGCTAAACGCTTTTGTATTAAATCAAGAAATCAAATAGCTTACTCAAGTTTTAAAATTTAAAATTTTAGTAATCTATAAAAACACAATAAATGGAGTGAATAAAATAATGAAAAGAGTAGTAGTAACTGGGTTAGGGATGATAAATTCACTTGGATCAAATGTTGAAGAATCTTTCAAGGCAATTGTAAATGGTGAATGTGGAATAGACACAATAACTCTTTTTGATGCATCTGAATTTGGTGCAAAAATTGCTGGGGAAGTAAAAAACTTTGACCCTGATGCAATACTTGGGAAAAAAGAATCAAAAAAAGCAGATAGATTTATACACCTTGGAATCCATGCTGCCCAAGAAGCGATGAGTGATGCTGGACTTGTAACAGACAATAAAGTAAGCGATGAAATAAGTGAAAGCTTCGGGATTGTTGCTGCTTCTGGGATTGGTGGATTATCAAATATTGAAAAAAACTCTGTAATTTGTGATGCAAGAGGTCCATCTAAAATATCTCCATTTTTTATCCCATCATCTTTAGTAAATATGCTTGGTGGCTTTATCACAATTCAACACAATTTAAAAGGTCCAAACCTTTCAGCTGTTACAGCTTGTGCAGCTGGGACACACGCTATTGCTGACGGATACAAAACAATCGCCTTAGGCGGAGCAGATAAAATGCTTGTCGTTGGAGCAGAAAGTGCGATATGTGGTGCTGGAGTTGGTGGATTTGCAGCAATGAAAGCACTTAGTACAAGAAACGATGACCCAAAAACCGCTTCAAGACCATTTGATAAAAATAGAGATGGATTCGTAATGGGTGAAGGTGCTGGTGCATTAGTTTTAGAAAGCTTAGAATCAGCACTAGCAAGAGGTGCTAAAATCTACGCTGAAGTCTTAGGATTTGGAGAAAGCGGTGATGCTAATCACATAACAACTCCTACTATGGACGGACCTCTACGAGCTATGAAAGCTGCATATAAAATGGCGAAAGAAAATAATGGTGGGGAGATTAAAATTGATTATGTAAATGCTCATGGTACAAGCACACCTGTAAATGATAAAAATGAAACGGCAGCATTAAAAGAGTTATTTAATGGGCTTCAAGAGTGTCCGCCAGTAACATCTACAAAAGGTCAAATTGGACATTGTTTAGGTGCAGCTGGAGCATTGGAAGCTATTATTGCAATTAAAGCTATGGAGCAAAGCATCATCCCACCAACTATAAACCAAATTGAATCTGATGAGAATTGTGATTTAGATTATGTGCCAAATGTTGCTAGAAAAGCTGAATTAAAAATTGTTATGAGTAATTCATTTGGTTTTGGTGGAACAAACGGTGTTGTAATTATGAAAAAATTTGTTAAATAGGTAGTTAAATGGCAATATATTTAGATTTTGAAGAAAATATAAAAAACATAGAAGATGAAATAATAGTTGCCAAAACAAGAGCAGATGAATATGCAGTTAGCACATTAGAAAAGCAACTTGAAGATGAGATAAATAAAACTTACTCAAACCTTTCAGATTTTCAAAAGTTAAAATTAGCAAGACACCCGGATCGTCCTTATGCACTTGATTACATAAGAGGTCTTATGGAAGATCCTTATGAAATACATGGGGACAGACATCTTGCTGATGATCAGGCAATGGTTTGTTTTATTGGATATATCGGTGAACAAAAATGTGTTGTTATAGGTGAACAAAAAGGTAGAGGTGTTAAAAATAAAATCAAAAGAAATTTTGGTATGCCAAATCCTGAAGGATATAGAAAAGCTCTTCGAGCAGTTAAACTTGCTGAAAAATTTGAATTACCAATATTATTTTTAGTAGACACTCCAGGTGCATATCCAGGAATTGGTGCTGAAGAGAGAAGTCAAAGTGAAGCAATTGCTAGAAATCTATTTGAACTAAGCGATACAAATACAACAATTATTTCGGTAGTTATTGGTGAAGGTGGAAGTGGTGGAGCTTTAGCGATTTCAATCGGTGATAGACTGGCTATGATGAGATACAGTGTTTATAGTGTTATTTCACCTGAGGGTTGTGCTAGTATTTTATGGAAAGATCAAGCAATGGTTGAAACTGCTACAAATGCACTAAAAATAACTTCAAACGATTTAAAAAATTGTGGGCTAATAGATGATATTATTGATGAGCCAATGATTGGTGCCCATAGGGAAAAAGAAAAAGCTATTAAAGCTTTAGGGGAGTATTTTTTAACACAAGTTAAAGAGGTTGGCAAACTTTCAAAAGAGGAAAGATATGAGCAAAGATATGCAAAACTTATGGCTTTGGGAAGTTTTGCGTCGTAATTAAAAACAATGCAACAACTTTAAAAGGGAGTGATATTTAATCACTCCCTTTTTTATTTGAAATTTTTTGGATTTGTAATATAGCCACTAACTGCGCTAGCTGCAGCTACTGCACTATTTGATAGGTATACTTTAGAACTTCTACTTCCCATTCTACCAACAAAGTTTCTATTTGTTGTAGATATACAAACCTCATCATCACCCAATATCCCCATATATCCACCAAGACAAGCGCCACAAGTTGGATTGCTAACAACAGCTCCAGCATCAACTAAAATATCTATATATCCAAGCTTTGTTGCTTCCCTTAAAATCTTTTGTGTTCCAGGTGTAACAATCATTCTTACATGTGATGCTACTTTTTTATCTTTTAACATTTGTGCTGCTACTTTAAGGTCACTTAATCGTCCATTTGTACAACTACCAATAAAAACTTGATCAACTTTAATATTATCACTTACAGCTTGAGTGATACTATGTCCATTTTCTGGTAAAAATGGATAAGCAACAACAGGCTCAAGATTTGCAACATCAATAGTTATAACTTGCGTATATTTTGCATCATCATCTGAATAATGTATTTTAGGCTCACTTCGTAAACCACCATTAGCACTTGCTCTTTGCTCTAAAAATTCTTTTGTAACATCATCATAGGCTACAATTCCACTTTTTGCTCCTGCTTCAATAGCCATATTACAAAGTGCAAATCTATCATCCATACTCAAATATGGAATCGTATCACCTGTAAACTCTAGTGTTTTATATAATGCTCCATCAACACCAATCATTCTTATAATCTCTAAAATTAAATCTTTACCCGTAACAAATTCTTGTGGTTTTCCACTAAATACGACTTTTATCGATTCAGGCACTTTAAACCAATTTCCACCGCTTATCATAGCAAATGCTAAATCTGTACTACCCATTCCTGTACTAAATGCTCCTAATGCACCATGAGTACAAGTATGGCTATCAGCACCAATTATTACATCTCCAGGGATTACAAGTCCTTTTTCAGGCAAGAGTGCATGTTCAATTCCCATATCTTTTTCATCAAAAAAGTTTTTAAGATTGTGTTTTGCGGCAAAATCTCTGCTAATTCTTGCTTGATTCGCACTTGCAATATCTTTTGCAGGGATAAAATGGTCAAGAACTATGCAAAATCCATCTGGATTTGCTAACTTTGTTGCACCACTCTCCTCAAACGCATGGATAGAGATTGGAGTTGTAATATCATTTCCAATAACCATATCAATAGAGCTTCTAATAATTTGTCCCGCATATACTTTTTCACCAACATGTTCACTAAATATTTTTTCCGTAATTGTTTGTCCCATTATCTCTTCTTTGTATGTTTTATAATTCGCGGATTATAACAAATCTAACCTAAATGAAAAAAGATTACATAAAAACTGCCAGAATATTAATTATTTAACACTAAAAATTGTACAATAAATAATATGTAGCATAAAAGGTAAAATATAGATGTTGGTAAGCAGTGGATTAGTAAAAATTGAAGATATAGATTATTTAGAGTCAAATGACTTAGATACATTACTCAATAAGATTCTTAATTATCTGAAGCATATTACTCATTGTGATGCTGGATCAATTTATCTAAAAGATGGGAATGATTTAACATTTCATATTTTTCAAAATAACTCATTTTCACAAATGACAATCGATAACATTCAAATACCACTTAAAAAAATGAAATTTGAAATCAAAAAAGATTCCAATACAATTGCTGTTGAATCATTTATTACAAAAAAGATTATTACAATTGATGATATTTACAAAAATAATGATTTTGACTTTAAATCATCAAAAGAGTTTGATATCAAATTTAACTATAAAACAAAATCAATATTAACTGCTCCATTAATCAATTTCTACTCTGGTGAATCAATTGGTGTTTTACAATTGATAAATAAACAAAGTGGAAATAATCTAACTAGCTTCACAAATGAAGATAAAGATTTTATATCACTTAGTAGCTATCTTATCGCACTTAGTATAATAACTACAAAACAATCACAAGAAACACTACGAAAAATCAATAAAAATATAGAAAAACAGATAATTTCACGAACAAAAAGTCTAGAAGATATTCAGCACCAATTATTAGAGCAAGTAAACAAAGACCCCATGACTGAGTTATTTAATCGTAGATACTTTAATGAGATAAATGAGAACTTACTTTCTATTACAAAAAAAAGTAATTCAGATATGTCGATAATAATGTTGGATGTCGATAATTTTAAAACAATTAATGATACTTATGGTCACAGTGTAGGTGACATTGTGATTTGTAATATTTCAGATATTCTAAAAAAATCAACAAGAACCAGTGATATTTGTGTTCGGTTTGGTGGTGAAGAATTTGTAGTAGTATTGCCAAAAACATCATTGGAAAATAGTGTTAAAATAGCAGAAAAAATAAGAAAAACAATAGAAAATGCACAGACATTGATTGAGCAAAATGAAGTAATAAAATACACTGTAAGTGTAGGTGTATCGAAAATTGAAGCGCTTGATAATTCAATAGTTACTGCTTTAAATAGAGCAGATACATTGTTATATGAAGCAAAAAGTTTAGGAAAGAACTTAGTTAGATTTTAATTGCTCACTACTTCAATGTGAATGGTGGACCTAGAAAACTATTTTTTTCTAGGGACAACCAACATATTCACATATCTTCCTTCAAGTTTAGGATCTTGATCTTTTATACCAATGTCTTCTAACATTGGCCAAACATTATTTAAAACATCTTCACCAGCTTTTGGATTTGACATCTCTCTACCCTTAAGAAAAACTCTAAACTTTACATGATTTCCCTCTTCGATAAACTCTCTTGCGTGTTTTACTTTATAGCTAATATCATTAGCTGCAATTTTAACTGATAATTTTATCTCTTTAGTAACTATAATTTTTTGATTTTTCTTTGCTTCTTTTTTCTTTTTTTCTAGCTGGTACTTGAATTTACTATAATTCATAATTTTGACAACAGGAGGATTTGCAGTTGCTGCAATACAAACTAAGTCTAATCCTTGCTCATCAGCAATTTTTAAAGCCTCTTTTGAACTTATTATCCCATAAGATGTTCCATCATCACCATTACATCTAACTTCTGGGAATCTAATATCCTCATTCATCAATGTATCATCTGTTTTTTTTGTTTTTAAATTCAAATTTTATCCTCTTGTTTTTTATTTTTTACCATCTCCAAAAAGTCACTTCTTGACATTTCACTTCGCTCTCTTTTTCTTCTATCTCTTAGTGCTACCATTTGATTTTCCACTTCTGCTTCACCCAAAACCAAAATCATAGGAACTCGTCCTTTTTCTGCATTTCTGATTTTTTTATTTAAACTATCATTTTTATCAAATATTTCACTGTCGATATCAAGTTCTCGTAAATCCGCTGCTATCTCTTTTGCATACGCAAGATTATTATCACTAATAGGGATAATAGCAACCTCAGTTGGAGCAATACTAAACGGAAACTCTCCTGCACAATGCTCAGTCAAAATTCCAATAAATCTCTCAAAACTTCCCAGAATTGCTCTATGAATCATCACCGGTCGCTCTTTTGTATCTTCACTTGTAGTATAGTGGATGTCAAATCTTTCAGGTAAATTCATATCAACTTGGATAGTTCCACATTGCCATTTTCTTCCAATTGCATCAAGGATTTTAATATCAATTTTTGGACCATAAAATGCTCCACCACCCTCATCTATTCCATAAGAGTAGTTATTCTCATCAAGTGCATCTTTGATACCTTTTGTTGTTGCTTCCCAAAATGCATCGTCGCCAATAGCTTTTTCTGGTCTTGTTGAAACCATCATCTCATACTCAAAATCAAATAATTTCATCAAGCTTTCAACAAATTCTAAAACTTCCATAATCACAGATTTTACTTGACTTGGCATACAAAAAATATGTGCGTCATCTTGAGTAAATTCTCTAACTCTAAAAAGTCCATGCATTGTCCCGCTCATCTCATGTCTATGAACTACGCCATATTCAAAATATTTTAATGGTAAATCTTTGTATGAAACTAAATCATCTTTAAAAATTTGGATGTGTCCCACACAGTTCATAGGCTTTATACCGTATTCTTGCCCCTCTATCTGGGTAAAATACATATTTTCTTTATAGTTTGCATAATGTCCTGATTTTACCCAAGCATCTGCTTTTAAAATTTCAGGTCCCCTTACAGGTTGATATCCTCTTTTTCTATGTGCTTTGTATAATAGTTGCTCTAGCTTTCCTCTTAATCTTGCACCATTTGGAAGCCAAAGTGGAAGTCCAGCACCAACATCATCACTAAATGTAAAAAGCTTTAGTTCAGTGCCTAGTTTTCGATGGTCTCTTTTTTTAGCCTCTTCTAACATTGTAAGATAATTAGTCAAATCTTCTTTTTCAAAAAATGCGATACCATAAATTCTAGTTATCATCTCATTCTTTTCATCACCTCCAAGATATGCACCAGCAACTCTTAGAAGTTTGAAGTTTCTAATAGTTCTTGTGTTTTCCAAGTGAGGTCCGCGGCACAAATCCTCAAAATCACCTTGTTTATAGACAGTTAAAATATCATCTTTGATATTTTTTAGAACCATTTGTTTCAAAGGATCATTTACAAATTTTAAAGCAAATTCCTCTCTAGTGATTTCACTTCTCACAATTGGTAATTTTTTACCTGCGATATCTTTCATTTTTTTTTCTATTATTTTTAAATCTTCATCAGTGATTGCTTTTGAAACTTTAAAATCATAGTAAAAACCTTCATCAACAACAGGTCCTACAAAAAATTGAGCTTCACTATGGAGTTCTTTTATGGCTTGAGCCATAAGATGAGCAGTTGAATGTCTTAGTATCTCTAACGCATCCTTAGTATTTGATGCCACGATTTCTTCACCTTGAATATTCAAAGCTTTAGCAGTTTGAAGGTCATAAATTACATCATCCTTCTTAATACCTATACAGTCCAATAAAATCCTTTTTCTTTTAATTTAGTGACAATATTCTAGCAAATTAATCTTAAGAGCTACTCTTAAAATTAATTACAACTTAACCAATTTTCAAATAGCTCAATTTGTACTTTTGTTTGAGCTGTACTTGTACCGCCAAAACTATCCCTTGCATTCATTGAATTTCTAAGATCAAGGTATCGCAACACCTCATCTTCAATTGAACTTAGCTCGCTACATGATTTTCTTAGTTCGTTAATATCTAATTGACTTACATCTTTATTAATACTGTTTGCATAAGAAACAACTTCTTTTGTTATGTAATAAGCCGTTCTAAATGGAATATTTTTATTTTTCACTAAATAGTCAGCCATATCAGTAGCACTTAAATGCCCAATTTGACAAGCTTTTTCCATATTTTCTTTATTTATAATCAGCGTTTCCATTACAGCTGTTAAAATATCCAAACTTATTTCAATTGTTTCAACACTATCAAAAACACCCTCTTTGTCCTCTTGAGTATCTTTATTGTAGGCGAGCGGTAAACCTTTCATTACTGTAAGTAAACCAATCAAATTTCCATAAACTCTACCTGTTTTACCCCTTAAAAGTTCAGGGACATCTGGATTTTTCTTTTGTGGCATTATTGAACTTGTTGTTGCATACTCGTCACTCATTTTTACAAAACCAAATTCATAACTCGACCATAAAATTAGCTCTTCTGATAGTCTACTTATATGCATCATTGATGTTGCTATATTAAAAAGAATTTCTAGTGCAAAATCACGATTGCTGCTACTGTCTAATGCACAATTTGTTGGGGCATAAAACCCCAATAATTCAGCGGTTTTAAATCTGTCAATATTATGCGGAGTTCCTGCAAGTGCTGCACTTCCAAGTGGCGAATAGTTGTTTCTCTCATAAGAACTTCCAAATCTTTCAAAATCTCTTCTAAACATATTTGCATATGCGAGCATATGAAATCCAAAATTTATAGGTTGGGCATGTTGTAGATGTGTCATTCCAGGTATTAGTGTATCACTATGCTTTGAAGCAATTACAACCAACACTTCTATAAGTCTTTTGAGTTTAGCCTTTATATCAAGTGTTTTATCTTGAACATACAAAGTAAAATCAGTAGCAACTTGATCATTTCTACTTCTAGCTGTATGAAGTCTTCCTGCTGCACCACCTACAATTTGTCCTAGTCTATTTTCAATTGCCATATGGATATCTTCATCTTCTATTTTCCATACAAACTGATTTGATTCAATCTCACCTTTGATTTTAAGTAGTCCTGTTTCGATTTTAATCTGATCATCAACCGAAATAATTCCTTGCAAAGCCAACATTTTACTATGAGCAATGCTCCCTTTTATATCTTGAGCATAAAGTTTTTTATCAAACAAAAGTGATGCATTAAATTGATTAAGTATTTCGGCGTTTGTATTTTTTAAAATTTGCTGTTCTTGCATTCATATTCCTATATTTTTTTAGAGTTTTGATTGTAGCATATTGGCGTTTTAATTTAAGCGATTTTACTATATGATTAAAACTTAAATAAGATAAATTATTACTATATTGGGGTTACATATGATTACACACTTGGCAAAAAAAATTGATGCACTGCCACCTTTACCTAAAACTGTTTTAGAACTTCAAGAATTTAAAAAAGAGGATTCACAAGAAACATCAAAGTTGTTGCAAATTTTAGAGCAAGACCCACTAATAATGGCTACACTACTTAAAGTTGCAAATTCAGCAATGTTTGGATTTAGGCATAAAGTTGAAACAACAAAAAAAGCAGTTGACCTAATTGGGATCAATTTTACCCTTTCAATTGCTTTTGGAAGTGCTATTAAAAGTACATTAAATACAAATCTTGATGCTTATGGAATTAGTTCTGATAAATTTTTAGAGTTAGCAAATATGTCTTCAAACATCCTTCATAAGTGGGTTGGGGGATGGGATTTTAAATTAAAAGAGGAGTTAATTTTGCCTGTATTTTTACAAGAAGCTGGGCAATTTATAATTTCAGATTTAGCAAATGAACAAAAACTAACAGAGCAATTTTTAAATGAAATTAAAAAAGATTGCACAAGCATTTTAAAAATTGAAAAAAAATTATTTAACGCTACATCATCAGAAATAGCAGCTTCAATTTTTGAACAATGGAAATTAAACGAATCACTAGTTGCAATTATTAAAGGTGTGGACGATATATCAAAATGTAATCCAAAATATACAAAACATGCCCAAATACTTAGTGTAATCAAAGTCTTATGCAATCCAATAGACCCACTAAATAGTAAAGCTGTAAATCGAGCTGTTGAGATGGCTAAAGAATTCAAACTTGATACAAAAAGTCTAGAAAAAGCGATTGAGATTATGGAAGATAGACTATTAAATGCCTAATGTTGGTAGTTTAAAATATGCTTCGATTGATATTGGTCTAAAAAGAATTGGTATAGCTATATCTTTGGGACTTGGTATTATAAATCCACAAAGTGCAATTTTAAGAAAAAATAGAGTTCAAGCATCAAATGATGTGGATACATTTTTGCAAGAATGGGAAATTGATGTTTTAGTTGTAGGCTTTCCAAGCGCAAGTATTGATATGCAAAATAGGATAAAGCACTTTGTTGGACTTTTAGAGTTTAATAAAACTATTGTTTTTCAAGAGGAAAATATGAGTTCGATTGAGGCAGAAGAGCAAATCAAAGGTGATATAAAGTACAAAAGAGATGGAAGAATAGATAGTTTGGCTGCTAAAATTATCCTTGAACGGTACTTATTTTCTGTGTCTAAATAGGTAATCTTCTAGTAAAATTAATAAATTATTTCTTAACTCACTATCAAAACTTTCAAGCGTATCTATACATCCAAAAGCAAGTTTATCAGCACTTTTTATTGCTCCATCCAAACCTAAAAGATTTACAAATGAATTCTTTGCCCCATCATTTGATGTTGTTTTGCCAGCTTCTTCTGTTGAAGCTGTTTCATCAATAATATCATCTTGGATTTGAAAAAGTAGACCAATATCAATCCCGAAACTATACAATTTTAGAGCAATTTCATCACCTAGATTCCCTATTATTGCACCCATCTGAAGACTACAAGCTATTAATTTTGCTGTTTTATGTATATGTAAGAATTCTAATTTTTCCAAAGGGAGTATTTTATTTTCAAAATAACAATCTATTGCTTGACCAATAATCATCCCGTCAATTCCACCATTTGAACTCAAAAGTTCAATAAGTTCAATTTTAACATCACTGCTTAATGGTGCATTGGCGATTAAATTAAATGAGTGTGTATTTAATGCATCTCCAACTAAAATGGCTGTTACCTCATCGAAAGATTTGTGGAGCGTTGGATGCCCTCTTCTTAAATCTGCGTTATCCATAGCAGGTAAATCATCATGTATCAAAGAATAAGTATGCAAAAGCTCGAGTCCCAAAGCAACTGGAAGTGAATTTTTAAGTAACAATTCATTTGAACTTTTAACCACCAAAAGAAGTAACATTGGACGAAATCTTTTACCACCAGCCCTTAACATATCTTGTAATGCATTTTCAAAGATTGGATGATATGATTTTGATTTTGGAAGATTCGCTAAAAGAAAATCCTCAAATACTGTCAATAGTTTTTCGTATTTCATTAGGTTTTTCTTATTTAAAAAGATTTAATCCACCCATCATATTCATAGCCATTGTTTTTTTATTTTCATCAGCTTGTTTTATGACATCGTTCATTGCGCTTATTAATAGTATTTTTAAGGAATCTTTATCATCCATCAAACTATCATCAATTTTAAGATCAATAACTTCGCTATTTCCATTGATAGAAAGCTCAATCATCCCTCCGCCCATTTTTGAAGTAAATATTTTACTATCACCCTCACTTTTTGCTTTTTCTGCCATCTCTTGCACTTGCCCCATAAGGTCACCAAGATTTAAATTTTTAAAATCCATTAACCCTCATCGCTCCCTAATAGTTCATTTGTAATATCTAAAATATTATTATTTCCATCAACATGTACAACAACAGGTTTATAGGTTTTTAAATCCTCTTCATTATATGAAGCATAAGCTATAACTATAATCTTATCGCCGATTTCCACTTTTCTAGCAGCTGCACCATTTAGGCACATATCCTTGCTTCCTCTTTTACCTTTTATGGTGTATGTTGAAAATCTCTCGCCATTATTTATATTTACAATCTCAACTTTTTGTCCGACTTTTAAATTAGACGCATCTAATAAATCTTCATCAATTGTAATTGAACCTACATAATGAAGATTTGCATCTGTTACAGTTGCTCTATGAATTTTGCTGTAAAGCATATCTATATTCATATTTAAATCTCTATTTAGTTTAATTTTTGAGGCTCACCCCAAAATTGCTCAGGGATTAGATATTCAGCAACAGGTACTCCACCTTTTATATGCTCCTCTAGTATTCTATCTATTTTTTCTGTTGTTAAATTAGCATACATAAATCTCTCATTTTGTCCTGCTACAACCATAACTGGACCTTGTTGACATCTTGCCAAACAACTTGTTCTTATAAGTTGAACTGGACCCATAAGTCCTTTTTGCATCAAACTCATACCAATATGATTGAATAACCCTTGAGTATCAGCGTTTACACAAGATGGTTTTGGCATCCCTGGAGGTGAACTTTGTTCACACTTAAATATATAATATGTCGGTTGTGGTATTTGTGGCATTTGCATTTTTATTCCCTTAGTTTTTTATTAGTAGTACATATCTATCTATACTATCTTTGTTGTGATTTTAAAATTTAGCGATTTTATCCAAGATACATTAATATCTTATAAATAAAAAATAAAATGTGCAATTATGATGTATCTTTTGTCATTTTAGTAACACATTTCGATTTAATTCTTCAATAACTCCAAAACTACCTGCTTATCATTAAATGGAAACTTTTTATCATAAATAATCTGATACTCCTCATCACCTTTTCCCAAAATCAACACTACACTATTTTGTGTATTTCTAGCTTTAGTTATCGCTTTTTCTAAAGCAACTTTTCTATTGAGCTCAGTTTCACATTTATCTTTATTTTTAATTCCAAATAAAATTTCATTGTTTATAACATCTGGGTCTTCACTTCTTGGATTGTCACTTGTTAGAAAAATATATTTAGAATATTCATCAGCCATAGCACCCATTAATGGACGTTTTAATTTATCTCTATCTCCACCTGCACCAAATACTGTAATGATATTTTTATCCCTAAAACTTTCGAAAATAGCTCTCATCCCATCAGGAGTATGGGCAAAATCAACAACAATATAAGGGTCAAAAGAAACGGTTTCCATCCTTCCACTCACGCCTGCAAAGTTTTCAACAATTTCACAAATTTTTCCCAAATCAACTTTTGTTAAAATATGTACTGCTGAAATTGCTGCTGTTAAGTTATAAACATTAAAAGTCCCTCTCATATCACTATTGAAAGTAAAAAGTTCGCCAAAATATTGAACTACAACATTTGTTCCATCTTTAAATGTAAATGCTTGAACTTTATAAGTTGCTGGATTATCAAGTCCATAAGAGTACGCATTTTTTAATTTGAATTTAATATTTTTATCATCTTTATTTATGAGTTTTGGTGTATCGTCTTTGAAAAATGAGTTTTTGGTCTCAATGTACTCTTCCATGGTTTTATGGTAATCGAGATGATCGCCTGTAATATTAGTATGAATTTTAAGTGCAAAATCAACGCCACAAGTCCTATTTTGTGATATTGCATGAGAACTAACTTCTGTTACAAAATATTCACAATTATGCTCCAAAGCTAGCTCTAAATTTGAAAACATCTCAATTTGAAATGGGGTCGTAAATGAATAATCCCTTATCTGCTCCCCATTTATAAATAATCCACGAGTTCCTAAAAGTGCAACTTTATACCCCAAATCAAGTAAAAATGAGTATATGGCTCCAGCGGTTGTAGTTTTACCATTTGTCCCTGTAATTCCAATCACTTTTAGAGATGAAAAATCAAAATAATTTTTAAGCTCACTATCTTTAATTATAGTTTTTGGATTTAATGAAATTGCATTTTGCAAATACTTTTCATTATTTTTAGATACTACAAAGATTGAATCATTTGTTATTTCACTTGTATTATCTGTGAAGAGTTGATTATTTTTGATTATTGTCAATAGTTTTTCCCCCAAGTTTTTCATACAATTTTAATATCTCGTCATCATAAGCAAATAGAGTTTGAAAATTATCAAGATAACTATAAGCTGTTTTTCCAAAGTCATTATCTATTAGTTGCTCTATAAAATTAATTAAGTCTATTTTTGTTTTTATTGCAACTTTTGTACTAAACATAATATCTTCATAAGCTTCCCTAAATGAACCCCGACTTTGAACTAAATTCAAAAAATCACCATATTCAATAGCATCAAGGGATTCTATACTTTGAGATGAAATATCGTGCATTATCTTCATAATTAACTCATTATTACCATCATAAGCCCCAATAGCGTCTTTTACAAATTGCACAGCACCATCAGGATTTACCTCTTTTTGTATAACAAAATAATCAAATAATGCTTGTCCCTTATCACTATTTTCTGAAGCTATGTCACAAATTATTGGGTACATTTTGTACTCAATATTATTTGGTTTTATAGATAAAGCTTGTGAATACAAGAAAATTGCTATATCGTATTCTTTATTTATAAAATGCCCATGAGCAGACTCTAAAACTTCATTTACATTAATCATTTGGTATTGTATCCTCAAACCCTAAAGGTATATTTTTTATCTCCAATTCTGGATGAATAAGTTCTTTTAAATTTTTCTCAACCACAAATTTTAAAGTTGTTCCACTTGATGAACACCCAACACATGCGCCTTGAAGCTGAATATATACAACTCCATTTTTTATTTTTAATAATTTTATAGCTCCACCATCTTTTGCTAACATCGGTGATATTTTTGTATTAATAATATTATTGATTGGATATTCCAAATCATCATCACTAAACGGCATCATTTTATATCTCCTTAATTTTATTGCATCAAACTAATGCAAAAAATTTTAATTTCTCAAATCTATTAACTAACTTTTCTCTTAACCAAAAAAATACCAATAGCTGTAATAACCAAAATAAAAATTATTGTTTCAAAAATAAATTCTAAACTAACTGGCTCAGTCATTAAGAATTCACAACCGAATTACATCTTGAACAAAGCTCATCTTCATTTAGCGAGCAATACTTCCAGCATCTTGGGCATTTTGATTTTGTAGCTTTATAAACTTCAAACTTAACAGCACCAACATTAAAGCTTACTAGCGGATTAAAAGATGGTTCATCTCTTAATTCACTTACTAAAAATAAATCTTCCGCTTCAACTTTAGAAAGTGCAATGATATCACTTGAATCTGTGTAGATTTCAAGTTCTAAAGCTGATTTTATTATTTTATCTTTTTTTAAATTTTCAATAGATTCATTAAATTTCTCTTTCGCTTCAAGTAAAAATGATTCATTTATTTGTGAATCCACCATAGGCAAAGTGTATTTTTTATAGTCATATATATCCTCTGCTCCATTTTTAATAAACTCTGGAGAGAAACTTAAAAGCTCATCCATTGTATAAGTTAAAATTGGAGCAAGAGTTCCTACTAATGCCATTAAAATCATTGCCATTGAACTTTGACTAGCTCTTCTTTGTGCACAATCCATACCATTACAATATAGTTTATCCTTACAGATATCAAGATAGATATTTGATAAATCAGCAACTAAAAAGTGATTTAATTTATTAAGCCCTCTGCTGTAATCGTATGCTCTAAAATCACTATCAATTCCATCAAATACAATTTTTGCTTTATTGATTATCCAAATGTCGAATTTTCCAAATGTTTCAACAGAAGCTAATTCCTCTAAATCATTTATGTTCGCTAACAAAAATCTAGCTGTATTTCTTATTTTCCTATATTGTTCACCCATTTGTTTTAAAATATCATCACTAATTTTAAGGTCACTTTGATAATCACTCATAGCAACCCAAAGTCTTAGAATTTCACTTCCAAACTCTTTTAAAACTTTATCAGGTGCAACAACATTTCCTTTAGATTTACTCATCTTTTCACCCTTAGCATCAACAGTAAAGCCATGGGTTAAAATGGATTTGTATGGTGCTTTTTCACATGACGCCATTGAAGTTAAAAGTGAAGACTGGAACCAACCACGATGTTGGTCAGACCCTTCAAGGTACATATCGGCAATTGGTGTTCCAGCATCATAGTTTCTACTTTTTAAAACAGCATATTGTGTACTTCCACTATCAAACCAAACATCTAAAATATCCATAGTTTTTTCTAAATCTTGTGGATTTAAGCCACTTCCAGGATAAAGAAGCTCTTCAATGCTTAAGTCATACCAAGCATCTGCACCTTTTTGTTCAAAAATCATCGCCACATAATTTAAAACTTTTTCATCATAAATAATCTCATCAGTTACTTTATTTCTAAAAAATGCAATAGGAACACCCCAATCTCTCTGTCTTGAAATACACCAATCAGGTCTATTTTCAACCATAGAACTAAGTCTATTTATACCGTGCTCTGGGTAAAACTTAATATCTTTTAGGCTATCTAATGAATTCTCTCTAAGTGTTTTTTGATTTTTTCCATAAACCTCATCAATTGCTATAAACCATTGTTTAGTTGCTCTAAAAATTACAGGCTTATGTGTTCTCCAACAATGTGGATATGAGTGAGTTATATCGACTCTTTTTAGTAAAGCATCACCTAAAAGCTCCATCACAATTTCATTTGCTTTAAAAACATGAGTTCCAACGTAAAGTTCTGGATTTGGAAGTAATTTTTCCCTTACAATTGTATTGTCATACTTACCTTCACTATCAACTGGCATCAATACTTCTAGGTTGTAACGAAGTCCAACTTTGTAGTCATCTTCCCCATGCCCTGGAGCTGTGTGAACAGCACCTGTTCCACTATCCATCAAAACATGATCACCTAAAACTATTTTAGATTTTCTACCATTTAAAGGATTTATTGCAAAACTATTTTCTAAATCTTTTGGATTAATTGAACTCACTACATCCCCAACAAAAAGCCCATTTTCTTTTGCTAATTGATATAGTTTTTTTGCCACAATAAACTTATCACTTGTTTGCACATACTCCTCTTCACCATTTAAAGCGATTCCTGTATTTGCAGGCAATGTCCAAGGTGTGGTTGTCCAAATGATAACACTTGCATCGATATTTTCCAATTTAAAAGCCACATAAATCGATGGACTTACTTTATCCTGATACTCTATTTCGGCTTCAGCTAAAGCAGTTCCAGCTGCCCATGACCAATGAACAGGTTTGCTTCTTTGTATCAAAAGCCCTTGTTTTGAAATATTTATAAGTTCCCTGTAAATATTTGCTTCAAATTTAAAATCCATTGTCAAATATGGATTTTCCCAATCAGCAACAATCCCTAAGCTTTTAAATTCCTCTTTTTGAATAGTTATAAATTTACTAGCGTGCTCTCTACAAAGCTCCCTTAATTTACTTTTTTGGAGAATTTTTTTCTTCTCTGTTCCAATTTTCTCTTCAACTTTTTGCTCAATCGGTAGACCGTGACAATCCCAACCTGGAGTAAATCTTGTAGATTTCCCATCAAAATAGTGATATTTAACAATCATATCTTTTAAAATTTTATTTAGTGCATGTCCTATATGGATATTCCCGTTTGCATAAGGTGGTCCATCGTGAAGTGTAAATGAAGTGGCACCTTGTCTATTTTTTTTCATTCTTTCATAAACTTTTTGTTCACTCCACTCTTTATATTTTTTTGGCTCATTTTGTGGAAGATTTCCCCTCATGGGAAATGGTGTAGTTGGTAATAATAATGTATCTTTATAATCTATCATATTGATTGTCCTTGACTTAAATGTTCGCGATAGTACATAAAAAAAGGTAAAATCGCACTTAAGATTTACTAAGGTAGAATTTGAAAAATTTATCAAAGATGGAAAAGTAATAAAATATGAGTGAAGAAAATAACATTTTAATGCAACAAATTTTAAGGGAAAACAATTACACAATAACATGTGCTGAAAGTTGTACAGGTGGGCTTATCTCATCAAAAATTACTGAAATATCTGGCAGTTCTGATATTTTTAAAGGCTCTATTATTACCTATTCAAATGATACAAAAGAGAAAGAACTAGGAGTCTTAAAAGATACGATGATAAAAAATGGAGCAGTAAGCCTTGAAGTAGTATCTCAGATGCTTGATGGAGTATTAAAAAAATTTGATGCCACTTATGCAATTGCTGTAAGTGGTGTAGCAGGACCAAATGGGGGAACAGATACAAAACCAGTTGGTACAGTTGTCATTGGAATTAAAAATATTTTTAACTTTCAAGAGATACAAATACATCACTTTAAAGGGAATAGAAAAGAGATTCAATTACAAGCAATGGATATGGCGCTATTGATGGTATTTAAAAAATTACAAAATTTAAGCTAAAAATACTTGACAAAAAAACTTTTTTTAAATATAATTCCACTCCATTTTGACTTGTTAGCTCAGCCGGTAGAGCATCTCACTTTTAATGAGGAGGCCGATGGTTCGAATCCATCACAGGTCACCATTTTTTATAAAATGTGTTTTTTTATTTATTTGTTCCACTTTTGGTCGATTAGCTCAGTTGGTAGAGCGCTACCCTTACAAGGTAGATGTCGCAAGTTCGAGTCTTGCATCGACCACCATATAGTGGTCCCATCATCTAATGGTTAGGATTCAAGGTTTTCATCCTTGCCATAGGGGTTCGAATCCCCTTGGGATCACCATTTTTAAAAGTTGCGGTGGTAGTTCAGTTGGTTAGAACGCCTGCCTGTCACGCAGGAGGTCGCGGGTTCGAGTCCCGTCCACCGCGCCACTTTTAAAATCTACTTTACATTTTAGGACTAATCCAAAATGATACAAATCACTAATTTAAGTTTTTCATACAATCAAAGAGAAGATAGACTTATTTTCACAATTAATCACAATAATTACAATGAAAGATTAGACTTTTTTGTTACAAGAAAAAAAATTATTGAGCTGCTCAATGGATTTGATTCAATTTTAATTAATTTTTGCGATAATGGAAAATTATTTAAGCAACTCTACAACAACCAAACTCCACTAACAAAAGAATTGGAGTTAAAAAATGAAGAAAAACAAAAATCAAAATGGGAACAAGCAATCAGTACAGAAGAGTTAAATCTTACGAAAGCTAAAACGCCAATTCTACTTGATGCACTTTCTTATTCATTTTTAAATAATAAATTAACATTCAAATTTATTTCACTAAATAAACCTTATGCAACTTCCACTATGGATTGTGAATTATTTCAAAAGACACTTAGTTCACTTATGAGAATAATTCCATTTGTTTCCTGGGGAATTTCACGCAATATTTTAGACTAAAATAAAAAAGCTATCTTAAGTTAATAATAGTTATCATTTGCTATTAAAAAATTTGGAGCTTTGATGAAATTATCAGAATTAAAAACAAATCAACTTGCAGTGATTAAAAATATGAATTGTGAAAAAGAACTAAAAAAAAGATTCTATTCATTTGGTATATTAAAAAATGCAATTATCAGTGTTGAAAATGTGAGTTTTTCAAAAAATACTATCGGAATAAACATAGATGATACACTTGTAGCACTAAGATTAGAGGAAGCATCATTTATAGAAGTTGAATTGATGGATAACAAATGAAACCTATGAAAATTGTTTTGGCAGGTCAACCAAATGTTGGCAAAAGTTCACTTATAAATGCGATGAGCAATTCCCGCTTAAAGGTTGGAAATTTCAGTGGTGTAACAGTTGAAAAAGCTGAAATTTGTTTTGAGCACCATTGTCATCTTATAGAGATGATTGATCTACCTGGTACTTATTCAATAAATGGTTTTTCAAACGAGGAACAAGTTGCAAAAAATTATCTCTTAAATGAAGATTACGACATCATTATAAATGTCATAGATGCGACACATTTAACTAGAAATTTTCTTCTGACTTTAGAACTTTTAAACCTCAATAAAAAAATGGTAATTGCACTCAATATGTATGATGAAGCTATCAAAGAAGGTTTAAGTATAGATATAGATCAAATTGAAGCGATTACTGGGATACCAACAATTGCTGTTTCTTCTCATACTAAAGAAGGAATCGAAACACTTTTAGTGGTTGTCCATGAATATTATGATAATGAAAAAAGGATTATTCCAACGATAAATCTTAGTGATACTTTTGAAGAGGAATTGTTTGCATTAACTAAATTCTTTGAAAATAAAAATTTTAAATACGAAGATTTATCAAATCGTGAAATGGCAATGAAGTTATTATTTGAGGATGAAAAATTTTATGCTTTTATACACGATAAACCTATTTTTGCACAAATTCAGCCGTTACTTCTCCTATCTAGTGAAAAAATATACACATACTATGAAAGTGAAAATATTTTAGAAATTTTAAATGATGAATTTTACTCAATAGCAAAAGGGTTAAAAATTGAAACAGTCACCTCAAGTAAACAAAAAAATAAAAAAACTTTAACAAAAAAAATAGATGATATTTTAATCCATAAAATATTTGGTATTCCAATATTTTTATTTTTTATGTGGCTGCTTTTCCAACTTACATTTACATTAGGTGCTATCCCTATGGATTACATAGATATGGGATTTAGTTGGCTTAGTCAAACAGTAGGAGATGAAATCTCACATCCAGAATTAAAGTCTCTTATAAGTAATGGAATTATCTCTGGAGTTGGAGCTGTTGTCTTATTTTTACCAAATATTATTATTCTTTATATAGGAATTACTTTACTTGAAACAACCGGATATATGAGCAGGGTTGCATTTTTACTTGATGGATTCTTTCATAAATTTGGGCTTCATGGAAAAAGTTTTATTCCACTAGTAACAGGATTTGGTTGCTCTGTCCCTGCTTATATGGCAACTAGAACTTTAAAAAATGAAAAAGATAGGCTTATTACACTTTTTATAATTGGCTTTATGAGTTGTGGAGCAAAATTACCAGTTTATGTCCTTTTTGCTGGCGCATTTTTTTCACAAAGTGAAGCAGGAAATGTACTATTTATAATTTACCTAAGTGGAGCAATTTTGGGGTTATTTATGGCAAAACTATTGAGAGTTATTGTATTCAAAGGAATCGATGAGCCATTTGTAATGGAGATGCCAAAATATAGACTTCCAACAATCAAACTAGTTTATTCAATCGTTTCAAGTCAAGCTTACTCATATCTTAAAAAAGCTGGAACTTTTATTTTAGCAGCAACAATTATTATTTGGTTTGCAAGTAATTATCCAAAAACTGATACTGAAGATGTGAAAACACAACTTGAAAATAGCTATCTTGGTCAATTTGGGAAAACTAGTGAGCCATTTTTTGCACCACTTGGATTTGACTGGAAACTTTCAGTTGCCCTCGAAACAGGGCTAGCTGCAAAAGAAGTTGTGGTAGCAACACTTGGAATACTTTATAATATTGGTGATGATGCAACTGAAACTGATGATAGGCTTTTAAATGAATTAAAAAAACAAATTCCTCTTCCAACAGCATTGGCATTTATTACTTTTGTTATGATTTACCTACCATGTTTCGCAGCTTCAATGGTGTTTGCAAAAGAAAGCGGTGGTTATAAATATCTAGGCTATCTATTTTTATTTACAACTTTTGTTGCTTGGATTATGAGTTTTATAGTTTATAATTTATCATCACTACTTGTATAGTTTTGGGGATTATTTCCCCAAGCAAAATTCACCAAACATAACATCAAGCATCTCTTTGTGTTCATAAGGTCTTGTTATTTTTGATATATCTTCTAGCGCTTCTGTAATATGATAAGAAAATATCTCCAATTCACTATTGTTTAACGATAATTCACTATTGTTAATATGTTTTAAACAATCTTCAACACTTATAATTTGCATCTTGGATACAAATGTTATGCCATCTGTTGAAGCAGTATTTGAGTTTAAAATATTTTTTAAACTCTCGATCAATCCATCTACTGAACTACTACTGCTATCTTCAATATTGAGTTCAACATCAATAGTTTTTAATTTTGTTTTATCGAATTTATTGTCTAGATCACACTTATTCAAAGCAAAAATTTTTACTTTATCGCTATCAGCTAAAATATCAATTATTTTTTGATCTTCATCATCAAACTGACTACTATTGTCAAACAAAGCAATTGCAATATCGCACTCATTTATTGCTTCAATTGATTTGGTTATACCAATTTTTTCTATTATCTCATCAGTGTCTCTTATCCCAGCAGTATCAACAATTTTTATAATATGTGTGCCAATTTTAATATTCTCTTCAATTGTATCTCTTGTTGTTCCTGCTATATTACTTACAATTGCTCTATCAAAATTAAGCAATTTATTTAAAAGTGAACTCTTACCAACATTGGGCTTTCCAACAATTGCGACTTTAAATCCATCGATTATCCCCTCTCTTCTTTTACTTGAACTTAAAGCTCCATAAAGTTTTATCCGAATATTCTCAATCTTATTTTCAATAGCCAAAAAAATATCCCTAGGTAAATCTTCCTCAGCATAATCGATGCTAACTTCAACATAAGCTAAAATAAAAAGCAAATCTTTTCTAATCTCTTCAATAAAATCTCTCAATTCCCCTTTTAATTGTCTAGCCAAAAGCTTCACACCATCTTCACTTTTTGCCTCAATTAACTTGCTTATTGCATAAGCTTGAGTTAAATCCATCTTACCATTCAAACAAGCTCTTTTTGAAAATTCACCAGTATTTGCAAGTCTTGCGCCATAGTGTAATGTTGTATCCAAAAGCATATTTGTAAGAGCGACTCCACCGTGACATTGAAATTCAACAATATCTTCGCCTGTAAATGATTTTGGATTTTCAAAATAAATAACTAGTGGCGCATCTATCATATCGTCAAAAATATCATATGCTTTACACAATGTAGCAACTCTAGGAAGTAAATTATTTTTTTTTGTTATTTTAAGTGCAATTTGAAGCGCATTGGCTCCACTAATTCTAACTATACTAAGAGCCCCTGTTCCAATAGCTGTTGATATTGCTACAATAGTATCATCATCATACATCAATTAACTCCTACAATTTTATTTTCTATACTCATTAACTAAAATATATTTCTCACCCTTAATATTACTTTTTACAGCTATATATTTTTCAGGAAATTCGAGCCTTAATCTTGTTAAAGCTATATGAATAAGTATTCCATCTAGATTTTTTGTTTTGCAAAATCCCTCTAACTTGATAGTCTCAATAATTGGAATAAGGTATTTATTTATACTTTCTTCTTGTGAAGTTAAAAATTCAGCAATCTCTAGTCTTATCATTAAATCATATTTTTCATGAATCCAGTTAAATAAAATATATGAAATAGCTTTGTATCTATATCCCTCTTTTCCTATAAGTAAAGCACTATCTTTACCGCCAAGTTCGATATAAAGTGTTTTGTCATCATAATAAGATACCTTAACGGAATCTACTTCATATGGCAAACAACGAAATAATTCATCAATTTTATCCCTAACTTCATCTAAAATTTTATCACTTTTGATTATTTTTATTTTAGCACAACCCTCAATTTCTTTTTCATAGAAAGTATCAAAAATTTCATTTTCTGGAGTTTTAATTTTATGAGAGGTAGAAATCTGCTTTTCATCCACTAGTCCTGTATGTAGTTGCTCGATTTTACTACTCACATCTTTGATGTAAATTTTATTGTTCCTAACATGCGATTGCTCATTTAACTCTTCATTTATATTTCTATCTGTTCTATAAACTTTTATGATGGCATTTTTTTTAAATAATCCAAAAAAACCATTACTCGGAGCCTGTATTATGTCACTTTTTAAATCAATTATAGAGCAAGAAAACTCACTTGAAGCTTTTTTATAAGCCTCTTCGAGCGTTGCTCCTTCAAATGCTATAAAATCTTCATGAGTTTCTTTTATCACTGGATACTCCTTTTATGATTACTTCTCTTTATTGTGTTTAGTTGCCAAATGTTTTTCGTGTCTACTCTCTTTATTTTTTTGAAAAATATTGTTTACATAATATTGTTGAGCTACAGTTACAAGGTTATTGATAAACCAGTAAAGCGTAAGTCCAGCAGGGAACCACAAGAAGAAAACTGTAAACACAACAGGTAGCCATTGGAATATTTTTTGTTGTAATTCATCTTGAATTTGTGATGGAGTAATTTTTTGCTGAACAAACATTGTTACACCCATTAAGATAGGTAGTACATAATATGGATCCATTACCGATAGATCTTCAATCCATAAAATCCACTCACTACCTTTAAGCTCAATCGCATTAATTAAAACCCTATAAATCGCGAAGAAAACAGGAATTTGAAGTAGAATTGGAAGGCATCCACCCATAGGATTTGCCCCTTCAGATTTATAAAGCTCCATCATATGCATAGAAGCTTTTTGTTTATCATCTCCATATTTTTCTTGAATAGCTTTAATTTTCGGAGCAAGCTCTTTTAATCTATTCATACTCACCATTCCCTTATGAGAAAGTGGTAAAAGTATAATTTTAATCAAGATAGTTACAAGTACGATAGTCCAACCCCAATTTCCAACATATTCATAAATATACTGAAGCATTGTAAACATTGGTTTTGCAATAAATGTAAACCAACCATATTCTATAACATCAGTCAATCTACTATCAAGTGAATTTAAAATTTTATAATCTTTTGGACCAGCATAACCAAATAGTTTTGCGCTATCCATAATATGTATAAATGCTTCTGGCGAATTTGTTTGATTTGCCATAAGTGTAACTTGCATATTTTTATCGAAATTATAAAGTACAGTTGCATAGTATCTATCAAATGCAGATACAGCTTTAATCCCAACAAAATCACTATTTTTTTCAAAATCTTCATCTTCTATAATATTTAATGTTCCGTCATTTTTAATCAACAACGACCCATGGTCAGCGTATAAATCAGCTAATACATCCGGCCGGAACCCTGGAGTAATGAAATAATTTTGTTTATTGCTTGTTGCAATATCTAAATCATAATGCCCATCTGGGTAGATTGTCAAATTTTTTGTTAAAGTTGTTTGTGGCAAAGTTTGAGTTAATATCAATTTCACTGGAGCATTTGAAGCATCAAGTGCATTTGCACTTGAAACCACTTTTACTTTAAATGCTTCATTATTTATAGCTTGATCAAAAAATCTAACTTCAAGTGGTTTTAGTTGAGTAGGTGTAAAAAGTTTAATTGCTTGATGCTCTTCATTTTCAAATCTATGTGTCGTAAGTGTAATTTGTGAAATTCTCCCTAAACTATCTATTTCAATCTTTGATGTTTTAGTTTTAATTGTTGAGATAATTTCATTACTACTATTTACATGTACTATTGGTGAGCTATTTTGCGATACTGTTGTTTGCGGAAGATTTGTCTCAACACTATTTGCAGGTGCGTTACCTGTTTGTTTTGCTAGTTCATCTTTTTTTTGTTGCTCTTGTTGTGCTAATTTTTGTTGTGGTTGGAGATATAAAAAGTCATACCCTATAAAAAATGCGAAAGAGATAATAGTTGCTATTAAAATCTTTTTTTGTGTGTCTTGTTTGTTTAGATTGTTATTGGTCATGCCCATTTGTCAGTTATCCTATTTTATATTTTTCTATTTCTGTCCCAATTTTTAATGATGTAAAATTTGTCTTGTCCAATTGGAATAAGCCAGAATTTTATCTTAATCTTTTTAAAACTTACATTATCTAAACTATATCTAACAATTGGATAATCAAAACCTCCACGAAAAAGCTTATTGCATTTCATTATCCGCAAGAAACTAAAAAAAATTGCATAAAAGAGATTATTATATTGAAATTGTATTTTAGAATATTCAGAGCATGTGGGGTGGTATCTGCAACTTCCATGTGAAAAAACTGATATATATTTTTGATAAAAAGTGATAAAAAATAAAAATGCTCTATTCAATGAGAGCCTTATGTATGCCCATTTTTTTCATAGCGTAGGTAAAATCTTTTAATAAAATATTGTGTGGACGATTTAAAATCTCCTCTTTTGCTACAAATACATATTCACCAGATGTTAGTGTTGATTCGTTTTGTAAGACAAGTGATCTTAGGAGTCGTTTTGCTCTATTTCGGATAACTGCATTACCAACTTTTTTTGATGCGACAAAACCAATTTTTATTTTTGGGGAGGATTTAAAAAAAGCAACAAATGAGTGAGTATGCCACTTAATGTTGCTTTTGTAGATTTGGTTAAATTCTTTAGTTGATTTAACCCTGTGTTGTTTATCTAAACAGCTAATCTCTTTCTACCTTTTGCTCTTCTAGCTCTTAATACTCTTCTTCCATTTTTAGTAGCCATTCTAGCTCTAAAACCATGGGTTCTTTTTCTAGGAGTGTTATGTGCTTGGTATGTTCTTTTCATGACATCGTTTCCTTTTTTGTAAATAAGTTTGCGATTGTAGTTAAATTATACTTAATTGTAGATTATCCAAGGTTACATTCAAAGAGACACTATAAGTGTATTTTTTTATAGCTAAAAAAGTAAAGTTTTTGTATTATGCACCAAAATTTGGAGGTGCTAAATATGATAATTTTTTACACTATGAATAACAGCAATAGACTAAAAGTTGTTGAGATTGAAGAATCACTTGACATCATAACAAGTGAGATGAAACAAAATGTTATTTGGATAGATATGCACTCTCCATCAGTTAAGGAGAAAAATTTTATTGAAAAAAATTTTGATATCATATTTCCAACAAAACAGGAGAGTGAGGAGATTGAGATAAGCTCAAGATACTGGGAAGAGAGTAATAAAATTGAGATAAATAGTTATTTTCTTGTTTCAAATGAGTTAACACCAAAAAATGAAACTGTATCTTTTATACTTCACAATAAAGTTCTGATTTCAATTAGATATATTAATCTTCTTACTTTTGATGAGATGAATAAAAAATTTAAAGCTTCCCCAAAAGATTACAAAGATGGCTTTGATATCCTTTGTCACATACTTGATATTAGAACGGATGCTGACGCTGATATTATCGAAAAACTATCGCGTGATATTACAAGTTTGAGAAAATTTGTCTTTACTGACTACAAAAATGATGATGAAGAGATACTTGAAAGAATATCTGCTTTTGAAGACCTCAATATGAAAATTAGAGAAAATCTAACCGACAAACAAAGAATTTTAACTGCTTTTTTAAAATCAACAAAACTTTGCGACAAACTTAAAAGTGATGTTCAAATAATGCTAAAAGATATTAAATCACTTATAGATTACACAGAATTTAATTTTGAAAGGCTTGATTATTTGCAAAATATATTCTTAGGTGTCTTGAGTATTGAACAAAACAAAGTTATAAAAATGTTTACGATCGTAAATGTGATCTTTCTTCCGCCAACTTTGATTGCAAGTATTTATGGTATGAATTTTGATTTTATGCCTGAACTACATTTTGAATTTGGTTATTTAGTGTCAATTGTCTTAATGATTATTTCATCAATTTTACCAATTTATATCTTCAAAAAGAAAGGTTGGATTTAGTCTTTAAGGGATTTACGGGTATAATCGCCACTTATTACAATTTTTAAAAGGATAATTTTGAGAACACATTATTGTACGGATGTAACAGAAAATAACATAGGGGAAACTGTAACAGTTGCTGGTTGGGTAAATAGCAGAAGAGATCACGGTGGATTAATTTTTATAGATTTAAGAGATAAAGATGGCTTGGTTCAACTTGTTTGTGACCCAAATGAAGAGGGCTCAAAAGAAGCTTGGGAAATAGCTGATAAAGTAAGAGATGAATTTGTTCTAATAGTAACAGGAAAAGTAAGAGCAAGAGGGGAAGGATTGGAAAATCCTCGTCTAAAAACTGGAAAAATAGAAATAGTTGTTAATACTTTAATTATTGAAAACAAAAGCAAAGCTATGCCATTTGAACTTGGTGATGAAAAAGTAAATGAAGAGATAAGATTAAAAAATAGATTTCTTGAACTTAGAACTGAAAAATCTTACAACATCTTCAAATTAAGAAGTAAAGTTGGAATTGCTGCAAGAAATACACTTGATAGCTTAGGTTTTTTAGATGTTGAAACACCAATTTTAACAAAATCAACTCCAGAAGGTGCAAGAGATTATCTGGTTCCTTCAAGGGTTCATGGCGGTGAATTTTATGCACTTCCTCAATCTCCTCAACTTTTCAAACAACTTTTAATGGTAAGTGGATTTGATAGATATTACCAAATTGCAAAATGTTTTAGAGATGAAGATTTAAGAGCAGATAGACAACCTGAATTTACACAAATAGATGTTGAGATGAGCTTTTGTAATCAAGAAGATGTTATGGCAGTTGCTGAGGAATTAATAGTAAATATTTTTAAAGCTGCTGGACACGATATCCCTAAAAAATTCAATCGTATGACTTTTAATGATGCAATGGAGATTTATGGAAGTGATAAACCAGATATGAGATTTGCTATGCCAATGGTTGAAGTGTCTGATATTTTTGCAAATAGCACAAATGAGATATTTAGAAGTATCGCGAGTGATACAAAAAAAAATAGAATTAAAGCTTTAAGATGTCCAAATGGCGATAATATATTTTCAAAAAGACAAATGAAATCTTTTGAAGATTTTGTTAGAAAATTTGGAGCATCTGGACTTGGATATTTTCAAATGAAAGAGGATGGATTAAAAGGTCCATTAACTAAATTTTTTAGTGAAAGTGACCTTGAAGAGATTGTAAAAAGAACTGAACTTGTTGTTGGTGATGTTGTATTTTTTGGAGCAGGTGATAAAAAAACAGTTTGGGACTATATGGGTAGATTTAGACTTTTCTTGGCTCGTGAGATGGATATTATCCCAAATGATACTTTTGAATTTTTATGGGTTGTTGATTTCCCTATGTTTGAAGTTGAAAATGGACGAACAAAAGCACTTCACCATCCATTTACTATGCCAAAAAGTTTAGAAAATCTTGATGATCTTGAAGATATTTCATCAATAGCTTACGACATAGTTTTAAATGGTACAGAGCTTGGTGGTGGAAGTATTAGAATTCACAAACAAGATATTCAAGCAAAAGTATTTGAAATTATGGGGATAAGTGATGAAGAAGCTAGAGAGAAATTTGGTTTCTTACTTGATGCACTAGAATTTGGAGCGCCTCCACATGGTGGATTTGCACTTGGATTTGATAGACTAATTATGTTACTTGCTAGAACAGATAGCATTAGAGATGTTATAGCATTTCCAAAAACACAAAAAGCACAATGTTTGCTAACAAAAGCACCTAGCGAAGTTGATAGTGAACAATTAAAAGAGTTAAGCATAAGAATTCGAAAGCAAGATTAATATTAAAAATGCAGATAAAACACTTAAATATAAGTTTTGTTTGCCAACTCAAGGAGCAATAAATAATGACCAAATCATCAAATTTTTACGAACTAGAACTACAAATAATACAAAATGTTATAAATCAGCAACAAAATATTATTTTTGTTGCTGACAAATCAAATGTTATTATTGCAAATCAAAAATTTAATGATTTTTTTGATGTTAAACGAATTGAAGATTTTAAAGATAAATTCACAAACATAGAAAATACATTTGTTGCACATCAAGCATTTTTTACAAAAGATGAAAATTCAGATAATTGGATTAGCGATATTGAAAAACTTTACACTACAAATAGAATAATCTCGATAGTAGACAGGAAAGACTATGAACCTAAAGTCTTTTTAGTAAAACTTAATAAACTTGTTTCAAATGAAATGCAATACATCATTACATTGGATGATATCTCTGATATTAAAATCGAATCATCACATAAATATTTCAATATAACACACGATTGTTTAACCAAAATATATAACAAATCATTTTTTATGGATGCATTAAATTTATCACTAAGTCAGACAAAAAGATACTCATCTGTCTTTTCACTTATTATGTTAAATATAGATAATCTAACAAATACAAATGATAAGTTTGGATTTATAAAAGGTGATGAAATAATAAGTGTAACAGCAAAAAAAATCGAAAAAAACATAAGAACTTGTGATATTTTTGCCAAGTATAGTGACACAGCATTTGTTTTGCTTTTGCCTGAGACAAATCTTACAAAAGCTGAACTTTTAGCAGAAAATTTAAGAAAAATAGTAATGTCTATTGAAGTTGAGGATATTGAGCAAATAACAGCTAGCTTTGGAATAACACAATTTGATCCGATAGATAATAGCAATACAATCATTTTTAGAGTAGAAGACGCTCTAAGAATTGCCAAAGAAAATGGCAAAAATATTATAGTAACACAATAAAAATGTTTATCCCTACAACTAAAGATGAACTACAAGATCTTGGCTGGGAAAAGCTTGATATTATACTTGTAAGTGGTGATACATATATCGATAGTCCATATAGTGGTATGGCAATTATAGGAAAGTTACTAATCCAAAATGGCTACAAAGTAGGAATTATTGCTCAACCAGATTACAATTCACACAATGACATAACTAGACTAGGCGAGCCATCACTTTTTTGGGGTGTTAGTTCTGGACTTGTTGATAGTATGGTTGCAAACTATACAGCTTTGAAAAAATTCAGAAACTCTGATGACTTCACGCCAGGTGAAAAGAATACAAGAAGACCAGATAGGGCAAACCTAATCTATTCAAATCTTATAAGACAATATTTTAAAAATACTGCCCCAATAGTTCTAGGTGGAATTGAAGCTAGTTTAAGAAGAGTTGCACATTATGATTTCTGGACAAATAAAGTACGAGGATCTCAGCTTTTTGATGCTAAAGCTGATTATTTAATTTATGGAATGGGTGAAAAAAGTGTTTTAGAACTAGCAAATGCCCTTAAAACAAAAGGTGATGCAAAAGATGTCAGGGGTGTTTGCTATATAAGCAAAGATGCGAAAGAAAACTATTTAGAATTACCAAATTTAGAAGCTTGTCAAAAAGATAAACAAGAATTCATAAAGATGTTTCATCTTTTTTATAAAAATAATGATCCTCTTAGTTCAGTTGGACTTTTTCAAGAACATAATGGTAGGTACCTAATCCAAAATCCACCACAATTTTATATGAATGAGGCAGAGATAGATAATGTTTATGATTTGCCATACGAGAGGGAAGTTCATCCTTATTATCTAAAAGATGGGAAAGTTCGGGCTATGGAGACAATACGCTTTTCTGTTACAACACATCATGGTTGCTATGGGGAGTGCAATTTTTGTGCAATTTCAGTCCATCAAGGAAGAACCATACGAAGTAGAAGTGAAAACTCAATCTTAAATGAAGTAAAAGATTTCACTAAAAATCCAAAATGGAAAGGGATAATTAGTGATGTTGGTGGTGCAACTGCAAATATGTACGGTTATGAGTGTGATAAAAAACTGGGTGAAGGTGTTTGTGAAACAAAAAGATGCACAGGATTTAAAATGTTTGAAAATAACAAAAACCCAAAACACAATGAGTACAAAATTTGTCCCACACTTAAACCAAACCACAAAAGAAATATCACCCTACTTCAAAATATTAGAAAAATTCCAACAGTAAAAAAAGTATTTGTCAATAGTGGAATAAGGTATGACCTTATAAATGAAGATAAATATTATGGTGATGAGTACCTTAAAGAGATAGTAGAGCACCATGTAAGCGGGCAGATGAAAATAGCTCCAGAACACAGTGAAACAAAAGTCCTTAAGATGATGGGGAAACCGAGCAAAGATGTTTTACAAGATTTTAAATCAAAATTTGAAAACTTAAACAAACAAACTGGCAAAAAACAATTTTTAACATATTATATGATTGCTGCACACCCTGGTTGTACAGAAAAAGATATGAAAGATTTAAAAGATTTTGCAAATAAAGATTTAAAATTAAATCCAGAACAAGTGCAAGTTTTCACACCAACACCATCTACATATTCAACACTAATGTATTATACAGAGCTTGATCCTTGGACACTTAAACCAATTTTTGTTGAGAAAGATTTAAATAAAAAACAAAAACAAAAAGATATTGTTACAAACAAATAGTTTGTAACAATTCTAAATATTTAACTCACTAGTAATAAGCTGCAATAATTGCAAATGCAACAAAAAAAGTAAGATGAGCAATACCTTCAAAATAATTTGTATGTCCATCATCTGTTGTTTTCCACGCCAAAATAATCGTTAAAATCAAAGCTCCTATCTCTAAAGGATTAAAATTAAGCTCAAATCTAATTCCACTCATATAAGCTAAACCCATCAAAATAGGAACTGTTAAAAGTATTGAAACCGTTGATGCACCCATAGCAATATTTACAACTCTTTGTATCTCATCATTTTTTGCAGCCTTGATAGCTGTCATAATTTCAGGACTAACTGCGACAATAGCAATAATAAGTCCAGAAATTCCAGCTGAAATTCCATATTCTTTTGCGAGTCTAACACCATCTGTTGCAAAAATTTCAGCACCCATTGCGATAATTCCAATAAATAAAAATATTGTTGCGATGAGTCCGAAATTTGTAAATTTTTCAAATATATAATCATCTTCCTCTTCATCATCTTCTTCAAGATTTTTCTGAGCCATTTTTCTTTTTATCCTAAATATTCTACTTCGTGCTGTTTGTTTAAAAAAATGTGTGTGAGTTTTTGTTTGAAAAATAATAATAATTGTATAAAAAAAGAAAAGCAATAAAGAGATTAAAACAGAAGCTTCAAAAACAGTCTCTTTTCTATGATTGACTTCACTAAGCAAACTAGGGACCAAAAGTGCAATACCTGTTACATAAAGAATTGTTGTATATGTACTTGAGGTTTCTTTGTTGTGCTCTTGTTCTGAAAATTTTAATCCACCCAAGAAAACAGCAATACCCAAAAGTACATTCATATCAACAATAACCGCCGAAATAATCCCACCTTTAACAGTTTCAACAACTTCTGGATTTGTAAATGCTTGAAGCAAAATGATATACAAAAGGATAATCTCAACAACAACTGCACTAAGTGTAAGAACAAGACTTCCATAAGGCTCTTGAAGTCTTGAAGAGAGTATCTCTGCAACCTCTGAAACACTAAGAGAAAGACACGCAATCCCAATCGCAGCAAATAAAGTAGCTAATCCACCTAAACCTAATTTATGAAAATAAAATGCCATAAAAACCGAACTTACTCCGACAATTATGTCCCAATAATCTTCAAGAAAATCTTTTAAACTCTGCCTCGAGGGGGCATCACTACTTTTTTCCATTGTGTTTTTCTATCCTTGTGTTAATTTTAAAGAATTGACAATATAACATATATTTTTTTATCTTTTATAAAATTTAATAAAAAAAAGTTGTAACCGCTTCGTAACCAAAATTTTTTATACTTCGACATTCAAAAAAACAGGAGATACAAAAGATGAAAAAAACAGTTTTAGCATTAGCAGCAGTTATGGCACTTAACCTTACTCTTCAAGCAGAAGAGCCAATTAGAATGGTTGGTTCAAGTACAGTATATCCATTTGCATCAGCAGTAGCAGAACAATTTGGTGCAACAACAAAAATGGCAACACCAATAGTTGAATCAACAGGAACTGGTGGGGGAATGAAAATATTTTGTTCAAGCAATGATGATAAATCAGCAGATATTACAAATGCAAGTAGAAGAATGAAAGAAGCAGAATTTGCAACTTGTGCACAAAATGGTGTTACAAATATCACTGAAGCTTTAATCGGATTTGATGGTATCGCTATCGCTCAAAGCAAAAAAAATAAACCACTAAAACTTACAAGAGAACAAATCTTTATGGCAGTTGCTGAGGAAGTTCCAAGTAAAGATGGAAAAAGTTTAGTAAAAAATCCAAACAAAAAATGGTCTGATATAGATGCATCTTTACCAAATAGAGAGATTAGAGTATATGGTCCTCCAAAATCTTCAGGGACAAGAGATAGTTTCGAAGAGATGACGATGCAACATTTTACAAAAAAAGGGATATTCAAAGATGTGTACCATGCAGCTGGACACAAAAAATATAGTAAAATCAGACAAGATGGTGCATATATTGATAGTGGTGAAAACGATAACTTAATCGTTCAAAAACTTACAAAAGATACAAATGCTATTGGTGTATTTGGATATAGCTTCTTAGAAGAAAATGGAAATAAAGTAAGTGGGGCTACAATTGATGGGTTTGAACCAACACCTGCAAATATTGCAAGTGGCAAATATCCAATTTCAAGAAGTTTATTTTTCTATGTGAAAAATGATCATAAAAAAGCAAAACCATCTATTTCAAAATATGTTGAGATGTTTATGAGTGAGAAACAAATTGGTGATAGAGGTGCTTTAAAAAGAATAGGACTTGTTTCATCTTCTAAAGCAGTTAGAGAAGTAGCTATCAAAAATGCAATTTCTGGAAAAGTTTTAACAGCAGCGGATTTAAAATCTAAATAATTATAAATAAAGAGAAAAAGGGTGGGTAGATTTTATCCACCCTTTTCTTATTGGAGAAATATGGAAGCATTTACAAAACACAACAAATCAACCCAAATCAAAGAAAAATTGATTGTTTATACACTAATAGCAGCGACTGCTTTTACTATATTAACAACTTTTGGAATTCTTTTTTCGATTTTATTTGAAGCGATAGAATTTTTCAAGATGGAAAGTTTTTGGTACTTTATAACAGGAACCGAGTGGTCTCCTGGAGTTGAAGGTGCTAAATATGGTGCGGTACCGATTTTTACTGGTACTTTTATGATTACAGGAATTGCCCTTTTGGTTGCTGTTCCTATTGGAGTTTATAGTGCTATTTATTTAGCTGAATATGCTTCAAACAGTACAAGAGATATCGCAAAACCAATGCTTGAAACACTTTCAGGAATCCCTACTGTTGTTTATGGATTTTTTGCAGCTATTACAGTTGCACCATTTATAGTTGATGTTGCAAATTATTTTGGCATGGAAGCATCTTTTAACAATGCACTTGCTTGTGGAGTTGTAATGGGGATTATGATTATTCCGATAATCGCATCTCTAAGTGATGATGTTATTACAAGTGTACCTGATAGTATGAGAAAAGGAAGTTTAGCTCTTGGGATGACAAAGAGTGAAACTATCAAATTTATAGTAGTTCCTGCGGCTATGCCTGGGATAATTTCAGCGGTACTTCTTGGAATTTCAAGAGCTATTGGGGAAACTATGATTGTTGTTATGGCAGCAGGGGTAAGAGCAAATTTGAGTGCAAATCCGTTAGAAGATATGACAACAGTAACAGTTAGAATTGTTGATGCACTTACAGGAGATCATGCTTTTGATACACCTGAAACACTAAGTGCATTTGCACTTGGACTTGTACTTTTTGTTGTAACTTTAATCTTAAATGTAGTGAGTGTTTACACAATAAGAGCATTTAAAGAAAAATATAAATCGAGTAACCTATGAAAAATAAAATATTTAGTAAAAAACAAAATAAATTAGAAAACCCTTTTTACGACCCAACACTAAAAATAAGACATATGAAAGATAAATTCTTTAAAGCTTTAAGCTTATCTGGGCTTATCTTTTCTATTGTTTTTTTGGTTATCTTCTTTACAGACATAGTTACAAAAGCTATCCCATCGTTTAAACAAGCGTATGTTGAACTTCCAATGACTTACAATGAAGAGACAGTTAATGATAGTATTTATGCTGTTGAAGAGAAATACGAAACACTTGTAAGTCGTGCATGGTTTAGAGATATGCCTAAATTTGCCCAGTCTCATCCTGAAGTTATGGGTAAAACTGTAAATGAATGGGTATTAGCTGATGATGAAGTTGACCAATATCTAAAAGGTCACTCAAACACACTTAGTGATGATGAGATAGCAACTCTAAAAGAACTTCAAGCTCTTGGAAAAGTTGAGCTTAGATTTAATACTGTATTTTTTACAACTGGGGATTCTAAGATTCCAGAAAATAGTGGATTTTACAGTTCAGTTGTAGGCTCAATTATGACAATTTTAGTTTGTATGGCTGTTGCATTTCCTATTGGAGTTATGACTGCTGTTTACCTTGAAGAGTTTGCAAAAGACAATAAATTATCTCATATTATTGAGATAAATATCAATAATCTAGCAGCAATTCCCTCTATCCTTTTTGGACTTTTGGGACTTGCTATTTATATAAACTTCTTTGGGATGCCACGAAGTTCGGCACTTGTAGGTGGACTTACACTGGCTCTTATGACATTTCCTGTTATTATAGTTAGTTCAAGATCAGCTCTTAGAAGTGTACCTGCTAGTATCAGACAAGCTGCATTTAGCCTTGGGCTTACAAAACTACAAGTTGTAAAAGACCATGTATTACCGCTTGGTATGCCTGGGATTTTAACAGGCTCAATTATTGGTATGTCAAGAGCTATGGGGGAAACTGCACCACTAATTTTTGTTGGGATGGTTGTATTTAGTCCTGATGCACCTAGTAGTATTTTAAGTGCTGCAACTGTTATGCCTGCTCAAATATTTACATGGGCTGGTATGCCTGAGGGTGCATATGTTGAAAGAGTTAGTGGAGCTATTTTAATACTCCTTGGGGTGCTTTTAAGTATGAATGCTCTAGCTATATACTTTAGAAAAAAATATGAAGTTAAATGGAATTAAAAGGTAAAAGATGGAAAATCAAAAAGTAAAAATAGTTTCAAGAGATTTGAAACTTTGGTATGGAAATAAACAAGCGTTAAATGGGATAGATTTAGATATTTATGAAAATAAAATAACAGCATTTATAGGACCATCTGGTTGTGGAAAATCTACATATTTAAGATGTTTAAATCGTATGAATGATTTGATAACTGGTGTTAAGATTGGTGGAAAAATTTTAATTGACGGCAAAGATATTTATGAAAAAGATGTTGATGAAGTTAGTGTTAGAAAAAAAATTGGGATGGTTTTCCAACAACCAAATCCATTTCCAAAATCTATTTATGAAAATGTTGCATATGCACCTTTGATGCATGGAATTGTAAAAAAAGGTATTGAGTGTGACGAACTTGTTGAGGCATCTTTAAAAAGTGCTGGACTTTGGAATGAGGTTAAAGATAAATTAAAAGAGCCAGGAACTGCACTCTCAGGTGGACAACAACAAAGACTTTGTATTGCAAGAACTATTGCAGTTAAACCTGATGTTATCTTGATGGATGAGCCAACAAGCGCACTTGACCCTATATCAACTCAAACGATTGAAAATCTTATGGTTGAACTTAAGGAGAAATTTACAATTGTTGTTGTTACTCACAATATGCAGCAAGCTGCAAGGGTAGCGGATTATACGGCGTTTTTCCACCTTGGGGATTTAATAGAATTTAACGAAACAGAGAAAATATTTATTAATCCAAAAGAGAAAAAAACAGAAGATTATATTACAGGGAGATTTGGGTGATGCTATCAAAATATGAAGAAAAATTAATAAGTATTAGGGGTTCAGTTGTTGATATTATCAATGGTTTAATTAGTGCAAATAAAACAATTTTAGAAGCACTTGAAGATTGTGACAGTGAAAAATTTGAACTTTCAAAATCTTTTATCAAAAATGTAAGCAATAAAACAGAAGAGATTGATAGAGCAATTATCACAACTTTCGCACTGCATACACCTGAAGCTAGAGATCTAAGGGAGCTTGTGGCTTTTTTAAAAATCACAAACGAACTTGTAAGAGCATCGTCAAACACAAGAAGTTTTGTGAAAGGTTTTCAAGATGTTTGCGGTGAAGTTGATATGAAGATGATAAATGAATATGCACTTCCTATGCAAAGCTCAACCGTTGATAGTCTTGTTTTTACAGCTCAAATGTTAACACTTGATTGCGTTGATGAAATTCAAGAATCATTTAATAAAGCTTTAATCGCAGAAAACAAAACTGATGATTTATACGAAATGCTTGAAGCTGATGTGCTTAAACAATCATCAAGTGAAACTGAATTTGTAAAATATCACAGTATGCTTAGTGCTTTACGAAAAAGTGAAAAAGTAGCTGATAGAGCTTTAAGTATCGCCTCACTTCTTTTGTATGCTAGAAACGGTGGACAAATTCACCAAATTTCATAAAGATATTTTTTAAAATTTCATATTTTTCAAGATATAATCCGCCTTACATTCCATCAGCAAAATAAATTTGTTTTGTTGATGTGGCAATCAAATTTGGAGTTATCTTGGAAAACTTTTTTTACCTTACAAAAAAAACATTGACCGCACAAAATCCAGAGTTAAAATTTCAACTTTTTTCAAAACTTTATGATTTATTCTTAACCGACTCACTTGAATTTAAAGAGTTTGAAACTCCAGAAATATTCAAAGAACCATCATTTTATAAAATCTGTGTAATTATCAATCCACACGAAGTAAAACAAAGGAAAAACTTCCATGAAGATAGTGGAAAAATAGCACTTTTGCATGCTGTGGCACATATTGAATATAGTGCAATTGATCTAGCACTTGATGCTTGTTATAGATTTCCTAATCTTCCAAAAGAGTTTTATAGCGATTGGTTGGAAGTTGCAAAAGACGAGATTAGACATTTTGAAATGATTTGCAAAATATTAGTAAAGTATGGTGTAAATTATGGTGATTTACCTGTCCATCAAGGGCTATTTGATGCTAGTATGCGTTCACTTACTTTAATTGAAAGGATGGCTTTAATCCCTAGATATATGGAAGCAAATGGACTTGATTCAAACTTAGCAATTATTAAAAAACTTCAAACCATTCCAAATACAAAAGAGATAGTTGATGCTTTTTTAATTATTTTAAATGAAGAGATTGATCATGTAAAAAAGGGTGATTTTTGGTATAAATATGGGTGTTCACTGATTACTAACTTTAGTTGTAATTATTTTGATATTGTAAATAAACTCTATCCAAATTCATTTAAGACAAATAAAATTATTAATGTCGAAGCGAGAAAACAAGCTGGATTTAGCGACGAGGAGATCGAAACTTTAAAGCAATTCTAAACAGTAATTAAACTGTAACCAAATTATTTTAGACTATAAGGAATTTTTTTAATTTAAGGAAATAAAATGTACACAATTTTAGTTGTTGAAGATGATAGAGATATTTTAGAACTAATTGAATATACCCTAACAAAAGAGGGTTATGATGTTATTGGGTGTGTTGATACTTTTAAAGTTGAAAATATTTTAAATGAAGAGGATATTCACTTGATACTTATGGATAGAAATCTCCCATCAACAGAAGGTAGTCTTTTTATTAATCAAATGAGAACTTTAGGGCACAACCAACCAGTAATATATATCACAGCAAAAGATAGCTCTGATGATATTTTAGAGGGGTTTGATAGAGGTGCTGATGATTACATTACAAAGCCGTTTAATCTTGATGTTTTAAGAGCTAGAGTTAAAGCTGTTTTAAAAAGAACTGCAAAAGAAAATGAAATAATCAAAGTGCGTGATATTGAATATAGCGGAAATAACAAAAGATTTACAGTTGATGGTGCCGAGATTGACCTAACACATCTTGAACACGACCTACTCCTTGAATTTGTGAAAAATAAAGATGTTTTGCTATCAAGAGATTTGCTACTGGAAAATGTTTGGGGTGGAAATCTTGAAACAAAACCAAAAACTGTAAATGTTGCAATCAACAGGCTCAAAAACAAAATAGATCCAAACGATACAAAAGAGTATATAAAAGCGATTAGAAGCGAGGGTTATATATTTTGTAGTGGAGTAAAAACTTGCTAAAACTACATACAATATTTCTTGGAAGATTTGCAATAATCTTCACTGGACTACTTTTGGCGCTTGGTGTATTTTTCTATTTCGCAATAAAAAATATACTACAAGAGGAGAGCAAAATTGATTTGCTACACAATATAATAAGCCTTTCCACTCAAATAAAATCACTTGAAGAAGTAGATGATAAAGTAAAACAACTTCACAATTTACTTGGATTTAGAATTACAATCATCGATAAAACAGGTGTAGTTTTAGCAGAAAGTGATAAAGATAAAAAAGCGCTAGAAAATCATATAGATAGAGATGAGATAATAGCAGCAAAATACAACGATTACGGCTCATCAATTAGATATAGTGCAACTTTAAAAAAAGATTTTTTATATGTTGCGAAAAAGTTTTCAGTTGGTAAAGAGTATTACTACATAAGAATGGCTAGAGATTTGGAACATATAAATAAAGAATTTTTATCCATTGGGTATCAAGTTGGAGTTATATTTTTAATATTTGGTATTTTTGGTCTATTTGCCTCTTTTAGATTAGGAAAAGATATAGAGTTAGAAACCAAAGAGATTATCGATTTTTTAAAAAATTTAGTGAAACAAAAAAGGGAGGAGAAAATAAATTCCAACCACTCTATTGAGTTCAATAAAATAACAAATCTATTATCCAATGTCTCAGAAACATTATCCAAAAGAAATAAACAAAAAGCAAAATACACAGCAAAACTAAAACTATCAAATAGACAAAAAGATGAGATAATTTCAGCAATAAGTCATGAGTTTAAAAATCCAATTGCAGTAATAAGTGGCTATACACAAACACTTATAACAGATAAAGATATAAACCAAAAAATACGGGATAAATTTTTAGAAAAAATAGCAACAAATGCAGAAAAAATGAGTTCAATGATAGACAGATTAAGATTGTCAATCAGACTTGATGATGGACAAACAACTTTAAATCTCAAAAATACAAATTTAAAAACAATTATTTTGCGACAAATAGATGACCTAAAAAGTGCTTATCCTAGCCGTGATATTGTTTTTAGTGGGGATGAGTTAGATAAAGAAGTTGATGAAACACTAATTAGTATTGCCATAATTAACCTAATTGAAAATGCCCTTAAATATTCTCAAGATAGAGTAACAGTAAACCTAACAGATAAAGAATTGAGCGTAGTTGACAGCGGGATTGGGATAAACCAAAAAGAGATAGAAAATATCACAAAAAAGTTTTATAGAGTATCCACTAATGGCTGGAATAATTCACTTGGAGTTGGATTATCTTTGGTTGTAAATATTTTAAATGGACACAATTTCAAACTAGAGATTACAAGTGTTGAAAATGAGGGTTCAACTTTCAAAATCGTTTTTTGATTTTGAAAGTATAAAAATTACAATAAAAGCTTATAAAATTGAACCCAATTGCTCTCCTCCTAAAAGATGAAAATGGATATGATTTACCTCTTGAGCGCCATTTTTCCCGATATTAGTCACCAATCTATAACCATCATTTTTAACTCCAACTTTTGAAGCTACTTTTTGGATAAAAGCTGTCATCTCCCCCATTAATTTTGGTGCAATGAGGTCAAAATTATCAACATGAGTTTTTGGAATAATTAAAATATGGATTTTCGCCTGTGGATTTATATCTTCAAATGCCAAAAAATTTTCATCTTCTAAAATCGTTTTGTTTGGTATCTCACCTTTTACTATTTTACAAAATATACACATATCTTTCCCCTTTATTGTTTGAAATATTATGGTTTCGAGTATAACCAAAGTATAATTAAGATTAAAGTACAATCCACAACTTTTTAAAATAGAAAGTGAACGAGGAGAATACTTGAATACAGATTGGTTAGAAAAAATAAATAGTGCTTTATCATTGGAAGATATTGAAAATCTTAGAATTGATATTTTTGGTAAAAAAGGTGATCTCACTTTAGAATTTGCAAAAATGAAAGATGTACCAAATGAAGAGAAAAAAGAGTTTGCAAAACATCTAAATGAGCAAAAAACATTACTTAGTGAAGCATTAGAAAACAAAAAAACTATACTTTTAGGTTTAGCACTTGAAGAGCAACTTAAAAATGAGAAAATTGATGTTACAAAGTTTGTAGCAACTTCTAAGACTGGTGCAATTCACCCTGTTCAATTTACTATGGATAGGATAATTGCCTATTTCCAAAATCTAAATTTTAGTGTTGAAGATGGACCTTTGGTTGAAGATGATTTTTATAATTTTGAAGCTTTAAATCTCCCTGCGTATCACCCTGCACGAGATATGCAAGATACATTTTATACAAAAGATGGAAAAGTATTAAGAACACATACAAGCCCTGTTCAGATAAGAACAATGTTGGCAAATAAACCGCCAATTAGAATGATAGCTCCAGGGGCTGTTTTTAGAAAAGATTTTGACATTACTCACACACCTATGTTTCATCAAGTTGAAGGCTTGGTTGTGTCTGGTGAGGGTGAAATATCATTTGCAAACCTTAAATATGTGATGGTTGAATTTTTAAAACATATGTTTGGAGATGTTGAAGTTAGATTCCGTCCATCATTTTTCCCATTCACTGAGCCATCAAGTGAAGTTGACATCTCTTGTGTATTTTGTAAGGGTGATGGGTGTCGAGTTTGCTCACACACAGGTTGGCTTGAAGTTTTAGGCTGTGGGATTGTTGATGTTAATGTATTTCAAGCAGTTGGATACAAAAATGTAAGTGGATATGCATTTGGTCTCGGAGTTGAAAGATTTGCTATGCTTATCCACAAAATTGGAGATTTACGAAGTCTCTTTGAGAGCGATATTAGATTATTAGGACAATTTAGATGATAGTTACAAAACAATGGTTAAATGATTTTATAGATATTTCAAATATCGCAACTGAAGATATTTGCAAAGCTTTCAATTCAATTGGATTAGAAGTTGATAGTGTAAAAAAAATAGAGATTCCAACTGGTATAAAAGTTGGTTTTGTTGAAGCTTGCGAAAAACATCCAGATGCCGATAAACTAAGTATAGCTCAAGTGAATTTAGGGTTTGAAAGTGTTCAAATTGTTTGTGGTGCGTCAAATATAAAAGCTGGGCTTTTTGTCCCTGTTGCTACTATTGGAACAAAAATTAGTGAAACATTTGAGATAAAACCATCTGTTTTAAGAGGAACCGAGTCAAATGGGATGATTTGTAGTAGTACTGAGATTGGTTTACCAAAACTAAATGATGGAATTTTACCACTTGATCGCTCTATTGGGGAGCTTATTTTAGGGAAAGAATTAAATACTTACCAACTTTTAAATGATGAAATTATAGAGATTGAACTTACGCCAAACAGAGGTGATTGCCTTAATATTTATGGTGTTGCAAAAGAGTTATCTGCTTATTTTAGCAGACCGTTATTTGAGCTTGAAAAGAAAACAAATGAACACAGTGGAGCAATTGGGAGAAGTTTAGAAGTTGAATACCTAACAAAAGCATCACAAAATTTAATCTTTAAAATGGTAGATATTGAAAACTTTTCACTTCCACTACTTTACAATTTAAGAGTTGCTTTTATTGATATTGCAAAAAATACACAAATTGAAACAGCCATAACGTATGCCAACCATTCAACTGGTGTAGCACTAAATCTTTACACCGAAAAACTTCAAAGTGATAAAGAAAAAATACACCTCAATGTAGAAGATAATGAAAATGGTTTTGCACAAATTATTGGAACTGACGTTTTAAGTACAGTTGGTATTTCAAACTCACAAATTGATGAGAATTTTAAAACCTTAATCGTTGAAGCTTCATATATTGAGCCAATATCAATAGCAAAAAAAGTTTTTGAAACAAAACAAAAAACAGGGGAAGCGTACTACAAAAGTGCGCGAGGGACAAATCCTGATTTACAATTTGGACTTAATTATCTAACAACATTTTTATCAAATAATGGTGCTTTAATATACAAAGGACAACTTGATTTTGTTAGTGAGCTAAAACCAAAACTAATTGATGTAAACATAAATACAATTAACCAAATAATTGGTCAAGATATTGATAAAAAAGTGATTGAACAGATACTTACTTCACTTGGATTTATCGAAAATAAAATCAAAACAGCTGATATTATTTCATTTCAAATTCCACCACAAAGACACGATATAGTAAATATTGCTGATATTAGTGAAGAGATTGTAAGGATGGTTGGAATTGATAATATCAAAGCTAAACCATTGGCACTTAGTGAAATTACAAAAACAAACCAAATCTCAAATGAGATTTCAAATAAAAATAAATTAAGAAGCTTTGCCATTTCAAATGGTTTTTTTGAAACTACAACTTATATCTTTAGTTCACTTGAATTATTGCAAAAGTACAATTTTGATGTTGTAAAAACTGAACTTGATATTTTAAATCCAATCACATCAGATTTAAATACATTTAGAACTACCCTACTTTTAAATCTAATTGGTGGTGTCGCTCAAAATCAAAAAAGTGGATTTAAATCAATTGGACTTTTTGAAGTTGGTACAGTGTTTGATAAAAACAGAGACGAATCAAAACAGGTTGCTTTTGTTTGGAGTGGTAACAGTGAAGATGAAACACTTTCAAATAATGGTAAACCATCAAATATGGATCTTTTTACATTTGCAAACAAAATTTCTAACTGTATCGGTAGTTTTGAACTTGAAGTTGCTACAAATTTTAATACAACTTTTTTCCACCCATATCAAAGTGCAAATATTGTACAAAATGGGAACAATATAGGTTTTATAAGCAAATTACATCCAACGGTTGCAAAAGATTTTGATATAAGCGAAGGAACATTTGTAGCACAAATTGATTTTTTAAAAATCACAAATGAACTTATTAGTGCAACAGAAATATCAAAATATCAAAGTTCAAAAAGAGATTTAAGTATAGTTGTCCCAAAAGATTTACCATACAAAAAAATAACACAAACTATTAATGACCTAAAGATTGAGGAGTTAAAAGAGTTCACTTTAGTTGATATTTACAACGATTCAAATCTAGGAGACAATGAAAGCTTAACTATAAAATTTGTTTTACAATCAAAAACTAAAACACTTGAAGAGGAAGATATAGTATCAATTATGGATACAATTTTAAATAATCTAAAAGAGAAACTAGCAATAAAACTAAGATAAGGGGAATTTGTGAGTAGTATAAATTTAACAGTCGAAAAACTAAATAAATCTTTTGAGCTATCGATAGATAATATTGCAAGTGATAAATCAATCTCTCACAGATGTGCTATCTTTAGCCTTTTAAGTGATAAGCCATCTATAATCAGAAATTTTTTAAGGGGTGAGGATACACTTGATTCTCTTAAAATTGCTGGTATGCTTGGTGCAACTATTGAAGATGATGAGGAAACTATAAAAATAACTCCACCTTCAAAATTAAGTGAGCCGAATGATATTTTGGATTGCGGAAATGCTGGAACTGGTATGCGACTTTATGCTGGACTTTTAGCGGGAATTGATGGGAGTTTTGTCCTTACTGGGGACAAATACCTAAGAAGCAGACCAATGAAAAGGGTAACTGAGCCTTTAAGAAGTATTGGTGCTTTAATCGATGGTAGGGAAAGTGGTAATAAAGCGCCACTCCACATAAGAGGTGGCAAACTAAAATCATTTAACTATATAAGCCCTATCGATTCAGCGCAAGTAAAATCAGCTCTCATTTTAGCAGGTATCAAAGGAGAGGGGAAAAGTTTTTATAAAGAATCTCTCCTTAGCCGTGACCACACAGAACGAATGCTTAATGGAATGGGTGCAAATATCACTACAAATAGTGATGGCGAGATTGAGATAAATCCAATAACTAAGCCACTTAATCCATTAAACATAACAGTTCCAGCTGACCCTTCGAGTGCATTTTTCTTTGCAGTTGCAGCAGCAATAATCCCAAATAGCATCGTAACTCTAAAAAATTTAACACTCAATCCAACAAGAATTGAAGCATATAAAATTTTAGAAAAAATGGGGGCGAAAATAACATACATCGAAAAAGAAAACCTCTATGAACCAATTGGTGATATAGTTGTAGAGTATGCTCCACTAGAGGGTGTTGTTGTAAGTGAAAATATAGCATGGCTTATCGATGAACTTCCAGCACTTAGTATCGCGATGGCTGTTGCTAGTGGTGAAAGTATAGTTAAAAATGCACAAGAACTAAGGGTAAAAGAGAGTGATAGGATAAGTTCAGTAGTCAATAATTTAGCACTTTTGGGAGTACAATTTGAAGAATTTCCAGATGGCTATAAAATATTTGGCGGAACTAAACTTGAAAAAGCAACAATAAATTCAAATGGTGATCATAGAATTGCTATGAGCTTTGCTATTGCTGGACTACTTTGTGGAATGGATATTGAAGATACTGCTTGTATTGATACATCATTTCCAAACTTTGTTTCTTTATTAAATCTTTTGAGAGGTTAATATGAAAGTTAAATTAGCTTCATCGTATGGATTTTGTTTTGGGGTAAAAAGAGCTATTGAGATTGCAGAAGAACATAAAAATTCAGCCACAATGGGACCACTCATACATAACCAAAATGAGATAGATAGACTTAGAAATAATTTTAATGTCAATCTATACAATTCACTTGATGAAGTTAAAAAAAATGATACAGTAATTATCAGAACTCATGGAATTCCACGAGATGACCTAAAAGCACTCAAACAAAAAGATGCGAAAGTTATAAATGCAACTTGCCCTTTTGTAACAACGCCACAACAAATAGTTAAAAAAGCTAGTGAAGATGGGTATAGTATTGTGATTTTTGGAGATAGCGAACACCCTGAAGTTAAAGGTGTAAAAAGCTATGGAAATGACAATGTTACGGTTGTATTAAACACAAAAGATTTAGAAAATGCAGTTTTCAAAACAGATAAAATCGCAATAGTTGCCCAAACAACTAGAAAAAAAGAGGAGTATCTTGAAATTGTCAATTATTTGATTTTACGACACAAAGAGGTTAGAGTATTTAATACGATTTGTGATGCTACGTTTGAAAATCAAGATGCAGCTAGAAGTTTATCAAAAGAGGTTGATGTGATGCTTGTGATTGGTGGAAAGAACTCTTCTAACACAAAACAACTTTTTAGCATTTGTGAAGAAAATGTCGAAAGCCACTTGATTGAAGATGAAAATGATTTACAACAATCATGGTTTAATGGTAAAAAACTATGTGGGATCACTGCTGGTGCATCAACACCTGATTGGATAATTCAAAATATTATCAATAAACTAGAGAAAATCACATGAAAACAAATTGCAAATACAGTACTCAAGATGAAAAGTTACTAATGCTTGGAAGTATGTTTGAAAATATTATCCACCAATTCAAACAGCCATTAAACGCTATAAATGCTGAAGCAACAGGGCTAAAATTTCAAAAAGAACTTGGACTAATAGATGATGAAATATTTGATAATTCACTAACAAACATCATTAATCGAACTATTTATTTATCTGACACGATAGATGATTTTAGAGATTTTTTAAAAGAGGATAAGATTAAATTTTATTTTAAAATTGATGATAACATAAAACAAATTGAATCAATTATAGAGCCACTTTTAAAAGCAAAAGGGATAAAAATATACAAATATTTTTCAAATATAGACGTTGAATGTTTTGGATATGGTAGAGAATTTGCTCAAGTGATTATAAATATTTTAAATAATGCAAAAGATGCAATTTTAGAAAGTGGTGTTGAAGAAAAAATTATCAATATTGTGGTTAAAGATACAAAAAATGATATTACTGTTGATATCTATGACAATGCAGGTGGTATTAATGATGATATTTTACCAATTATTTTTAACCATCACTTTACAACAAAAGAGGATAATGGTGGAACTGGAATTGGCTTGACGATGTCAAAAAATATCATCGAAAATCATTTTGAAGGATCTTTGAGTGCAAAAAATATTCAGTTTGAATTAAATCAAAATAGTTATTATGGCGCTTGTTTTACGATTAAAGTACCAAAGAATATACCTTTTAATCAATAATTAACCACATAAATTAGGGAGAAATAAAAATGCTTATTAAAATAGATATGAATTCACAAGAATTTTTAGATGAACAAGAGAAAACAAAAATATTCACAGATAAAGTATGTGCAAGTAAAGGTTGGGTTTACAATCCGATAGAAGATGTTAATGAGGGTGTAATTATGGGACTTACGAGAAATAAGCTCATATATAATAAAAGATATTGTCCATGTTTTATGGTAATTGGTAAAACTAAAGAGGAGCAAAAAGAAGCTGATAATAGAATCTGCCCTTGTAAACCTGCAATTGAGCACGAAATACCAGATGATGGGCATTGTCATTGTGGGATATTTTGCACACCTGAATATGCAAAAGCAAATGCGATTGAATTAAAAGCTGAAGAGGTTGCACATAGTCATTCAAGAGGGCTTACAAAAGAGGAATGCGAGGTTATTTTAACTCACCCTGAACTTGATGGTGATGAGATTGAAGCACTTTTAGAAGCTAGAGAACTTGGCATGGTTGATTTTAATCTTATTGATGTTAGAGAGTGGATGGAGTGGAAACAAGCTAGAATTGCAGGGACTGATTATCTGATTCCAACAACATCTTTTTATAACCAATTAGAACAAATTGAAAACCAAAAAGAAAAACCAACTATTCTTTATTGTTTAACAGGGAGCAGAAGTGCTTATTGTCAAGAGGTCCTTAAAGATATGGGTTGGAAACAAGTTGCAAATTATAGACAAGGTATCATTGCATACCGTGGACAAATTCTTAAAGGAGAATAGATGAAAGTATTATTAATTAAAGATGTACAAAGCCTAGGAAAAGTTGGTGAAATCAAAGAAGTAAGCGATGGTTATGGTAAAAACTTTTTAATTGGAAAAGGTTTTGCAAAGCACGCAACTCCAGCAGTTATGGCTGAATGGGAAGAAAATCAAAAAGAGATACAAGCAAAATTAGAAGCTGAAATAGAAAAAGCAAAAACTCAAAAAGAGATGATTGAGGCTATAAAACTTACAATCAAACATAAAGTTGGTGAAAATAGCCACCTTTTTGGCAGTATTACAAACAAAGAGATAGCACATGCTTTACTTGAGCAATACAAACTGGACATTGATAAAAAACATATTTCACTTAAAAATCCAATAAAAACAATTGGAATTTTTACAGCAGAATGTAAGCTTGGTCATAGCATCAATGCTAGCTTAACTATCGATATAATAGCGCTTTAAGGATAAAACTTTGTTTGATGCTACAACGATACTTGCATATAAAAATGGAGCTGGGATTGCCGTAATTGGTGGCGATGGACAAGTTACATTTGGAAATACAGTTCTTAAAAATAATGCTATAAAAATAAGAACCTTGTATAAAGATAAAGTTCTAGCAGGATTTGCAGGGAGCACTGCTGATGCTTTTAACCTTTTTGATATGTTTGAAGAACAACTTGAGCACACAAAAGGTGACCTTTTAAAAGCTGTTGTAAATTTTTCAAAAGCTTGGAGAAAAGATAAGATGTTAAGACGCCTTGAAGCAATGATGCTTGTTTTAAACGAGAAACATATTTTTATTTTAAGTGGAACTGGTGATGTTGTTGAGCCTGAAGATGGTTGCTTGGCAAGTATTGGAAGTGGTGGAAACTTTGCAATTGCAGCAGCTCGGGCTTTAAAAAAACACTCAAATCTTGAACCAGAAGAGCTCGTAAAAGAGTCACTGATGATTGCAGGGGAACTTTGCATCTATACCAATCAAAATATAAAAATTTTAACTTTAAACGAAGTGAACAATAGTTGAGAAAATTCGTTTTTCTCTTTATGGTTTGCTACTTTAGACTTAATTTATTAAGTCGTTAAAAGTAGTCATAAATTAACTAGTCCCTTTTAAAATGGGACATTTTAGAAGGATAAATATGACACCAAAAGAGATTGTAGCATACCTTGATGATTATATTATCGGGCAAAATGATGCAAAAAAAACAATAGCATTGGCTTTACGGAATAGATATAGAAGAATGCAACTTCCAAGTGAAATTCAAGATGAAATAATGCCAAAAAATATCCTTATGATAGGGAGTACTGGCGTTGGTAAAACTGAAATAGCAAGAAGAATGGCAAAAATGATGAATTTACCTTTTGTAAAAGTTGAAGCTAGCAAATATACTGAAGTTGGCTTTGTGGGGAGAGATGTTGAATCTATGATACGAGATTTAGCATATGCGAGTGTTAACCTTGTAACTAAAGAATATGAGGAAAAAATAGAATCCGAGATAGATAAAGAGGTTATTAAAAAAATTGTTGAGATCCTTGTGCCTCCACTTCCAAAAGGTGCTAGTGAGGAAGCTCAAGAGTCATTTATAAAAACTTATAATATTATGGAGGAGAAAGTGCTCAATGGAAGTATGGACGAAAAAATTATCACAATTGAGCTTCCTAAAAAAAACCATATTGAGATAATTGATAGCAATCTCCCCATGGACATGAGTAGCGTAAGTGAAAGCATAAATAATATGCTTGGGAAAATGGATAAAAATAAAATCAAAAAAGATGTACCAATAGTAACTGCCAAAAAACTACTTCGTGTTGAAGCTAGTGATGATTTGCTTGATAAAGAATCTATAAAAGAGGAAGCGATCAAGAGATGTGAAAATGGTGGAATTATTTTTCTTGACGAGATAGACAAAATAGCATCAGGCAACAACAATAAAAACCAAGACCCTAGCAAAGAGGGGGTTCAGCGAGACTTACTTCCAATTGTTGAAGGAAGTAGCGTACATACAAAATATGGACAGATTAAAACAGATCATATCCTTTTTATAGCTGCTGGCGCTTTTCATGTTAGCAAACCGAGTGATTTATTGCCAGAACTCCAAGGGAGATTTCCTTTAAGAGTTGAACTAAATCCACTTGATGAAGATGCACTTTATCAAATACTTACAAGTACAAAAAATTCACTTTTAAAACAATATCAATCGCTTTTAAGTGTAGAGGGTGTTACTTTGGAATTTAATGATGAAGCGATTCGAGCTTTTGCGAGACTTAGTGTTAGTGCAAATGAAAAAGCGGAAGATATAGGTGCTAGAAGACTTCATACAGTTATTGAAAAAGTTTTAGAAGATATTAGTTTTGATGCCGATGAAAAAAATGGAGAAACTATAACTATCACAGAATCTTTAGTAAAAGAAAAACTAGAAGAGATAGTAAAAAATGAAGATTTAGCTAGATATATTTTATAGCGACACAAAATGGTTAAATACTATTTTTTAATGGTATTTTAATTTTGTTTGTATATAATCCCATTCTTTTTCAAAAAGACTCACGCATTCAATGTGTCAAGGTAGCTCAGCTGGTTAGAGCGCTGGTCTCATAAGCCGGAGGTCGAGGGTTCGAGTCCCTCTCTTGACACCATTACAAATTCCTATAAAATAAAACTTTCTAACACTTTTTCTTTAATTTAAATATGTACTATTTTAGTTGGGGTATGCATTAAATTTATATACGATTTGTCGAGAAAATATTTAATTAATCCTTTTAATTATTGTGCATTTTTATCCTTAACAATAAACTTTTCAACATTACCAAAATTATTTTGGTTTTAGACACACTCTAAAGAGGTTATATTGTGAAAAATTAAAATGGGAATAGATTGCAAAAGTAGTGATAAAAGGTAATATTTTATAATGTTACAAGCCAATAAACTCTCTTCTTTTTCTTTTTAATCCAATTCCATCATCAATTAAAAGACTGTTTGAAATATTATTATTCGTTGAATCTAAAAAGTTTCTCCATTTATTTTATTATTAAAGTGCAATTTAACTAATAGACCGGCCTATTTCATTTTAATTTATAATATAAACATCATAGCCCAACAGTAAGCTATAGTCATGAATGAAATGTAAGTTTTAACAAATTAAGAAGTAAATCAAAAGGTATCCACTATGATAAAAGACGCAAAATTAGAAAGATGACAAATAATCATAATGTTAAAATATTATCTGATTAATATAAGCTTTTATTTCGTAAATTTAGTTACAAACAAACTATAGTTAACGTGATGCAATCATTTTATAAATGGCTGTTCTATAAAATAGAATTGTTGTGATGAAAGTCTTGAAAATATACTATAAGAAAATGGAGTGAATAACATAAACAAAACTATTTAAATGGAAAAATGAAACTTTCAAACAAATTTGTTATTTTTTTAATTTCAACTTATTTTTAATCATTTCATTGTCTTATTTGGTATGCTATATCTATTAACAAGTCGACGGCTTAAGTCGACTTAAAAGCTTTCCCACTCATTACTATTTGATACTGCTGTTGCATTATTGGATTCTATTTGCTCAATATTTTTAGTTATTGATTTTTTAGATAATAAAGGTGTAGTTGTAGTTTTTTTAGATGTTGTGGATAATCTTATTTTTGAATTTACAGAAGCAGCACTTTGTTTAGAGATAGGCTTAGCACGTATAGTATCTTTTCCAGTAAATTCTTTATCATTAGCATTTGAAACAACAAGCTTAGCAATCTTGTCTGTTTCAACTGCCACGTCATGAGTTTCACTAGCTATCATGGCATTGATTTGCGTTTGTTGATCAAGACTTGCGACTGCATCATTAATTTGATTAATCCCGGAAAGCTGTTCTTTACTTGCCATTTCAACATCTCTAATAAGATTAATTGTATGCTCAATATTTTCATTAAGCGCTACATATCCACTAATCATACTATCAGCTATTTGCTTCCCGTTATTTGCTTTAGCTGTTGCATTTTGTACAAGTTTTTTGATTTCATTAGCGGCGTCCGCACTTCTAGTTGCTAAGTTTCTTACCTCTTGCGCAACAACTGCAAAT
>JAIFNA010000007.1 GCA_020048055.1 Arcobacter sp. | reverse complement strand
GTCCTACCTTTAAATAAATTTTGTTTTTTTGTTTGAGGAGCTTTCGCCTGATTTCTCTTTTTTAAAGGGATTTTAACTTCCTCAAAGTTTTGTGGCTTCGTTTGATTTTTTTGTTTTTTCGTCTGTATCACTCTCTTGCCTGTAACGAGCTTTAGACACAAGGTAATAGGGAAAATTGTCAAGTGATTTTTTAATTTATTCAAAAATAGGGAGGGATAAAAAGTGAAACGGCTTTATGCTCACGGTACTTGATAAGATTACCGCCTTGAGTCAAAGTAAGAGTGTAAGAAAGAGATTGATATAGACGTATTATAAAAACAAAAATGAAGCGATTAAACTATGTTGAGGAAGTGTTAAGAAATACTGCATAAAAAAGATTCTTGAAAAGATTATTACTGCATTTTGCAAAAATGCCTCCAATAAGTACGAGAGAATGCTTTTATATTTTTTTTAAATCATCCAGATAATCACTCCACCACTGCATAAGTCTAGTTCGTTGTTTCAGATATAAAGCTCTGTTGTATGCAGCACCAACTTTATTGTCAATTTTATGAGCTAATTGAAATTCAATAATATCACGACTTACACCGTGAGCATCATCGTCGTCAATAAATTCATTTGTAATAGTACTAAACATTGCTCTAAAACCGTGGGCTACTATTTCATCACCATACCCTAATCGTTTTAGTCCATAATTAAGAGTATTTTCACTAAGTGTTTTTAAATTACTTATAGGACTTGGAAAAAGATAAATTGATTTTTGAAAAGAAAAAGGTTTTATATCATTAATAATATTTATCATAGAATCTGTTAACGGCACAATATGCTCTTTTTTCATTTTCATTTTAGAGGCTGGAATAATCCAAAGTTTATCTTCAAAATTAAATTCCGTCCATTCTGCAAACCTAATATTAAAAGGCCTTAGTGCAACATAAGGAGCAAGTCTAAGAGCTGTTTTTGTAGATATATCTCCATCATATTGTTCAATCATTTTTAAAAGTATCTTTATTTTATCTTTTTCTGTGATTGTTTTAAAATTTTCTGCTTTTGGTTCTGGTGGCAAAGTATTTTTTCTATCAATATCTAATGTGATATTAGTTTGCGTTCTATAATTACTTTTAGCCCATTTCCAAATTTGCCCACAAAGAGTTAGAACTCTATGCTTTTGTCCATCCGATTTAATTTTTAGAATACATTCTAAAAGATTTTGAGCTGTAATATCATCTATTGATTTGTTGCCTAAAAATGGAATAATCATCCTATTCATTTGGCTTCTTTGTTTTTCTTTGTGTCTTTCTGTAATGCTTGTAATAAATTGAAAATAATCATTAATAATATTTGACAAAATTTTTTCATTTGCAATTAATGATTTTTCTACCTCTTGAATTTGTTTAGTCTTTAAAGCTTTTTTCTCATTCTGTGGACATACTCCATTTTGAAGCATTAATTTGAATTTTTCTTTTGCCTTTCGTGCTTCCTCAAGGGTATATCCAACCTCTTTAGTTGTAGATGATTTTTTAAAATTTCCAATTGTTATTTTTTTTCTTTTACCTTCCCATTCAAAAAAATAAATCCAAAATTTTGAATTCAAGGGAGTCACTTTTAATCGTAAATTATCCCCATCAAAAAGATAATATTCTTTCTCTTGTGGCTTTGCTGCTTCAACTTCCTTTGCTGTTAGTGGTTTAATAATTCTTGCTATAATAGGTACCTTTTTAAATTGTAAAATTTATTTTATAGAAAATGGACTTAAAAAGGTACTTATTGTTTATTAGAAGTATCTAAAATCATATAGACTTATATAGACATATGAAAAGTAAAGAATGCCTAAGTGATAGTATTTTAAAAGGCTTTATGGATGTTTATGGATGTATATCTGGAGGAGTCACTCGGATTCGAACCGAGACCTCAAGGATTTGCAATCCTGTGCATTAGCCATTTTGCTATGACTCCATAAAAGAAACAGAATTATAGCTTCTCATTCTTAAACTCAAATTATCCGAAAAACTTAAAGTTATAAAAGTTTTATCCCGGTTTCATCAAGTGAAATCCTATTTCCTTCAATCAAAACAGTAAGTGAACTTTTAAAATTTTTCTTACTCATACCAAAAATTTTACTTATCACTTCAGCTTCCGTCTTGTAGTTATAAGGGAGGAATCCTTTGTTTTTTTCAAGCAATTGAATTAATTTGTTACTTCCACTATCTTTTTTTGCGTCTCTTCCTATTGGTTGAAGCGAGATATCCAGTTTTCCATCTTCTCTTAGATTTTTGATATATGCTTTTTTAGTGTCACCCGTAAATAATTTACAAAACACTTCATTTGCATAAAGCATGCCTTCAAAATTATTATCCACTATAACTTTAAATCCAAGTGGAGTTTTGCTTATCACAAGTATCTTAACTTCATCATTTTTCTTAAAGTGCTTTGTTTCGTTTGACAAAAATGAAGTTATCTTTTCAATCCCAATAAGTCTATTTGTTTGCTCATCTTTTGCCACTCTAATAATTCTTGTATCGCCAATATGAAATTTATTTTTTTGTTTATTATTAGGAACTAGTAGATGTTTTGGAAGCCCAATATCGACAAATGCACCAAAAGGAGCTACATCAACAACTTTTACAAAAGCAAACTCATTTATCAAAGCTTTTGGATAATCAGTTGTTGCTACTAGTCTATCTTCACTATCAGTATAGATAAATACCTCTATCTCATCATCTAGCTGCATATCATCAGTGATGTAAGCATTTGGAAGTAGCACCTCATAAGCTTCTGTGTCACTTTGCTCGCATATCTCCTCTTTAGTTCTTGATGGAACTAAAAAGAAACCATGGTCGGTATCTCTTTTGATAAGGAGAGTATTTATCTCACCTAATATTATTTTGTTATTCATTGTTTTTTCTTTCTTAGCTTAACGCTTTTAATTCTTCTTGCACCTTCGCCAATTTATCTTCAGCACTCGCCAAACCTGCCCTATTAACTTCCAAAACATTTGCTGGTGCATTTGCTACAAATCTTTCATTATTGAGCATTCCACTTAATTTATTTATCTCCAATTGAAGCTTCTCTTTTTGTTTTGTAAGTTTCTCAATAATAGGCTTCATATCAATCTCACCAGTTGGAATAAACACCTCTAAGTTATCACTTACATCGGTAATTGAGTTCTCAACTTTTACTGATACAAACTCAATATTTTCTACTTTTGCTAACTTTTCTATAAATGGTTTCGCAACATTTTCATCTATCATTCCATTTATTTTTAGGTAAGCTTTTGCTATTTTGCTATTTCCCATATCTATGATAACTTTCGCTCTTCGTATTGCTGTAATCGCTTCTTCGATGATTTTAAACATATCTTCCATCTCTTGATTTTTAGCGATATTACTAGGGAAATTCATAACCATAAGCGAGTCACCATTTTCAAGTGTAGTTCCACTTAATTTGTGGTACAAATAATCAGAAATAAATGGCATAAATGGAGATACCATTTTGAGTGTCTCTTTAAAAATAGCCCCAAGTTCTACTACTGAATCTTTACTTGCTTTTGAATACTCAATTCCCCAGTCACAAAACTCGTTCCATACAAATTTATAAACCAAAGATGCAGCTTCATTGAATTTATAAGTTTCAAGGGCATTTCTAAGTTCATCAACTGCATCACTTAATTTACTTTGCATATAAAGACCAAGTGGCGTTTTAACTGTAATATCTTTTAAATCAGGAAAAGTTTCCACATTTAACTGCAAGAAATTTGATGCGTTGTAAAGCTTATTTGTAAAGTTTCTAAATTGCTCTAGGTTTTTTGCACCTAATTTTATATCTCTCCCTTGAATACATAGATAAGCTAATGTAAATCTTACAATATCGGCACTATGCTCATTTACCATATCAAGTGGGTCAATTACATTACCTTTTGATTTTGACATTTTAGCACCATGCTCATCACGAACCAATGCATGCATATAAATATCTTCAAAAGGCAACTCTTTTTTAAAGTGTTCACCCATCATCATCATTCTTGCTACCCAAAAAAACATAATATCAAAACCAGTAATAAGGAGCGAGTTTGGATAAAAATCTTCTTCATCAGTTGAGTTATATAACTCCTCTAGTTTTCCATTATTTCCCCAACCAAGTGGCGACATAGCCCATAGAGCTGAACTAAACCAAGTATCAAGTACATCTGGGTCTTGAGTATAATGTTTAGCACCACATTTTGGACAAGCTTCTGGCTCATCGGCAATATCCGCCCATTGATGCCCACAATCATCACAAGTAAATACAGGAATTCTATGTCCCCACCAAAGTTGTCTTGAGATACACCAAGGTCTAAGTTCATCCATCCAAGCTGTATATGAATTTATCCAATGTGCTGGGTGGAAAAGTGTTCCATTATGCTCTCCACTTACTGCTCGCTCTTTTGTAGTCTCTTTTGTTTTTCTAATTGACTCCCCCGCCATTTCAGAACTTAAAAACCATTGTTTTGAGATAAATGGCTCAACAATGTTTTTACATCTGTAACAATGCCCTACTTGGTGGATATGCTCTTCAATCTTTACGATATATCCAGCATCTTCTAAAGCTTTTACGATAATTGGTCTAGCTTCAAGTCTTTCAAGTCCAGCAAACTCTCCACAGTATTCATTTAAAATACCTTTTTCATCAAATACTTTGATGAATTCTAAATCGTGACTTTTTCCAACCTCGTAGTCGTTTTGGTCATGTGCAGGTGTAACTTTAACTACACCTGTTCCAAATTCCATATCAACATGAGAATCTGTGATAACTTTGATTTTTCGCATCGTTAGTGGTAACAATACTTCTTTTCCGACGATTGATTTGTATCTCTCATCATCAGGATGAACCATAATTGCAGTATCTCCAAAATATGTTTCAGGTCTAGTTGTAGCCACTTGAAGCTCACCTGAACCATCTGCAAATTTGTAAATCATATGGTAAAACTTACCTTTTACCTCTTCGTGTTCAACTTCGATGTCAGATAAAGCCCCATCGTGTGTGCACCAATTTACCATGTAGTTATTTTGAGCAATATGACCTTCATTGTATAAAGAGATAAAAGCTTCTTTTACAGCCTCTTTTAATCCCTCATCCATTGTAAATCTTTCTCTTTTCCAAGCTGGAGTAACACCTAGTTTTCTCATTTGATGAACTATGTTTCCACCAGATGTTTCTTTTTGCTTCCAAGCACGCATCAGAAATTTTTCTCTTCCGATTTCTTCTTTTGTAGTACCTTCTGAAAGTAGTTGTTTTTCAACTACATTTTGAGTTGCAATGCCTGCGTGGTCAGTTCCTGGTTGCCAAAGAGTCTTAAACCCATCCATTCTTTTATATCTTGTAATAATATCTTGCAGAGTAAAAGTAAGAGCATGTCCTATATGTAAACTTCCAGTTACATTTGGTGGTGGCATCATAATTGAGAAAGTTTTTTGTTTTTCATTTGCATCAGTTTTCCAAATAGATTTATTTCCATCTATTTCAAAATAACCTCTGCTTTCCCAAATTTTGTAGTAACTATCTTCTATTTCATTTGAATTGTAACTATTGCTCATTGTGTCTTTTTCCTGTAGTTTTGTATTAGGGGAAACCCTTTAATTTTTAAAGTTTTGATTTTAGCCAAAAGCCGATTAAAGAATGATACTACTTACCACACCAATCAATCCACTAAATACGGCACACTAGCACTCAGTAGGTTTCATATTCATTCATCAAGTATCATCAACAAAGGGCTTTATTGCAATTTTATCACTCACTAATATTAGCGTTTTTATCAAAGTTATGCTATTTTCAAACAAATTGTTGTAAAATTTTGCTATAAAATTTATTGCAATAATGATTTATTAATAGCAATCAATCAGAAAATTATGAATTTTAGGAAGTTATTAGGGGTTTGATGAGTTGGTGGATATGCAGAGTTAGAGAACAGAGAAAAAATAATGACCACTAAGCCTAGCAATCCATAAAATCTACCATTACAAAGTTATCTCTTCAAAATACTCTTTGATTTTTGCTAGTTCTGAAGCGGTAAGTGTTGCTAATCTTTTGATAAATCTACTATTATCAATAGCTCGTATTTGAGGGATAACCACATCAGAATCTTTCTCAAGCTCATCTCTTTTGGTTATTCTCATCCGTAGTGGCTCTGCATCATCTACTAAAGAGGTGCTTAGTGGGATAACAATAGTTGTAGGGTATTCATTATGATTAAGTTCATCACTTTGATAAACAAGAACTGGTCTGATTTTTCCTATTTCGTTGTTTTTTTTAATTGGATTGAGATTAACAAGCCAAATTTCACCCCTAGATACCATCATAAAGAGTTCCTTCAAAATCGTTTAATATATTTTTATCTCCATTTTTTGTTTTTTCTATCGCTTTTTGGATTCGTGATTTTTTATCTTTTTCTATATTTTGAGCATAAAACCTGATAGCATCCCTGATAATATCACTTTTCTTTTTATGCAATATAGTTGATAATCTGCTGAGTTTATCTTCCAAAGCATCATCTAGTCGTACAGTAGCAGTCATATCATATCCTTTTGTATTTTGTAATACAGTATTATAGCACAAAATGAAACTTTCATTATAGATAGATACAAAAATCCCAAAAAATTTAAAATTAACTTCTATTATAGATTACATAAATATTACAAGTATTTTTTAAGTAATTAAGTCTTGTTTTATTCAAATCTCACTAAAATCAACACCTTTAAAACAAAAAAATTAGGATTTAAGATGTATTATCAAAAGATGTCTCTCCCTCTAAAACAAAATTTAATCGCCCTTACCACCGCGACCGTTTTACTCAGTGGTTGTGGTGGTGGAGGTGGTGGCTCAACTCCACCTGCTGATACAACTCAAACTAGCTATTTTATCGATAGTGCGGTTGGTGGTGTTGACTACACTTGCGGAACTACCACAAGTGTCACAGGAAGTGATGGAAACTTTACTTATGATACAGCGAAATGTTCTTCTATAGAATTTAAACTCAATGGTTTATCTTTAGGTACTATCGCTACAGCAAATATCAATACCGATAAAAATCTTATGCTTCAAGATTTAGCTGATGTTCCAAGAGAAAATATCACAAATGAAACAGTCCAAAAAATGGCAGTTTTACTTCAATAACTTGATAACGATAACGACCCAACAAATGGAATAGATATCAACAGCACACTCAAATCAAATATCGCACTTACTGGAAACATAAGTGATAAATCAGAAAGTGAAATCTCAACAGAGATAACAGCTAGAGGAAAAACTCCAATAGACAAATTTGCCGCACTTGCTCATCTTCTCGCTTCTACAAAAACAAAAGCATCATCTACAAAAACAGATTTTATCCCAGCTACTTTTACTTTTACAGATTTGACAAATCAAGCTCTTTCAACGGAGGTCGAATCATCTCCAATAACAGTTTCAGGGATAGATATAGATTCCCCTATATCAGTATCGTCAAATGGATACTACAAAATAGGAAATGGTACTTGGACAAATCAACCTAGTAAAGTTTCAAATGGTCAAACAGTAACCCTCAAAGAGACAACCTCAAGCAGTAATGATACAGTGACAAATATCACACTTAATATTGGTGGTGTAAGTGATACTTTTAGTATCGCTACAGTAGGCGATACTATCCCATCTGCTTTTAGTTTCACAGATGTTTCAAATGTAGCACTTTCAACTCCTACTGAATCAAACGAGGTTACAGTCGCAGGATTGGGAAATGGTATATCGACTACTATTTCGGTAACTGGCGGAGAATATAGTATCAATGGTGGAGCTTACACATCTACAGCAGGAACTATATCGAATAACGATACCGTAAAAGTAAAACATACAAGTTCAGCTTCAAGTGATACAACGACTGAAACAACTCTAACAATCGGTGGAGTACCAGATACTTTTACTACCAAAACTTTGATACCAATAGTCTATGAACCAGCATCAGGAGCAACAAATGTCGGAGTATATACTTGGTTAAAAATGAACTTCGGGGAAGATGTAAATGCAACAGATATAAATATCTCAAATTTTACGGGTGCTTCATTTTCAACTTGTGATTATAACACTTCAACAAAAACAGCACTTTGTAAACTAGCAGATGGAGCTAAATTTACAGATAACACAACTTATACGATAACAGCACCCATCAGAGCTTTAGGTGGATTTGATAAAAATGTTTCGATGACATTTACAACTGGAAAAGTAAATAAATTTCCACTTTTACGAACAGGTCAAACAACTTGTTTTAAAGATACAAACTCTTCAGAAACGGTAGCTTGTACAGATAGCCATGCTTTAAAAAGTGATGGTTGGTATGCTTCTCAAACTACACCTTTAGGATTGGCACGAAGTTTTACAAGAGATAATGATAAAAATATCACAACCGATAATGTAACTCTTTTACAATGGCAAGATGATAGTAGTGCAGCAAGTGTTAGAGCAACTTGGGCGGATGCAAATAGTACAACTTGTCAAAGTTTAAATACCTCTATTTTTGGTGGATATACAGACTGGCGATTACCAACTATTGAAGAACTCTATACGATTACAAATAAAGGAGCACATGGTCCTTCTAAATTTACAGAGTTTTCTAATTTCGCCACTAACGCTTATTGGTCTTCTACTACGAATGCTAGTAACGGAGACAATGCGTGGTATGTCGGTTTCTACGACGGCGGCGGCGATGCCGACCATAAGACATTTAGCTTTTATGTCCGTTGCGTTAGGGCTGGACAATAATTTGATATTTGATACTTTAAAAATAAAAATAGGACATGCAAAATGATAAAAAATACAATACTTTTAAAACTAGCCCTACTCGGTAGTTTGACTGTTGGCTTACAAGCTGAATATATAAGAGATGGTAGTAAAAATATAGTCCTAGATAGCTCAAGTGGGCTGATATGGCAAGATGATGTGGTGGTAAAAACTACGACTAGGACTTGGGCAGATGCTATCACTTACTGTGAGGGGCTCAGTGTTGGTGGTTATGATGATTGGCGACTTCCAAATCAAAATGAACTCAGAAGTATCATAGATAAAAGCAGGGTAAATCCATCACTTTCACCGATATTTGTCAATTTCGCCTCTGACTTTTATTGGTCTTCTACTGCCTATGCTAGTAACGGAGACCATGCGCGGGATGTCGGTTTCTACAACGGCTACGACTATGGCTACCCTAAGACTTATAGCACTGATGTCCGTTGCGTTAGGGCTGGACAATGACTTTTGCAACTTTTGTTGCGAACTTTGAAGAAAATATAAGGATAATTGAATGTTGTGGTTAGATAATTTAATTCAAAAAGTTTGTTCTGAAAAAATAGATCAAAAAGATGATAAATTGTCCAAATGTATTGACAAATTATCCATAAATGATAATAATGATTTAGCAAAAATAATTGTGGATAGATATACAAACCTTGAACTTAAAAGATTAGAAATTGAAATCGAAAAGAGAAAAAGTTGCAACACTATGATTACACAGATTGTTAAATATATAGCAATTGTCATAATTACCTCTATTTTCGTGTACAACAAAGATACAATTGTTGACATAATACAGGCTTCAAAAACATCGACAACTATTACTACTATTCTTGATTGCAATAAGACTATTGACTCAAATGACACCACCAATCATAAATCAACAACAGACTGTAATCAAACATATTCAAAAAGAAGTGATGTAAAATGAAATGTGATGTTTGTAAATCAGAAGTTGAAAATAAAATCTCCAATATGGAACAATTCAGATTTGACTTTATCTATAAATCATATGAAGATGGTGTTAAAAATAATGCAATCATAGATACTAAAACCCAACTATTTGTAGCATACTTAGGTGTCACACTTGTCCCTTTACATGACTACTATGTCAAAAATCCAAGTGTGTTTGATTCAATTTTAAGTTTTTTTGGAATTACCCTAATATTTTTTATTGTTTCTTTATTTTTATTCTTTAAAACAATAAGAGAACCATTTGATAAATTTAATTATTTGGGAAAGGAATCAAAATATAGTTATTTTTTTCCGAGAAGATACGATGATGATAAATCGGTTGAAAATATACTTCAAGAATATAAATCATCTTTTAAAAATGCTAACTATGATGCACTATTGGATGCGATGATATTAGAAAGACTTAAATTTCAACATGTCTATTATTTAAAAATCAGACTTTTTCGATACAGCATTTTTTCTACATCACTTTACACTATGGGATTAATCATAATGCTTTTTGCATAATAAAATAAAAGGAAAAATATTGAAATTAAATGAAATAAAAACAAAGATAAATGAATTTGAACCAAAATCAAATGATGAAAAATATATGTTGTTGGCATGTCAAGAAGCATATAAAGCTTATGAAAGCGGAAATTTTGGAATAGGTGCTATTTTGGTTGATGAAAATGGTAGTGTTGTTTCAAAGGGACATAATAGTGTTTTTAATCCTTCATTTAGAAGTGATTTACATGCTGAAATGGTAGTAATGAATCAATTTGAATCTCATCACATTACAAAACAAGATTTGAGTAAATATACTTTATATACATCGTTAGAACCTTGCCCTATGTGTTTGGCTAGAGTTATTACTGCTGGTGTCGGGACTGTAAAATATGCTTGTGTTGATAAAGATGGAGGTATGGTTTCGAGAATTTTATCATTTCCACCTGTATGGCAAGAAATAGCAAGTAATAGAAATTTTACACAAGCCTTAATTTCTAGTGAATTACAAAAAATTGCTTCGGAACTTTTTTTGAGTAATGTTGCTCAACTAGATAATGAGTTAAAGAATAATAAATAAATAAAAAGGAACAAACAAAAAATGACAAAACAATCCAAAAAACTTCTCCCATTAATCTCAATCTTTCCGTTGCTATTTTCTTATGGATTGGCAACTGAAACTCCAAAAACACCAAAGCTTCAAAAAGAGTTTGAGCAATCAAAACAAAAAGAGCAAAGTGAATTTTATGGTGAACCAAATGGAGTACAAAGCAATCTTTTTACCACCAAAACAAGCTGTATTTTACAAAGTGATTTTAAAAACAAAAGCCAAGAGGAACTCAAACAAATACTTCTTATAAAAGCCAAAGCAGAAGCCATAGAGGAGATTTACGGAACTTTTATGAATACAAAAAGTGAACTCAAAAATGGGAAACTTATCAACGATGAGATAAAGCAAATAGCAAGTGGACTAGTGCGAATAAAAGGAAATGCTAAATATTTCAATGGAGACAATCTAGGGGAAATCTGTACAACTATCACAGCGTATGCCACAGAAAATGACCTTAAAAAATATGAAAATGCGATGAATGAAATCCAATCAAATCCAAAAAATGACACTCCACAAGAAAACATCTTCACAGAAAATGGAATCCTTGCTTATTTTTACGATAAAGATGATTTAGCTTTGGCAAATCCACTCCATCAAGCTATCATCAAAAACAATTTCAATCTAGCAAATACCCCTTTTACAAATAAGATACTCAAAGCTGATAAGATTTATAGAGTGGTACTAAGTGGATTTATCAAATCAAATGAACAAAAAACTATCACTATCAAAATGGATGCTGATGTGTATGATTTTTCACTTTTTATCAATGAAGAGCTTATCACTCAAACCAATGCAAAACCAATAGAAATCAATCTAAAAGCAGGATACAACTCACTCAAAGTGATAGCAAGAACAGCTGATTCATACGATATAGCGATAAATAAAGTCGATATGAAAAAACGAAAAGAGACACCTTTGGAGCTTACAGAGCTTTATTATGATACTTCAAAAGTCAAAAACTACTCAAACTAAAATAAAGGAAAAAGATAAATGAACAAACTACAAAAAATAGGAATCGGACTATCACTTTTGGTAGCAACTCAACTTATGGGGGCAAAAAAATGCAAGTGAAACAATTGGAAATGCGATATACAGTAAAGCAACGATAAATTGTGAAGTGGATAAAAAGAAAGACTTTATCAAAGATACTGTAAATATTGATATTATCGGCTTTGACTATACAAAGTTTATCCCACTTCTTGCTACAAAAGGGGAAGTGCTTTGTAGTATCAAAGGAAATTTACAATTACCAGATGATGTTTCTGGAGATACTGTGGATATTGAGGTTGCGAAGTCGTTGGGATATATTTATTTTGATAGGGAAGGATACTATGTAAAATTTACAATCAATGGACAAGAAGATGAATCTGTATATAGAGAAGTTGAGGATAAAAGAAAATCTGAGAAATTTAAAGCAGGACGATTTTTTAATATCCCAGTGAAAAAATACCAAGGTATCAAATATATTGAATTTGAGATTACACCTCAACGTATTCACTATTACACTAGTGAAAGAAGAACTTCTTCCATCCCTGGAATCCATATGGAAAAATTCTTTAAAATGGCAGAAAGTTACGATATAAAATATATGAAAACAGCACAATCAAGAACAGAAAAAACAGAGATGATACCACTTGATAAGTTTTTTATCTTGCAAAGAAAATAGTGTTTTAGTATGAAGATTTTTTATTTTATCTCTATTTTGGCTCTTGCACTTTTTGCTAATGAAATGCCAAAGTGGATATACACTCCATCACTTGATGGAGTTATAGGGGCAGTTGGATACTCTGCTCCAAATGAAGATAAGAAACTCCAAAGAAAAATAGCTCTTATCGATGCAAGAGGAAAACTCTCCGAATCACTCAAAATCAAAATAGAAAACGAAACTTTAAAATCATCTTCAAGTGATGGTAATAGTAACTTTGAGCGAAAATCAATCCGAACAAGTGATAATCTTGTAAGGGGTGCAAAAGTCAAAGAGGAGTTTGTAGATGAGGATGGGAGTTTGTATCTTTGGTTGGTAACAAAGTAAAATAAAAAATAAGGAACAGCAATGTTAGAAGCTATAGCACTTAAAATAATCACATCTTTGGTTGGATTTTTATTTGAAGGATATTTGGATACTTTTAAATACAGCAAAATAGATGAAGCTCCAAGTTGGTATGGACAAAGTGGAAGCAATACTATGCTTATAGGATATGGGTATACAAAAGGAGATATTGAATCTATCCCTTTGGCTGAAAATAACTGTAAGTTAGATATCAAAAGAAAGATAGATAAAACAATCGAGATTATTATCTATGATAATTTTAAACATGTCAAAGACCCAAAAGAGAAAGAGTTCTTAAAACAAATTCAAAATGATGTTACCTTGGATACCTTTATCAAAAAAAATGTTAAGTTTGAAAAAGTGGAGCATCTTAGAGCAAAAAAAGAGAGTTTGTTTAGTGATGAGCGAAAATATGATGAAACTTTTACAGGGTGTATGATAAATAAAAACTCTATTATTGATTACCAAAAAGAGAGATTGACAACTTTACAAAAAGAGCTTACAAACTTCAAAGCGAGCAATGCTCAAGATGAGCTTGATGCTGAATTGAATGGCATATAGATATATTTTATAGTTAATCTATCACTTTGTTTCTTACGGTTAAAACAATGCTCTTGAGTTTTTAAGTCAATAAAAAGATGGAGTTATTGTTAGGTGGATAGTGTGATTAAAATGTTGCAGACCGTAAAAAGTTGTTGTAAAAATTTAATATAATAATTTATAAAGCCCTTACATAAGGGCTAAAATAGCAAAGAACTAACTATTCCAATAAGTCCACCAAAAACTCCACCCCAAACAACAAGCCATCCTAGATGCTCTTTCATCATATCTTCAATTATATTTTTTACCATTTTTGGATTAAGGTCATTTAATCTTTCATTTACAATTTTATCGATTTTTCCACCTATGTCTTCACTTAAATCACCATTTTTGAGAGTTAAAAAGAGTGTTTGTTGAAAAGCATCTGTGTGTACTATCTCATTTATCGCTTTTTGCATTTTGGTTTCAAATGGATTTTTAAGTGGCTCTAACGCTTTTGCTCCACCAAACATCCCAAGCATTGAACCAAAACTTGACTCCATAACCGCACTTTTAAGACTCTCAAACGCGATACTAAAATCTGTACTATTTATAAGATTTGTAAAATCAAAGTGTTTCTTGTTTTGCCCATCTTCAAATTCACTTTGGAAAAATTTATCTAAATTTTCTTTTGTAAAAAATTGCTCCATTATTAATTTATGTATTGAGATTTTAAACTCATTAAATCTAGCTTCAACAACCCCGCTTCCATATAAAAATGGCACTTTGTGAAAAAGCATATGAATTGCAAGATGGTTTGTAATTGCCCCACTAAAAGCAAACAATCCAATAGTTGTAACAAGTTCATTTTGAATGACAATTCCACACACTACAACTAGAGCTGATATGATATTTGTTAGGTTTGTTTTATTCATTTTTTCCCTTTTGATGTTATTTTTCGCGGATTTTAACCAATTTTGACTAAACTTCCGTATGAAAAAAATCGTAATCATTATTAGCTTTTTACTCACAACAGCCTTATTTTCACTTGAAATCATTGGAAATTTTGCTACTGTTTTAGTTGATGAATTTGATAAAAAAGAAACTATTGCAAAAATTGATACGGGCGCTTTAATATCTGCACTTCATTGCACTTATATAAAACAACTAGATGATGAAAATGTAGAATTTATACCACTTTATACAAACCAAAGAATTACAAAAAAGATACAAAAAGTAACAACAATAAAAAGTAGTAATGGAGCAAAAGAAAGAAGATTTATAATAAAAACGAAAATAACTTTAAATAACAACACCTATCCAATAAGCTTTTCACTTACAAACAGGGAAACGATGAGCTATAAAATACTACTAGGAAGCGAGTTTTTAAAAGATAAATTTTTAATTGATGTTTCAAAATAACAAAAGCAAAAATAAAATAAAATTTGCCGATTTCAAAAAAAGGATAGAGACTAAAGATGCAAAAAAATTCAATTTTGTATATTTTAAAAGGGCATAGTGTAAGTGAAGATGATTTAAAAATTTTCGCAAATAAATTAAAAGAGAAAAATTTTACAACAAATGATTGTGATAAATTACTTCTAAAAATGGGCTATGAAAGTGTTTTTAGCGATGATGAAGATTTAAACGATGATGATTTTGATGGTTTTACACCTTATGAAAAAACAAAGCCCAAGCACCACATTGACAGCTAATTAAGTAAATTATTGGTAAACTAACTTTATGAAAAAACTACAACAACTAATCCAAGGACATCAAGAATTTCAAAATCTACACTTTAAAAATTTTGAATTTCAATTTGATGAGCTTGTAGAGAAAGGGCAATCACCTGAAATTTTATTTATTGGGTGTAGCGATAGCAGAGTTGTCCCAGACCTTATTACGGGTAGCAAACCAGGGGACCTATTTATAATAAGAAATGTTGGAAACTTTGTTCCACCTTTTAAAGATGACAATGATTTTCACGGAACAGCAGCAGGTATTGAATATGCTGTTTCTGTTTTAAATGTTAAACATATCATTGTTTGCGGACACTCTTATTGTGGTGCTTGTGAATCTTTGTACCACGAAATACCAAATAAACAAGAGCTAGTTCATGTCAGAAAATGGCTCGAACTTGGACAAATATCAAAATCATTTGTTGAAGATAATTTTAAAAGCGAAACAATGACAGAAAAAGTAAGATTAACAGAACAAGTTTCTGTTGTATTTCAGCTAGAAAATCTACTTACATATCCTGCAGTTGCAAAAAGAATGACTGAAGAATCATTAACTTTACACGGTTGGTACTATGATTTACAAAGTGGAGTAATCAAACAATTTGATACTGAAACTTTTGAATTTAAAGACTTAACTAGCAACAAATAAAATCTATATATTGGAAATAACAATGAAAGAAAAAATCGCTCAAGCAAAACTCCTACTTGAAGCATTGCCATACATAAAAAAATATGCTAATCAAATTTTTGTTATCAAGTATGGAGGTTCTGCTCAAATAAATCCAGAACTAAAAAATCTATTTGCAAAAGATGTAATACTTCTACATCTTGTAGGTATTCGCCCTGTTATCGTTCATGGCGGCGGTAAAAAAATAAATGACTTACTTGATAGACTTCAAATTGAAAGTGAATTTGTAGATGGTATGAGGGTTACAAGTGAGCAAGTTATGGAGGTTGTTGAGATGGTTCTTTGTGGCAACATCAACAAAGAGATAACAAACCTAATAAATATGCATGGTTCAAAAGCTATAGGTATAACAGGAAAAGATGGAAATTTTATGACTGCAACACCAAAAGACGGTGGGAAATATGGTCTTGTCGGTGAAATCAATATGGTTGATAATCGTGTAATTGAAAATCTTTTGGAAGAGAAATTTATCCCAGTTATTGCTCCTATTGCTTCTGGTGATGAGCTTAATCATCCTGGATTTAATATCAATGCAGACTTGGCTGCGAGTAAAATTGCAGCTAGTTTAGGTGCAAGAAAAGTGATATTTTTAACAGACATAGTTGGTGTACTTGATAAAAACAAAAACCTCCTTTCAACACTTACACAAGATGAGATTGTAAAATATAAAGCAGATGGAACAATCTTTGGCGGTATGATTCCAAAAGTTGATGCTTGTCTTGAAGCTGTTAATGGCGGAGTTGAGATGGCACATATTATTGATGGTAGGGTTGAGCATTCATTACTTTTAGAGATATTTACAAGTGATGGAATTGGTACAGTTATAAGAAATTAGGAAAATAAAGGTGAATTTGTTTCACCTCTTTAGGATTTGCTACTTTATATTAGCTTTGCTAATATGCAAAAAGTTGTCATTAAACAGCAGGTTCCCTTAGAAATTGGGAACTATTTTTTAAGGAGTTATGATGAGTGGATATAAATTAATAAGTGGGACAGCAAATGTAGAGTTTGCAAAAAAAGTTGCAGATTTCTTAGGAAAAGAGCTAGCCGAAGTTCAAGTAAATAGATTTAGTGATGGTGAAATTAATGTAAATATTACTGAGACAGTAAGGGGTCAAGATGTATTCATTATCCAACCAACTTGTGCGCCAGCTAATGATAACCTTATGGAGCTTCTTATTATTGTTGATGCTTTAAAAAGAAGTAGCGCTGGGACAATAAATGCTGTTATTCCTTATTTTGGATACGCAAGACAAGATAGAAAAGCAGCTCCAAGGGTTCCAATCAGTGCAAAACTTGTAGCAGATATGCTTGAAACTGCGGGAGTTAAAAGGGTTATAACAATTGATCTTCACGCTTCACAAATTCAAGGATTTTTTAATATCCCTGTTGATCACCTTGTTGGTGCTTCATTGTTTGTTGAACATATAAAAAATAAAAATCTCCCAAATCCAATTATTGCTAGTCCTGATGTTGGTGGGGTTGCAAGGGCTAGAACTTACGCTGAAAAGCTAGGATATGACCTTGTTATTGTTGATAAAAAAAGGGAAAAAGCAAATGTTAGTGAGGTTATGAATATCATAGGTGATGTTGAGGGGAAAGATGTAATTATCCTTGATGATATGGTTGACACAGCAGGAACTTTAGCAAAAGCAGCAGACGCACTAAAAGCAAAAGGTGCAACAAGTGTTATGGCATGTTGTACGCATGGTGTTTTAAGTGGTCCTGCGTTTGATAGAATTGAAAACAGTAGCCTTGATGAGTTAGTTGTAACAGATACGATTCCACAAAAACCACACAATAAAGTTACAGTTTTGAGCGCTTCTGAGATTACAGCAAAAGCAATAAGTCGAATATACACAAATGAATCAATCCAAAGTATTTTTATTTAAAATACTAAACAAAAAATTAACACAAATTGACAACCAAAAAACAAATCATCGGGCATAAAGAACTTATCTCAATCGTAGATTTAGAACTTTTTTCCCTTGATGCAAAAATCGATACCGGTGCTGATGGAAATGCCTTACATTGTGATAATATTGAAGTAGATAAAGATAATTTTGTCCACTTTCAACTACTAGATGATGCACATAAATCTTACCACGACAAAAAAATAATATTACCACTTCACAAATTAAAAAAAATCAAAAGTTCAAACGGTCAAACAGAACTCCGTCCATCAGTGAAACTAGATGTGTTATTTATGGGAAAAATCTACAAAATGGTAGTTTCACTTACAAATAGAGCAGAGATGAAATACCCAATGCTTATAGGGAGAAGATTTCTTAGCGGTAAATTTTTAGTTGACTGTGAAGTTACATATCTTGGAGGAAAAGATGAATAAAAACATCACAAAAAATAACTACGAAGATAAAGTAGCTCTTCTAAATAGCTGGAGTGAAGCATATTATCAAAAAGATGAGCCGTTAGCAACAGATGAAGAGTATGACAAACTCTACCATGAAGTTTTGGATTTTGAGATAGCTAATGATATTACAAATGATAATTCACCAACCAGAAAAGTTGGTGGAACTGTCCTTGATGAATTTGTAAAAGCTTCACACCTAAGCCGTATGTGGTCACAAGAGGATATTTTTGATTTTAGTGAGCTTGAAGATTGGATTAAAAGAGCTTCAAAAGTGATAGATATCGATAAAACAACTTTTGTTTGTGAACCAAAATTTGATGGCGCAAGCTTAAATCTTATCTATGAAAATGGTGTTTTAAAACAAGCAATAACAAGAGGTGATGGCTCAGTTGGTGAAGATGTAACACACAACGCAAAAACAATATCATCAATTCCAATACAAATTCCTTATGATGGTTTGATTGAAATTCGTGGTGAAGTTGTGATTAAAAAAGATGATTTTGAAACAATAAATGAACAAAGAAGAGAAAACAATGAGGCAATATTTGCAAATCCAAGAAATGCAGCAGCTGGAAGTTTAAGGCAACTTGATTCAAAAATAACAGCTAAAAGGAAACTATTTTTCCAAATTTGGGGAGTTGGCGTACAAAACTTAAAATTTACCTCGTATTTACAAATGCTGGAGTTTGTTTATACCCTCGGGTTTACAAAACCGCCCATTTTGGAAAGTTGTAAAGATGTAAACGAGATACAAAAAACTTATGAAAAAATCGTCGCTATAAGAGATGAAATAAGTATGGGACTTGATGGAATGGTTGTAAAAATAGACAATCTCCTCTTTCAAGATGATTTAGGCTACACTGTAAAATACCCTAGATGGAGTTGTGCCTACAAATTTCAAGCAGTTGAAAAAACAACAAAAGTTATAGGGATTACAAATCAAGTTGGACGAACTGGAGCTGTTACACCTGTTGCAAATGTGGAAGCAACACTTATTGATGGTTCAACAGTTTCAAGAGCAACTTTGCACAATTATGATGAGATTGAAAGATTGGGACTTATGGTAAATGATTCTGTCATTATTATTAAAAGTGGAGATATTATCCCAAAAATCACAAAAGTTCTAAGTGAAAGAAGAGATGGAAGTGAAATAAAAATCATCCGCCCTACCCTTTGTCCAACTTGCAACAAAGAGTTACTTGATGAGGGTATTCTTATAAAATGTCAAAATATTAAATGTAGCGACAGGGTAATAAATAGCATCATATATTTTGCCAGTAAAAATTGTATGAACATTGATGGACTAGGAAATAAGATAGTCGAACTTCTTGTAAATAAAGGCAAAATCAAAGATATTTTGGATTTATATACTCTAAAATATGAAGATTTAGAGGGACTAGAGAGCTTTAAAGAGAAAAAAATAAACAATCTTTTAACTTCAATTGAAAACACAAAAAACACAGAACTTCATAGAGTTATCAATGCTCTTGGTATTGAGCATATCGGGGAAGTAGCCAGTAAACAACTTTGTGATGAATTTGGACGAGCTATATTTAGTGTAAATGAGGAGCAACTTATTAATCTTGAAGGGTTTGGGGAGCAGATGGCAAAATCTTTTTTAGAGTTTGCAAGGGTAAACAGTGAATTAATCGAGAGATTGTTTTTAATTATAAACCCAAGCGTAAAAGAGAAAATAGAGGCGATTGATAATATTTTTAAAAACAAAACTGTTGTTTTAACAGGAACTATGTCAAAAAGCAGAGATGAGATGAAACAACTTTTTGAAAATCTAGGGGCAAAAATAGCATCATCAGTTTCTAAAAAAACAGACTTTTTGATATACGGTGAAGATGCTGGAAGCAAATACGACAAAGCTATTGCACTTGGTGTAAAAGCGTTAGATGAAAATGAATTTAATACAATTTTAGGAGAATAATTTGAGTGGATTTTTAGTTTTTTTACTTGTACTTTCGGTACTTGTATTTGTTCATGAACTTGGGCATTTTAGTGTTGCTAGATTTTTTGGAGTAACTGTTCATCAGTTTTCAATAGGATTTGGACCAAAATTAGTTAGTAAATACTGGAAAGGGACAAACTGGAGCATCTCACTTATACCGCTTGGTGGCTATGTTCAGATGAAAGGGCAAGAAGATTTAGATCCTACTAAAACAAGTACAGATAGAGATAGCTACTCTATGCTAACACCAACAAAAAGGATTTTTATCTTATTGGCTGGTCCATTTGCAAACTTTATTTTGGCATTTTTCCTTTATATTTTTATTGGACTTATGGAGCATAAAGAGATAGGAAATCAAATAGGTGGGATTTTAAAAGATTCACCTGCTTATCAATCTGGTCTTAGAGATGGAGATAAAATTATCTCAATCAACGACGAGGAGATAGTTTTATGGAGCGAGCTACAAAAAATCATAAAAAATGATGAAGTAGATAAACTTGTGGTTAGTGTAGATAGAGGTGGATTTAAAAAAACTTTTGTAGTTTTTCCAAAAGTTCTTGAAACAAAAAATCTATTTGGTGAAATTGTTCAAAAAAAGATGATTGGTATCGCACCAGCATCTGTTGTTACCACCTCTTTTGGATTTATTGATAGTTTGATTTATGGTTTTACTAAAACCATCGAATCAAGCACACTTATCTTTCAAGGTGTACAAAAACTCATACAAGGTGTAGTGCCTAGCAGTGAAGTTGGAGGTGTTATTTCGATTGGGAAAGTAATCTCTGATGCTAGTGAAAGTGGGATTGTTTCACTATTTCTAATAGCTGCACTAATATCTGTAAATCTTGGTGTTTTAAACTTGCTTCCAATCCCTGCACTTGATGGTGGACATATAATGTTTAATCTTTACGAACTTATCACAAGACAAAAACCTAGTCCAAAGATTTTATTAAATCTTACAATTGGTGGATGGGTCATACTTCTTGGATTGATGTTCTTAGGGCTTTACAACGACATAAATAGGTTTTTTAATTAAAATCGAACAAAAATCTACTCCTAAATAAAAATACAGAAAAGAACAAGGATGAAAGTTATAAATAAATGAAACAATCACCTTTTTATGAGTATCTAAAAACTCAGCCAGAAACTACACAGAAGGCACTTAATGAACTTAGAAACTATATCTTAGAAGCTATTCCAGATGCGATAGAGACAATAAACTATAAAATCCCAGCTTTTGCATTATCTAAAGATGGTAAAAGAGATAAGCAAATTATGATAGCTGGATACAAAAATCATATAGGATTTTATCCCCAACCAGATACTATTGGGGCATTTTTAGAAGAACTTCAAGAATATAAATTTGCCAAAGGCTCAGTACAATTTCCATTAAACAAAACAATCCCAAAAGAGCTTATAATCAAGATGGTAAGATACAAAAAAGAGAAAATTGATATCCTAGAAAGTCATAAAGATTGGTCATAAAACAACAAGTTACTAACTTTTTATACTAAATTAAACTCTGTCATAAAAGTACGGTAAAGAAGAGGAACCATTTCTCTTTGTAGTTTTTTATTTTCTCGTGATTTTATAGCAACACTCATAAAAAAAGTTTTCCAAAGATTTGAGAATTTATCCTCATTTTGACTTAAAATTGGTTCATCAAAAGTTGCTACTTCTTGCACTTGATGGGTATCTTCAATTTTCACATAGGCAAGTTTTCGATTCACATCGTGGATAATGTAGTTTTGATTGTTAAATCGTGCCAAAAAGTGATTTCCAAGATGATACACAACATTAAATTTGGTTTCAATTTTGGCATACAAAGTCCCATCATCAAGCTCCATAAATCGTATAAATCCACTCATCTTATGGATATGTCTAAAAAGCTCTTTTTGTAAATTTTCAATATTGAAAACGAAAAGATAGTTGATATTTTCTAACTCTTTTTGGCTCTTAAATCCTAAAATAATAAAATGCAGCAATGGGAGTTCAAACTCCACACTATCACACATAAAGATATGAAAAATGGTCTCAAAGTGCTTTTTTGTAAACTTCTTTTTCAAACCAATAAGCACTTTTGCACTTTGTATTTCATCAGTTTGTATAGTGTATATCTCATCTAAAACAAGTTCATTTGGGAGGATTTTTAGTATTTTTGTTGGTGTTATTTTTTGATAATACACCTCGTGTATTAAAGTTAAAAATCCCTCAAAACTCCCATCATAAAGAACTATCAAACTTACAACTCCCCAGTAATGACACTATAATCAACATCAAAAAGGTTTGGTGTTGTTATTAGTTTGGGTGGTTTTAGAGCTATTTTAATTGTATCGCTATACATCGGAACCTCTTTTTGGTACACTCCATTGCAAGTTATAAAATATTTTGCATTTTTTACTGAAACTTTAAGCTGCTTGAGACTATCAAAAGTGAGCTTCTTAAACCGTCTTGCATTGATAATTTTATTTGCACCTCGCACTCCAATCCCTGGTATTCGCATCAACTCTTCGAGGCTTGCTTTATTTATCTCCATTGGAAAAAGGTGTAAATTATTTAAAGCCCAAAACATTTTTGGGTCAAGCTCCTCATCAAGATTTGGATTATCAACATTTACTATCTCATCATAAGAAAAATCATAGAACCGAAGCAACCAATCAGCTTGATAAAGTCGATGTTCCCTTAAAAGTGGTGGCTTTGAAGTAAGAAGTGCTGGGAGATTTTTATCATCATTCACTGGAACATAAGCACTATAATATACCCGTTTCAGAAGTGCTTTATCGTACAAAGCGGAGCTTAGTTTTAAAATATCTCTATCACTTTCAGGAGTTGCTCCAACGATAAGTTGGGTACTCATCCCTATTGGCTTATTCGTACGCTCCATACTAAAATCTCTGGCAAGTTTGAGTGGTTGAAGCACTTTTTCTTTTGTTTTATTGGGTGCTAAGAGTTTTAGACTTGCATCACTTGGAAGCTCAATATTTGAACTCACACGACTTGCAAGTCTTGTGATCTCTTCTATAAGTTTCGCATCACTTCCAGGGATAAGTTTCACATGGATGTAGCCATTAAATTTATACTCGTTTCGTAAAATCCTAAGAGTTCGCAAGATAAGAACCATCGTATGGTCTTCACTCTCGATAATTCCACTACTTATAAAAAGCCCCTCGATATAGTTTCTTTTGTAAAAATTGATAGTTATGTCAGCTAACTCTCTTGGAGCAAAAGCAGTTCTTGGAATATCGTTACTTACACGATTGATACAATAAGCACAATCATAAATACAAAAATTTGTAAGCAACACTTTGAGAAGCGACACACATCGTCCATCGCTTGTAAAAGTGTGACAAATACCACTATTTTGTGTGGCTCCAAGCTCTCCTGTTTTATAGTTATTTTCACTTCCACTTGAGCTACAACTCACATCGTATTTGGCACTATCACTTAAAATTTGCATCTTTTGGAATATATCTTTTTTCATAAAATTATTCTACTTGATTTTTATTGTTTTACCCGAAAGTATGTCAAATTGACATACTAATTTTCTAAAATCTTTTTCGTTTGTTTGTGTCTGTAAGCAAACATATTTGCTATATCTTTTTTGATAAAAGGAGCTATTAATTTCCCAAATATCCCAAAAGGGAGTTTGTATTTTATAACATCTTTGAGTTCACACATTGAACCTTTTTTGGTAAAGATATGTTGATGTTCCCAAAAAGCAAAGGGGGATTTGAGGGCAACATCCACCATTAAATTTGGATACTCATATTTTTCAATTTTTACTGTCCAATTGATTGGCACAAAAGCTCGTGTAGTCTTTAGCTTTATGATTTTCCCCTCAAAAGTAGCTTTTTCATAATCTATTAGCTCCACTTTTGTATGAATTGGAGTTATAAGCTTGATATTATTTGTATCAAGATGAAAATCAAAAAGCTCCTCTAAGGTGCAGTTTATAAGGCTAGTTTGTGTAAAAGTTTCCATAAATATCTTTTATTGTAATGCTTTGATAATATCTTTTTCAATCTCAGCTGGAGTTGTAGATGGACTATATCTTTTAAGAACTTTTCCATTTTTATCAACTAAAAACTTTGTAAAATTCCATTTAATCATATCAGTTCCCATAATCCCACTTGAGCTACTTTTGAGAAACTTGTAAAGTGGGTGTGTATTATTTCCATTAACATCAATTTTACTAAACATATCAAATTTTACCCCATAAGTTAAACTACAAAACTCTTTAATCTCTTTTTCACTCCCTGGTTCTTGTGCTAAAAATTGATTACAAGGGAAACCTAAAACAGCTAATCCTTTTGAGCTATATTTTTCATGCAATTTTTCTAACCCCTCATATTGACCAGTAAAACCACATTTACTAGCAACATTGACAACAAGCATCACTTTATTTTTATACTTTTCCAAAGTGAGTTCTTGCCCATTTATATCTTTTACTTTTATATCGTATACACTCATCGTTTTCCCTCCAAATAATAAATTTACAAACAACATAAACATCAATACTATTTTCATCTTTCTTTCCCCTTTTTATCTTTTTATTTTTATTATATTTAGTTTTATTCTTGAATTGTCCATACAAACCTTTTCTCATCAAATCCCAAACTAGGGAGTTTTGTAAATATTTTATTTTTAGTTTCTTCATTAATAGTTTTTGTACGACTCAAAATCCAAAGCAAATCTCTACTTGGGCTCCCAACAAGCGCGTAACTATAATCATCTGCCAAATCTAAAATATAATAATCTCCATAAAATGGTCTAAAAAAACTAACTTTTAGTTTGGAATTTGTGCTATCTGTGGCATAAGCTACCCCAGTAGCTTCTTTTGTATTATTATTCTCTATCATCGTACATCTGTTAATAACTTTTATAGAATCTTCTTGAAGTTCATAAGTAGCTGTAACATTCTTACAACCTTTTTCAAAAAAATGCTCAAATCTAGCTATCTCATACCAGCTACCTTTGTATTTTTGAATGTCAACTTTTTTTACTGTTTGCAACTCTAGATACTTGTTGGCACAACCACCAAGAGCTAAGATAGCAAATACGAAAAAAATATTTTTTATATATCTTTTCATCAAATTTCTCCTTTTTTTAAAATTTATACAGGGTACTTAGAAAATACGATGTTTTACTACTACTATTTACTACCTGACTATTTGTAATTTCATCTGATAAAAACTTTTTATTTACCATCAGATTTATCACATATTTGTTACTGATATTATAAATTCCCATCAATCCAATATTAGCACTTACACTTTCTTTTGGTGTATACATTTCATACGGAGTATTCACAGGGACTCCATAAAGATATTTTGTCACTTTTGAACTTTCATACTCAAAACCAAAAGAAGGGATGATTATAACTGGAAAAGCAATGATAGATTTTGCAAATTGTATTTTACCAATCACTCCATCATGAATATTTCCCATATCCCTTAGAAGTTTGTAACTAATTTTGTATTGCCCAAATCTTTGTTCTAATTTAAAACCACTTAAAATTGTATCTTTTTGTGTAGGAAGGGAAGCGATTTTAGCATTTTGAAAACTTGGCTCTACAACTAATGAAAATAAAGGTTTTATTTTGTATCCAAACTCTATCCCTTTTATATAAAAATCATCAGTTTCATAATAAACCATCGGTAAAATTATTTTATTATCTTCATTTTCAATATAGATACTTTTAGAGTATGCAACCCCAATTCCAACGCTATTTTCAAAAGAAAAAGCAATATTTACAACGAAAATCAAGAAAAAAATTATTTTCAAAACAATACCTTTTTGTGAAATTTACTACATATCTCTAAAGCTAATTTTTGAGACTTTTAATCAACCATATAATATTTTAAAGTATCGTACAATTAAAGTAATTTCTTTCATATATTATTTTTGTTTATTAATATGGATTAATGAAGTGGTTATATGAATAATTGACTTCAAAAGGTAGCTTTTTTAAATTTTACTGCCCAATTTTAGAGTTCTTTTGACGATAAATCAAGAAGAACAACTAATATGCGATATTCCAGCTATTTTAAAAAACTCTTTTGGTTTTTGTTTGTAGTATTTTTCCTCAGTCTTGTTTGATTGTTCACTATACGGATCATTCATCACCTCTTGCAACTCTCTTAGAAGTGAATATTTACCTTTTTGTGCCTCTTTATAAGCTGGAACCAAAAACCACTCTCTTAATGAATATTTTTGATTTATTTGCTTCATTTGTTTTGATAGTTCTTCCATGTTGCTTGCATCAATTAGTAATCTCCATTTCTCCAACCACTTCGACCAACTTTGCAATAGTTCCTTATTGCCAGTATGGTCTTTATAAAAACTTTTAAAAAGTTCTGAGATATCTTGCGGAATATTGCTAAGTTCTCTAAAAAATATTGTGTAATCAACTGAAGTTTCCATCATAAGAATGAAAAGTTCACTCAAAAGCTCCTCATTAAAAGTTTTTAACCCAAGTTTTGAACTCCACATATTGATTAGTTTAGTTTCCATCTCCTCTTCAAAATTATCTCTTAAATAGCTTAGTTGTTCTAATTTCTCTTTATCACCAAAGAGTAAAGGTTGAAGTGCAATGCAAAGCATCTCAAAATTTTTATGTGCAGCTTTTGGTTGATTAAAAAATGAAAAATGAACTCCGCCACCAGTCCAAGGCTGATATTTTGAATCAAACATATCAATAAATCCAAATGGACCATAATCAAGCGTAAACCCACCCGCTGCACAATTATCACTATTAAAATTTCCTTGACAATACCCTACTCTAATCCAATTTGCCACAAGTGAAGTTAGCCGTTTTTGAAACTCTTTTACAAGCAAAATCACTTTTTCCTCCAAAGGCAACTTTGTGTCTATATCACTGTACTCACGATTTATAAGATGCTCCACAATTTTCCTTAGCTCCTCTTGTGCTTTTGGATGCTCACTTTTTCTTGCACGACGACCAAAAAGTTCAAGTTGCCCTACCCTTAGAAATGAAGATGCAACTCGTGTTGTAATTGCAACATCTTCATCAATCATAACCTCTGGGTCTCTTGAGTATGAGTCATTTAAAAACCAAGGTCGTCTCACATACTCATTTTTGGATGCATATAAAGTTAAAGAGCGCGATGTAGGGATTCTAAGGGCATTCATATGCTCTTGCGCTAAAAACTCTCGAACACTTGAACGAAGCACAGCTCTCCCATCAGCACCACGACAATATGGAGTTCTCCCTCCACCTTTGAGTTGCATCTCTAGGCGTTGATTATTGATAACTCCCTCAAAAATAGAGATCGCACGACCATCACCATATCCATTACCTGTCGAAAATGGGCATTGTTCATAATATTCTGTACCATAAATTGAAAGTGCATACCCAGTTGCCCATCCAACTTTACGCAAAGGTTTTGGAACATTTGAAATATCACCCGAAAACATTTTCATAAAATCTTGCTTATTTGCTAAAGTTTCACTTAATCCAAGCTCTTCAAAAAACTTACTACTATGGGCAATATAAATGGGATTTTTAATTGGGGTAGGATTTACCAACACATAATGCCCATTAAAAACTTGACGAGGTGAATAATCCTCACCATCAACTCTACCTTTTGGGTCAGCATCTAAAAAATCCACAAAGGAATAATCTGCTAATTTTGATAGCTCATTAAGTGTCTCTATCTTTGTATTTTTTTTAATTTCTGATTTCATAAATATTGCTCCTTCAATCTACTCTAAATACTAAATATAATTTTTACTAGTTTTGTGTATCTGTAATTTGATGGAATATTACGAGTATTATCCAAAAATTTGGTTTTAAAATTATTTTTACTAAATTAAATTTACTATTAATTGGCAATTTTTTGCACGAGCTACCTTTTGTACTCAATCAAATCAATTTCTAATTTTTCATTTTTAAATGGCTCGAGGATAGTTTCAATATCTTCAATGTTGTATTGAAATGGAAATCCAATTTTAGAATTTATTGCGGTTGATTCCAAAATATAATATTTTTTTCCATCTAAATAAAGTCCAGCAAAATCACTAAGTTCTTTATCTTCTAAGTGAATAAGTACAAAGATATGATTAGGAACTGTTGCAAATAAAACATCATAATCATTGATTTTTAGAAGTGAAATCAGTAAATTGCTCTTATCATCACAATCCCCAAACCCAAATTTAATAGTGTCTTTTGGTGATTTTGCTATTGTTGGATTTAATTTGTATTCTATATTTGTAACATAATCAAGTAGTTTTTGAACCTTGCAAATATTGCTTTTACAGCCTTTTGTAAGCTCATTTGATAACTCTTGAATGTATGGCTTTTGGGAGACTCTATTTGTATAAATTTCCCCATCTATACTTATTTGATGCTCCTTTACAAAGAAAAAACTACCAAATGAGATATATCCAAAAAGTAAAATAAACCCAAATATTATCAAAAGTGAAAGTTTGTGAAGATATTTATTTTCACCTAACATAGAAAAAGTACCAATCTACATTTTCCCTTTTGAATTAAGATTTAGAAATTGTTTATTTGCTTTTTCTAACTCCTCGATACTATTTTTAACCCTTTTTAGTCCTAAAGAAATATCCTCCAAAACCTTACCATTTTGTAAAGCAACACTATCTGCTTTTTGATAAAGTTTGTATGCTTTTGACAAATCTCCAAGAATTTCACTTGTAACAGCAAAGTTATACAAAGTAGTAATACTAAGCTCTTTTAGTTCACTATTTAGATTATCTAAAATATCATTTGCTGTTTCATGTCTTTGATTTTTTATAAGTTCTAGTGCAAGTTTGAGCCTCTTTGACTGCTCACTTGTATATTTAATATCTTCATCATCAAAAAGTTGTACAACATAATCTACATAAGACGGGGCTACAAGCTTTGCCAAATCCTCAGCAATCTCTTTTGCGTGTTTTGTATTTACATCTTTTTTACTAAGCAGTACACTAGAGTCATCCACGCAATGCTTTAGCATTGATTTTTTTGTAAATACTTTTGTAAAAACAATCTTCCCATCATCAACCCTTGTAAATTGTACATTTGAAGTTAGTGTATAGACATTTTGCTCACATATAACATTATAAATCCTATATTGTGTGCAATATGGATTTCCATTTTTATCCCTCAAAGTCACCCTACAAGTATCATAATCTGTGCGATTCTCTAGAAATTTTGAATTAGCCACATCATCAACACTAACGACACCGCTCACAATTGTTCTTATCTGCCCTAAACCTATGTTTTTATCTTTATGGATAATATCAACTAAACCAGAATCATTTAATTTTTTTTCAACCATAATCTTCTCAAGATTCACCCTATCTTGAACATTGAAATATTTTTCACCCTTGAAATTTACATTAGACAATGCATCATTAATTTGGATACTTTGAGACACCTCATCATTTTCAAATGGCAAAACAGCAATATCTTTAATTGCTGAGTCGCTTATCATTCCAGCTTTTATAGCTTTTATTTGTGTCTTTTGTGCACAACCACTAAAAATAAAACCAAATACTAAAACCAAAAAAGTAACCAAAAACAATTGAAATCTTTTCATATTTACCACCAAAATCTATCTTAATTTTTCCATATTTGAGTTGTTACAACCACACTGTTATCATTACTATCAATTAATGTAAGCTCACCATCACTGATATTACACTGAAGATTCATTGAGCGTTTTGTAAGGGTTTCTAAATCACCATCAATTTTTAAAAATACAACTTTAAGATTACGAAATCTATGAAGTGAATTTTCAATTTGTTTAAACCAAGCATTTGCCATACCATCTTGAAAAGAATAAATCACCACATTTTTAGAACGCCCACACCCTTTTTTAATCCGCTTCTCATCAGGTTGCCCCAAATCTATCCACATTTGGATATCACCACCAAGTGTTTTTTCCCAAAGTGCAGGTTCATCATCTTCTGAAATATCTTTACAAAGCACCAAGCTATCATTTGCATTTAAGATAAAAGCAATCATTCTAACCATAAGCCTCAAATCACTTTCAGATGGGTGCTGTGCTATTGTTAAGTTGTGTTCAGCGTAATAATTGTCATCCATATTTGCGATATTTAGCAAAGCTTTGTAGATAGTTGCATTTGCAGCCATTGTTTTCCTTTTATTTTTTAAAAAATTTAGTTTTTAGTATAGCTCAATTTTTATGTTTTTTTAGTTTATAGGAGAATTTATAGTTGATAAAACAAAGTCTGGCGAACTAGAATGTACAATAAATTTTAAAAATGGAAATGCAATTCCTGGATTATTTTATAGGACAGATGGCACTGTTCTAAAACAAATGACATGCGATGATTTACGTCTATTTGATTTATTACGAAAAAGTATTTAATTCTCCTAAAAGTACTATAAGTTTTACAGCTAGTTTTTTTGGAATTTTTGATGTGACTTCAAGCTCTGCACTCAATTTTCTAGTAAATAAAAAGTTTTTATCAAATGAGATTACAAATAGTCAATTATAAATTCAAATAAATACTAAAAACTAGATTACAAAATGATAACAAAATGCTTACAACAAGGTAACTATAAATATGTAAAATCCCCAAATGGATAAGATACAAATAGTAAACCTAGACGATACAAATACAAAAATAAATATCTCAAACAACTGGACAAAAGAGAGTTTAATAAATATAGAAAAGATTGAAAAAGATATTTTAAAACTCCAAAATCAAATTATTGTGTTTGATTTTACAAATTGTACAGAGCTTGATTTTGCAGGTGCAACACAAATTATCATTTTTCAAAAAAAATTACAACCTTCAAACATAGAAGTGGTATTTGAAAATCTACTAGAAAATCAAAAAACACTACTTGAATTTTATGGGAAACACTTCCAAATACTTCCAAAATTAAATCAAAAAAAACTATTTTCCATACACGATTTTGGATACAAAAACTATCTTTTTTTACTTGGGATTATAAACTTTTTTTCATTTTTAGGTGAATTCTTTGTTGCTATTTTAAAAGTCATTTTTCAACCAAATAAATTTAGATTTAGGGCGTTTATAAAACATATACAAAGCACATCAATTGAAGCATTACCCATAATTATGACCCTTTCATTTTTGATTGGCTTAGTTGTTGCTTACCAATCAGCTGGGTATTTGGTCAAAATTAGTGGGGATATTTTTGTTATAGATTTGAGTGTGATGTCTGTTTTTAGAGAGTTAGCTCCCATAATTGCAGCAATACTCATAACAGCTAGAAGTGCTAGTTCGTTTACTGCTGAGATTGGCGTCATGAAGATAACTGATGAGATTGATGCGATGAGGACTATGGGATTTGATCCATTTATTTTTTTAGTAATCCCTAGAGTTTTTGCACTCTTTTTTATGATGCCTTTTATTGTGTTTGCTGCTGATATGGCTGGAGTAGCTGGAATTTTAGTAGTAACACAATTTCATTTGGGGATTGGTTTTTATGAATTTATCGACCGAATTTATTTTGAAATTTCAATAAATGAGCTTTATGTAGGCTTAGCTAAAGCCCCACTTTATGGAGTTGTTGTTGCAATAGTTGGGTGTTATCAAGGCTTTATGGTAAATAAAAGTACGGAGAGTATAGGCACTTACACAACAAAAAGTGTAGTAAATGCACTGTTTTGGGTGATTATCTGTGATGCATTAATTGCAGTTGCCCTTACAAGGTTGGGAATTTGAAAAATATACTAAAAGTCAAAAATATCTCCACCTATTTTGGTGATAAACAAATTCACGACAACATCTCATTTGAACTTAAAAAATCTGAAATTTTAGGGATTTTGGGTGGAAGTGGTGCTGGAAAATCTACACTTTTAAGGCAACTAATAATGCTTCAAAAATTTCACATCGGGGATATTGAAATTCTTGGAAAATCCATCAAAAATATCTCACAAAAAGATACTTTTTTTTTAAGACAAAAATGTGCTGTGTTGTTTCAATTTGGTGCGTTATTCTCATCACTTAGTGTCCTTGATAATATTTGTTTACCACTTATTGAGTACACAAAACTACCAAAAGAACTGATTGAAAATATAGCAATGACAAAACTTAGCATGGTTGGACTTACACCAAAAGATGCTTATTTGTACCCAAGTGAGCTTAGTGGTGGGATGAAAAAAAGGGTTGGTTTAGCAAGGGCTTTAGCACTTGACCCTGAGATACTTTTTTTAGATGAGCCAACAAGTGGACTTGACCCTGCTAGTGCGGAAGCTTTTGATAGGCTAATTGTTGATTTACGCACTATGCTTGGATTTAGTGTAGTTATTGTTACGCACGACCTTGATACTATCAAAAGTGCTTTGGATAGGTTTATAGTGTTACACAACAAACTGGTATATTTTGACGGGACTTACGATGAGGCTTTAAAAATTGAGGAGCCATTTATGAAAGAGTTTTTAAAAGTTAATGGAAAGGTGGCGAAATAATGGAGAGAAATGGAAATTTTGTTTTAGTTGGTGTGTTTGTTTTAATCAGTGCTATTTCACTTCTATCATTTGTATTTTGGTTGGCAAAATATGGCGGTGATGAAGATAAATATATTAACTGCACAACTTTTGTTAATGAGTCTATTGCTGGACTTAAAAAATCATCTGTTGTTAAAATCAAAGGGATTGATGTTGGGTTTGTAGAGGGAATTTTTTTAGACTCAAATAATGGGGAACAAATCGAAATTAGATTTAAACTTGAAAAAACAGCGCCTATTACAATTGATAGCTTTGTAACATTAAGCTCGCAAGGGATAGCTGGGGTTGGGTATCTTGATATTGAAGGTGGTGTTAAAAATCAACAAAAACCACAACCAATGGAAAATGGCTTGATATTTATCCCATCAAAACCGTCTAATATAACTCTTCTAACACAAAAAGCAAAACAAATATCGCTTCAATTTGAAACTATACTTTCCAAAAGTAATGCTATTTTAAGTGATAAAAATATCAAAAATTTAGAAAAAGGTATCTCAAATTTTAGTGAATTTTCTAGCGAACTCAAAAATAATAAAGGGGAATTCAAAAAGATATTTGCAAACTCAAACGATGCTATTGTAAATTTCAATCAAACAATCACAAAAACAAATGAAACACTAAAAAAATCAGATGAACTCATAGAGGAAACAAAAAATCTCGCCTCAAGTGGTGTAGAGATAGCAAAAGAGATAAAAGCTATAAATATCCAAAGGTTCACAAACGATACACGAGAGGTTTTGCAAGAAACAAAAAGTGTACTAGGTGAACTAAAAAATCTAGCAACTGAGAGCAAAGAGGTTGTTGAAAATTTTAAAAATAGCCCAAGTGATATTTTTTTCAAAGAGAAAGTTATTAAATTAGGACCAGGGGAATAAAATGAAAATTAGAATAAATTTGATGGTTGGTTTTTTATCTGTGATACTTTTTAGTGGTTGTTTGCAAAAACAATCTATTACAAATGAACATATCGTAGAATTTGTAGAGGCAAAACAAAATGCTAACACCAAAAACAAAAAAACCATAAAGCTAAAAGTTTCAAACCAAAATAATTTTTATTCAACAACAAAAATGTGGTACAAAAACAAACATGAATTTAGCTATTTTGCAAATAACAAATGGGCGATGAGTCCATCAAATATGGTATATAAAACTATCAAACAAAGTTTTATAAACTCTTCAAATGATATCGTAGATGGATACTCAACTGCAAAAACTAATTATTTGTGCGAGATTGAAGTTATAGATTTTTATCAAGATTTTACAAATGGTAGTAATGTTGTTATGACTGTACAAATCAACTTAATTTCACAAACTACAAATATACTTGTAGGAACAAAAACTTTTCATTACAGCCAAAAAACTGAGATTGCAAACTCTAAATCTGGTGTTTTTGGGTACAGCGAAATTTTAAAGCGTATGAGTTCTGATATACAAGTTTGGATAGATAATCTAAACTTTATTTCATAGGCAACTTAATTGTAAAACAAGCTCCAACATATGCAATTTGCTCGTAAACAAACGCCTCGTTTGATACAAAAAATTTTCCATTCATGTGATTTACAATCATCTCATAAGACATATAAAGCCCTATTCCTGTCCCATTGGATAACTCTTTAGTTGTAAAATAAGGTAAAAAAATCTTATCTAGTATCTCTAGTGGAATACCACCAGCATTATCTTTTATCCTGATAACAACTTCATAATTTTCTCTATAAATATCAACAAAAATATACCGTTTTTCACCCTTGTCTCTTGTTTCTAGTATATCTCTTGCGTTATTTAGCACATTCATAATTGTTTGCATCAATTCATTATTAAAGCCCAAAATCTCAAAATCTTCTAAGTTTTCAATAACTTCAATACTGTGATGTTTAAATGTTGAATTAATCAGTTTAATCGTTTTAAGATAACTCTCTTTTGGATTAAAAAACATTTTTTGCTTATCTGGTTTGAAAAATTCTCTAAAGTCATCTATTGTTTGAGATAAAAAATGTGATGAATCGTTTATCTTATTTAGCCTTACTGTCTCCTCTTCTTGTGTCAGCGGAATACCAAGTTCTTTATTTAAAAGCATTCCAGTTGAAATTGTCGAGATAATGGATAGTGGTTGACGCCATTGGTGTGCTATATTTTCAAGCATTTCACCCATTATTGCCATTTTTGATTGTTGTCTTAATATTTGCTCATTTTCAAGCAATTTTGCTTCTGCATTTTTTTGTAAAGTCAAATCCAAAAATGAAGCTACATAATATATTATTTCGCCATCATCATCAAGGACGACCTGAATTGTAAGATACTCTTTTATGATATTCCCATTTTTATGAAGATTATTTATCTCCCCACTCCAATAGTGATTTGTCTGTAACGAGTGATTTATATTTTTATAAAAATCTTCAGTTGTAAGATTTGATTTTAAAACAGATGGTGAACTTCCAACAACTTCATCTTGTGTATAGCCAAGTATGTTTGTAAAAGCTTTATTAACACTTAAAATTTTTTTATTTGTATCGGTTATCATCATTCCACTTTGTGTTTCAAACGCAACTGAAGCTATTTTTAAAGCTTTTTGAGATTCTTTTATCCGCCCGAGCATTGTTTTTACAACTTGATAAATCTTCCCAACTTCATTTTCCTCATTTACTTTTGGATAGTTATCCAAAAAGGAAAAAGTATCAATTTTTTCCAAAAATGCTACAAGGTTTAAAATTGGCTCTGTAAATTTTTTTGCAAAATAGAGCGCCAAAAGATAAGAAACCAAAACCATACACAAAATGATAAATAAAGGCATTTTGATATTATTTAAAATAACATCAAAAACACTCTCAACCTTGAGATCTAATCTTAGATAACCTAGGTGTTTATCCTGATAAACAACATTAATTCTTAAAGTTAAAATATCTTTAGTGATAAGATTTTTATTACTACCCTCTTCAAATTTTGGCACAATGAAACTATTATCATTTTTAGAATATTGGAAAATTGCTTTTCTATCAAGTGAATACAAAACAAGTTTATCGATATTATTAAACGATTTTAATTTAGATGTAATATCAGATGCGATAGATATTTCATCAAGCAAGATAAGTTTAGCTACATCTTGCGATATTACTAGACCTATTGTGTGTGATTGTTCGTTTGCTTTTTTATATTGGTTGTCCATATACCAATAGATAAATCCAACATAACCAATAAAGCTAGTAAGTGTAGCAACTAAAAAAATTATCCCTATCAACTTTGTTTTAATAGAGCTTTTATATTTACCAATCATCAAAACACCTATTTTTTTGATGGGTTTGAGATTGGCACTTTCAAATCATTTCCCCATTCCAACCATGAGCCGTCATAAATTGAAACTTTATATCCTAATTCTTGCAAAACTATGTAGTTTAATGCCGATTCAGAGCCACCATCGCAATAAAGAATAATTTGTCTGTTTTTATCCAAATATTTATATAGATTTTTAAGTTCACTTAAATCTTTTATCATATTTCCATCTTTTGAAACTTGATAATTTTGAGTGCATGGATAATTTTTTGCTGTTGGAATATGTCCAAAACGCTTAGCCTTAGAAGCTAGTCCACTAAAATGTGTCCCTTCTCGACCGTCAATTATGGTTTTGTTTCCTATCGAAAGAAGTGTGCTTAATTTCGTTTGTACTTTTGTATTATCAACTCTTGGAACAAACTCTTTTGCTATAACTTTTGTATTTTTTGAGCTTATAGGTATTTTTGTTTTCTCCAAACTATCAAATCCAACATTTAAAAGCCCAACATTGGAATGCCCTAATGTTTCTAAAATCCAATAAAATCTAGCTGCCATAATAAATTTTCCGTCATCATAAGCAACAACAATACTCTCATTTCCAATCCCAGCTTCACTAAATGTTTTTTGCAAAATATCAAGTTTTGGGATAAAGCTATTTTTATCAAAAAGATTCTCTTTTGCTGGAATATTTACACTATTTTGGATGTGGTTTTTTGCATATACTTCACTTGGACGCAAATCAACTATTACAAGTTTTGGATTTTTTTGATTTTGCTCCAACCATTTTACTGATACTATTGCTGGTATATCAGTTTTGATATTTGACTTTGAATCCCCAAAAAGAAATTGGGTTATAAATAATATTAACAGTATTGATATTTTCATTTTTGAACCTTTCATTTACTTATAATATTAGCAAAAATAGCTTTTATTTGCTGTATTTAGCGCTTTTGTAACTTGTTTGATTAATTTGATTTTAAAAAAATTATCTCTTTACCCATCTTTTAAATAATCTATCAAGACTTAAAGTGTCATCAATATTATTTTCTTTTACAATATGTTTTACCAATATTTTTGCCAAATAAGGTGCAAATACAAATCCCCTTCCACCGACACCATTGTAAATATATAAATTTTTATACCTTGTAAATCTTTGTGGATTCACATTTGTTCCATTTTTAAGATATGGAAACTCCTCTAAAGTTTTTTTACTATCAACTATCTCCCCAATCATAGGGAAATAATCACTACTAGAAGCTCTAGCACCTCCAAATAACTTTGTAACTTTTACATTATCTAGCGTCAAAATATCATTTGCTTTTTTTAATAACCGAAGAGTATCTTCATTATTTGTATCTTTTTCATCTACAAATCTATGGTGTGTTGCACCAATCGATGACTTATATGTAGTGTCATTTATTTTTGTTGTATGGGCAATCGAGCACTCTTTATGGTAATTTGTAGAGATTAAAGTAGATGTTTCTATATCTATCCTTTGTCCCCAAACTGACCTTATCTCAATATATGCTTCATCCAATAGTTTAATACTGGCTCCTGTTGATAAAATGAGATTTTTTGCTAATATTTCTTTATTTACAACCCAACATTCATCTACAAAATCTATACTTACTACATCATAATTAAATAATTGTTCGGCATTTTTTGAAAGTATCTTACAAATCTCACTGCTATTTACAACGGAGCCAATTGGAAAAAAATACCCTTTTGTTTTTATATCAACCTCAAAATGGAAATCTATAAATGGAATATAACTTTGGAATTTATCCTCATCAAGCCTATCTTTTGGAACCCTTACCGTCCCACAATTATCTATCAATTCTGGTGTATTTTGTTTGTAAAAATTGGTTGAATAAATAAGTGCCTCATTAACTAAATCTTTAAATTTATTTGGTTTTCCTAAAAGTGGAGATAAAAAAGCACCAGCAGCTCCACTTGCACCTTTTGAAACATTATCAAGTTTATCAATCAATAAAACACTTGATGAAATTTTTGATAATTCAAAAGCGATACTGCAACCACAAATTCCACCGCCAACTATTACATAATCGTATTTTTTAAAACTTTGCAACTTTTATATATTTCCAATTTTTTGAATATTAAATAAGTAAAGAAAACAAACTTTTACAATTATGCAAACTTTGTTAGATTTTGTTTCAAAAGGCTTAAAATTGTTAAGTTTCCAAATAAACTCTTTGACTAACATATTCTTAATCAATACTTTATTACTTAATTGAAGCTTTTTGCACATTTATTTTCCTCATTTTTTACTATTTTATTGATATTTTATTGTATCTAATTACGCTTTATCACTTGTTTTATATGTTAAAATAAAAAAATTTACAAATTATAGGGTTAAAAAATGGAAAATCTTTTGATGCTTGAAAACGAAATAGAAGTGATGCAAAATAATCTAAAGCCAGTATTTATAGAAATTGAAAAACCAATTTTTAAAGGTAGTGGACAAAAAGGTAAAAGAAAAGTTACTTTTAAAAATCAACCGTTTTTTGTTGAAAATAAAAAACTTGGATTATCTATAAAAACACAATTTGACTGGGGATATATTTGCTCAAATTCTATAAATTTATCTCAAGCTATATTACTTTATGTAAGCAATGATTCGTTTGTAAGTCTTGCCTACTATAACGAATTTTTAAGGGATTTTCTAATATCAAATAGTGATAATTTTGAACTTAAACTAGAAGACATAGAGTCTTGGCTTTTAGAAAAACGAACTGAACACATCAAAAACAATAATGATACAATTGATGAAATAGCTGCAATTTTACCAACTCAAGGGATTTTTCCTTATGAAGACTTTGATATTGAAAAAGATGAACTTGATGTAAGAGAGATTGCTATTTCACCAAAAGAGATAGCAATTCGCATGTCTCAAGGGACAATTATAACAGACCCAGATTTTCAAAGAAATGTAGTTTGGAAGATTGAACAAAAAAGTAGATTTATTGAGTCAATAATTTTAAACATCCCTATTCCACCAATTTATCTAAATGAATCTAAAGATGGTAAATATATTATGATTGATGGTTTACAAAGAAGCACCTCTGTTAAAGAATTTTTAGATTTTAGTTTACAAACTTACTCTGTTGGTGAAGATGGTTTTAGATTGCAAGGTTTAAAATCATTAAAACATCTAAATGGTAAAAAAATTACAGATTTAAGTCCAAACCTTCAAATGAGGATAATGGATAAAAAAATAAACTGCCATATTATTAAACCTAGCGTTCCGATGTCTGTTGTTTATGATATTTTTTACAGAATAAATACAGGTGGCACACAACTAACAACTCAAGAGATAAGAAACTGTATTTATATTGGACCATCGACTGTTTTACTTTCACATTTAGCCTCAAATGAGCATTTTAAAAGTGCAACCGATTATGGCTTATCTCCAACTAGAATGAAAGATAAAGAGGTTGTGCTTAGATATTTGGCATTTCAAATTTTTGACTACAAACAATACAGTGGAAATATAGACGACTTTTTGGGTAAAACAATGCAACATGTAAATACTTTAGGGGTAAATAATATTATAGACTTTCATTCGCAAGATATATTTTTAAATAAAAACAATGAAGAGTACAAACAAAAACTAATTGATGCGCTTATCAATATTCAAAAAATCAAAGAGTTGATAAATGATTTTGAAAGAGTTATGAGATTGACAAATGAATTTTTTGGAAAAAGCAATTTTAGATGCCCAATAAATGGTAAAAGAGGAAGGATAAATGTAGCTGTTTTAGAATCAGTTAGCTACTTCTTTGCTTTAAATGATGAGGAAATTTTGATAAAAAATAGACAAAAAATTCAACACAATTTCGAAAAACTAATAGCTGATCAAGATTATCTTGACACTGTAAGGTTATCAACTGGTGATAAGGCAAGTGTTGTAAAACGATTTGAAAAAGCTATCGATATTTTAGGATCATTTTAACAATAAATTATTATTTATTTATACACTGTCTATTAATAATCTCTTTGCCATAAGTTTTAATAGATAGCTCCATATATTTGGGATTATAATCTATAATTTTAATATATTAATGACATCCAATACCAGTATATGTCAAATAAGCTTTATTCAACTCAACAATAAGTCTTTCAGTATTAATTCTTTTTTCCATATCATCAGGAATATCTAAATAAAAAACCGAGCCATCTTTATTAATTAAAAATAATCCTTTTGTTAATTTATCTTTGAATGTTCCATTAATAATTTTCATACCATACATATTTCCAAATTCATTTTCTACATCAAAAACTATCTCAAATTTCTCTAATCTATTTTTTAAAGCTATTTTATCGATTATCATCTCATTAAATATCAAAAAACATCCAATGGGTATTTGTATAGTTTTCATTAACTTATCTAATTGAATTATTTCATCCAAAAAACCATTTCCAAGTTCAGGAATCGAAATAAATAAACTCATTGTTTTATCGCTATTGCTTCTTTCTAGTATGATTTTATTCCCATAAAAATCTTCAACTAAAATATTTTCAGCCATATAACCAACATCAATGAAATCATCGCAAAGTTCAAATTGTTCACCTTTATAAATCATATTTTTAATCCGTACATTTTAATTTTATATCCTATTTGTCTTAGTGTTATTTCTAATTGTTTGGCTGCTTCACTTTGATTATTATTACAATCTTGAAGTGCTTTTTGAATAGCTTCCTTTTCAGTCTCCTCCAATGATTTATTTTTAATCATCCCTATATGCTCATTGTTTAATATCTTATTATTCAGTGCTGGTAGCAAAAGTAGCATATCAGAAGCACTAATTCCATCTTCGTCACCCATCAATACAATTCTTTCAATAGTATTTTCCAACTCTCTAACATTTCCAGGCCACAGATATTGAATAAGTTTTAACATCGCATCATCAGTAATTACAACCATTTTTTTATGATTTTTCATACTTCGCTCAAGGAAAAAGTTTACAAGAAGTTCTATATCTTCCCCTCTTTCTCTCAGTGGTGGTAAATCAATTGGGATAACATTAAGTCTATAATACAAATCTTCCCGAAAAGTTCCATCTTTAACCATTTGTTCTAAATTTCTATTTGTTGCTGCTACTAGACGAACATTTACTTTGATAGTTTTACTTCCGCCAACTCGCTCAAACTCTCTCTCTTGAAGCACTCTTAAAAGTTTTACTTGAGCAGAAGCACTAATGTCTCCTATCTCATCTAGAAATAATGTTCCTCCATCAGCAAGCTCAAATCTTCCTTTTCTTGTCTCTTTTGCGTCAGTAAAAGCACCTTTTTCATGTCCAAAAAGTTCACTTTCAAGTAATGTATCAGTAATAGCAGCACAATTGAGTTTGATAAACGGTTCATCTTTTCTTTTACTTCTTTTGTGAATCGAAGCAGCCACGAGCTCTTTTCCTGTACCAGTTTCCCCTCGAACAAGAATAGTGACATTACTCCCAGCAATTCTATCTATCACTTTATATACATCTTCCATCTTTGGACTTTTTCCTATAATATCACCAAAATTATGAACTTTTGAATCCCATTCCATTTTGTAATAAAGTTTGAGCTCTCTGAGTCTTTCTTTATCTTGCTCTACTACTATATGTGAATATATAAATTGAGCAAATAGCGTGCTTATAATAGATAATATTCTTACTGTTTCATCAAATCCAATCTTAGTAGACCTACTTAAATTGGCTGCCAAAACGCCAAAGATCTTATTATCAACAAACATCGGTACAGCAATGTATGAAATAGTTTCACTATTCCTATTGCCTGATTTGTTTAAAAAAAGTATGTCATTATGGATATTTTCTATAATAACCGGCTCACCACTTTTTGCTGCAAGTCCAGTAGCTCCCTCACCAATACGATACTCAGAAATAATTTTTTGGTACTTATTAAAATTGATTGATGAATAAATATTTAACATTTCATCTTCAAGCTTATAGATAACACAATTTTGCAATTCAAGTGTATTTTTAAGACTTAATAATGATTTTTCCAAAGATTTTTGTGTATCCCTTGAGTCAGCAAGCAAAGTTGCAATCTCATACAAAACTTCTAATTCTTTTTGTTTTAAGCATAAATCACATTGACCAAGCATTTAAGATTTCCTATTTTTTTTAATAATTATAATTTTTAGTGTACATAAAATATACTTAAAATTGTATATTTTATAATCAATCACTAATTTTCTTACAAGCTTCTTCTTTTGGAAGTTTTTTAATATTTGGTTCAATCCACCAAATTTCTCCATTACTTAATTCAACTTCTCCACCCCATTTCTCTTCACTATCAAATTCAATTTTTTCAATTGTTTCCTCCATATCTTTTTTTGCAATATAGAAGATTATTTCCCCGTTTTTTTCACTTAACATAACTTTTGCCATTTTTTACTCCTTAAAATTTGTCCCAAATTTGAAGGGACCTTGTTTTTAATGTCTTCTTTTAGCGATGGAAATAATTCCATCTAAAGAAGCAAATCCTAAAGAGAGAAACGAGTTTCTCTTACTTTCTTATTCCTTGTTTCCAAATAACTTTTATATCAATTGAGCGATTCTGCAACGCAACGGTCGCAATCAAAGATTGCGAGTTACCCACCGTGAAGCCTTAGCGAAAGGGTATAAAAGTTCTTTTCTTGCCACTAACTAATAATATACCTTCTTATTTTACTAAGGAGGTTATTCTCCTCAAACCACAATTTAAAATATCCTTTTTGAAACTCATGCACAAAAATTGATTTATTCATCTTTGGATTCAATTCTGGATAATCATCCCTGCTATGAGCCCCACGGCTCTCTTTCCTTTTGGTTGCACCAAGGACTACAGCTTCTGCTATTTCAAGGGCATTTTTAAGTTCAAGTATCGCTATAAGTTCTACATTATTATTTTTACTTTTATCTATACAATGGAGTGTTCCCACCTGTTTTCTCAAATATTTTAAATAATCAAAAGCCTGAATAAGTTTTTTTTCATCTCTATGTATCCCACAAACTTCAAACATTGTTTTCCCTAATGTTATCCTCATAGCATTGAAATTTTTTGTAGTTTCCCCACCAAAAATCGTATCTACAATCTTGATATCGTTTGCAACTATCTCATAGTCAATCGGCAAAAACTTTCTATTTTTAGAAAATTCTAAAGCTTTTTTTCCAGCTAGTTCTCCAAAAACAGCACCCTCTAAAAGTGAATTTCCACCAAGTCGATTTGCACCGTGCACTCCACTATTTGCACATTCTCCACAAACAAAAAGCCCTTCAATTGAGGTTTTTGACATATTGGACTCAATCCCGCCCATAGTATAATGTGCTACTGGCTTTACCTCCAAAAGTTCTTCGCACACATCTATTCCAGCTTGAGCATAAGCACTTTTGTATAACGATGGGAGTTTTGATTCAATATACTCACGGCTTAAGTGTCTTAAATCAATATAAACCTTTTTTCCATTTTCTATCTGCTGTGTTATTGCTCGACTTACAACATCCCTTGTGCCTAATTCGTCTACAAATCTTTCCCCATCACTATTGAGAAGATATCCACCCTCACCTCGTGCAGCTTCACTTACAAGATAACTTGTTTTTGGCATACCAGTTGGATGAAACTGTACAAATTCCATATCTTTAAGATTGACTCCTGCTCGAAGAGCAACCGCTAACATATCTCCTGTATAGTCACTCGCATTTGTAGAAAATCCTCTATAAATCCCAGCATATCCACCACCAGCAAGTATAATTGCTTTTGCTGGATAGACAACGATTGAACTATCAATTCTTCTAATACTCACAACCCCGCTTACAGTTTTTTGTAATTTTGTGATATTCATTACAAAATTGTTCACCAAAAACTCAACACCTACGCTTTTGGCTTTTTTTATAAGAACCGCCGTGATGGCACTACCTGTTTTGTCTCCAACATAACAAGTTCGTTTGCTACTTCCACCACCAAAACTTCTTTGAGCTACCCGACCATCTTTATTTTTATCAAACTCAACACCATAGCTAGCTAACTTCTCTACGATTCTTCCACCATTTTTACACATATAAACAATAGACTTGATATCCTCTAATCCCTTTGCACTTTCCACTGTATCATTGATATGCTTTTTGATTTCATCAACATCATTAGGATTTAAAACGGCATTGATTCCACCGCTTGCAAGGGAACTATTCGATTTAAAAATATTTCCTTTTGTGATAAGTGCCACTTTGTTATTTACTGTTTTTGCTTCAATCGCAGCCATAAGTCCTGCAATTCCGCCACCTACTACAATTACATCATAAATCATTTGTTACAACTTATATAATAGGTCATATTTTCCCCTTGGAACTGCTCTTACTTTTGCAATTTCACAATTTTGTTTGATATTTTTTGGGACAATTGAGCCAAATAAACTACTCACTATTGTAGGTGTTGAACGACAAAATTGTAAAGCAAGTCCAACATCATCTTTTATAGTCATTGTATCGTCAAGTATTACTCCCACTTCAGCACTAAATGGCTTTTGAAAAAGCTTTCTTTGTAACAATGATGATGAGTTAATCACCCCAATTTTAAGTCTATAAGCTGATTGCAAAATCGTGCAACTCTCCCCTTTTACTTTTTGGCTAGGTTGGGTGTATGGAGCAGTTTTTCCCATATTAAAAGGGAGCTGAATATATTTGAATCTATTGTTTTCCCCACCCACTTTTTTGGCACACTCTACCAATTTTTCTAAACTCAAAAGTTCTTCAACACTCTGACTTGTAAAACCATTCCAAACAGCGACGCCATAATATTTCAAAAGTCCCTTATCGGCTAATTTTTCAAATCTCTTAAAGATTTTTTCTATAAGTTTATAAAACTCTTTTTCACCAAGTCTAGCAAGTTGCATCTCTGGATTATGCAAATAATAGATATCAAAACCTTCCACTCCTACATTTTCTAAACTTCTTTTCAAACTCCACTCTAAAAAATCAGGAGTGAGGCAATGTTGGTCGAGTTCAATATCCTCATAAGTTGCTAATTTTGTATTGATGATATTTTCCTCTATCCAAGTGTATGGATTTTGTGGAAATGGGTACTCTAACTGGATAAAACCACCTTTTGAAGTAAGAATAAGCTCTTCTCGTTTCACTTCACTTCCAAGTTCACGTAAAGCGATTCCTATCTCTTTTTCACTTTGTCCGTATCGGTAATTACTCGCTGTATCTATATGGTTTATCCCATTTTTAATAGCTTCTTTAACCGCTTCAATATAGTGAAAAAGGTAATTTTCCTCTTTGTACGGCTCCATATTAAAAGTTCCAAGACCAAGTTTTGAAATTATCAAATCATTTGATTTTAGATAAAAATCTTTATAGTGTGAAAACTTTTTTGCAAATTCTAAAGTAGCTTCTTGCGTAGAGAAATTCATTATTCAACTCGTTTTGATTTATTTATATTTTCTTTAATAAGAAAAATTAGAACAATATAGATAACATAAACGAACGGTAAAAAAATAAATTCCATAACAATAACCTAATAACTAAATCTTAATATAGTTATTTATATACAAAAACTATTCCAAAGAATAAAAAATAAAATAAAAAGCCCAAAGAGTAAAACTCTTTGGGCTTTTTTTAAAATATTTCGAAAATTATTTTTACAAAAAACTTATCTTACACAGTCAAAGAAATAGTCAGTTTTCGCTATATCTTTTGTCTCTTCATCGAGTTGATCAAGAACTGCATTTGTTATCCAAGTAAGTAGATTCAATGCGCCTTTATATCCGCTGATTGAATATCTATGTAAGTGGTGTCTATCAAATATAGGGAATCCAATTCTAATAAGTGGAATACCTGTATCTCTATAAAGCTCTTTACCATATACATTTCCTATCAAGAAATCAACTGGTTCAGTAAATAATAAACTTCTCAAATGCCATAAATCTTTTCCTGGCCAAATTTGACAATCACTTGCCCATTGAGATTTGGATAAGATTTTTTTCATATCATCTTCCCAACCTTTTTTAGGAGCATTATGGCAAAGGATATGTGATGGAATTGCGCCCATTTCAACTAAAAATGATACAAGACCTAAAAGAAAATCTGGATCACCATAGATTGCAAATTTTTTACCATGCATGTATGGATAAGAATCTTGCATTGCATCTACTAATTGAGCTCTTTGAGTTTTAAGTGACTCTGCAACTTCTTTTCCTGTTAACTCTTTTAGTTTCATAACAAATGCATCAGTTCCACCTAAACCAATTGGATTACAAGTATAAAAACCTTGACTCCATTTGTTTTTGATAGTTTTAGCTGTTTGAGTTGTACTATAACCTTGTAAACTAATTGTAGCTTTTGCATTGATAGCAGTTTTTGCATTTGCTAAAGTTGTCCCACCAGCATATAATTTATATTCACCAGCACCTGTGTTCCATTGCTCTTCATGGTCACCAATCATAACAATTTTGTCACTAAATGTTGCAGCAATCTCTTTAATTTCAGCTAATGAACCCAAATATGGCTCAAATCCTGGGATGATGTTGATTCTTTCTTCATCTAAAACTTTTGCACTTTTTTCTGGGTTTAATTGCTCTAAGATTGATTTCATCATATTGTCATAACCAGTAATATGGCTTCCAACAAACGATGGTGTATGTGCATAAGTGATAGCCGTATTGTCTAATTCACCCTCGGCTTCTTCTCGTGCACCTATTACGAATGCATTTAAATCATCTCCGATAACTTCCGCCATACAAGTTGTACTTACTGCTATCATTTCAGGTTTGTACATAGCATTACAGTTTCTTAAACCATCTTTCATATTTGATAATCCACCAAATACCGCAGCTGATTCACTCATAGAGTCAGATACACAAGGAGTTGGTTCTTTGAAGTGTCTTGTAAAGTAACTTCTAAAGTAAGCAACACATCCATGGCTCCCGTGAACATAAGGCATAGTATTTTCAAAACCAAGTCCAGCCATAATAGCACCAAGTGGTTGACAAGCTTTCGCAGGATTAACAGTGATAGCTTCTCTAGCTAAATTTTTTTCTCTATAATCCCAAGATTTAGTCCACTCAGCAATTTCCACTACTTTTTCTGGATTTGTTGCACCAACTGCACTTTCGAATTCTTTTTTTGCTAATAAAGATGCTTGATAGTCATCTTTTAAAAACAGTTTTTGTCCGTTAACTATATTATTTACGTCTTGCATACTAAGCTCCTATCTCTTTATCCCATGGAGCAACATTATGTGTCCATACAGGTGAATTCATAGCTAAATCCATATCTTTAGCAAATATTGCGAATGCATCATAACCATGGTATGGTCCTGAATAATCCCAAGAGTGCATTTGTCTAAATGGTAATCCCATTTTTTGGAATACATATTTCTCTTTGACACCTGAAGCTACAAGATCAGGCTTTAAAGCTTTTACGAATTGTTCTAATTCATATTCATTTACATCATCATAGATTAATGTACTTCTAGCAATATCTTCTTTTGTTCTTTTATAGTCATCACCATGTCCGAACTCATATCCAGTACCAATAACTTCCATACCCAAATCTTCATAAGCACCAATAACATGTCGAGGTCTTAATCCTCCAACATAAAGCATTACTGTTTTACCCTCAAGTTTTGGTTTGTATTTTGCGATAACTGCATCAGTCATAGCTGTATATTTTGAGATAACAGCTTCTGTTTTTTCTTGAATTTCACTTCCAAAGAACTCAGCAATTTTTCTTAAACTTTCAGTTGTTTTAGAAGGTCCAAAGAAGTTATATTCCATCCATGGAATTCCGAATTCTTGTTCCATATGTCTTGAAATATAGTTCATAGATCTATAACAATGTAATAAATTTAATTTTGCTTTTGGTGCAATTGTAAGTTCTTTATAAGAAGCATCCCCACTCCATTGAGCAATAACTCTTAAACCCATCTCTTCAAGTAAAATTCTAGAAGCCCAAGCATCTCCACCAATATTATAATCCCCGATGATAGCAACATCATAAGGAGTTGATTCGAAATCTTTTCTAGCACTAGTATCAGGCATAACTTCATCTCTAATCATATCGTTTGCAATGTGATGTCCAAGTGATTGTGAAACCCCACGAAAGCCTTCACAAGATACTGCTATTGTTGGTTTGTCTGATTCTTTTTTATGTGCTCTTGCAACTGCATGAATATCATCTCCAATAAGTCCTATTGGACATTCTGATTGGATAGAGATACCATTATTTAATGGAAACAATTGATCAATTTCGCTAAGAGCTTGTTTTAATTTTTTATCTCCACCAAATACGATATCTTTTTCTGTAAAATCAGTAGTAAAGTTCATAGTTACAAATGTATCAATTCCAGTTGTCCCTATATAATAATTTCTTCTACCAGCTCTACTATATTGCCCACAACCTACTGGTCCGTGAGAGATATGAATCATATCTTTAATAGGTCCCCAAACAACCCCTTTAGATCCTGCATATGCACAACCTCTTTGGCTCATAACACCTGGTACAGTTTGTTTATTGCTTTTTGTTTTATCGCAAGCACCTTTAACACCTTCTGGGCTATCAACACCAAGATGTTTTTCTCTATTTTTTGCAGCTTTCTCTGGATATATTTTTAATACATCAGCGATAACTTGTTTTTGTTTACTTTCTAAAGTTTCTGGTCCCATCTGACACTCTCCTTTTAAATATTTTTCTAACAAATAGAGGCTGTAAGCCTCCACTTTCAACTATTTTACAGACACTCTGTAAAGATTCATATCATCTAGTTTTTTACAAATATCTTTTGTAACATCACCATCTACAGCTTTTGAAATTTCACTGATTTGGTATCTATTTGTGTAATAAACCATTTTGAAATCATTTTTTGCTGCGCATTCTGTATTTGTAAAATAATCTACAAATGCAGTATGTAAAAAAGTACCAGCTGGAACAGATAACTCTTCTAACTTAACACCTTCTCTTGTTTCACTTGCTAATGTTACAGTTTTACCCGTAGCATCAATACCTTCGTTTACTTTTTCAATAACTTTATCAAAACTTACATCATTTCCTTCACTCGCTGGGAAGTGGTAGCCACATACAAACATCTTGTTCTCCTTAAAATTTGTCCCAAATTTGAAGGGACCTATAATTCTTTGCTTCTTTTAACGATGGAAATAATTCCATCTCAAGAAGCAAACCCTGAAGAGAGAAATGAATTTCTCTTACTTCTCCTGAACTCTTAACTTTTAACTTTTAATTTATTAAGCTTCTTCTGCTTTTTTACCTAAATTTTCTTCATCAACTTCATCTTCAAGACCGAATTCCATCAATAAGTTTTCAAGGTCATCCATTTCAAGTGGTCTAGGTATTACTTTAAGATCATTTGCAATAATTTTTCTTGCTAATTCTTTATATTCCATAGCTTGATCTGAACTTGGTGCAAACTCAACAACTGTCATTCTTCTTAGCTCAGCTCTTTGAACATGGTTAGATCTTGGAACAAAGTGAATCATTTGAGTACCAATTTGCATAGCTAAATGTTTAGCCAAATCGTACTCTTTATCTGTCATCCTAGCGTTACAAATAAGACCTGCAAGTCTAACTCCACCAGTATTTGCATATTTTAAAATCCCTTTTGAGATATTATTAGCAGCGTACATTGCCATCATCTCACCAGACATAACTATATAAATCTCTTGAGCTTTTCCCTCTCTAATAGGCATAGCAAATCCACCACAAACAACATCCCCAAGAACATCATAAGATACAAAATCCAACTCATCGTTATAAGCACCCTCTTCTTCTAAGAAGTTAATAGCCGTAATAACTCCCCTTCCAGCACAACCAACTCCTGGCTCTGGTCCACCTGATTCTGTACAGTTGATATAACCTTCTGTGATGTCATTATTATCAGGGTGAAATTCTCCAGCACCTGGTTTACAAACATCTTCTAATTCTAAATCTTCAACTGTTCCAGCTTCACTAGCTAGTTGCATAATTGTAGATTGAGCTTTTTCATGAAGAATTAATCTTGTAGAATCCGCTTTAGGGTCACACCCAACAATAAGAATTTTTTTCCCATAATAGTGGCACATAGCAGCCAATGTGTTTTGAGATGTAGTAGATTTACCAATCCCACCTTTACCGTAAAATGCAATTTGTCTTAAACTTGACATTTCGTCTCCTTTTATTTGAATTTAAATCATAATGGTAATTGCATTTAGTGTTCCATTGGTAAAATTAAAAAATTAAAAAATTAAAAAATTTTTGAATAATATTTGGTTTTTATAACTAGAGTGATAATGAATTATTTATTGGAGGATTGTGTACAAATATGGTTATAAAATAAAAATGTATTTGTGAAGTAAAATTAAGAAATAAAATAGAAAAAAGTTAAGAGAAAAGCTTAAGAGAGGGTGTATTACCCAGCCTCTCTTTCAAGTTCAATTACTGAAAAGTGTTTTTTGTAAGCTTCAAAAACCGATATTTCAATAGGTTGAAGAGCATAGCTTTCATCACAGATAAGACCAATACTTCTTAGTTCATCCATCGGGCATTCACCTATTTTTTCAGTGAGTAAGATGTCACAATCTTTGAGTGTATTTTTTATATCATCGATTGGGTTGTTCCCATCGCAGTTTTCAGGACCACTGCAATATGAGCTTGCTATTTTTCTGTGCATTACAAATTTGATAGCCTTATCACCAGCTTCATAAATCAAAAACTCTTTTGCGCTACCAAAATGTAAATTTATCATCCCCTCACCACCAGTTGTTACCGCTACAAGTTTTGTTTCACCTGTGGTACTTAGCTCGAGTTTAGTTGCTTGTTCAAGTTTTATTCTATGATTTGCTTCATCAAGTGCTGTTCGCCAATTTTCAATAATTTGATGTTTTACGGAACGTGCCTTAATGTTGTATCGTTTCTCTAGTTCTTCAAATGAAAGTGCAGAAAAACTCTCTTTTGTAAATTCATCACCCCTATCTTCACTTATAAGTCCAACAGCGTCAGCTCGACATTGTCTGCAGTGTTTCATCAGTTTCATATCCATTCCACACGCTTCTTGAGCTGCCATCACCTCTTGGTCTGTTGCACTTGGAACCCCATCAAGTCCAAATTTAGTTCCAAATTCAGGAGCAGATAAAAGTGGCATAATGTTATGCAAAAATACACCCATCTCTTTTAATTTTTTAGCTACATTTGGTAAATCTTTATCGTTTACATTTGGGATAAGAACAGAGTTCGCTTTGACTAAAATTCCTCTATCAACTAGAAGTTTTATCCCTTCAAGTTGCTTTTGGAGTAAAAATTTTGCGCCTTCTTTTCCTCTGATTTTTTTGAAATCCCAATGTACCCAAGGATATATAAGGCTTCCAATTTCACCACTCTCATCAACCGTATTGATTGTAACAGTGACATGATCGATGTTGTATTTTACTATCTCATCTATATAATCAGCGATTCTAAGACCATTCGTAGAAAGACAAAGTTTCAAATCGGGTGCTTTTTCTTGAAGCATTCTAAAAGTTTCAAAAGTTTTTTTAGGATTTGCTAAAGCATCACCTGGTCCAGCAATACCCACGACTGAAAGTTGTTGAATCTCTCCACCAACATAAAGGACTTTTTTCACCGCTTCTTCTGGTTTTAGTCTACTACTTGTAACACCAGGACGACTTTCGTTTGAGCAGTCATATTTTCTATTACAATAGTTACATTGAATATTACAAGCAGGTGCAACTGCTACATGTATCCTTGCATAGTGTTGATGAGCACCTTCACTATAACATGGGTGATTATTTATTTTTTCTTGTATCTCTAAAGCTCTTGAATCATTTGGGTCAAAACCACCAAAATCAAATTCGTTTGTTGTTCCACAACCTGTACCACAACTCATATCATACTCCTTTAAAATGTCCCATTTTAAAAGGGACCTACTATTTTATGACTTCTTTTTTCGATATGGCAAAGCCACATCTAAAGAAGCAAATCCTACGGGGAGAAACCAGTTTCTCCCCTTTAAAACATCCCTTTAAAAAGGACTTAACATTCTTATTTCATAATTCTTAACTTACAGCTAGATGTTTTACTCTATCATTTATGCTAACTTCTTCTCTAAATGGTCGTGGCTGATTAGCTGGAGTCAAGAGACCTTTTTTCTTATGTTCTCTGATTCCATATTTTCCATCTTCCATCCCTTGTAAATAATAGCTGTCAAATTCAGCAGTATAAGGCATATCCCAAACTATACAACCCTCTGTTGGACAAACATCGACACATTTTGGAATGCTGGCATCTACGCACTCTATGCAATTTTCTGGTTTTATATATGTATATTCGCTATCTATTGGTGCTTCATCCGAACTTACTATCGCTGTCGCTGGGCATTCATCTATACAAGCATCACAATTGATGCAACTTTCTGTTATTAATACCGACATATCATTACTCCTTTTAAATTGTCCTAATTTTAAATGGACATATTGTTGAATTTCTACTTTTCAATAGACAAACCTAAAACACGAATAAATTCGCTTTTCTTGATTTTTTCTAACATTTTCTTAACAATATAGCTAATGCAACTACTGTTCCTTTTCTATTCTTCCCATGGTGCTTTTGTACCAACAACCCTAAAAACTGGATTTTGAACAGCACTGCAAACATCTTTTGCCATGCTGACAAGTCCTGTATATGCACCATAACTGATGTGTTTCTCTTGATTGACATCCACAAAAGCGATTTTCTTTTTGATAGCAGTATAAAGACTTCTTCCACCTGCAAGTAGGATATCAACATTATGTTCATCAATAAGTTTTGCTTGTTCATTTGCAGGAGACTTCATAAGGATGTTGACATAACTTTTTGCTATTTCAATATCTTCCAAAGTAGCTTTGGCAACACTTGTAGCAACTACTTCTATCCCTATATCTTGCAGGGCTGAAGCTATCGACCATGATTTATTACCACCAGTATTTAAGATAGCTTTTTTACCAGCAAGTATTTTTCTGTACGGAAGGAGTGCAAGTTCTAGTTTTGCCTCCTCTTCTTTGATAATCTCTTTTGCTTTTGTTATGAGTTTTTCATCTTGAAAAGCTTCTACGATAGTCATAATCGCATTTGATGTGTCTCTTTTCCCATAAAATGAAACAGATACATGAGGGATGTTATATTGCTCTTCCATTTTTCGCACCAAAGTGATAAGTGATTTTGCACATACGATGACATTGAGTTTGGCACGATGTGCCATTTGGATATTTTCTAACCTTCCATCACCTGATAGAGTTGAAATCACTTTTATCCCAATACGCTCTAGTATTGGAATGTACTGCCACATATCACCTGTGACATTGTATTCCCCTATCAAGTTTATCCCATACAGATGGATAGATTCTGGTTCACGAGTACCAATAAGTTGCTCTAAAACAGCTTCACCACCAAGTCTGCTCCCTAGGTTTTTACTCCCCACAAATCCTGGGCTATGGATGATGACAACTGGGATATTATGTTTTTTTTGCATTCTTCTACCGATATCATCCATATCATCTCCAATCATAGCAGTAACACAAGTTTCATAAACAAAGATAGCTTTTGGGCTTTTTGTTTGTATGATGTATTCGATAGAATCTTCTAGCTTTTTATTTCCACCAAAAATTACATCATTTGTAGTGACATCCGTACAATAACCCATATAAGTGTTATTTTCACCTTTCCAGCTACTAGGAGTTGCTCTCGTCTCCCACGAAGCTCCTAAACAAGTCGCTGGAGAATGGACAAGATGGACAACATCCGCAAAAGGGAAAAGGGCTATTTGAGCTCCTTCAAAGGCACAACCACCACTACTTGCTCCTGGTTTTGGTTTGTCACAACTTGATTTTTTTTTCTCATTCGATGCACAAGCTGATTCATTGAGAAGTTCTTTGATTTGTTTTTTATTTACCATTGCCATTATAAGTATCTCCAACCAATTAATCTTTATATAAAGATGCAAATAGTGTTCCTAAATCTGATTTTTGATATAGCGGAATAGATATTGAATATTAAATAGAAAATAAAAGGAAAATTCTTTTTCCCTTTAGGATTTCTCAAAGAGAGTACAAGCACAAGGCTACTTGAAAATTGATTTACTCAATCTGTAAAAAGTAGGCATTAAACAATAAGTCCCTTTTAAGGTTCCCTGAAAAAATATTAATTTTTTAGGCACCTTTTATGGGACATTTTAAAAGGATTTTAAATGTTAGCGATACCTATATCAAATAGTACTTCAACTACTATCTCAGATTTATTTGGAAATGTTCCATTTTTTGCACTTCTTGATGAAATAGATGGAAACTTTAGGGTTATAAAAAATGAAAAAGAAGGGAATGGATTAGAAATAGCCAGTTTTTTATCCAAATACAATGTTACTGCAACAATTTTTTACCATATGGGGGAAGGAGTTTATATAAATTGTTTAGAAAACAATATAGCCGTGTATAAAGCAGATAGTAAAACAAATACTATTGATGAAATTTTTTTTAAATTCTTAGATAATAAATTTATAAAATTAGACGCCACAAACTACAAAACTTTGCTCAACAGTGGAGCAGAGTCTTGTAAATGCGGATGCAAGGAATAATGATGAGCAATACAAATATCACTAATTTTGCAGCTCTTAAAGCTTATAGAGCTAGAGATTATAACACTGCACTTCAAATTTGGAAACATTTGGCTTCATATGATGATGACCAAGCTATGACAAATCTTGGATTGATGTATCTTAAAGGTGAGGGGGTAACAAAAAATTTGCAAACAGCACATGAGTACTTTTTAAAAGGTGCAAAATTTGATAATGACTCAGCAAATTATAATCTTGCTTTGATGTATCAAAGTGCTATTGGAGTAGTAGAGGATATGGAAAAAGCACTCTATTATTTTAGAAAAGCAACTGCAAAAAATCATCAAAATGCAAACTTTAGATTAGCGCTCTTACTTCTTAAAGATAGAACAAACCTTGAAACTGTAAAAGAAGGGTTTGATTGTATGCTTCGTGCTGCACTTGATGGTCATCCAGTTGCACAAACCCAAATGGGTGGGGTTGATAAACCTGTGAATGATAATTGTGAACCAAATGTCCAATTTAGAACAAAATCATATGAGGAACAAATGGCTCTCGTGGATGATGCCCTAGATAGATATATCAAACCAATTCTTATCAAGGATGGTGGAAATATCACTGTTTTACAATACAAAAATGAGCCAAATATTGAATTAAGACTTGCGTATCTTGGAAATTGTGCAGGATGTAGCTTAGGTGCTACAAGCACTTATGAGCTTATAAAAACGACACTCAGTCAAGTGATAGATGAAAATATAAGAATATATATTATCTAAAGGATAGATTATGAGAATTGCATTTGCTTCAAAAGATGGCATTACGGTCAATGAACACTTTGGATGGTGTGAAAAATTTTATATTTATGAAGTAGACCAACATGATTATAGTCTAGTGAGCGAAGTGGATAGTTCCCTCAAATTTGAAGAAGAGGTAGATAAGCTTGAATATAAAATAAATTGCCTAGAGAATAGTGATATCGTTTATGTTGCTCAAATTGGTCCAAAAGCTGCAAATATGGTAAAAACTTGTGGAATTTATCCTATGAAATCATCAGTTGAAAATGAAAAAATAATAGATGTTCTGGTTTCTTTTAGAAAACTTATCAATAATAATCCACCTCTTTGGTTACAAAGAATTCTTTTAAAATGAATGCACTTGAAATTAAAAGAAATATTTACTACATAGGTGTAAGTGACAAAGATATCAGAACATTTGATATCATTATGAAAACAGCTAACGGGACAACTTATAATGCATATCTAGTCAAAACTTCACAAGGAGTAGTGATACTAGACACTGTAAAAGAGGAATTTGAAGAGCAGTTTTTTAAAAATATTGAATCTATATGCAAATATGAAGATATCAAATATATTATTATGCATCATTTAGAACCAGACCATTCTGGAGCTTTGGCAAACCTTTACAAAAGAGCTTCAAATGCAAAAATTCTTATCTCTCCTATGGCAACTCCGATGCTAAAATCTATCACAAAATCAGCAAAGATGGATTTTGAAACGGTTTGGACAAATAAAGAATTACAACTTGGAGATAAAACTTTTAAATTTTTAAGTACACCAAATCTCCATTGGCCAGAGACTATGAGCAGTTATCTTGTAGAAGATATGATCCTCTTTAGTGGGGATGTTTTTGGAAGTCACTATTATGACAGTAGGCTTTTTGATGATTTGGTTGGGGATTTTAGTTATGCTTTTAAATACTATTATGACCATATTATGCGACCATTTAAAAGCGATGCATTGAATGCTATCAAACTTTATGAGCAATTTCAAATTGATAAAATTTGTACACTTCATGGACCCATTTTACGAAATAAACCAAAAAAATATATAGAGCTTTACAAAGAGTGGAGTAGTAAAGAGGATAGGCTTCATGGTAAAAAGATTGTTTCCATTTTTTATGTCACAAGTTATAAAAATACAAAAGAGATGGCACAAAGTATTTATGATGGGATAGAGGTTAATGAAAATATCATTGCGAATATTTATGATTTAACTGCCTTGGATGAGCAAAATATGCTCACTATTTTAGAAGAGAGTACAGGAATTGTTTTAGGAACACCAACAATAAATGGTGATGCACCTAAACCTATTTGGGATTTGCTTTCTTGCATGATGCTTTTAGAGAAAAAAGGGAAATTTGGTGGATGTTTTGGCTCTTATGGATGGAGTGGAGAAGCACAAGATATGATTCAACATCGTCTTAAATCTTTAAAATTTAGAGTGCCGTTAGAACCTTTAAAAATTAAACTTATACCTACAAAAGAGGAATTGTTTGATTGTTATAGTTTTGGTGTGGAGTTTGGTGAAATTGTCAATGGAAAAATGGTGGAGATGACTTTGTAGGGTTAATAACTAAGAGTTAAATGGAGGATACTATGAACCTTGAAAATAAAAAATCTTTAAAAATATTAGAACAAAAAGTAGCAGATTTTTTATCAGATTATGCTGTTGATTTGTATTCCAAAGAACACATTGCTCCACATATTGCAAAAATCTCTTTGATGCAAAATCATCTCTATGAAGATTTAGGATTTAGTAGTAGGACAGAGATGGGAAGATATATGAATGAAAATTTTCCAATACTTTCTAAAATCAAACCAAAAGAGAAATTGTGGAAAAAATTTATCTACGATAGCATCAACGAAACAGCTCCAGCTTGTGAAAATTGTAAAGACCAAATATATTGTTTTAGCTGTAAAACATAAATTTTATTAAATAATTAAACAACTATTGTCATTTTGCAAAATAAAATGGAATAGATTTTGCATTGTATTAAAACGATACACGTAATAATCTAGGTTTTGAAGGAAAATAATTATGGCAATTATAAATGATACAACACTAAGAGATGGTGAACAAGCACCTTATGTATCTTTTACTTTAGATGAAAAGCTCAAAATTGCTACTTTACTCTATGAATCTGGAGCGGATGAACTTGAAGTTGGGATTCCTGCCATGGGGAAAAAAGAGCAAGAGGAGTTAAAAGAGATTTTAAATCTTGGACTTCCTTTACAGATTATGAGTTGGAATCGTGCGACGATGAGTGACCTCCACGCATCACTTAATTGTGGAGTAAAAGCTGTTGATTTATCTATCCCTGTATCAAAACTTTTGATTGATTTGAAACTCAAAGGTGGAGTTGATGAACTTTACATAAACCTTCAAAATACCATCAAGCTGGCAAAAAGAGAGGGTCTTTTTGTCTGTGTTGGAGCAGAAGATGCAAGTCGAAGTGAACTTCCTTTTTTAGCTGATATTATGAAATTTGCAAAAAATTTAGGCGCTGATAGATTCAGGTACTGCGATACTATTGGTATATTGACTCCAAATACAACTTTCCAAAATATCTCCTATCTTACAAGTTTAAATCTTCTCCCAATTGAAATGCACACCCACAATGACTTTGGGATGGGAACTGCAACCTCGATAGCGGGGATTGAAGCTGGTGCATTTAGCGTTAATACAACAGTTATTGGTCTAGGGGAGCGGGCTGGAAATGCTAGTTTTGAGCAAGTTTTGATGAGTTTAACCCACCAGTTTAATGAAAAAAGGGTTATCCACTCTGATAGACTTCAAAAACTCGTCCATCTAGTAAGTGAGGCTTCCAATAAACCCATCGACAAAAACTCCCCTATTGTTGGGGAATATATCTTCTCTCACGAATCTGGAATTCATATGAATGGGATGCTAAAAAACAATAGTGCTTATGAGGCTTTTAGCCCCCTTGAAGTTGGGCTTCATCGATATTTTCCAATCGGAAAGCATAGTGGAAGTTCAACAATTTTGTACCATCTTAATAGCTTAGGAATAACTCCAGATAATGCAAAAATAGATGAGATACTCCCAAAAATAAGAGCTATCGTCACTTCAAGGAAAAAAGTGATGGAACCACTTGAACTTAAAGAGTTGTATCTATGTTCGTAGGTTGGATAAGAAAAGATAGTTTAGAGAAAGATTTAGAAACTCTTTCTTCTAAAATATTGCTCGATAAAAATAGTATTTTAAAAGCCTTTGAAGAGGATAAAAGCCTCTGTTATGGGATATATGAGAAAGAAAGTTTAGTAGGAATACTCACTGCTATGAGTTTAGATCATACGATACTTATCAATAATTTTGCCTACCTTTCCCATGTAAATAAAACCATCAGAGAGCGAATCATTACCCTCTTTTTTAAAAATGTATCGACTACAAAAACTATCCTCTTTTTAGCAAAAAGTGATGAGATTGATATATTTTCCAATTTTGGATTTAGCCAGTATGGAAATTTTCTCAAAGCTACTTATAAAGGTGGTGCAGTTTTTAACTTCACAAATGCTATGGGAAAACATATCTCAAATGAAAACTATCTTCCGATAGTCAAACAAATCGATTTTTTGGCATTTAATGAAGATAGAGTTGATTTTATAACAAAAATTGCAAAGCCATCTTCCCTCTTACTTTCTACAAAATTTGGTTTTCAACACTCTTATGCCATCGATAAAGCAATCATCAAAATCTCCCCTTGGATTATGGATGATGGTGCATTTGATGATGCTGAAAAATTACTTCGTGGGGTGATTTATCATAGAGGTTTGAAGATTTTGATAGCTTTTATCCCAGCAGATATTTTGGAGATAAAAGAGTTGTATGAAAGCTACAACTTCAAATTTGAAAGTGGTTATAAGTTGCTTTACAAAAATGAAAAGCCTAATATCAATTTGGAGATGGTTTATGGGTTTTGAAAAAGTGTGAGTTGTTTCAAGTCAAAATATATTGTATGTACTAAGGCTTCACGGTGGGTACCCCATCATCAAAGATGATGACCCTTCCGTTGCAGAATCGTTTATACAATATATTTTGAATTGAAATTTTTACCAAATAAGTTAAAATATAATTTAAAGGAGAAGAAGATGATAGTGGATGAAAAAGAACTTAAAAAAGAGTACGCAGGATTTAAACGAAAAGTAACTGAGATAGCAGGAGAAATTCACGATATTGTAGAAGATAGCATTTGGACTGATTATATCAAGCTAGCAAATTTAAGCAAAAAAATTGAAGAAGCGATGCTCCCTGTAAATGAGATGAAGCAAAAATACGATTTCCTAAAATAAAAAACGAACTAGGAGCTGATATGGAAGATTTAGGTAAAAAAATAATTTGCCTTTGTGGTGAAAAAACAGTCAATGAAGCGATTGAAATATTTAAAGAAACTGATCTTCCATACAAAAAAGCGAAAAAACTTGTCACGGGATGCAATCGTGTGTGTTGTCGAAGACCACTAACGGCACTTTTTAATATGCTTGAATTTGGGGCAGTTGATTTTGAAGAGATAGATTTAATGATAGACCAAATGAACGAAAGGATGGCTGGAGAATGAAAACAATTGATACATTAGAAGAATTTTCAAGATGGATGCAATCCAATGGATTTGTCCCAAATGAAAAAGAAAAGCTCAAAAATTTATCGGTTTTAGACCTAAGTAAAAGAAAAATACGAGAGATCCCCTCCTCTATCGAAGCTTTAGAAAACTTACAAGTTTTGAAGCTTTCAAGTAATAGATTAAAAATACTTCCTAAAGAGATTGGCAATCTCAAAAGCCTTAAAAATCTCCAATGTGAAAATAATCTTTTAGAAGAGATACCCTCAAGTATTGGCAATTTAAGTTCCCTTTTGATCCTCAATCTCAATGGAAATCGCCTCACCCATTTACCAGAGGAACTAGGAAATCTAAAAAAACTCACACGACTTACAATCGCAGCCAATTTTCTAAAAGAGCTCCCTCGTAATTTAGAAAAACTTTCAAAACTACTCTATCTTTCACTTGATACAAATGATTTAGAGGAATTGCCTGAGATATTTGCCCCTATGCACTCTTTGTACTATCTTGATTTGTCGTATAACAAACTAAAACATCTACCAGAGTCTTTGGGGAAAATTAGTGAACTTGAAACCTTACTTTTGGAGGGAAATGAGATACAAGATTTACCCTCTTTTGAAGCTCACGATATGCTTATGAGGCTCAACCTAAACGATAACAACCTAACAAAACTTGACTTTGATATCAGCTTGATGGAGGATTTACAAATTCTCACCCTTGATAATAACAAGTTAGAGTACCTACCAACAACTATTTGCAAACTCAAAAATCTCAATCATTTGAGTATCTCTGCTAATAATCTTCAATCACTTCCAGAATGTTTTGGGGAGTTAGAAAATTTAATCGAACTTGATATTGAAGAGAATGAGATAAGTGAATTGCCATCAAGTTTTTCAAATTTAAAAAGATTAAAAGTGTTTTATAAAGATGAAGATGTAAATCTTAATGGAACACTTTTTGAATTGCAATAATAAAATTAAAAGGATTTTAAAATGGCAACAATAATAGAGTTTATGAAAACAAATGATTTAGCATGGCAACCATCTTTTAGTGGAGAGCTTACTGGTGGACTTTACGGTTACAGAGGTGCTATGATCGTTGAAGAGGGAAAACAAATCTCTCCTGACAGAAAACTTCCTCCAAAAATACAAGCAAAACAAGTAGTGATGATAAATAAAGATGAAAAAGTTTTATTTTTTGCTTGTGAATTGGAAAGCATTGGGCACTTTGAGCCTCTTTTTGCAAAATACAAAACTTTCTTTAGTTCTGAGGGACTCAATCTTTTGTATGTAACAGATTTAAACAAAAGTGGAACATTTACTTATGAGGGTGTCACATTTACTGCATTCGTACTTGATGAAAGTTCTGTTTGGAATGAACTTTTAGATTTAGGTGACCTTGATAAAGGTGAGTTGAAAAAAATGAGTAGCGAAGAGAAAATCGAAGCTATCTATGATGAACTTTTGACAACTGATTGTAAAGAGGAATTAAGAACTTTTGAAGAGATGTTAGCACTTAAAGGTGAAAGTTCTAAAAAACTTATGGGTGCTGTATAAAAGGATATCTTTTGGAAATTCTACTTCATGATACAAAAATAACCCTTCAGAAAAAAGAGAGATTTGTTGGTGGCGAAGCCCCAGCAATTTTGATACAAATGGCAAATGGGGAAGAGAAAGTTATAGGAATGATGGCAGATAAAGTGCAAGTTATGATTACTCTTCCATTTGCAAATAGTTTAAGTGCTCATCTAAAAAGTCTTATTGAAAAATATCAAGAAAAAGCATTTGTTTACTTAATCAGTAGTCAAACTTTAGAAAACAATACAAATATAGAAAATCTATCTACTGATTTTTATGATTTTTCTCTCAAGTTTGGTGTCAATGTAGATAAAATATTGTGTGCAAAATCAATTTTTATCATCAATAAAGATGGAGAATTTGTTTATAAAGAGATCGTTCCAAATCTTTTTGATGAATTTGATGAAACTGCATTTGATGAAACTTTGGATAAAGCTATCAAATTCAAGAAAAAAGGGCATGTACACGAAAATTGGATGGGTGGATAACCATACTTTGAATTGCTTGCTATTAACTATTTATTTTATATACTTTTTTTCTCTCTTTAGATGATGGTATATCCAAAAGTTTTCTATATTTTGTGATAGTTCGTCGCACCATACTCATATTGTATCTTTTCATCACAAGTTCTATAATATCTTCATCTGTAAGTGGATTTTCTTTATCTTCGTTCTCTATCAAATTTTTCATAAAATTTTTTATTTCAGAAGAGGATAGATTTTTAGAAACTTGATTTGTAAAAAATGATTTCAAAGAATAAACTCCCCTTTCACATTTGATATATTTATTTGATACAGCCCTACTAATTGTAGACTCTTCAAATCCAAGCTCATCTGCAACAGTAGCCATAGTAAGTGGCTTAAGTTCACTTCCTACAAAAAAACCTATCTGTTTTTCAACAATAATAAGGATTAGTTTATAAAGCGTTGCTTTTCTAAGATCAAGTAAATTAACCAAATCTCTTGCTTCTTTGAGTTTCTCTTTGAGTTCAACACTTTTTGTTTTAAATGGATCAGTGACAACGATATCAGGATAATAACTATTGTTTATTTTAATATTGATATCGTCACCGATTTCAACAAAAAAATCTGGAATAATGTATGGTTGTTCGCTTAAGTATGCCACGGCAGGGGGAGAATTAAATCTATGTATCAAATCTTTAGCTTCTTCAAATCGATGATGCTTATAATATTTGTCTATATTTTTTAGATTTATTATTAGTTTATTTGTAAATTGATTCAATTCTTCATCAATATCAAGTTGAGAAAGTTGAAATAAAAACGACTCTTCCAAATCAACAGCCCCAATTCCAGAAGGTTCAAGATAAGCAAATCTTTTTCGTACACTCTGCACAAATTCATTTGTAACGCCACATTTGATAGCTATTGCTTCTACGTCACCCTCAAAATAGCCCTCATTGTTAATATAAAACAATATCTCACGAGCTACTTTTTGAGAATTTGGTGTAGGGAAAAGATGACCATAAATTTGATTATCAACAAAATCATAAAGTGATTCTTCATACAAACTCATATTTTCTATAAAATGTCTTTTATCAAACTCGCCATCGCTACTGTATGATCCACCAGAAGTAGTTCCAAAATCAGATTCAAAAGAAGATTTGCACTCCAAAAATGGATTTTCATAACTATATTCTTTGAAAATTGCCTCCAAATCTTGTATTGGTGCTTGAAGAAGTGGGAGCCACATTTTAAGTGAAAGCTGAAGATTTTGTTTTTGTTTTACACCTAAATGCAATGCCATATATAGCTCCTTATAACATAGAATTTTATCAATTATTGCATATGCAATAACTATGTATTTTATATAAATTTAAAATTTGAAAAATTATTTTTAAAATCACCTATCATAATTGCCACACAAACCAAATAACATTTCTCAATAAAGTTAAATTATAAGGATAATTTTGTTTATATTTTAAAGATAGAAGTTGAAAACTGATACTAATATAAAAAAATTTACTTTTACTAGCATCCCTATTTTTTGCTATAAAACAAAAAATAGGTGTATATTTAAAATTAGTATTTTAATCTAACCACACCATTTGATGCAGCAATTTTCATTTGACAAGAAAGTCTTGAGTTCGGAGTGCAAGTTCCAGAGCAAATCTCTTTTAAAACTTTAACCTCTTTATCAGTTTTAGGTGATAAAAATTCCATCCCTTGAACAACTTCAACAACACAAGTACCACATTCACCATCTCTACATCCAAATGGAAGTGCACTTCCACTTGCTTCTACAATATCTTGAATTGTACTTCCTTCTTTAACATTTATTGCTAAAAAATCATTTATTATCTCTACTCTTGTTGTCATTTTTTTCTCCTTAAAGTTTGTCCCAATTTTAAAGGACACTATTATTTGATATTTACTTTTCACAGCTTAAAAAGTCAAGCCTAAAGTAACCTGTGCTTGTGCTCTGTTTGAAAAATCCTAAAAAGGAGAGAAAAATCTCCATTGTTGGATTTTTTATTTTTTAAATGGTTTAATTAAAACGTCACCTTTGATAAGCATCATTTGTGCGATTCTGATTTTTGGACTTACTGTATATTGTTGACATATCTCAGCATCTTCAGGAGTGATAGCGCCATACTCAACCAATAATTCCAACTCTTCATCTTCCATATAACTTGTAGGTTCTTCATCTGATATATTTTCAACACTTACCAAGCAGTTACTATAGTCAGTTTTGCAAAATTCCATTGGAATACCTTTGTCTTTAGCTAATCGAACCAAAGGTTCACCAATTTTTGCATCATAAATTCCATCAGTTGACTTATCAAAATGCATAAAAATAACTTTTGCCATATTCTTTCCTTTCTTTTTCGTTGAAATAGTTTAGATTGCTAAAGCAACGTCTACTAGATCATACGCCTTTTTTAAATTTGGGTTTGTTTTCTTTTTTCAATCATCGCTTTAAAAAGCGGAGATTCTGTGGTATCATCAGAGCACCCATCATCAATAGCCTCTAGCTCATGCTCTCTGCATCCTACAACTTCAAGTTCTGAATCAGCTCCTATAAAATGAACTTCATATACTCGTATCACTTGCAGAAATTCGCCCATATCTTTGATATAACCGGTGCTTCCTTTTGGCATCATCAATACACCAATGTTTGCGTGAGGATAGGTACCATCATTTACAATATCCTCTTTTAGAAGTACTTTTTGACCTAATTTAAACTTTGGTTCATCTTCGTCTCTTCCAGATCGTGAGGCTGTAACGCTATCATATAACTTTACATTTTCATCAAACATTGGTTTAGCATCCACAACTATTTCCTTGTACTGGCGTACAACTCATACAGCCACTAAGTTTTCCATCTTTAAACATATTCCAAACATCAGCAGCACTTGGTGCATAGCCATTTTTAAAATCCCCATACACCTTTAAAAGTGAGAATTTTAAAAAATCCAGTAGCCTTGATTCTTCAGTTTTAAAATTTTCCATCCCAGTTTCAATTAAACTTCCATACTCTCGTAAAATATGAAATCTTTTTACATTCACTAAAGATTGGTCATAATCAAGTTCAAAAAAATCAAAATAATCCTCTGCATCAGTTAGTTCATAAAACTCATCCAATGACTTTGTTAATTTATGCATATTCTGTTCCTTTCTAGCTACAAGGAGTATCTATTACAGTTGTATAAGGCGTATTGACATTTTTTATTTTTTTATCAACTTGTGTAGTAAGTGCATCTGCTCCAATTTCACCTGTTCTGATTCTCTCAACTCCACCAACATCAAGCCACCACATTTTTCCAGCACCTCTACCTAAATCTTGGCAATTTGCTCTAATGCACTCCATTGCCATCTCAAGATTTTTTTCATCTGAAACAACTATTTCCACTTTTACTTTTGGAAAAAGATCTGTTGGTTGATTGTCTGCTTCTTTAAGACCAAAAGACCCTTTTCCAATCACATCACTAACAGTAATCCCCTCTATATTGTTATCAAATAAATCTTCTAAAACACTTTTTAAATCATATTGATTAAATACAGCTATTAGCATAAACATCTCGTACTCCTTTTTTTAATTTTAATTTTATAACTTCTTTTTTATTTATTACAAAGTAGCATCTAAAAAATAAACCATAAAGATCCAATGAATTAGCTTTTTTAAATCTTCCGCCTTCAATAAATTTTCGACCTTTGTACTCTTAACTCTTAAATTTTCAGTTCATTTTTAAGAACTTCTATCCAATTAGAGATTCGTTCTTTTGTTTTGCTTTTTTCATTATGCTCATCAATTCCAAGTCCACAAAACTTACCATCAATTTCAGCCAATGAAAACTCATATTCATAATCCTCTTTTGGCATAAAACCAATAGTAGTTGTTCCAAGTCCAGTAAAAGTTTTATGAAGTTTTCCAAGGGCTGAGCAAAAATGCTCTCCATGTTTTTTACAATCTCCAGCTCCAAAAAATGCAACCATTTTCCCACTCAAATCTGGTTTTTCATCTTCAAGCTCTAAAATTGGGTCAACCCAAGAGAAATGAACTTCCCCTTTTCCCCAAGTAGAACTTCCTAAAAATAAAATATCATACTCTTCAAATTGTCCAATATCATCAAAATCATCTTCCATATTGATAACATCGTCACTATCAACATCAAACTCTTTTGCTAATGCCTTTGCTATTTTCATACTAGTGCCACCAGCAGTTCCCACAAAGATTCCAATTTTCATTCAAATGCCTCCTTATTATTTATTAAATTCTTTATAAATTTTAAGAGCGTCAGCCAACATCTTATCCCCTTGCTCAATCAACTCTTCATAAGTTCTAAAAGAGTATCTGTGTGCATCTTTAAAAAATTTATTTGTGACTACAATTTTATCTGCAATAACCACTGCTCGTCCAAATCCCTCATGACTCATCTCCATCACAACACTACACATAATCCCATTTTCTAGTTCAAATGCTAAAGCTATAGCTTGAAAAATAAGTCTAATATCTTGAATTTGTCTCTCATCGATATCGGCAATTACTGGGATATTTTTCATATCCTCTTTTGTTTTGACATATTTTTCTCTTAAAATATCTTCATCACTTTTATTAGCCCAAGTTCCAAACTGATCGAGTGCTCTTACTTGTCCAATAAGTGTTCTTATAAATAAACTCATTATGCAGCCTTTTTTTCAATTATTTTTTTGATAAATGGAGGTGGATTTGTACCTAACATTTTAGTAAGTTTGTTCAACTCATCTTCAATCTTTACAGTCTCTTTGTATTTGATAGGGAAAATTCCATTATTGATAAGTTTGGCTGCAGCAGCTGGTCCAATGTCAACAAAGTAGACAATATCTATACCTTTAAGTGATGAGACTGTCAAATCTGTATCTTTCTCCTTAATTTCTACAATTTTTACAGCTGAATATTGCTCCTTTGTCACATCAAAAACATAAAATCTTTTTGCACTTCCAAAGTGTGAATCTATATCTTCTAGATTTGTTGTAGCGAATGCCACTTGAATAAAGCCATTGTTTTTTTCTATTGAATCCATAATTACACCCCTTTAAAATTGTCCCTATTTTCAGAACTGATTATTTTATTTTTCTATAAACTATATATTGTTATTCAATAAGTGTTCCATTAAAAATTTAATGTTGATGTTTATTAGCAACTTCAAATAAAAACTGAGTCGTTCCCTCATAGAGTAAATCATATTTGAGTTGATTTCCTACTGTTTCATAATTTGGAAAACCTCTTAAAATAACTGTTTTATGAAGTTTATTGGTGATTCGTTCCCCATGAAAATTCGATATCAAAATATCCGCATCTTCCATCTCTTTTTCTACATCACTCATATCTCCAATGATGACATTTTTGAATATTGTATTTTCACTACTTACAATTTTGTTAGGTATCACTACTGCAACGATATTTGCACCCACTTCATTTAAAATATTCCCAACACTAAGAGCTTGGTCATATTCAAGTGCAATAACTATTTTTTTCCCACCAAGTAAAAAATGAGTATCCAAAAGTGCATCTTGCAGTCTTTTTCTCCATCTTTGTGCTTGTGGATGGGGAGCTTTTAAAGATTGAAATAGAAGTAAATCTTTATAAAATTGGTCACTTTGGATCAGTCCACCAATTGAATCAAAATGGAGATGCTGTATCAATCCATTTTTCTCTAAAAATTTCTCTCCTGTTCTTTGAACACTTCTTCCAACCGTGATAACCACTTTTGTATCAGCTAGATTTTTTATCTCCTCTATACTTATCCCACCGTTTGTCAAAGCCCCTTGTTTCACACCAAGATGTCCATCAAGTGATTCACTTAAATCTGGCAATGCAAAAACCTCATCAAAGCCAAAGAGTTCAAGTTGCTCTTTGAGTTTTTCTGTTTCAAGAGGTGTAAAATTGACATTTGGGATAAGGAGAGCTTTTGTAGGATTTATTTTCGATTGTTTCTCGACAAGTTGTTCGATAATCGCTTCAATCGACTTAGCCCAACCACTCTCAAGTCCTCCTTCAAAATCGGGAGTATGGACATACACCATCTTTTGAACATCTCGAAGCAAATAAGTTGCCCCTTTGATATCATCCCCTTTCGTTTCAGTAAGTCCAGTTGTAAAAAGTCCAACCAAATCAGGTTGTACTTTTGCTGTGATATTTTTAATAGCTTCACTTATACTATAGTCCCCACCATCAATAACCGCTGTGATATCATTTACCGCTGTTGTCTGAATTGCTATTGGGTCATTGAAATGTCTTGTAAAAAAAACTTTTGAAAAACTCGCACATCCAATTGCTCCATGCATCAAAGGCATCGTATTTTTGATACCCAAAAAACAAAGTAATGCACCCATCGGCTGAGAGAGTTTCAAAGGGTTGATTTGGAGTGGTTTTGTTTCATTCATTGGTTACATCCTCATAAAAAAATTAAAATACAAAGTAGTCTTAGAACTGCTCTAATACAATAAAAAAGTTGCAGGAATACATTTAAGTATTTCAAAACTTTTTAAAGCAGTAATAGTGTAGTTATAAGGCTACTTTTCTAAAATACTTTTTGCATACTCTAAACTAAGAGTATATTTCTCTATCGTTTCATCAGCTGGAAGTTCATACTGCAAAGGGAGCATCGCTTTTTCTATAATACTTCTTAAACCTCTAGCTCCGACACCTTTCTCTTTTGCAAGATTTGCAATATATTCTATAACTTCAGCTTCAAATGCAAGTTCAATTCCATCTAGCTCAAAAAGTGCTTGGTATTGTTTGATTATCGCATTTTTAGGTTCCCTGAGCACTCTTATCAAATCCTCACTACTAAGCTCATTGAGTGAAGCAATCACAGGAATTCTTCCGATAAATTCAGGGATAAGTCCAAATTTCATCAAATCTTTTGATTCAATCTCTTTCTTACTTTTCTTTTCACTCTCATCTTCTTTTAAAAATCCCATCTTTTTAGGCTTAAACTTTTTGCTTTTTTCATCATCACCACCAAGACCCACAAATGAACCACCACAGATAAAAAGTATATGTGTTGTATCTAAAAGCACTGTTTCAGTTGAAGAGTTTTTTTTAGCACCTTTGAGTGGGACATACACCTCAGCACCCTCTAGAATCTTCAAAAGTCCTTGTTGAACACCCTCACCACTAACATCTCTTCCACTTGATGCTGTTTCACTTTTATTGGCGATTTTATCTATCTCATCGATATACACTATTCCTTTTTGAGCTCTCTGTACATCAAAATCACTTGCAACAAGAAGTCTTGATAGAATAGATTCGACATCTTCTCCAACATATCCTGCTTCTGTTAAACTTGTAGCATCTGCTATTGCAAATGGAACATTCATTATTTTCGCTAGTGACTTTGCAAGGAGTGTTTTTCCACTTCCCGTTGGACCTATGAGCATAATATTTGATTTTTCTATCTCGACATTTTTAAAGGTTGGTTTATCGATTCTTTTGTAGTGATTGTATAGGGCAACTGAGAGAACTTTTTTTGCCTCATCTTGACCTATCACATATTTATCTAAGTGCTCTTTGATTTTTGTAGGGATTAAAATCCCTTTATGAAATTCGGCTTTCTCTTTTTGAACTCTTGTTTTATCTAAAATATGAAAGCAAGTATCGACACATTCATTGCAAATATTTGATTTTTCGGCACTAAATATTTTTTCGACCTGAATTTCCTCTTTTCCGCAAAAATCACAAGCTAGTATGTTAGACATTACAAATCCTTTAAAAAAGTTCCTAAATCTTCTTTTATCGACTCCAAACTGTGCATTTTGATAAATTTCAACTCTTTTTTTGAAAGTTCCTCTTTCCCATCAACAACATATCCGCCAGCCAAATCTAAAGTTATCTCATTTGCGACCATTCTAAAAGTATCACGGCTAAAATCAACACCTAAAAAAAGATATGATTTCTCTTTTTTGTAACCTTTTAAAAATGGTGGCAATCCATATCCACCCATAGCCTCAGTCAACCAATCAACAAAATCTGCATCACTCACGATAAAATCTTTATTTGGTATCATGCAACCCATCGGTTTGAAGATAATTGGGAGAGTTTCGTTTAGTTCCTCTTTGTCCACTTTGTTATAAGTTTTCGTATCCACATCATAAAGATAAACGATAAATCTATCATATCCACCCATAATTCGAGCAGTCCCCGTCACCATAAAGTGAGCCATATCTTCGTACACTTTAGTACTACTATCATCAAGATTCGTATCGATTAAGTATTTTGGTTTGATTGTTTTTAAAACCTTATAAGCTAAAGGAAGTGGATACTCTTTTGAAGCATAGATATGGTTTGTCATACCTGTGATATATTCTCGCCCTTTTCGTTGTTCTAGACTCATGGCAACCCTTGAATATTCATACATAAGCCTAGGACTCATCGCTCGACCATTGTTAAGCGCTAAACTAAAGCTATCACTATCAAATGGTAAAGTTGTCCCATCACTACAAACTGTATCTTTAAATATCCCCATTCCTAAAAAAGGAACTAACTCTCCACTTTGAAGCTTTTCTTTTATCTTTTGCATTGTTTGTATCCAGTATTTTTAATATACTATGCAAGATTTATTCCAAATAAAAAATTAAACCTCAAAGAAGCTAAAAATAGAAACAAAAATTTAAAATTTATTAAAAATTCAAAAGCTATAAAAGATTATGTTTTGAAAATGGTGCATTAAATCAAAACTTAATACATAAATTGCAACGAAAGTGAGAGTGCTTAAAAATGTTTTCAAAAGCTTTATTCGGAACTAATTTGTTAAATATATTTGATTTTTTAATAGTGGCGGACAGGGAGAGATTTGAACTCTCGGTACCCTTGCGGATACGACACCTTAGCAGGGTGCTGGTTTAAGCCACTCACCCACCTGTCCAAAAAAGTTACGAATTATAGATAAAAGTATCTAAAGAACGCCTTAAATAGCGTTCAATATTTTAAGTGTTATTTCATTTGGTTTTTGTGCTTTATAAATTGGTCTTCCTACAACTATAAAATCAACATTATTAGCTTTTGCAGAGTTAATATCAGCTACCCTTTGTTGATCTCCAGCATCTTCACCAAAAGGTCTAATACCAGGTGTTAAAGTGATAAAATCAGATGATGTATTTTGTTTAATATCTAAACTTTCAAATACAGAACAAACCACACCATCAAGCCCTGCTTCATAAGTATCTTTAGCAAACAAAACAGCTTTTCTATCAATATCATCATTGTAAATATACTCAAAACTAGAATTATCAAAACTTGTCAACGCCGTTACAGCCAAAACAAGTGGACGATTTGGAATATTCTTGATCCTCTCCATTACTGTTTTCATTGCTAACTTACCAGCACTTGCGTGAACATTAAACATATCCACACCAAGCAAAGCAATCTCATAAGCAGCGTCTGCCATAGTATTTGGAATATCATAAAGCTTTAAATCAAGAAAAATTTTAAAATTTGGATTGATTTTTTTTAGTGACAAAATCAACTCTTTTCCATCACGAATATATGCACGAAATCCAATTTTAAGCCATATATCATAATTTCTTAACTCACTAGCTAAAGCTATATTTTCCTCTAAAGTATCATTATCAAGTGCGACACAAAGTTTCATAAATACCCTTTTGTTATATACTATCAAGTAAACCGTTGATGAATTTAGGAGCGTTATCACTAGCTAATTTTTTAGCTAGCTCAATAGCTTCATTTATAGCTATCCCTTTATCAACTTTTTTAAATGTAATCTCAAATATCGATAGTCTTAAAATAGCTTTTTCAACTGCACCAACTTCGTGAATATCTCTTTGTTTTAGATGCTCAGATAATACAACATCGATAGCTTCAAGATTTTCAATTACTCCATCAAACAAATCCTGGGCAAACTCTTTTTGTTTATTTCTGATTTTTTTATCTTCAAAAATTATGTCAGAAAACTTAGCAATTGTAGTATTTCCTAAATCATAAGCATAAAGGAGTCCTACAACAGATTCTCTAGCTTGTGTTCTAGTAGCCATTATTTATCCATCACTTTATAAAGACTAAGCATCTCAATAATTGTGGTCATCGCCTCAGCACCTTTGTTTCCAACTTTACTTCCAGCTCTCTCTATCGCTTGCTCAATTGTATCAGTTGTAAGAACACCATTTGAAACAGGAAGACCAGAATTCATAGCAGCTGTCGCGATCCCCTTGGTAGCTTCAGCACTAATATAATCAAAATGTGGAGTTGCCCCACGAATAACTGCCCCAACACAACAAACAGCATCATATTTACCACTTGTAAGTGCTTTTTGAAGAGCAAATGGTATTTCAAATGCACCTGGAACTAAAATCAAATCCAACTTACTATCATCACCACCATGTCTTTTAAATGAGTCTTTAGCACCTTCAACTAATCTATCAGTGATAATATGATTAAATCTACCACAAACAATAGCTACTCTTTCGCTTCCATCCAATCTTAAATTTCCCTCTATAATATTCATACTTTTTCCCTTTTATTAATTTTATTTAAACTCTAACACATCTTGGATTTTAAAAATATCATCGACAGTTTTATACAAATCATCAACTTTTAACATATTTGGTCCATCGCTGAGCGCACAACTTGGATCAATATGTGTTTCAAAGAAAAACCCATCAACACCAACAGCAGCAGCTGCTCTTGCTAAAGATGGAACAATTGCACTATTTCCACCAGTTGTAGCCCCTGTACTTGGAACTTGCGCTGAATGAGTTGCATCAAAGATAACTGGCGCATATTCTCTCATTGTAATTAAATTTTTCATATCAACAATCAATGAACCATAACCAAATACATTTCCCCTTTCACAAAGCCAAACACCATTTTCTTTAGAAGATGCATAACTTACATCTTTAACTCCTCTTGTGTTTAAAACTTTTCCCACTGGGTGTTTCATGCTTTCACTTGCTAAAAATTGCCCTTTTTTAATATTTACTTTGCAATTTGTTTTCCCTGCTGCAACCAACAAATCAGTTTGTCTACACAAAAAAGCTGGTATTTGCAATACATCTACAACTTCACCCACGGGAACAACTTGGTAAGTTTCATGAACATCAGTAATAAGCTTATATCCAAATGTATTTTTTATCTCTTCTAATATCTTAAGACCCTCATATAGCCCAGGTCCTCTAAAACTATCGATACTTGTTCGATTGGCTTTATCATAACTTGCTTTAAAGTAAAAATCAATTTTTTTATTTTCATTAAATTTGGATAATTTTTCAGCTATCCTCATCATCATATCTCTATTCTCTATAACACAAGGTCCAGTTAAAAGAATCATTTGTTCCTACCTTTTAAATATTTTATCAAATAAATTTTTCTCTTCACCAAAATAAATATAATAAAACTCATATATATTTTTAGAAATCCATCTGAGATCATTTTTTGCTTCTTCATCTGAAGCAAAAAGAATTTTATCATCCAAATGTAATTCAATATCCCAAGATGGTAGTAGATGCATTTCACCATCTCTAATCAAAATCAATGGCATAATTTTATTATGTTCTTTCCAATTAGCCCTTGATCTTCTGCAAACATCAAGGGTAACTATTCGTTTCTTATTAACTATTGAATTCCAAATAGCATAAGATTTTTCTTTATTAATAGTAAGACCAAAAGTAATCGGATCATTTCCCATTTTACTAACTATTCTTTCAATAATATTTTTTACAAAATCTACATCATTCTTTTGTTTTATGAGTTCTAAGAATTTATTTGAATATGGAGCAAGAAGTGCATTTGTAGTTTTTTCTATCAAAACTTTTGAAGGTATAAATACCATATCAATATTTGCATTCTCAAATATTGAAAAGTAAGCCATCTCGCTCTCTCTTGCAATTGTAAGAATATTTGGATTTATTTTTCTAGCTCGAGCCAAAATTGAAAGATTTAAAGTATCGCTTTCTGATCTTGCGATAATAGCAGAAGCTGTTCTAAATTCATTTTCTAATTCAATATCATCCTCATTATTGTCGTTGTATTTTACAATATCAGAAAGTTCTTTTGGAACATAATTCATATCTTCGCCATTTGGACGAACAAAAATAACTTCTATATTATTATCAGCAAGCACTTGATATATCTTCTTGCCAAGCTTACCAAAACCATAAACTATATATTTTCCGTGTGGAAGTGTTAAAATAGGGTCATCAAGTTTACCTATACCATGAAGCCATTTTTCCAAAATTGCAAAATAAGGATTTTTTAAAGCTATATCAATCTGCTCTGCAATAATCTCATAAGGATTTTCAACAATCTCCACGCCCAAATCTTTCAAATCCTCAGATTGAGAATTTGTGCTTGATTTAATAGCCAAAGTAACATTTTTATTTAGAAGTTTTGCAGTAAGTGCGACTCTTAGATTTAAATTATCATCTGAAAATAATGAAACAACTGCTTTGCAATATTTTGAATTTAATCCTGCTTTTTCCAAAGCTAATGGGTCATAAACATCACCCATTAAACATGGCACGGGTGGTGTAAAATTTTCTAAATTAAGTTCATTTATTTTATTTGTATCTTTTTCAATAACAACAGTTCTAACACCCTCTTTATTTGCTTTTTTGATTATCTCACTTGTTGTATAGTTATATCCAAGAACAATCAAAAATGTTTGATTTAGATTTTTGATTTGTTTTTTAAATCTTGATTCAGCAAGTTGAGCCAAAAGAAGCTTATCTTGAAATAATGAAATAATTGAACCCAAAGAATAAAACCAACCCATAACAGTAATATAAACAATCATAGACATCCATATTCTTTGTCCATAAGTAAATGAATAAGGTATTTCACCAAATCCTATTGTTGTTGCAGTATATGTAACGATATAGAATGCATCAAAGATAGTCATTTGGTATGGTTTAGCACTACTATCCGCACCTTCAATAAGTAAAAATCCAATAATAGCTATTGCATAAGTAATAATAAGCACCATAAGTGGTGCTCTCATCCTATGTAAAACTATCCATAGTGCACTATTATTCATATTTTACAACATTTATATAATTTATCGTTTTGATTTTAATGTGTCACCCACATAAAGTATCACTGAGATAAAGTTTGCCAGTAATGCACCACCTGATAAAGACACAACAAGAACTATTACATCAGATTCCACAAGATATACAGCAGAGCCTATTGTCCAAATTGTTGCTGCAGCAATTAGTTGCAAATCAGCCACCAAGCTAGTTGCCAATAACACGGAACCAATTTGTGTTTTATCACCAAGTTTTAATGTTGTAGCGATTAAATTTACAACAATCGCAGCAAATAATTCATATTTGCTGTGATGGGTGATATTGTCAATATCACCATAAAAAAAACCAAAATTCAATGTCATAGCCAAGATTATAAAAAATCCGGAAATTACCTTCTCTAAATTCACTTCAACTCCTTATTTTATCTTAATACAAACCGAATTGTTTTCCATCTTTCATCTTGTATAGAATTCTTAAACTATCATCCAAATCATAGAAAACTTTAAAAACTCCACCGTCAGCTTTTAACATATTTAAAGCCTCTTCAATTTCCATTGGTTTGTATGACTTAAGTTTAACTGGGACTATTTCATCTTCAAGTAATTCTAATTCTTTTGCTATCTTGTCCTCTTCGTCCTCAATTACAACTTCAGTAAGTTTTGTTGCTCTATGAGATTTTATTTTATCGCTATGTCTTGCTAATATTTTGCAAACTCTATCTGTTGCAATATCAATTGCAGCATGTAAATCTTTATCTTTTTGTTTTACCACAATTGTATCTTGATGAGCCATATTTAAAACATATTCAAAAGTTATTAAATTTTTACCGTGTTTTTGCTCTTGAGCAATTATTGCATTTATAGAAACAATATCAAGATTATATTTTTTAAACACATCCATTGTATTTTGTATGTGAGTTTTTAATTCTTCATTTACGCTAACATGTCTTCCTACTATACTTGTATTCATCTTATACTCCTTAAATTAAATTTCATCTTATGATTTTGTTAGAATCAAATTGATTTTACAACAACTTGTATTAAATTTTATATTAAAATTTCTCTATTGCCTTTACTATTAACAGCAGATAAAACTCCATTATGCTCTAGTTGTTCCACAATACTAGCAGCTCTGTTGTAACCTATTTTTAACCTTCTTTGAAGATAACTTATTGAACTTTTTTGGTCTTGTAAAACTATCAATTTTGCTTCTTCATAAAACTCATCGAGCTCACCAAATTCAGCAGCACTTCCAAGTGGTGTAAAATCATCATTTTTCTCTTTTAAAAAACTAATATCATATTGGACTTCCCTTTGATCTTTTAGAAATTCAACAACTTTTTCAATCTCTTTTTCATCACTCCAAGGTGCATGAATACGAACAAGTCCACTCATCCCAGGTGGTGTAAAAAGCATATCACCTCGACCAAGCAATGACTCAGCCCCCATACTATCAAGGATAATTTTACTATCAACCCTCTGCCCTACTTTATAACTTATTCTACTTGGTAAATTAGCTTTAATAAGCCCTGTAACAACATCAACAGATGGTCTTTGAGTAGCAACTACTAGATGTATTCCGCTTGCTCTTGCCATTTGAGCGAGTCTTGCAATATTTATCTCAACCTCTTTACCACTTGTCATCATAAGATCCGCTAACTCATCAATAATAATTACAATATAAGGAAAAGGATCGTAGCCTTCATCTAGTGCTTTTTCATTATAATTTTCAATATTTTTCGTTCTTGTTTTTGCCATCATAGAGTATCGTCTTTCCATCTCTTTTACCATATTTGCTAAGGCATTTATAGCCTCAGCTGGTCTTGTTATAACTGGTGTTAGAAGATGGGGAATGTCGTTGTACATCGAAAATTCAAGCATTTTTGGATCAATCATTATAAGTTTTAAATTATCTGGGGAATTTTTATAAAGCAATGACAATATCATCGCATTAATACCAACCGATTTACCACTTCCAGTAGTTCCAGCGATTAGAAGGTGTGGAAGTTTTTTTAAATCTGTAACAAAAGGTTGCCCGACAATATCTTTTCCAAGTATCATCGTAAGCGGTGATTTACTATTTTGAAATAAATCACTCTCAAGAAGTTCCCTTAGATATATAGTTTCCATATCTTCATTTGGAACCTCAATCCCAACAACATCTTTTCCAGGAATAGGTGCTTGAATTCTAATTGTTTGAGCCTTAAGCGCCATCGCTAAATCATCTTGAAGCCCTAATATTTTTGATATTTTGATATTGGGAGCTGGTTTAAATTCAAAAGTAGTAACAATTGGTCCTGTGTAAGTTCTAACTACATCACCTTCAATTTTAAATTGAAGAAGTTTTTGTAATAAATCTTCAATTTTTCGATCTATCAAGGCTTCATTTACTTTTACTTTTGTTTTTACTGGTTTTGCAAAAAAATCAGGTGATGGTAATTTAAAATCTTTTGGTTTAGCAACAACACCCATATCTATATCTTCAAGAAGTTTTTTATTCTCCTCCAACTCCTCAACTATAGTAACTTTGTCTTTATGTAAAGTTGTTTCATAAGTTGTTACATTTTCATTTTCATCTTTGATTTCAACTTGTACATTTTTCTCCAACTCTTTATCAAGTTTTGCTATTTTTTCTTCAAGAAGCTTTATTTCATCATTGTCTTGTTTTTTTAACTCTTTTGGTTTTAAAAACACTTTTGGTTGCTCTTTTTGAATTGGATGTTTTTGTGTTTGATTTGTTTTTAATTTTTTAATAATTTGGGAAAAAAATTCTTTGATATTAAAGTCATTGTAATGAGATAAAACATAAACACCAACAGCAATACCAATTGCAATAAATATCCAAATACCAGCGATTCCAATAATTGGGGTAAAAAGTAATATTAAATTTTCACCAATCAATCCAGATAGTTCATCTTCAAAAACTAGTCCTTGAAACAATAAAAGATTTACAAAGATAAAAAATCCAATTAGGAATTTGATAGCAAATTCCTCTTTTATTTTGCCAACATTAATAAGTTCATAAAGCCCATAAAGCAGACCAAAAATATAAACATAAGATAAGTAACCAAAGTATTCATGGGAAAAAATAGCTACATTATAACCAACCATTCCAACCACATCAGAAGATGTTACAAATATAGAAAATGCAAAATAGATAAGTACAAAACTTAAAATAAAATATAATATTTTTGCTGCTATTTGTTATCCTTTTTTAGTAATCTTGATAGTTTTCCATTTAATTTTAACCAAGATTTATGCTCCATCATAGGGAAACCTGCCCATTGTTTTTTTGGTTCAGTTATCGTTTTACTGACGCCACATCTAGCTGAAACAGTAGTAAAAGGGGCGATTCTGAGATGTCCCGTTGCTCCGCTTTGTCCAGCCATAACAACATATTCATCTAAAATCGTTGAACCAGCCAAACCAACTTGACCAACCAAAATTGAACCTTGACCAATGATACAGTTATGTGCAATATGGACAAGATTATCAATCCTAACACCATTTTTTATGATAGTTGATGAAAATGCCGCCCTATCAATTGAGCAGTTTGAACCAATCTCAACATCATCACCAATAACAACATTTCCATTTTGATAAATTTTAATATATTTTCCATCTTTTGTATGAGCAAAGCCAAATCCATCACTTCCAATAACTGTACCAGCATGAATTATCACATCATTTCCAACTACACAATCTCTGTAAATTACAACATTTGGATAGATTAAAACATTATCACCAAGAGTTACATTATCACCAATGAAAGCTCCAGCCATAATTATGCAATTTTGTCCGATTATTGTGTTTTTGCCAATTGATACATTTTCCATTATAGTACATTTTTCACCAACAATTGGGTTGTTGCCATCAATTTCAACAATAGCCATCGCAAAGTATTTTGATGCCATAGCTAAAGCAATATATGGATTTTGACATACTAGTGCGATTGTATCTTTTGGAACTTCATTTTTTAACTCTTCATTAACAAATACAGCACCAGCTTTTGTATCTTTTAAGTCTTGTATGTATTTTGTATTTTCTAAAAATGAAATTTGATTAGCAGAAGCATCTTTTAGTGTGTTTAATCCAAAAACTTCGATATCAAAATCACAAGTAATGTTTAAATCTTTAGTAATCTCTTGTAGTTTCAATATTTTCTCCGATTTTTGTTTCAGTAGCTTTAAAAATAGTTACAAAATAAAGATATATTTTGTAACTATAAAATTATCTCTCTATCGATACAACACCACTTCTTACAATCTCTATTGGATTGAATGATTGGATAATTTTAATTAGATCCATAATTCTTTTTGGATTATTGGTAGCTGAAAGTATTACAGCATCATCTGTGATGTGCTCAATTGAACCATTGTAAGCTTTAATTACAACGTCAATATCACTTAAATTTTGTCCGATTGGAAGTTTTATAAGTACAGTATCTTTTTCAATAAAATTTTTATGCTCAATTACTTTTAAAACAGGAATAAGTTTATTTAATTGTTTTACAATCTGATCAATAGTTCTTCCACTTCCAACAGTTACAATTGTAAATCTTGAATACTCACTATTTGGAATTGGTGCAACCGTTAAGCTATCAATATTGTATCCACGTGCAGAAAAAAGATTTGAAATCCTAGAAAGTACAGAATCTTCATTTTGTACAATAACTGAAATTATCTCTCTTTTTTCAGTTGTGTTATAAAAATCGTGTGCACTTTTCATTTTTTATCCCCCTCTTGCAATAACTGCATCTCATTTAACGCGTGTCCATTTGGAACCATTGGAAAAACGTTTTCCCTTCTATCAATCATAACCTCAATAAAAGCTGTTTTATTTGATTTAACAGCATCATCTAGTGCCTTATCAAACTCCTCTTTTGTTGTAACTCTAAAACCAATACCGCCCATAGATTCACATAACATTTTAAAATCTGGCTGAACTTCCAAAATTGTTTCTGATAATCTATCTTCATAAAAAAATGTTTGCCATTGTCTTACCATACCAAGATAATTATTGTTTAAAATAATATTTACAACTGGTGTTTGATATTGTGTGCAAGTCATAACCTCTTGCACATTCATCATAATTGAACCATCACCTGTAAAATTTACAGATATTTTATCTGGGCATCCTCTTTTAACACCCATAGCAGCAGGTAATCCAAATCCCATCGTACCTAAACCACCACTTGTTATCCATTGTCTTGGATAATTAAAAGGGTAAAATTGTGCTGCCCACATTTGATGTTGACCAACATCTGTTGAAATAATAGCATTATCGCCTAGCAATTCACCAGTTCTTTGGACTACCCACTGAGGTTTTAAACTATCACTATCTTCAAAATATTTCAATGGTTCTTTTATTTGATTTTCTTTAATTATATTTACCCATGAGCTATAATCATTAAACTTATACTCGCCCATAAGTGCTAATATATCACCCATTACACTTTTTAAATCACCGACTATTGGATAATTAATATGTACTATTTTCCCAATGTTAGCTGGGTCAATATCAACATGGATAATTTTTGCGTGTTTTCCAAATTTATCAAGTCGTCCAGTTACTCTATCGTCAAATCTAGCACCAAAAGAGATAATACAGTCAGTATCATGCATTGCCATATTAGCAGCATATTCACCATGCATACCAAGCATTCCACAAAGAAGTGGATTTTTACTCCCCATAACACCTCTTGCCATCAATGTTTCAACAGAAGGTATTCCTGTGGCCTTTGCAAACTCCTTAATCTCGTCTGAACAATTTGATAAAATAGCACCCCCGCCTATATATATAAGAGGTTTTTTACTGTTGGCAATCTCCTCTAAAGCTTTTTTTATTTGTCTCGAATTACCTTTTATTGTAGGTTTATAAGTTGATAAATTTATCTCTGTTGGATAATTAAAAATTCCAAGATTTGCTGTAACATCTTTTGGAATATCAACGTGGACTGGCCCTGGTCTTCCTGAACTTGCTATATAAAATGCTTCTTTTAGAACTCTTGGTAACTCCTCAATTGTAGTAACCAAAAAATTATGCTTAGTACAAGGTCTACTAATTCCAACAGCATCAATCTCTTGAAAACCATCTGTGCCAATTATCGCATTTGGAACTTGTCCACTTATGCAAACCAAAGGGATTGAATCCATATATGCTGTTGCAAGCCCAGTTACTGCATTTGTAAATCCTGGACCAGATGTAACTATACAAACACCAACTTTTCCAGTTGCTCTAGCATAACCATCAGCAGCATGAACAGCACCTTGCTCATGTTTTGTTAAAATATGTTGAAAATCTTTTTGTTTATAAATTTCATCATAAACATTCATAATAGCTCCACCTGGGTAACCAAATACAACTTCTGTATTTTCCATAGCAAGAGCTTTTATTACCATTTTAGCACCAGTTATTCTCATGCTTTCTCCTTAAAAAATTAATTCTCAAATCTGTTTAAATTTTAGATTTGTATTTATATTGTTTCGTTCTGAAAATCAGCTTGTTTTAGCAAAGTAAAAAGTTCATTATAGAAATATAATATCTCTACTATTTGAGATTTTAGGCTTCATATTTTGCAAACAAAAAAGTTTTTGATTATATTTAAAAGATGATTAATGTTTTATGAGCCTTAAGTATAAAACTAACCTACCGTTTACATATCAGAAAAAAACTTAATTTTATATAATTTTATCTATTTTTAAGAAAAGTTTAACTAATACTTGAATATACTGCATTATAAAATCTGACAAAGGAGAATACTATGGAAATAAAAGAATACAATGGATTACAATTAGCTAATGAAACCTCTTCATTAACAAACTCTATAAATGTAAAAACTTTAGAAAAAATAGAATATGCCAAAACAGAAATAGAAACAGATACATTTGCAATTGATTTTGATTCAATTGATAAAAAAAGCGACTTCAGTAATTCCCTGAAAGATTTTATAAGCAATATTAGTTCAGCTCAAATAAGTTTGCAAACTTTAGAGAAACAATCAGTAATTCTAAATGATATTCAAAACATAATCAATAAGATACCAGAAAATTCAACTCAAATTGAAATTGATACGAATCAACCTAATATTGAAAATGGAATTTCAAACTACAATAGCTTAACACTTACAATAAATAAAGAGTTTGAAAAATCACAACAAGACACAACAAGTCGTACATATTTTGATGGTATGCTAGGTGCAAAACCATTGAGCACAGAAGAACTTATAGAAACGATTAAGCAACAAACAGCAGTAATTGAACAAGAAAAAAGTTTTTTTGCTGAAGAAATCAATAAAAACGAGCAAAAAGCGATCGAAAATATTGTAAGTGAAATTGACAAATCAAACCAACAAGCACCTTTTAAAAATATAGATTTTGGAAAAAATATGGCTGATTTTTCAAGTGCAAATATAAATAGCATTATAGGTTCAGTTGCACTTTCTCAAGCAAATGCTATACCAGCTCATTCACCAAAATTATTAGCATAATATAGAAGATAATTTGCAATAGAATTATTTTCTATTATTGACATATTGAATATAAATTTTCTCTAGTTTTTCCCTTGCCCATGGAGTTTTTCTAAAAAAATTTAAACAAGATTTTATACTTTGATCTTTTTTAAAGCAATTCACATTCAATCTTAAAGCTAATTTATCCCAACCATAAACATCTTGAAGTGTTGTAATAATATTTTCTAGTGTAACTCCATGTAATGTATTATTCTTATTTTTTTGTGCTTCAATATCTTCTTTGTCCATTATTTTATTCCCATATTTATGTATCGTCTAATCTTTTTAATCTGTTCTGCATCAAACTTTGTTGAAACAACCTCTTTAGCATCATCTCTCGTTTCATTGCCAAATGGATCTATAATTCCACTACCATTGGCCATATCTTCATTTGAACTATTACTTACTACAACATAACATTGATTTGCGATAGCTAGTGCTTTTGAGAGTGTCTCAAGATGCTCTTTTCGTGGTTTTCCCCACATTGAAGGGATAAGAATAACATCAGCACCTCTTAATTTTCCCCATAACTCTGTAAACCTAAGCTCAAAACATATTAAAATTCCAATTTTTAAACCATCTACTTCAATCAATTTTATATCATCTTCATTACCACTTGAAAAATATTTCCCCTCATCACTTAGTAAAAAAAGCTTATGTTTTGATTGGGTATGAATTAGTTCATTGTTATAGAAAATATGGAGTGTATTGTAAAAACTACTACCTTGTTTTGTCAAAAGAGTTAAAGAAATAATTTTATTTGTTGATAGCTCAATCAATTGTTGTATTGCTTGATTAGAAATTTCCAATGCAGCTTCAAAATCATCATACGAATAACCAGTAATAACCAATTCATGTGCTACAATTAAACTATTTTTAGAAGTATTTTTTATGTGAAAAATCAAATTTAGAAGATTTCTAGCGAAATCCTCCGTTGTTTTTGATTGAAGAGCTATTAAATTCATCTATTAAAAATCATCAAAATCAAGTGAACCTTTTGAATAATTTACCACATTTCCTTCAAAAAAGTTTGTTCTTTGGTCATTAAAAGATGCATAACCATCAACCCAAGGAATTGGATGCTTTACATTATACATACTTTTATATCCAACAGCCTCTAGCCTTTGATCAGCTAAATACTCAATATATTGTCTAATTATTTTATCTGTAAACCCTAGAATTTGCCCTTGAGTGATATATTCACCCCAGGATGCTTCAAGGTCAACAGCTTTTCTAAACATATCTTTAACTGTTTCTTCAAGTTCAGGTGTAAAAAGTTCAGGTCTCTCTTTTCTGGTACTATTGATTAGATTTTGAAAAATCAAAAGATGCGTAACTTCATCCCTTTGGATAAATCTTATCATTTGACTTGAACCCAACATTTTTCCTGATTTTCCGAGTGCATACATCGCAGCAAAACCAGAATAAAAATAAAGACCTTCAAGAAGTTGATTGGCAAACATTGCTAAAACTATTTTTTCATCAGTAATATCACCACTTAGATTTTTATACACTCCAGCAATAAAATTATTTTTTTCTCGAAGTTTTGCATCTGTTTTCCACATATTATAAATCTCATCAGTATTATCACTAATCGACTCAACCATCACAGCATAAGATTTGCTATGATTTGCTTCTTCATAACTTTGACGACTTAGACAAGCATTAACTTCTGGTGCAGTGATGTATGGATTAATATTATCCATAAGATTATTTGTTTGCAAACTATCCATAAAAATAAGTTGAGATAAAACCAAATCATACATCCTTTTTTCTGCTGGTGTAAGATATTTATAGTCTTTAGCATCGCCTGTCATCTGAACTTCCCTTGGAAACCATGTATTAGCTTCCATCATATCCCAAAGTTTTGTTGCCCATTCATATTTACATCTAGTAAAATTTATCATCCCATCTGGATTTCCACCAAACGTTCTTCTATCGTTCAGATTCTCTTGCGAATCTGGATTATATATAGTTTTTTTTTCTATGATGCCCATTTATTTTTTCCTTTAAACTATTATGTTTATTGACAGCCAACACACTCTGTGCTTCTATCTGCTACTTCTTTAACAGCTTCTGGTGATTGACCCCTTAGATAATATGTAGATTTGAGTCCGAGTTGCCAAGCCAAAGTATAAATTTCATGCAAATATCTTCCACTAGCTTTATCAAGACTCATAAATATATTTGTACTTTGACCTTGATCTATCCATTTTTGTCTAATAGATGCAGCTCTTATTAAATCCAATTGATCAATCTCATAAGCAGGCTTATAGTATTCCCAAGTTGATGGACTAAGATTTGGGACAACAACTGGAATCAATCCAGATAAATTCTCCTCATACCATTTTCTTTTATATACAGGCTCAATAGCTTGAGTAGTTCCAACAAGTATTGAAATTGAACTTGTAGGCGCAATTGCCATCAAATAGCCATTTCGCATACCATTCTTTTTAACCTCTTCTCGTAAAGCCAGCCAGTCATAATTTGTATCAAATAGATCTTTATCAACCAAAACATCAACAGCAGATGGTGCAAAATCTTGTGGCATTATCCCTTTTGACCAGTTACTTCCTTCAAATTCAGGATATTTACCTTTTTCAACCGCCAATTTAGAAGAGGAAAGAATCGCATTATAACTAATAGATTCCATAATTGTATCTATCTTCTTAAAATGCTCATTTGAACCCCAATGGATAAATGATTCAGCAAGCATTTGGGCCTCACCCATAACACCAAGTCCAATAGCTCTTGTTGCACTATTTGTAACTTTAACTTTTCTGAGTGGATAAAAATTTAAATCGATAACATTGTCAAGCATTCTAATAGCAATAGGCACAACCCTTTCAATATCAGCTTTCGTATTTATTTTACTTAAATTTACCGAAGCAAGATTACAAACTGCTGTTTTTCCATCAATTTTTTCTTTCTCAACAATATAAATTTTTTTCCCGTCTAATCTATCAAGTGAAGTAATTTTATTCGCTTTTTTAACCACGCCACTATCAACTATAACATTTTCATCTTCATGATAAAGATTTACACTTCCATCATCAAATTCGATTCTTACTTTATAATAATTTGGTGATGTGTTTTGAAAAATTTCAGTACAAAGATTTGAACTTCTAATAAATCCTGTATGATTATTTGGATTTGCTCGGTTTGCATTATCTTTAAAACATAAAAATGGACTCCCACTTTCAAAATATGAAGTTAATATTTTTTTCCATAAGTCTTTTGCTTTTATTTGATTTTTAGTAATTGATTCATCATTTTCATATATTTCATATTGCTTGATAAATTCTTCACCACTAAGTGTGCTTAAATCTTTTACCTCATAAGGATCAAATAAAGTCCAATGACTATCCGAAACAACTCTTTGCATAAATAGGTCGCTTATCCAGAGTGCAGGGAAAAGATCATGAGCTCTTCGTCTCTCTTCACCACTATTTTTCTTTAAATCAATAAAATCAATAATATCCATATGCCAAGGCTCAAGATAAACAGCAATCGCACCTTTTCTTGTACCTAACTGATCTACTGCCAAAGCAATATCATTTGTGATTTTTAAAAATGGAACTACCCCTCCTGCTGCACTTTTGTGATTGTCTATAACACCACCAAGTGCTCGTATACTATTCCAATCCCAGCCAATTCCACCACCAAATTTTGACAACAATCCCATCTCTTTATAACCATCAAAAATACCCTCGATATTATCAGGGCTACTTCCTATATAACAACTACTTAGTTGATGTCTATTTGTTCTTGCATTTGATAATGTTGGGGTAGCAAGCATAACTTCAAATTGTGAAATTACATGATAAAACTGTTTTGCTTTCTCTTGCTTGTCGATTTCATTTTGAGCCAAAAACATCGCAATTCCCATAAACATTTGTTGTGGAAGTTCGATAGGCTCTCCATTTGAATTTTTTAATAAATATCTGTCATTTAATGTTTTAATCCCGAGGTATGAAAAAAGCTTATCTCTACAAGGAACAAGTGTTTCATTTAAGTCATCTAAATCATAACCAACTTCGAGTTCAGGGATAATTCTCCCCTCATTTTGACCATTTTTAATATAGTCTTTTAAGTGACAATAGGCTGAACCTTTTATACCGTGCGTTGCTTTTCCAGCCCTATGATATAAATCATAAAGGAATAATCTTGATGCAACAAAAGTCCAATTTGGAACATCTATATCTATTTTTTCAACTGCTGTTTTAATCAGTGCATCTTGAATATCAATAGAACTCATACCATTTATAAATTTAATTTGAGCGTCAATCTCTAATTCACTTTGACTAACACCATCAAGTCCCTCCGTAGCTGCTATTGTATGTTTTTGAATTTTTGTTATATCCAAAATCTCTTTTCGACCGTTTCTTTTTTTAATCATTATTGACATGCTACTACTACCTTTTTAATCAAAATATTTTATAGAATTTGAGGGTGGATTTTATCAAAAGATTTCTTAATATGAGCATTTTTAATGCTATTATTACACCTTCTAAAATAAATATATTAATCTAAACAAAAGGATGAAATAATGTTCGAAATGGGTGCAAAACTAAATGAAATCACACCAAACAATGGGACTTCAACAAAAAATCAACATCAATTGGTTTTTAAGTATGAAAAAAGAAAAGGGAAGCCAGTTACATTAGTTGGGCAATTTAATATTGAAGACAAAGCGAAGAAGGAGATTTTATCCTTACTAAAGAAAAAACTTGCATGTGGTGGGACAATTAATGATGAATGGATTGAGATTCAAGGTGACAAAAAAGATAAAATTATAGAAATACTCACGCAAGATGGTTGGAAATTTAGAAAAAAATAGCTAACATCGATTTTCAAATTATAAATAAAAAATAGGACAAAATATGAATGACAACATTTTAAAAATTGGTAAATATGAGTTTAATAGTAGATTAATTGTTGGAAGTGGTAAATATAAAGATTTTCAAACGACAAAAGATGCAACACTTGCAAGTGGGAGCGAACTTATCACTGTTGCTATTAGAAGAGTTAATATAACAAATCCAAACGAAGAAAATCTTCTTGATTATTTTAAAGACACAAATGTAAAACTTTTACCAAATAGTGCAGGATGTTTTACAGCCGAGGAAGCTGTTACCACATTTAGACTTATGAGAGAGGCTACTGGAATTGATATTATCAAACTTGAAGTTATTGGGGATGCGCAAAAAACTTTATATCCAGATGTTATTGAAACTATAAAAGCTTGTGAAATTCTAAAAAAAGATGGTTTTACAATTATGGCATATACAAGTGATGATCCGATCATTGCAAAAAAACTTGAAGATGCTGGAGCTGATGCTATTATGCCACTTGCTGCACCAATTGGTTCTGGACTTGGTATTCAAAATAGATACAACATTGCATTCATAAAAGATGCTGTAAAAGTGCCTGTTATTGTAGATGCTGGAGTTGGATGTGCAAGTGATGCAGCCATTGCTATGGAACTTGGAGCTGAAGCTGTTTTAACAAATACCGCAATTGCTTGTGCAACAAATCCTATACTAATGGCAGAAGCTATGAAGTATGCAGTTATCTCAGGAAGAATGGGTTACAAAGCAGGAAGAATTCCTAAAAAACCTTATGCAACAGCTAGTTCTCCCATTGATGGATTAATTCAATTTTAAATACTTTTCAAGAAATTTTATAATTTTTCAAAGTTTCTTGAAAAACACTTGACAACTAAAAAAAAATAAGATATTATTCCACTCCATTTTAAATGATGTTATTTTTTCGGAGTGTAGCGCAGCCTGGTTAGCGCACCTGGTTTGGGACCAGGGGGTCGGAGGTTCGAATCCTCTCACTCCGACCATTAGTTATTTTAAATTTTTATAGGTCTTATTTTATATGGTAGGCATAGCTCAGTTGGTTAGAGCATCGGGTTGTGGTTCCGAGGGTCGCGGGTTCGAGCCCCGTTGCTTACCCCATTATATTTTAAGTTTATTTAGTTAAAATTTCATTTTTTTAAGCTTCCTTAGCTCAGCTGGATAGAGCAACGCCCTTCTAAGGCGTAGGTCGCACGTTCGAATCGTGCAGGGAGTACCACTTATATGCGGATGTGGTGAAATTGGTATACACGCCAGACTTAGGATCTGGTGCCGAAAGGTGTGAAAGTTCAAGTCTTTTCATCCGCACCACTTATAAATCCCATCATTAACATACTTACAAAGCTTTCAAAACTACAAGGTTTTATATAAGGTGTCCAAACTATCTAAAAACTATTTTTTATACAATTTAATAAATATTTATTTAATACTTTACTGTTGATTTTATTTTTACAAGTATTATCAATAAGTTTTTAAAGTATTGATGTTGTATATCAAATACGGAGAGAATTTATAGGGAATTTTATATCTCAAAAACTGATCCGGCTACACTAATTCATACTCAGAATAAAAGTAACTCTGAGTTAAAATAAATGAATAATTGAGGGCTAAAATTGAGCAAAGTAAATACACAAAAGAATTTCGAGATACAATAATTCAGTTAGTATTGAACGGTAATAAACCAGCAATACAAGTTGCTAAAGATTTAGATGTTAATGAAAAAACACTCTACAATTGGATGAGAATATATAAACAAAACAACAATATTCCAATATCTTCTACCCAAAAATCAACTATAACAATAGCTTCCAAAAACACAACAAAAATGAAACAACAGAATCGATACACATAAATAATTTTAAAATATATATAATGGCTACAAACAAAGGAGTTATATTGAAATCTATTGCATGGAAACAAACATGGAAAAATCTACTTTTCCAACATTTTATTATTAAAAATACCGATTATTTTATGTCACTTTTACCAAAGGGATACTCATTAGATTTTTTTGACAATCATTCTTGGCTAGGGCTTGTATCGATGGAAATGCACAATGTTCGCCACCCTTTTCTTGGAGATTTTGTTTTGTGGAAAAAATATCATGAGCTTAATGTAAGAACCTATGTTATAGATGAACATGGGGATAGGGGTGTATTTTTTCTCTCTTTGGATGTTGATAGTTTACTATCTGTTATTGGAGCTAGATTACTTTATGGCTTACCTTATAGATTTAGAAGATTTTATGATTGTGATGATGACAATGTGACCTGCTATAAGAGTGGTAAAGTCCAATTCAAAGCAAACTTTTCTGTTGTATCAAAGCCAAAACTATACGAGAAAGATACATTTGCTTTTTGGACAACTGAGCGTTATTATTTCACAACTCAAAAATTAGGTTTTACCCTTAAAGCATCAATTTCCCATAAGCCATGGAACCTCTCAAAAGCAAAGTGTACCAACCATTCACTTCAACTTTTAAATTCCTACAATCTAGGAGAACAACACCCAGATATACTTTTTTGCAAGAGCATAGAGATTACAGCTTATAACCCAATATGGACTAGAATATGAAACAGCTTTTGAGTATATATTATGACAAGGAATGCCCGTTTTGTAATGCATATGCACATTATATTAAGCTCAAAGAAAACTATATATTGGATTTAAAAAATGCTAGAGATGAGCCTCAAGAACTTTTATTACTATGCCAATATATTAATATAAATGATGGGTTTATTGTTGTATATCAAAAGAGGTGTTATCAAGGGGTTGATGCCCTTGTCTTATTGAATAGGCTTACTTGCAATAAAGGAGCTATTGCTTTTATCCAAAAAATCTTTCAAAAAAATAATCTTTTCTCGAAGATTATCTACACTGTTATTTTGAATATTCGTAAAGTAGTCCTTTATTTTCTTGGCATCAAAGCTAAAATTTAGCAACACACCTAAATATAAAAAAATGTAATTTTTCCCATACCAACAAACAAAAAATTTATACGAAAATGACAAATTATTTCCTACCATATATTTTAAATAAACAATAAAAAGAATACAAGATGAAAAAACTCACAATTTGGATAGTCGGTGCGAGTAGTGGCATCGGTTTGGAACTAGTAAAAATTTGGCTAAAAGATGGACACAATATTATTGCTAGTTCCCGAGAATCTTCCACTTCACAAGTCTTAAATGAACTCCAATTTAGCTATCCTTGCACTCTTGAACTAATCGATGTAGATGTATCTAAACCTATTTTTATGGACACATTGGTAGAGCAAGTATGGAGTAGATATGGACAAATAGATCGTTGGTTTTACAATGCAGGAAGCTATGATGTTATGAAAATAGAAGAATGGAATGTACAAGCTTTTGAGGAAATGAACTCTACAAATTACCTTGGTGCAGTGCGACTTATGATACCACTTTCTAAAAAGTTTCTTCTACAAGGATATGGTGAGTGGGTATGGAATGTTAGCTTATCTAGTTATTTTGGACTTCCATATGGAGGAGCATACAGCGCCCCAAAAGCAGCACTAATTAATCTAGCAGAATCAATTCAACCAGAGCTTGCATCTAAAAATATTGCCATTAAAATTATTAATCATGGATTTGTAAAAACGCGCCTTACAAGTAAGAATAACTTTAAAATGCCTCAGCTCATGGAGCCTTATGACGCTGCAAATAAGATAGCTTCTGAACTTAAAAATTCATCAGGATTTGAAATACGATTTCCTAGGGCACTTTCATGGTTTTTATCTCTGATTCGACACCTTCCATACAAAATATCACTCTTTATAACACAAAAGGCACTTTAATGAAAAATATAGAAGTTTATGGTAATTTTTTTTCAACTCTTACAGCCGATTTTAGCGATGAGAGATTTACTGAAATATTCGCAGATAGTATTTATTTCAAAGACCCTTTCCAAGAAGTTGTAGGGATTGACGCTATTTTAAAAATCTTTAGACATATGTATGCAAAACTTGAAAATCCTAGATTTTTATTACTTGATATAGTAGGAACTGAGCGTCATGGATATCTTAGATGGAGCTTTTTCTACAATAAAACACATTTTGATGGGGTTAGTTATGTTATGTTTAATGAAGATGGAAAAGTCACTTCACACATTGATTACTGGGACACTGGAGCTAATGTTTATGAGAAAATACCATTTATTGGCCTAATCATAAGACTCATAAAACGGAAGTTACGCGCTTGAATCATCATCTAACATTAAAAAGTCTTCTTATTTATGGTTCCCTTGCTGCCCCTTTAGCAATGTTGGGCTTACCTTTGTATATTTATTTACCAACTTATTATTCTCAAACAATTGGTATGGATATTGCTATTGTAGGGATTGTGCTGTTTTTAGCACGACTATCTGATGTGTTTATTGATCCATTTATAGGTTACAAAAGTGATTCACTAGTAAGTCGTTTTGGTAAAAGAAAACCATTTATTGCAATTGGTTCTTTGATACTTGCGGTTAGTTTTTATGCCATCATCAACCCACCACAACAATATCAAGCCCTATGGCTTTGGTTCTTTGCAACACTAGTATATGTAAGCTGGAGTCTAGTATCTATCCCTTATCTTGCACTAAATGCTGAAATATCATCAGATGTATATCAAAAAACCCGTCTAAGTTCAGCGCGTGAATTGTTTGCTTTACTGGGACTAGTTTTAGCACTTCTAATTCCATATCTTTACAATATATCTGAAGATGCAAATAAAAGTTTGGGATTGTTATTTGATTCATTTATAATTATTTTGGTATGTGTATTGCCATTTGCACTACTAGGTATATCTTCTAATAAAACATCATCCCAATCAAACTTATCATTCTACTCACTTAAAATACTTTGGACAAACTCCCCACACCTTTTACGATTACAGAGTGCTTTTGTCCTAAATTCTCTTGCTAACGCGCTACCTGCAACATTGTTTTTGTTTTATGTTGAATTTGTTCTAAAAGTTCCTGAAAAAACAGGTATCTTTTTATTGCTATATTTTATTGCAGGTATTGTTGCCCTACCATTTTGGACAAACTTATCTCGTACACTTGGAAAAGCTAAAAGCTGGAATATATCGATGATTTTGGCCTCTGTTGCTTTTGCTTTTGTCCCATTTTTAGATTCAGGGGATGTTTATCCTTTTATCATTATCACCATCTTATCAGGACTATCATTGGGTGCAGATATGGCTCTACCATCATCAATTCAAGCTGATATAGTCCAAAACCTCCAAACAACTGATACAAATTTATCAGGATTACTTTTTGGTATTTGGGCAATGCTTACCAAGATTTCGATCGCACTGGCAGTAGGGATTGGATTTGTAGCTTTAGGAATAGTTGAGTTTGAACCCAAAAATCCTTCCCAGAACTCTATTTTAATCCTTACCTTTTTGTACGGCACAGCACCAGTCGTTTTAAAACTTCTTGCTGTATCAATTATGAGAAAATATCATGGATATTTTTAAAATAACTTATAAAAAGTTTATGAACTGCCTAAAAAAGACTATGAAAAATACTCTTCTCCCGTTAATATCATGTCTAAATTCTATTTAAAAGGGATATGTTAATGAAAATAGCTGTTATAGGAGCAGGTATAAGCGGTTTGGGATCTGCTTATCTTCTTAGTAGAAAACATACTGTTGATTTATATGAAAAAGAATCGCGACTAGGTGGACATGCTCGTACCTCCATGGTGAAAGAGGAAGGTAAAATCTTTGGGGTAGATACCGGATTTTTAGTTTTTAATTATCCAACCTATCCGCTCCTTACCAAACTTTTTGAGCGTTTAGGTGTCAAAATAGAAAATAGTGATATGAGTTTTGGATTTTGGGATACAATCTCTAATGTTGCATATAATGCACAGACTCTTAGAGGGCTATTTTTTCAAAAAAAGAATCTATTGTCTATCTCCCATTATCGTATGATTTACGATATATTTCGATTTAATTCTAATGCAAATCGTGATGTCGATTCCAATTCTTTAGCACTTGATAAAAGTCTAGGAGAGTATTTAAAAGGTTACTCAGAAGTTTTCAAAAATAGATACATAATACCTATGGGTGCTGCGATATGGTCAACACCATCTGATAAAATGAATGATTTTCCTGCTCGTACTTTTTTGCAGTTTTTTAAAAACCACGGTTTGCTCGGAGTAAGTACGCAACACCAGTGGCTTACTGTTAGTGGTGGAAGTAAACACTATGTTGAGAAAATAATCCCACATATATCTGGTAAAATCATTACATCTTCTGATATTATTGGTGTAAGGCGTTATGAAAATGGAGTAGAACTCATTCGTGCTAATGGGGAAACATTACATTATGATGCAGTTATTATGGCGCTTCATGCTCCGGATGCTCTCAAACTAATCGATGATGCAACTTCTTTAGAGCATGATATTTTGGGAGCTTTTTGGTACAAAGCAAATGATGCGGTATTGCATACCGACCAAAAAGCTCTATATCCTGATAAAAAAATATATGCCGCATGGAACTATAAAAAAGGTGCTAATGCAAATTTGGTGACACTATCATATTGGCTTAATCGTCTTCAAAATCTTACCTCCAAAAAAGAGTATTTCGTATCTCTAAATGAAACGGCATCTATTGGTAATGTAATCGAAACAATCTCATATGAACATCCTCAGTTTGATACAAAAGCAATAGATGCTCAAAAGCGTTACAATGAGATAAGTGGGCACAACCATACTTACTATGCAGGAGCTTATTGGCGTTATGGGTTTCATGAAGATGGTTTGTGGAGTGCCAACCGTATTGCAGAAGAGTTAGGAGAACCTTTATGAGCCATAGCTTTTATCAAGGAGAGATTTTTCATAAGCGATTCTTTCCAAAAATACACACCTTTACGTATGATTATTTTTTTCTTGATATTGATGTATTTGATATTGCTTCACTAAAAAATTCTCTTTTTAAAATTAACAAAGCTGGTATTATGGGGTTTTTAACAGAAGATCATTTTGGGGAAAGTGATAATTTTTTTAACAACACAACAGAGATAATAAAAAATATGGACTGGGAAAATCCATCAAAATTACGGTTTATTACTTTGCCTAGAATGTTTCATTTTGTATTTAATCCAATTAGTATGTTGTTGTTATTAGATGAACACAATGATGTACAACACGCTATTGCTGAAGTACATAATTACAACGGTGGACGGGTACTTTATCCACTCAATTTTGAAAAAAATAATTATGGTAGATTTGTTGCAAAGTGTTCTAAAAGTATGTATGTTTCCCCATTTATGGGATATGAAGGAACTTATGAATTTGAACTTGACTATACAGGTGATCACTTTGGACTTAAAATTACTCTATTTGAAGGGGGGAAAAATATGCTGATTTCCAATTTCAAAGGAACAGCAAGAGATTATTCAGTATCAACTATTCGTTCTTTATTGTATAAACACAAATTTTTATCAATGTTTGTTGTGACACGCACACTTTGGCAATCGTTTATTCTTAAACTAAAAGGTTTAAGGTTTAATTCACCACGCCCACAAGATCAAATTAAAAAGGAATCAATATGAAAGGATTTTGGAACCGTCAAGGTCATAAGTATTTATCAAAATTAGAAGTTGGTAATATAATAGTCACTTATCCAAACAATGAACTAAAAAATTACGGAGATAAAAGCGGTACGGTAGTACACCTCACTATAAAATCGAGTGCTTTTTTCAAACGCCTTGCTCTATATGGAGATATAGGATTTGCAGAGAGTTATATGGATGGGGATTTTGAATGCGATAATCTCACTGCACTTCTTTCAATAGCAATGATAAATGCCAAACAACTAGAAACTCTAAGTGAGCATGAAAAATCTTTTTCACTCTACAATCTTCTTCCTCAGTTCAATAAAATTCGTCACTGGATGCGTAAAAATTCTCGCACAAGGTCGCGTAAAAATATTTCAGAACATTATGATCTATCAAACGATTTTTTTGCTTTAATGCTTGATAAGACGATGATGTATTCCTCGGCTATTTTTGATTCCCCAGAAGAATCACTCCATGATGCTCAAAAGCGAAAAATTGATATTTTAGCTAAAAAGCTCCGCCTCAAACCAGGCTATAAAGTGCTTGAGATTGGTTCAGGATGGGGATCAATGGCAACCCACTTGGCAAAAGAGTATGGTGTGCATGTAAGTACTCTAACCCTTTCAATTGAACAACTCAAGCATTCACAAGAGCAATTTAAAACTAACGGAGTGGAAGATAATATTGACATTATGCTCAAAGACTATCGAGACATGGAGGGTCAATTTGACGCAATTATAGCTGTTGAGATGTTTGAGGCAGTAGGAAGGGAATATTTTGATGTGTTTTTCAAAAAATGTGAATTACTTCTAGCACCTCATGGGGTCATTACGATGCAGATTATAACGATGCCAGATCAACGCTATGATGCTTATTGCAAAGGGACTGATTTTATTCAAAAATATATTTTCCCTGGTGGACATCTACCTAGCGTTGCAAAACTCTTAGAGACAACTTCACTCCATACACGACTCAATTTGTTACATATGGAAGAGTTCACTGAAGATTACGCAAAGACACTTAGACTCTGGAACGAAAACTTCCATGCAAAACTTTATGAAATAAAAAAACTTGGATTTGATGAGTATTTTATCCGTATGTGGAGGCTTTACCTAACATACTGTGAAGCTGGATTTTTAACCCGTAATCTTAACCTAGTTCAAGTTGTATTTACCCGTGATGCAAATCACCATCTTAATGTAGGATTGCAACAATGAAGCTAAAAACTATTCTAACACTAGGTCTTTGTACCTTTTTTACTGGATGTTCATCGATTCAAATTGAGGATTTTAAAAACACTACCCCAGAATTTATCCCGCAAAGCTATTTTAATGGCAATCTTAAAGCATATGGAATGGTAAAAGACCGTAACGGCAAAATTATTCGTACATTTAAGGGGGATTTAGTAGGAAGTTGGGACGAAAACGGTGTCGGAACGCTAGATGAAAATTTCCTCTATAATGATGGCGAAAAACTTCACCGTACTTGGACAATGAAACCTGATGGAGATAAAAAATTCATAGCTACTGCTGGCGATATAGTCGGTAATGCCTCAATGATTGCTAATGGGAATACAGTGATGATTGACTACACTATGCGTATCCCTTATGGAAATAGAACCATTGATATTGATGTAAAGGACTGGCTCCACCTCCAAAATGATGGCGTTATACTAAACCATTCTAAAATGAAAAAATTTGGTATCGAAGTTGGAGAGCTTGTTATTACGATAATTAAAGAGTAATTGGTGAGGCTAGAATATTTTTAATAGGTGGAATAAAATCTATAAGAACTGAAGTGCTAACTTAATTTAAGACACTTTTTTGATGATTCTATCCAGATATTTCCTTTTGTAGCACTAAATTAATTTCTTCAAAACCAGCAGGCGACATATTTCATAAATAAATATGCGATCTTGTTCTATTGTAATAAAATTCAGTATATTCAAATCTTTTAGTTTATCTTTAATCCTTCTGGTGACATAATTATTTCTACTAAAAACAAATATAAATTTTATAAGCTCATTATGTTGTTGCTTTTTTCTAACAGGGAGTGATTTACTAAGGAAACAGCTTTCCTTCACAAGAGGATCTTGCACTCTTGTTCAAGTATCTTATTTTCATGTCTTAAAAGTTTGAGTTATTATTGCTCACTAGCTTTTATTGTAGTTTTTAGCTCAACATCTCTCATTGGAATATTGTGCTGTTTTATATGCTGTAACACATGAATATAATGTTTTAAATTTAAATCTAAATTTTTTAGAATCTCTTTGACATTCTCATTATAAGAGTTTATCAAAAACTAATCTCTTAGTTTAAGGTTCAAAAAAAATATAACTTTTGATGATTTATTGACTGCCTATTTTAGCAGTTCGTTTGAAAATCATCTTGGATAATCTCTAAAGCTCTTATTATATGCTCCAAAGTAATTTCATAAATTGGGGTATTTTCTTTTTTTAGAAGATAATTAAAAAAATGTTCATTCAATCTTGCCCGTGCTTTATCAATAGTTATATCTTTTAAATTTTTAATGATTTTGTTTTGTAGTGAGATATTTTTCAGATATAAAATAAATAGTATTGACTTCATAAGCGTTTTTTAGTTCATTTTCTTTTTTGATTGTTTCTATTTTTTCTTTATTTTCTAAAATCAGATTTATCCCCTCTTCTATTTTTTTCTTATATAACTTTCATTTATCCCGTGCCTGTTTGAGTGATACACTCGGATATTTTCCAAAATTTGTATCGTACTTTTTTAAATCCATTGAGTAGCGATACCGCCATAATAAATTATTTGATTTCATAGCTAAAGAAAATCCACCACGAAAGTTAAATGTTTTTGTATCATTATCTAAACAAAATTTTATTAATGCTTCAATTTCTTTATCTGTTATTTTATTAAGTACTTTATTTTTCAAACTCAAAATTATATTATCTGTACTTATTGTATCTTTAGCCATATTTTACACTTCAAAATCAATCCCCACTTTGACCCCCATTTTTAGTGGTGGTTGGTATTGAATTAAGTTAGATTTGTTTAGACGATTAATATCTCAAGGAAGATTATATTTTGGGGGTTTATGAGGTGTATTTGGATTGTATTAGATGAGTTAATGGTACCCGTGGGCGGACTCGAACCGCCAAGCCGTGAAGCGGTTGATTTTGAATCAACTGAGTTTACCATTTCTCCACACGGGCATAAAATAAAAAAGCTTGTCTTTTAAAAAAAAAGACAAGCTTTAGAAAAGGAAGATTATTTTACTGAATCTTTTAAAGCTTTTCCAACTTTAAATTTAGCAACTTTAGTCTCAGGAACTTTAACTTCAGCGCCAGTCCCAGGAACCCTTGCAGTTCTTGCAGCTCTTGTAGAAACAGAGAATGTTCCAAATCCAATGAAAGATACAGAATCACCTTTAGCAAGTGCTTCAGTGATAGTTTCTAAAGTTGCCTCAAGAGCAAGTTTAGAGTCTTTTTTAGATAAACCAGTTTTTTCAGCAACAGCATCTATGAATTCAGCTTTGTTCATATTATAATCCTTTAATTTTTTTGTGTAAAACTTTATACTATTCAACCTTTGTATTTCCTTAATATCCCTATATTACAATAGTTTATAGCATTTATATGATATAATCCGCGAATTTTAAATCCATTAATTTCATAAAGGAATATTTTGAACCAGATACCGCACATTCCAGTTTTATACGACGAAGTTGTTAAAACATTTAATCATATTGATGATGGGTATATAATTGACTGTACACTTGGTTATGGTGGACATACAAATGGTATATTAGAAAATAATAAAAATATAAAAATGATTTGTAACGACCAAGATGATGAAGCATTAATATTCTCAAAAGATAGACTTAGTAAACACGGTGACAGAATAATCTTCAACAAAGGAAATTTTAAAGATATCATCTCTTTAACTGTTGATAAAAAAATAACTGGCTTACTAGCTGATATTGGTGTGTCATCATTACAACTTGACAAAGATGACAGAGGATTTGGTTTTCATAGTGATGTTTTAGATATGAGAATGGATAAAACAAACAAACTGAGTGCTTATGAAGTTGTCAATACCTACTCAATCAATCAACTTGAATATATCCTAAAAGAATATGGTGAAGTTGCAGAGTATAAAAAAGTTGCATCACTGATTATAAAAAATAGACCATTTAATAGTGCAAAAGAACTCTCTTTAATGCTTGAAAAAAATATGCATAGAGGTAAACTTCACCCAGCAACGCTTCCATTTCAAGCAATAAGAATTGAAGTAAATCACGAATTAGATGTACTTGAAGACCTATTTAAAGCACTTGAAATGGCAAATATTAAAGGATGTACCGTGGCTATTATTTCATTTCATTCATTAGAAGATAGGATAGTGAAAAACTATTTTAAAAAATGGAGTCAAAAGTGCATTTGCCCTCAAAATGTTTTTCGTTGTGAATGTGGTAACAATAACCAAAAAGGGAAAATAATCACAAAAAAACCAATAATACCAACAAATGATGAAATTAAAAAAAATCCAAGAAGTAGAAGTTCAAAAATGAGGGTTTTTAAATTTGATTAATATTAAACATCATATAGATAAAAAAGTTATCTTTACGCCAAAGGGATCTGTATATTTTATAGGGATTATATTTGGTGCGATTATGCTTTTATCATTGCCGAAAATATACCTAAGCAACAATATATACTATGTAAGTAAAGATATAAATAGACTGTATGCACACTATATGTCACTCAAAGAAGAGAATAAATTTCTAATCCAACAACTAGAAGATGCAAAATTTAAAAATCAAATTACAGACTCACTTATTATGCAAAATTTAGAAGATCAGCCAAAAGAGAAAGAGGAATAGTTATCTTATTTTTTTGATTTGAAAATTTGAAAATTTGAAAATCTTTGAACCATTAGTCTCTATAAAATCATCTTTTTGAAAAACGATTACATCAGATTTATTATATGCATATTGGTATGAAAATGATTTTTTTGTCTCATTTGCTGATGTTGAAAATATTGCATTAAACTTTTCAACAAAATTAAAATGCTCCATATCTTGTAAAACAACTCTAAATGACCTTTGATTTGGATATATAAAAGTTGTAAATTTTGATTTTCTAACAATTTTTTTGTATTTGCTTGGGATACGAGTTTGAGATTTTAGCTTTTTAAAACAATCTATCACCATAAGAGTTTTTTGATTTATATCTCTATTTTTTACCTCTGCTAACTTTTCATTATTAAGAGATGAAAAGCCAACAGTTGTGTCACTTTGGACTAAATAAATTTTATTTTTGTCCATATTTATTCTTTAATCAGCCAAAAAATCTTGAATTGATTTTGGATAAAGTGCTGTTTTATCTTTTTGAGATTTTATAGCTTCGATAGAAGCCATTGCACCAGCAACAGTAGTAACATACGGGATATTCATTCTAAGCACTGTTCTTCTTATTGTCATTCCATCCTCTTTACTCACCTCTTTCCCATCACTTGTATTTATGGCCATAACTATTTCATTATTCATAAGACTATCTGTAATATTTGGTCGACCTTCACTAACTTTTAAAACTTTAGTGCATTCAACATTTGCCTCTTTGATAACATTGTAAGTTCCTCCAGTTGCCACAACACTAAAACCTAAAGATATAAGTTCAGATGCAATTTTTGGCGCAAACTCTTTATCAAGACTAGCTAATGACAAGAAGACTTTTCCACCATTATCAGGAAGTAGATTTTTAGCTGCACATTGTGCTTTTGCAAAAGCTCTTCCAAAATTACTACTAATCCCCATAACTTCACCAGTACTTTTCATCTCTGGTCCTAAAATAAGGTCAGCTCCAATCAGTTTATTAAATGGAAAAACAGCTTCTTTAACAGCTACATGACCTTTCAGGATAGGTTTTAAAATATTATTTGTAGTATTTAGTTTAACAATTTTTTGATTTTTATCATAGACATTTAAAGCATCTTTTAAACTCTCGCCCCACATAACTCTAGTAGCTACTTTAGCCAAAGGGATTCCTGTTGCTTTACTAACAAATGGTACTGTTCTGCTAGCTCTTGGATTAACTTCAATTAGATAAATCTTACCTTGATGGATTGCATATTGAGTATTCATCAAACCCTTAACACCAAGGAGAAGTGCCATAGTTTTTGTTTTCTCTTCAACCTCTTTTAGCATCTCATCATCTAAACTAATCGGTGGCAAGCTACAAGCACTATCTCCACTGTGAATTCCAGCTTCTTCAATATGTTGCATAATTCCACCTATATAAACATCAACACCATCAGTAATACAATCAACATCAAGCTCAATCGCACGATCCAAGAATTTATCAACCAAAACTGGTGCGTCATTACTAACGCTAACTGCTTCATCCATATAAAGTTTAAGTTCAGCTTCATTATAAACAATTTTCATACCTCTTCCACCAAGCACAAAAGATGGTCTAACAAGGACTGGATAACCTATTCTTTGAGCAATTTCTAAAGCTTCATGTAATGTTACAGCTGTTCCATTCTCTGGTTGCAATAATCCAGCTTTTTCAACAAATGTAGAGAATTTTTTTCTATCTTCTGCCAAATCAATAACTTCAGCGGTTGTCCCAATTATTTTCCCACCCATGTTATGAATTGCATTTGACAATTTTAACGGAGTTTGTCCACCAAAATGCACAATAATACCATCAGGTTGCTCATGCTCTATCACACTTCTTACATGCTCAAAATCAATAGGCTCAAAATAAAGAACATCACTTGTATCATAGTCTGTACTTACAGTTTCAGGATTACAATTGTACATAATTGTTTTTATCCCCATCTCAGCCAACGCAAAAGAAGCATGAACACAACAGTAATCAAACTCTATCCCTTGCCCTATTCTATTTGGTCCGCCACCAATAATTAAAACTTTTGATTGCTTATCTTCGCAAACAGATTTTTTTGGTAATGATGTTATATTTGTTGTTGAATAAAGATATGGAGTTAGAGCTTTAAATTCAGCCGCACAAGTATCAACTTCATTGTATTCAAAAGTGATATCTAATTTTTTTCTAGCCTCATAAATATCATCTTCAACACAACCAATAAGCGTGCTAATCATTTTGTCACTAAATCCAAAAGTTTTAGCCAATCTTAGATTTTTTTCATCACTTAAAATTGATGTACCAAATTTTTTAATACTATGCTCTAAATCACAAATTTCTCTAAACTGAGTTAAAAACCAAGGGTCAATTTTTGATAATTCAAAAATATCTTGATTTGTAAGCCCTTCTCTCATACCTTGCATAAGATATTGCAACCTATCACAATTTGGTCTAATTATCTCTTTTTTTATTGTTTCCATATCTGCTTCAATTGGATTAAATCCATAAAGTCCAGTTTCAAGTGAACAAAGTGCCTTTTGAATAGATTCTTTAAATGTTCTCCCCATTGCCATAACTTCACCAACAGATTTCATAGAAGTTGTTAAAGTTGAGTTTGCTTTAGGAAATTTTTCAAAAGTAAATCTTGGAATTTTTGTAACAATATAATCAATAACAGGTTCAAACGAAGCAGTAGTACCTGTGATATCATTTTCAATCTCATCAAGTGTAAACCCAACTGCTAATAGTGTTGCAACTTTTGCTATTGGATAACCAGTTGCTTTTGAAGCAAGTGCCGAACTTCTACTTACCCTTGGATTCATCTCAATTACTATCATTCTACCTGTATTTGGGCAAATTGAAAATTGTACGTTTGATCCACCAGTATCAACACCAATCTCTCTTAGAATTGCAAAAGATGCATTTCTCATATTTTGATATTCTTTATCTGTCAAAGTAAGTGCTGGTGCAATAGTGATACTATCACCTGTGTGAACACCCATTGGGTCAAGATTTTCGATTGAACAAACTATGATGCAGTTATCTTTTTTATCTCTGATAACTTCCATCTCATACTCTTTCCAACCAAGCATAGATTCCATAATCTCAATTTCACTAATTGGACTAGCTTCAAGTCCAGCGGTTGCAAGAGCTTTAAACTCTTCCATATTATACGCAACTCCACTTCCACCACCTGCAAGTGTAAATGAAGCACGACTTATTACAGGGAAGCCTATGTCTTTAACAACCTTAATAGCCTCCTCAAGATTGTAAGCATTTGCACTTCTAGGTAAATCCATACCAATTTTTCTCATAGCTTCATTAAAAAGGTGCCTGTCTTCCCCTTTTTTAATAGCATCAGGATGAGCACCTAAAAACTCTATTCCCTTTAACATACCTTTGTCATACATACTTGTAGCAACATTGAGTGCAGTTTGTCCACCCATTGTTGGCAAAATTGCATCAACTTTCTCAATTTCAATAATTTTTGCAATCACATCTTCAGTGATTGGCTCTATATATGTTTTATCTGCAAATTCTGGGTCTGTCATAATAGTTGCTGGATTTGAATTAATAAGAACTACTCTATAACCTAATTCTTTTAAAGTTTTAACACTCTGAGTACCACTATAATCAAACTCACATGCCTGACCTATAACAATAGGACCAGAGCCTATAAGCAAAATGGTTTTTATATCTTCTCTTTTTGGCATTTGTTTTCCTTATTAAATTTGATTTTATATTACAAAAAATTTGAAGATTATATGCAAAAGTTGCTTAATAACTGATGATTGAGATGAGTTTATTCGTTTCTTAAAACCTCTAAAACATCAATCTTTGTAGCTTTATAAGCAGGGTAATAAGAGGATAAAAAAACAATACTAAATGAGCCTAAAATAATAAATACAAAATCTAAAATATCAAGTGAAACTGGTAATTTTGTTGTTCCATAAACATCAGCAGGTAGTGAAATAATGTCAAAATTACCCAAAATATACATTCCGATAAATCCAAGAATTAGTCCAAAAAATATCCCGCCAACACCAATAATCATCCCTAATCGAAAAAATACTTGTTTAACCTCATTTTCACTGGCACCCATTGAAAGTAATAGTGCTATCTCTTTTCTTCTACTCATTACCGTCATAAGAAGTGAACTTATGATATTTAGTGAAGCAATCAAAATAATCAACATCAACACAAGAAAGAGCGCTTGTTTTTCAAGCTCCATCGCACTAAAGAAGTTTCCATTTTGTTGCCACCAGCCAATCACGCCAACTTCAAACTCAGGTAACTCTTTTCTAATTCTTTCAATATCAACCATAGGATTTGCACAGTAGATATGAATTCCATCATAAGTATCTTCATCTCTTTGCAAAATAGTTTGAAGCGCCTCAATAGATGTAAACATATAAGCATTATCATAAGCAGTAAGTCCCGATATAAAACTACCTTGATAGTTAAATCTTTTCATTTTAGGCATCATACTAAATCCATTTGGATCAAGGCTACTAAAAAATAAAGTGGTTTTATCGCCATTTACAAGTAAAAGCTCATCGCTTATCCCAGCACCTGTTATGATGTCAAATTTGTTTTGTGTAGCATTAGGTGGCAAAGCCTCTTTGTAAATTTTATTTATCTTTGCTTCTTTTAACATATCAACACCAAATAAAAGCCCTCCACTCATCATACCCTCTTTTTGAATCATCACTTGAGAACTAATATATGGAGAAAATGACATATCTGGAAACTTTGCTTCAAGATTTAAAAGCAACTCTTTACTAACAGTTGGCTCAAGTTTTGGGTAGATACTAAGTGGATAATTCATAGTAAAAAGCTTATCTTGAAACTCTTTTGAAACACCATTCATAATAGACATCGCAACAATCAAAACCATCACACCAATAGCCACCCCAAAAAAAGACAGTAGTGCTGTGATACTTATAAATGGGTTTTTATTGTCATATTTTAAATATTTTTTGATTATAAAATTGATTAGGTTGTTAGTCATTTAATATTCTAAATCCCTCTTCTAACTCCAAAGTTCCCTCATAAAATGCTTTCCCAACGATAACTCCAGCGATATTTCCATTTGCTTTACAATTAATGATGTCATTTATATCTTTTACTCCGCCACTTGCTATTGTTTCAACTCCACTAGCAAGGGCGATTTCTTCAGTAAACTCAACATTTACACCGCAAAGCATCCCGTCTTTTGAGATGTCTGTACAAATAATCGCTTCAACTCCAACATTTGCAAACTCTCTTGCCAAATCGGTAGCTTTCATAGTTGAAACCTCAGCCCAGCCTTCAACAGCAACCATTCCATCAAGTGCATCAATCCCAACAGCAATTGGATATTTTGAAGCCATATCTTTTACAAACTGCGGATTTTTAACAGCAATGCTCCCAAGAATCAATCTATCAACACCAAGTTCAAGATACATTTTAATAGTCTCTTCATCTCGTATTCCACCGCCTAGCTCCATCTTAAGATTACAATTTTCTCTGATTTTTCGTATCTGTTCCAAATTTGCAGGAACTCCCGCAAAAGCACCATTAAGGTCAACTATATGTATCCACTTACTCCCAAGCTCTTCAAATCTTTTAGCAACCTGCCAAGGTTCATCACTATAAATCTTCGCACTCTCCATAAGCCCTTTACTAAGCCTAACCGCTTTTCCATCTTTTAAATCTATCGCTGGTAATATTTCCATATTTTATTTTTCTCCTACTAAATTTTCAATCGTCTCTTCTATCGTTTTAAATCCAAACTTAAACCCAGCATCAAGTAATCTTTTTGGCACAACACTCTGTCCATCTGTTAAAACTTTTGCACCTTCTCCAAAAATTAGCCTTAAAACAAATTCTGGCACAGGGAAGATTGTAGGACGATGCAATGTTTTTCCAAGAGCCTTTGTGAGTCCTTTATTTGTTGTTGGAACTGGGGCAGTTAAATTGTAAGCTCCACTTAAAGTGTTATTTAGAGCAAATAGATAGCAGTTCATTAAATCTTCTATATGGATAAATGAAAACGCTTGACTTCCATCACCTATAGTTCCACCAACGCCAAATTTAAAAGGTGGCAACATTTTTGCCAACGCTCCACCATCTCCCATCACTATCCCAAATCTAAATATCACAGTTCGCACTCCAAAATTCTCAGCTTCAAGTGCTTTAGCTTCCCACTCTTTACAAAGATTTCCTAAAAAATCATCACAATACTCAATATTTTCTTCATTGTATTCTTTATCGTTTTTGTAAATTCCAACTGCTGAAGTTGAGATTAAAACTTCAGGTTTATTCTCGCAAAGCCCAATTGTTTCAATTAATGCAGATGTAGTATTTAATCTACTGCTATAAAGTAATTTTTTATACTCATCACTCCATCTTGCAACGATATTTGCTCCAGCTAGATTTACAATAGCACTTGCACCATCTAAAACTAAAGCAAGTTTTCCAATATCACTTAAATCTTTTCTATCAACTGCAACAACTTCATACCCTTCATTTTTAAACACCTTTGTCAAGCTTGTCCCTACAAATCCACTAGCACCTGTTATAACTATTTTTTTCATTTTTTCCCTTTTTAGAAATATTTTAGAATTTGATAACTCAAACTTGTAGTTGTTTTTTGGCTACTCATACTTTTATAGTTTCATAAAATTTTTAAGTATCTTTATCCCATTATCATGACTTTTTTCAGGGTGTGGTTGAAAACCATAAATATTATCTTTTTGTACCGCACTAACAAAATCATAACCATAATGTGTAGTTCCAATTGTGTATTTATCATCAGTTTTTACATGATAAGAGTGGACAAAATACAAATATGGATTTTCCAATCCATCAAAAAGCTTATTGTTTTTATTAAAAATTTTATTCCATCCCATATGTGGTATTTTGTGATTTTCCATATCCATTTTTGTTTTATCAAATGACACAACTTCACCAGAAATAAGTCCAAGCCCTTTGGTAAATCCAAACTCCTCACTACTATCAAATAAAAGTTGCATCCCAAGACAAATCCCAATCATAGGTTTCCCACTTTTAGCAAACTCTAAAACAGCTATATCCATCCCTGTTTTTTTTAAATACTCCATCGCATCACCATAAGCACCAACACCTGGTAAAATAACTCTATCGTATTTTCTAACATCATCTGGATTGCTTACTATTACTGCTTTTGTATCAATTAGGCTACAAGCATTGTAAACAGATGCCAAATTTCCGATGTTATAATCTATAATTCCTACCAATATCTCTCCTTAAATCTTACAAATATTTTTAACTACAATAAGTCATCAACTGCAACTTGTGCTAATTCCCAAAAAAGTCTCCCAAGGAGTTTCTTATCTTTTATTTTCCCATCAAGCTCTTCAAAATCACTATTAAATCTCTCAATATATCTAAACAATATCACCAAAGACTTATGTTTATCCCTTGCATAATCTTTTGAATTAAATACTGCTTCCACAATTCTTTCATCAAAAATTTCTGTTTTTCTTAATATCTTAATATCGTTTTCAACCGAATAAGCAACAAACAACATGTCACCCCTAAAATTTTCACAAAGCCCATCAAAACAACCAAGTTTACTTATAAATCTTTTATCTTTTAGAAGTTCTGGATTCATATATTTTAAAATTTTATATTTCAAATCATCTTCATAGAGTAGATTTATCATATCTGCTAAAAAATACTTATTATTTTGGAGTTGTCTTGAATATCTTAAATTTTCTATATTTCTCATAGTAGCTAACGCTGAAATTTCAATATCATCTTGAAGTTTTTCAGACATATATTTTAAAATTGGCTCATTATTTGGATTATCTGTTGTTTCATTTTGAGCCGCCATTACAGCCAAATCTCTGTTTGACTTTAGTTCTTGTGTTAAATAAATATATGTTCTATTGTATTTAACAATAGCACTTGATGCAAAATCCTCATCACTCAAAAGTTCTTTGCTTACACTTATTAAAATATCATCACCCATATTGTATTTTTTTATTTGGTGATTCCACATATCTTTTTTCGCACTATTTTCAGCCGAAACAAGCTGTGAAGAGATATTTAAAAGTGAAACCATAATCTTTTTATTTTGAAAATAAGAAGGATCAATTGCACCTAATAGCAATCGTTTCTCTTGCCAATAACTTACTTTATTAAAAATTTCTTCGATTATATTTTTCATAAGGCAAGGATAACATACAATTCCAATAGTATCAATTAATGAAAATCAAAATTTTGCATCGCTTAGCGTTAAAGCAAAAAGGACTTTACAGCCATTTTTTTCCAAAACTTTTTTTGCTTCAAGTATCGTTGTACCTGTTGTAATTATGTCATCTACTAGGATGACAATCCTATTTTTTAACCCTTTGTAGACAAAATCTCTTGGATTTTCTTTTCTAAATTTTAGTGTTTTACCTGCGTATTTTATTTGATTGTTTGCTTTTAAAATATCAATTTTATAGTTTAAAAGTTTTGACTTTAGATGTTTTGCCAATATTGCTGTATGGGAAAAATCGTGTCTTGTGTGATCATCAATGGCAACCACATCAACACTATCTATAAAATCAAAATTTAAAGCAAATTTTGCAAAAGATAACTTTGCTAAAATATTATATATTCTATCTCCGTAAAATTGATATTTACTATTTAATAAATCTTTAACCACATCATATTCATAAAAACTATAAACAAAAAAGTTTTTACTAATCTCTCTTTTATTAAATACAGGTGTAAAAAACCTCGCCTGACAAGATTTGCAAATCATATAAAAAGATAATTTTTCACAAGTTACACATCTCATAATTTACCCTAAATATTTAATATTTATTTGGTTTTGAAATCCAATTTGGTTTTACACTCAGGACATTTTCCTCTTTTGATATTAACGAAACTTTTTCATTTATATCTCCATCAAATTGATAAACATAATATCCAATTACCAAAATTTGAACCAATTTTAATCCAAATTTATCTTCAAATGAAGATATAAGTTCTGGTGTTATCTGATTAAATTTAACCAAAAGAAATGAATTGTTATAAAACTTATACTCACCATATCGATATCTAACATCATTTGAAATTCCATTTCTAACAACATCAAGTGTTTCAAGTCGCCCTTTATCTTTGATAGTGATATTTGTAGCAAATAGATTTAACATAAAAACCATAACTAGCAATATTATTTTTACCATTTTAGTGTCCCCTAACTTCAAGCTTCGCATATATTATGTCACCGTTTTTGCCATTTAATCTATTATCTTTAAATTCCAATTTCCATATCCCTTTTGGCTTTTCATTATAAAACGCTTGACTTGCTAGTCTAAAACTAACATATTTTTGATAGTATCCTTCACTCTCATCAAGTGCATTTTCACTATTTAACAATTCAGTTTTAGTCCCTTTTGGTGATGTTAAAAGAATTTGTAAATCAGCTGGACGATGATGAATGAAATCAATATAGACGCCAATCCACTCTGTTTTTGTGATGTTATTATCTGAAATATTTAAATCCAAAACTACACTGGCTGTATCATTAACAATAGTAGGATTCCAAACATCTTCAATAAAAGCTTCACTTTCTACTTGTATCTCATCTGGCAAAAGAGTGTAGTTACTTTTGCAACTATTAATAATTTTTTCACCATCAATTATTCCATATCCATAATCTGTGCTATGCCATAAATTAGCATAATTTTTTACCCAAGTTGAATTGGTTGTATCTGTTCTTTTTGAAGTAGTTGCAAGGAGATACTTAACATCTCGGTAAGTTAAATCTGGACAATTTTCAAGAACAAGTCCCAAAATTCCACTAACCATTGGTGCTGAGGCACTTGTTCCATTAAAATAATTTGTATAGCCATTTTTTTTATCTGTTGTTGTTATGTCATTAGTATATCCACTAACTAAAATATTTGATCCAGGTGAAGAGTATGAAGCAAATTTACCATTATATCCAACCCCAGCAACAGCAATAGAATAAGGTCCATTAGCAGTGTTGGAAAGATTTGAATTTCCATATAATTTTTTAGTTGGAGTATCTATATCAACTCTATCATTTCCAGCAGCAAAAACATACACTCTACCCTTGCCGTTTCTTAACAGCGTGGCACCTTTTTCTAAAATATCTTCATTGTCATAATATGATTCAATAGAATATCCCCAGCTATTATTGCTAACTAATATATCATTAGCATTATCACCACTAAACCAAGCTTTTTCAAGATTCTCTATTCCACCCATACTAGCTCCATTTATATCTTCACCCAAATATGTATAACCTGAAATTTTACCATAAGGGACTATCCCCCTAATTCCTATACCATTAAATCCCCTAGCTCCAATTATTCCAGCAACTTTAGTACCATGGCTTAACTCATCTGAAGCTGATGTTGGATCATTTTGGTTTGTTCCAAAATTCCACGACCTATTTGCATCATAATTCGCTTTTAAATCCTCATGGTTACTATCAAAACCATCGTCGACAATTTGAATATAAGTTTTTGCATTACTTTTTCCGTAAATATTTGACAATCCTAAGCTATCAATATGCCATTGATTTGAACGCTTTGGATCGGCAAGTGATTTATCTGAAAAAACCACATAATCTCTAAGATTAGTTTTTGCATCATCAGCCGAAATGCTTGTTCTAAAATTAGTGTCGCCAATATTGCTATTATTACTAAGAAAAGTTGTGACTTTTAAACCTAAATCTTCTGGGGTTGCATTTAATGTTATGTCACTAAAATTAACATCTTTTAGCTGTCTCATATCCAAAATATTATCACTTCTATTGCTATCAAAACTTTGAAGCAAAATAGCCATATTGATTGTATTATTACTTGGAGTATCACTATTAGTGTCATTTGAAATGGTATAGGGGGTGATTAACTCACCTCCTCTTACACTTCCAAAAGATAAATTACCCAATTTAAATTCTATGGTTTCACCATCTATGTAGGTAAACTCACCTTTATCATCCGTGTATCCACTTTGTGTTGCAGTTTTATAATAAAGACCATAAGCCGGTGAATCAACAAAAATACCTTTTTTGATAGTGGGCGTATTGTTGCTAGAACCACCACCTCCGGTAGTTGAAGTTGTAGAACTACCACCACCACAGCCGATAAAAAACAACAATACAAAAATATTTACAAATAAAATTCTCACCATAAAACCTTTTTAAAATCATAGAATTGACACATTATCAGATATTACATAATATTTAACTATAATCTCATACTTTAAATTAGGAGATTGTATGGGAAATATCACTTTTGATCTTATTATTAGCCATTCCGTTCAAATTGCAATTGGTGTTTTGATTTTTTATATTGGTAAAAAATTAGCACGAGTATTCACAGACATAATCATAAAAGGGTTAAGTAAAACACCAGATTTTGATAAAACTTTAGGGAAATTTCTCTCAAGTGTCATCTACGGACTTTTGCTTGTAATTGTAGCTCTAGCTTCACTTAGCCAAATTGGGATAGAAACTACTTCATTTATCGCTGTTCTTGGAGCTGTTGGTTTAGCTATTGGTTTGGCATTTCAAAGTACATTATCAAATATCAGTGCTGGGATTATGATTATTTTATTTCAGCCAATTAAAATTGATGAGTTTGTTGAAGTTGGAGGTGTTAGTGGAACAGTTGAAGAGATCAATATTTTCCATACATTTATGAAAACTGGTGACAATAAAATGATAATTTTAGGAAATGCAAGCATCATAAGTGGCAAAATTATAAACTATTCAAGAAAACCAACAAGAAGAGTTGATATGGTTTTTGAAATCAACTACAACAACAACATCAAACTTGTAAAAGAAGCTATTTTAGAAGTTTTAAACGATGATTCAAGGATACTTTTTGAACCAGAATTACCTTTTGTAGCAGTCAAAGAATTGGGTGAAAGTTCAATAACTCTTATGGTTCGTGTTTGGGTAAAAAGTGAAAATTATTGGGGAGTTAACTTTCAAACGATTGAGAAAGTAAAAAATAAATTTGATGAAATAGGGCTACATATTTCTTGCCCACAGATTTAGAAAAAACCTAACAACAAATAAAAATCATATGTAGTTAGGAATGTATTTAGTAGTCAACTAATTTACTCAAAGTTTCAATTAATTTATTTGGGTTTATTATTGATAAGATTTTATTTGTAACCCCTTGAGGTGGTTTTGCAATCATCTCTACAAAACTCTCTCTTGATGTAAAGATTCCTTTTGGATCGCCAATCATGTCTTGTGGTATTTCACAAATTGGTCCAAGAAAATCAATTATTAATCCAACTAATTTAGATTCACTATCTTTAAAAATAATAACTTGATTATCACTTGAATCGGTAATATTTAAATAGTTGTGCAAATTTACAATCTCCACAAATTGATTTTTATAAAAAATCCTACCAATAAAAATTTTAGAGTTAGTATCCCTTTGAACTTCATCCATACTAACTACACCATCAAGATTTTGTGTTTCAAAACCGTACCAGTAGTTGCCCAAAAAGAAAGTACCGACTTCAACTATTGATTGCGTAGTTTTTGGATAAAGTGCAGTAGAAAAATGACTTTCTTTTTTTTGCAATAGATCGCCAGATTCATTTTCGCAACTTAACATTGAAAATGAAATCGCTATAACTTCATTAATATATCCGTCTTTATTTTTGTACTCCCGATAACCTTTTGAAGCATGCGAACCAACAGCATAGTAACACCCTTCGTATTTAACTATCGAGCTATAACTTTGACCTTTTTCAAGATTAAAAAAATCACTCGGGATGTCCAAATAAGAATCAATCATAATTTGCTCTTTCGATGTTGATATTACTTTTTTTGAACGATCAGCAAAAACTGAAAAATAGTTTTTTGAATTTCTTTGTGGTAATATATCTTCCAAAATAGTTTTAAACTGTTCTGAAGCATCAAATACAATCCCTATTCCGCCAATATTTTTATCTTGAGCTTGATTTGTTATTGATGCATTATAAATATATGTATACCCTTTTCTATATAGCTCTGTTGATTCAAAGTTTGTTACAAAATATTTTTGCGAATCCCTATTTTGAAGAGTATTTTTAACAGCATTACTACTTAGTTCAAACCCAACAAATTCACTATACTCATCATTTGAAACCGAAATGATAGTTCCATTACAGTCATATAAAAAAATATTCACATAGACAGTATAAAGATTGTTGATATTGTGCAAAATATTGTGCAAAATTTTTTTATCGTCATGTGTTATATTTTCTTTAGACAAAATAGTTTTAAATTTGTCAGTTAATGCCCACCATCTACAATCATTAGCCCTTTCGTACAAATTTCTATCCATAATATCAATAGCAAGAGCAGCTTCAAAAGTAACTACTCCGAGCATTGTGTTTAAAACTGTTTCATGAAGTGATTCTATCGAATCATTAAATATCAAATTTGTTTTTTGTCCTGTTGAAGCTACCTGACTAAGAAGTTTTTTTGCAATCAGTGTTTGCTGTTTTAGGCTGCCATTCCAAACAGTTCTACTTAAATCGTCTTGTATTTTTTTAGCTTTCATTGGAATATCTTGCAATTCTTTCGAAAATAATGAGGGGGAACTCATAACTGAATCTAAAATTTTATTGTCTATTGAATGCAAAATATTTGAATGAGTATCATGAAATCCATCTTCCAAAGACACAAAACAACAACCTCTCCATCCAAGCCCATAAAATTCTTGATAACCTCTTGTTTGAGAAATTTTAGCTAGATATTTTTTACCGCCATATTCTATAAGTTCAACATCTTTGCTTACTAATGATTTTACTTTAGTTCCAATAGGAAAAATAAATTTATTACTAGTAGAAATCAAAGAATTGGTATTATCCAATACTCCCATCGTAAAATTCTGTGTCCCACTATTTAAAAAAGAAAATATCCCTTCCATTTCATCTTCAAATTTAAAGCATAATATTAAAACACCTATTGGGTTACCAATTTTCTCATTTGTTTCATAAATCTTAAAGCCATACAACAATAACGGCTGATTATTTTTTGAAAAATCGCTTATCCCATAATATTCAACAAATTCATCTTTTGTATTTAAAGATTCATTAATAATTTTGTCGGTACTTTTTGTAACTTTATTTGATTCATCTAATGAGGCTAAAACATTTCCGGATGGATCAGTGACAATAACATCAAAATAAACAGAATATTTTTCAACATACTCCCTAAACCTTTGTTTTATTGTTTTACTTAGCAAGTCAAGTTTTTGCTTTAAAGCCCGTTGTCTTGTTGGATTATTTTTAGTACATAAAATATCTTTTATTGAATTTAAAATTAAACTATTATTATTTGATTCACATTCGCTCTTAAAAGGTTCTGGGCATTTTTGACAACCATCGTGGCTTTCATTAAACTGACTATAAGATTGAATTTCATGATAATATGTAGTATATTCATTAATAAATTCCCTTATCGAATCATCTGTAGCTAAGAAACCAATATCAGCAGTACGTTCAAATAAATTTCTAACCAAAATATCAATAACAACTTGAGACTTTGAATTAATTTGATTTGAAAGTTGTTTTAAACTCTCATTAGTTAAGTGTAACAACAACTCTTCACTAAGAAAATGGAATTCACTCTGGGTTTTTTCCATACTTTCGCCACTATCATTTACTTGATTTAGCAAATTTAAAGTATTCCAATTTTGTCCCAAATCGCCTAAAATCTTTTTATAATACAATACTTGTGGGATTCTTTCAGATATATCCTTTGGATTTATAGTCATTGATTTACCTTTTTAGCTTTTAAATTTAAATAATAATTAATTTTAACAGAATATATATTAAATAAACAACATATTGTATATTTAATATACTATGAAAAATAGCTAAAAGTGGCGTAATTAGTGTCAATAAATATTTTTATTGAACTTTTTATAATTTATAAGACTGAATATTCATTTGTAAAATATAAAATTATATATGAGAGTTTAAAAAATAAATAAGGTTTGTACATTTAATATTAAATTGCTATCGTGTGATTTTAATTTAATATTTGATTTTATTAGATATGCAAAATTCATAATTTAGATAAAAGCTAGAGCCGATTCCCTCTTTTGAATCTATTTTTATCACGATATTATTTTTATCACAATACTCTTTTACAACACTAAGCCCAAGCCCTATTCCACTATTTTCAACATCAACTTGAAAGTATTTATCATAAATTTTAAATATACTTTTTGTACCAATACCAAAACCCGTATCTTCTATTTTTAAAATATGATTTTCGTTACTTAAAATAATCATTCCATCTTGTTTGTTGTACTTTATAGCGTTTGAGATAAGATTATCAACCATCACTAAAAAGCCAAATTTATCTCCATACAAAATCTCACTTTTAATATTATTTATAATTTTTATATCACCTTTTATATCTTCAACTTTTAAAATAGCTTTTTGGACAATTTCTCCAATATCAAACTCTTGAACTTTAATTTTATCAATTTTTGAACTTATCTCATATTCCATATTTTGATACAAATCAAGTAAGTTTTCACAAGCATCATTAACCCTTTGAAGCCGTTTTATATCTTTTTCGTCTATTATATTTTTTTGAAGCATTTTGATATTCATCTTGATTGTAGCAACAGGAGTGTTGAGTTCGTGAAGTGTTTTTTTTATCATATCATCGATTTGTTTATCACTTTTGAAAAACTCATCAAAAATCGAACTACTAAGATATTTATACAAAATCAATCCGCCAAAAATCAAACAAAAAGTAAATGGGAAAAATAAAACTTGTGAAAAACCAAATTCACTCATCAAAAGATAGTTTAAAGCAAGTGAAATTAATATGATAAAACCAACGATTATATAATTTGAGATTAGAAAATTTTTATACTTAGAACTCAATTTTATAGCCAATATTTTTTACATTATGAATTTTTTTATTAAGAAAAAGCTTTTGAAGTTTTGTAACATAAACCCTCAGTGAACCTTCACTATAATCCGCATCAAAACTCCAAAGTCTTGAAGCTATCATCTCTTTTGTGACTATTTTACCTCTGTTTTCATAGCAAAGTTTAAAAAGTTCAGCTACTTTTCCGCCATCTATAACCAATTCATCATCTCTATAAATTGTGTTATTTGATGGATTATAAATAAGATTATCAAATTTTAAAATATCAATAGCCTTACCACTTCGTTTCAAAACAGAAACTATCCTAAGTTGTAGTTCGTCACTATCAAATGGTTTAGTAAGATAATCATCACAACCACTTAAAAAACAATTTTTCAAAGTCTCTTTATCTTTATAGGAAGTTATAAAAATAGCAGGTGTTGTATTTCCAACTCCTCTTATTTGATTTAAACTTGATATGCCATCAACTAAAGGTACATTAATATCAAGTAGAAAAATATCAAAATTCTCCTCGTAAGCCAAATTTAAAAATTTTTCCCCATCACTAACATGTGTAAAAGCAAAATCACTTCCATCAAAACTATCAATTAATGTCTCACTGAATAACACGTCATCTTCAAGGAGTAAAACTTTTATCATACAAAAACCAATGGCTAAATCTTGTGTGCCAAAGTAAGTTCACCCAAATAGCTATGGATTGTATTACCTTGCTCCAGCCAATTCAGTATCCCGCCTTTTAGATTTTTAACATTTGTAAAACCCATCTTTTTAAGCTGATAACCAGCCAAACTTCCCCTTGGACCTTTTAAACAATAAGTTACAATATTTGCATCAGTTCCATAAACTTCTGCTATTTTTTTAATAGCCATAAATTCTAATTTACCTCGTGGTATTGTTAGATTATGATGGGCATTTATATATCCACTTCCAAACTCCTCAAATTCCCTAACATCCACCAATACAAAATTTTTACCCAAAGCATACAAATCAGCAGGTTCAATCTGCTCAATTTGTGCTTCTGCTTCATCAATTAGAGCTTTAAATTGCTCACTTAAATATACTTCAGCTCTCTCATCAGCTAACTTCTGTAATTTTTTGTATTCATTTTTTGCCACAAATTACTCCGAAATAAGATTTTTTATAAACTCCACGCTAAATCTAACCCCAGCTCCACTAGCCCCATGTGGATTGCATCCCCAAACCTCTTCAACATAAGCAGGTCCAGCTATATCACAATGTATCCATTTTTGTTTGTTTTCATCTTTTATAAACTCATCTAAAAACATACCAGCAGTTATTGCTCCACCATATCTTGTATTTGAAATATTACAAATATCAGCTATTTTACTTTTGATTGTTTTTTTAAGGTACTTATTAAAATGGAGTACCGTTGCCAACTCTCCACTTCTTAAAGCACACTCTTGAAGTTTGTTGTTTAGTTCAATATTGTTCCCCATAATTCCAGTTGTATAATGTCCAACACCAACAACACAAGCACCAGTTAGTGTTGCATAGTCGATGATGTAGTCAAAATCTTTTATCTCATCTTGAGCATAACAAAGACAATCAGCTAAAACAAGTCTACCTTCAGCATCTGTATTTCTAACTTCAATTGTTTTTCCATTACGAGCTACTAAAACATCATCAGGTTTGTAAGCATCGCCACCAATCATATTTTCAACTGCACCAACAATGGCATGAATCTCAATAGGTAATTTCATTTTAGAAACCGCATTAATAATCCCTAAAACTGCACTTCCACCACTTTTATCAGCTTTCATAGTAACCATAAAATCAGCTGGTTTTAAACTAAGTCCACCACTATCATAGGTTAAACCCTTACCAACAAGAACTATTTTTTTAAGAGCATTTTCTGGTTTGTATGTCAAGTGTATAAGTCTTGAATCATGTCGACTAGCTCTTCCAACGGCACTTATTGCCCCCATATTTTCCTCTTTAAAATACTTTTCACCAAATATTTTAAGTTCAAGATTATTTTGAGTTGCGATCTTTTTTGCTTTTTTGGCCATTATTTTTGGGTAAAAATCTTCAGGGGTTGTATTTACAAAATCCCTAACCATATTTACACTATTTGTAAGATTTATAGCATCTTCAAAGATTTCAATTATATTTGGCTCAACCTTGCTTACCAAAATATTGATAGTTTTTTTAGTTTTTTTCTTATCATCTTTTTTACTTTTGTATTTTTTAAATTCATAGCTTCCAAGTTCAATCCCCTCAACTATCTCTCTCAAAAATTCATCATTTGAAGCCTCAATCAAAGCTTCATTAAAATTTGTAGTTGCAAATATCCTCATAGCCCCAGCAACAGCACATCTAATATTATCACTCTGTGGCTCTCCACACCCTACATAAAGTTTTCCAAGTTCTGGTAAAAGTGCTGTTGTATCAGCTTCACCTTGAAAATCAAGCTTCTCTAAAATTTCGATATCGTTTGTGATGTTTTTATTTTTAACTAAAATGATCTCTAATTCAACTTCTATTTTCTCTTCTATTAAATTCAGTTTCATATCTTTCTCCTAATTCAAATTTTGTCTTCTATTGTTTCTGTCAGGTATTTTGGTAGCTCTATTAAAAAATGACACAAAACTCCATAATAAAAGTCCAGCAAAAGGTAAAGCAAAATACCAATGCTCTTTTGCTATTTTTAATAAATCCAAAATCTCATCTCCAAAATACCACACAGGTACTATTGTAATAGCTGCCCAACACCAAGCACTAATAAGATTTATAAAAGCGAATGCTTTTGCATCATACCTTGTAAGACCAATTGAAATTGGTATTACTGTCCTCATTCCATACATATATCTTTGAGCAAAAATTATTGGCCAACCATATTTTTTTAGAAGCAAATGAGCAAAAGCAAATTTTCTCCTTTGACCTTTAAATTTTGCATACACATATTTTTTATTGTACCTACCAATATAAAAATATATTTGATCCCCGACAAAGCCACCGAGTCCAGCTATAAAAATAGCCAAATACAAGTTCATATCACCAGTACTACAAAGCAAACCAGCCATAATAAGCCCAGATTCACCCTCTAAAACACTCCAAGCAAAAAGTATTATATATCCATATTCTTTCATAAGATACAAAAATTTATTTTCCAATCCAGAAACAGGAGCATGATATAAGTTATATCCTAAATACGAGAACAAAAACAAAAAAAGAACAAAACTTATTTTTCCAGAGTGGTTTTTAAAAAAATTTACCATTAATCAAACTTTAAAATTTCTTTGGCTTGAACCATATCTTTATCACCTCTACCACTCAAACTTATAATAACTGTTTTCCCAAGAAATTTATCTTTTGCTTTTTTAAGATATGCAATAGCGTGCGCTGATTCAAAAGCTGGGATAATACCCTCTTTTCTACTGAGCCATATAAAAGCCTCCATAGCCTCATCATCTGTAATATTGTCATATGTTACAGTTCCCAAATCATGATGATAACTATGTTCTGGTCCAATTCCAGGATAATCAAGTCCAGCACTTATACTATGAGCTTCAGTAACTTGTCCATCTTCATCTTGCAAGAGATAACTACATTGCCCATGTAAAATTCCAGGTTTCCCTTTTTTAAGACTACAACCATGCATATCGGTTTCTATCCCATGTCCACCAGCTTCAATACCTATACACTCAACACTCTCATCTTCTAAAAAGTGACTAAACATCCCAATAGCATTGCTACCACCGCCAATACAAGCAAGAACATAATCTGGTAATTTGCCCTCAATATCCAAAAATTGAGCCCGTGCTTCCCACCCAATAATAGCTTGAAAATCACGAACCATCATTGGATATGGGTGAGGTCCCGCAACTGTTCCGATAATATAAAAAGTATCCCTTGCGTTTGTTACCCAGTATCTTATCGCATCGTTCATGGCATCTTTAAGCGAACGACTTCCACTCTCAACAGCAACAACTTTAGCACCCAAAAGTTTCATTCTAAATACATTTAGTTCTTGTCTTTTAACATCTTTGGCACCCATAAAAATAGTACACTCCAATCCCATAAGAGCTGCAATAGTTGCTGTTGCAACACCATGTTGTCCAGCTCCTGTTTCGGCTATAACCTTTGTTTTACCAAGTCTTTTAGCTAAAAGTCCTTGAGCTATTGTATTATTTACTTTGTGTGCGCCTGTATGATTTAAATCTTCCCTTTTGAGATAAACCTTGCTTCCAAGTTCATCACTGATATTTTTTGCAAAATATAACGGATTTGGTCGCCCTACATAATCTTTTAAAAGTGCATTTACTTCACCCCAAAAAATTTTATCAAATCTATATTTTTTATAGCTCTCTTCGAGTTCCAAAAGGATTGGCATAAGTGTTTCTGGAACATATCGTCCGCCAAAAATTCCAAAATGCCCATTTTCATCTGGGTCAAATTTTGAGGGTTTTGGGATATAGTTATTAGCAATTGTCATTTATTTTCCTTTAAATATTAAGTACACTATAAACTGGTGCATATTTTTCAATTTTATTTTTACCATCTAAAAATGAAAGATTAATTAAAAAGCAAACCTCTACTAGAGTTGCTTTTGTCTCGATTATAAGTTTAGCAGATGCTTCAGCTGTTCCACCTGTTGCACACAAATCATCAATCAAAAGAACTTTTGCACCAACTTTATTTTTAAATGCATCAATATGTATCTCAACCTCATCAAAACCATACTCGAGTTCATATTTTTCACATATTGTTTTAGATGGGAGTTTCCCTTTTTTTCTAACAGGTACAAATCCAATACCAAGCCTTGTAGCAAGAGCTGAGCCAAATATAAATCCTCTACTATCAATCCCAGCTATATATTCTAAACCTTGATTTTTATACTTCGATTCAAGATGACTCATCAAAAGATTGAATGCTTCATGATTGTTTAGTAATGTTGTTATATCTTTAAAAACTATTCCGTCTTTTGGAAAATCAGGAACATCCCTAAGGGTACTTAGTAAAAAAGATTGTTGTTGGGTTGTTAAAGTTTCCATTGTGTCCCTTTTTTCATTACAAATATAATAATAATTTCTTTTTATGTAATTAAAATGATATTATTTTTTTAGATATTTTCAGGCGGGGTGGGTTATTTTAAAACGAAGTTTACTTCAAGTAAATGAGTTTTAAAATGTTCCGCTTCAACGAAAAAATATCAAAAGAGAATATCACTTAAAGTTGTTGTCGATAATTTGACAAATGGTATGGATAAAAAGGATATGCATCTCTTGAATCCTAGGTGTATTATCACTTCGTACAACCAAATTAAATTCACACTCGTTGTTCATTGCACCACCATCTCGCCCACTAATACCAAGTGTCCGACAACCTAAAGCTGATCCTACTTTAAAAGCATTGATAACATTTTTACTATTTCCACTTGTACTAATACCTATAAGCAAATCACCTTTATTTGCTAGTGCCTCTGTTTGTCTATCAAAAATTCTTTCATATCCATAATCGTTTCCAATAGCTGTAATTGCGCTTGTATCTGTTGTGAGTGCAATTGCAGGTAGCCCTCTTCTTTCGGTTTTGTATCGCCCTGTAAGTTCAGCAGCAAAATGTTGTGCATCAGCTGCACTGCCTCCATTTCCACAAATCAAAATTTTATTTCCATTTTTAAGAGTTTCAATCACCATTTTTGATGCAAACATCAAATCATTTTCCATAGTTTCTTGAACCATTTTTATTGTTTCTATATGGTTTGCAAACTCATCTTGTATAGCTTTTAACACAATAATTCCTTAAAATTGAACTTTAAATCCAAAGAAAACAGTTTTATCATACGAAACTTCTGTATTGTTTGTAAATTTTGTATCTATACCTCTTCCACCAATATAAGCAAAACCATTGTCTATAACTTTATAGTTAGCTTTCAAATTCCATTCTCTATATGTTTCTCCATCATTAAATGATAAAACTTTAGGTGCATAACCAAATTCACCATCAATATGAATTTGCTCATTAACCATATAACTTGCAAATAAGCCAAGTGGAGCAGCAACTGCAGTTTTTACACCACCATCAGCAATAACACCTTTTATCCCAAGCCCAAGACTAAAGCCATAATTATCAACATAAGGGTTTACAATTTTTAACCCAACCGATGATAGAGTTTGTGTATTTTTTGCATCTTTGTCATCTTCACTTCTTAAATAACTAGCCGTCATAAAATAATTACTGTTGTTGTTAAGATTGTAGCTATTGTTTAAACCAAATTCAGCACCAATTTGTAGAGTATTATTGTTGATATTAATATCTGCACTCCCCATACCAAAAGCTAAACCACTACTTAAAACACTTCCTAATACAATTTTTTTGAACATTTTTTTCTCCTATTTTATTATAATTTATTTTTTATTTTTTCAATTGTACTTGTTGTGCTTTTACCATCAATAAAAGTTACAAGTTTCACTTCATTTACAATTTCACTTCCTACAACCTCTTTCCCCTCATAATCAGCACCTTTTACCAAAATATCTGGACAAATTACTTTAATAAGCTCAAGAGGAGTATCTTCACTAAAATTAACCACATAATCAACGCTTTCCAAAGCTGCTAAAATAAATCCTCTATCTTCTTGATTATTAATTGGTCTATCTTTACCTTTTATTCTTTTTACACTTTGATCAGAATTTAATCCAAGTATTAATATATCACCAAAAGATTTAGCAACATCAAGATAACTAACATGTCCACGATGAAGTATGTCAAAACAACCATTAGTAAAAACTATTTTTTTACCTTTTACTTTTAATTTTTGTGATATTTTCCTAATTTCATCAAATGTTTTTATGTGTGATTCTATACTACTTTTATGTAAAGTGCTTTTATACTCTTCGATTTCATCTAAAGTTGCTGTTGCACTTCCTAATTTACCAACAACAACTCCAGCAGCTAAATTTGCAAACTCGATACATTTTTCAATATTGTTATTTTTTGCCAAACAATATCCCAAACTAGCAATAACAGTATCTCCTGCACCAGTTACATCATAGACTTCTCTAGCAACTGTTGGTTTTTTTATAATTATTTCACCATCTAAAATTGCAATGCCATCTTCACTAAGTGTAATCATAGGGACTTCTAAGCTAGCAACTTCTCTTAGTTTTTTAAGTGCTTTTAATAAAGTTGCATCATCAACTATATCTATGCCTGTTGCTAATGAAGCTTCTGTTTTATTTGGTGTTAAAAGATATGCACCTCTATATTTACTATAGTCTTCCCCTTTAGGGTCAACCAAAACTTTTATCTCGGCCCCACTTGCAGCAAATATTATTTTATGAACCAAACTCTCATTCAAAACACCTTTTCCATAATCAGACAATATCACAAGGTCGTATTGATGAATAGTTTCAAAGATTTTAATCACAAGCTCCCTCTCACAAAGCTCATCAATTTGTAGCTTTGACTCTTTATCATACCTGACAACTTGTTGGTGTGAGGCTATTATTCTACTTTTTTTTGTTGTTTTTCTGTTTTCATCAAGTATCAAAAATCTATCGCAACCAGCATTATCCAACATCAAAGATAGTTCGCCTGCAACCTCATCATCTCCAACAACAGACATCACCATAACATCAGCACCCAAAGCCCTCAGATTATTTACAACATTTCCAGCACCACCCAAAACTGTTGTTTCTTTTTTGATATCAACTACTTGGACAGGTGCTTCAGGGGATATTCGATTACAATTTCCCCACAAATAGTGATCAATCATAAGATCTCCAACAACTAAAATTCTTGGCTTTGCTCCTCCTATTAACATTTTTTCACCTCTATTTTATAAACTTTTTCTATCTCAGGAATATAGGCTTTAATACCATCTTCAAGTGAAAACTGTGGCTCATACCCTAAAAATTCTTTTGTTGTTTCTATATTGGCTTCTGTAAAAAATTGATATTGCCCAATAAATGGATTCTGAATATATAAAGTCTCATAAGTTGTTTTAAGTTCAGATTGCACGATGTCACTTATATCTTGAAAACTTCTAGCTTTTGCAGTTCCAACATTGTAAACTCCACTTTTTTTAGGAGTACAACCTAAGATATTTGCTTGAATAACATCATCAATATATATAAAATCTCTTAAAATCTTATCGCTTCCTTCAAAAAGCTTAGGTGCATTTCCACCTAAAATTTGGTGTCCAAACTGGATTACCGTTGAAGCTGTTTTGTTTTTGAAAAACTCACCTTTTCCATAGACATTGAAATATCTAAGTCCAACGATACTTATATCAACACCACTTTTAATATATTTGTTTGTGATATTGTCCATCATCAATTTACTAAAACCATAAACATTATTTGGACTCTCATAACCAACCTCAAATCTATCACTATCACCATAAGTAGCTGCACTACTTGCATATATCATATTTGCTTTGTGTTTAATTGCAATTTTAAGTAGATTTTCATAAGCATTTACATTTGTACTTATCATCAAATCTTGTTCACTTACGGTTGTATCACTAATTGCCGCTTCGTGAAAAATATAGTCAAATTTATAATTTTTTTCTAAATTCTCCAAATCACTACTGCAATTAATATCCCCACTAATAACAGTTCCTAAAAAACCTAAAAGATTTTTATAGTGTCCGAAGCTCTCAGGATTTCCGTTGCCTAATGTTCTTCCACTCCTAAACTTATCAAATACAACTATATTTGCATCAGGATAATTTTTTTGAAAATAAAATGCAATATTGCTCCCTATAAATCCTGCTCCCCCTGTAATTAAAATATCTTTGCCATTGAAATCCATATTTGTATAAATCATTACTTTTTATCCTTTTCCAAGTTAAAATGATTTTATCAAAAAAAAAATAAATCTTTGGTATAGTTCATATGAAACAGATTTTACGCCATTTATTGGTATTTTTTCTCTACTTTCAAAATAAAAAATAAGCAAAGGTTAAAATTATGAAAGCTTTTAAATTGATAATATTATTATTTTTAGTTTCATACTTTACACCTCTAAATGCTTTGGAAAAAAGTGATAGAAAGAAATTAATTTCACTTTTTGGCACCAATGAATCAGAAGTAGTACCAAAAAAATCAACAGCAAAACTCATCAATCTTTTTGATGGTGTGCAATTAGATGAAAAGCCAAAAATAAAACAAGACATGAAGCAAAAATACTCATCAAAAGAGATACAAAAAGAGAAAGAAGCACCTCAAGAATTAGCGAAAAAATCAGAGAAGATTGAAAAAGAGAAACCTGAAAAAGTTGAAGTCGCAAAAAAATCAGAGAAGATTGAAATTGTAAAAAAACAAGAAACTATACTCACTCAAGGAAATGATTGGCGAGATGACGATTTAAAATTTTTCGAATTCGATAACGACAAACCAATTTTGATTAAACCTAAAAATAAAATCATAACAACACTAACAAAAAAACCAAAAATTGATGACGAAGATGAAGATTATAGTGAATACACAAAAGAGATAACATTTGAAAAAGGTGCAAATTACTATGATAAAGTTACCAAGATGGTTAAAAATGCATTTAGTTTAATTGGGAGTGCTTATAAGTTTGGCTCAAACAATAGAGATAAAACTTACGATTGCTCACTTTTCACTCAGAGAACTTTTGCAAAAATTGGACTCAAACTGCCACGCAGCTCAATCGAACAAGCAGCATTAGGTAAAAAAGTATCAAAAGAAAATCTAGTAGTTGGGGATTTACTTTTTTTTACAACTTATAGAAAAACTGTCTCACATGTTGGAATATATATTGGTGACAATAAAATGATACATGCATCAACGCAAAAAGGTGTTGCAGTTGATGACTTAGATGATGCATATTTCAAAAAAAGATACCTTTTTGCGAAAAGACCAAATTTTGAAAATACAAAAAATAATTAACCTTTTGGCCTAAAAGCTTTTACAACATTTTCATTACAAATCATAAAATCTCTCCCCATTAAATCCAAGCAATAAGGAACAGCTGGAAAAACAGCATCTAAACATTCACGAATTGATTTTGGTTTACCTGGTAAATTAATAATAAGCGTATCCCCTCTAAGTCCTGCTGTTTGTCTTGATAAAATAGCAGTTGGTACATATTTCAAACTTACACTTCGCATAAGTTCTCCAAAGCCTGGCATCATTCTATTGCAAACTGCCTCTGTTGCTTCTGGTGTAACATCTCTCAATGATGGTCCTGTTCCACCAGTTGTAACAATCAATGCACAGTCAAATTCATCAGTCATTTTAATAAGGGTTGATTCAATAAGCTCCCTATCATCTGGTATAACTTCATAAAATTTCTCCCATTCTGATAACAAATATTCATTTAATGTGTCAATTATAGATAAACCGCTTATATCCTCATAAATCCCTGCACTTGCTCTATCACTTACTGTTAGTATTCCGATTTTCAATTTTTTTCTCCTGTGTTAATTGATAAATTGTAGCCAAAGATTTTTAAGCGTTGTCTTATTCCTTTTGAGTTAGTATCACCAGATACATTACAACAAAGGCACACAAATGGAGATTGATGCAAGTATATTTTATGATGACACTACTGAATTACTTGACACAATAAGAGATGACATAGAAAATATAGATTTTACAGATTACACAAATTGCATTAAAGATATTTTTAGAGCCATTCATACCATTAAAGGGAATGCTAGCTTTTTTGGATTTAACAACATAATTGAACTATCACATCTTGCTGAGGATTTACTCGATCAGATTAGAATGGGGGAAATAATATTTGATAATGAATTAAAAGATATTATCCTAAATTTAACTGATGTCTTGGAAACACTAAGTGAAAAAAATGTTAATAATAAAATTATAGACAACTACACTCAATCAATTATTGAAAGCATAGAAGATGAACTGAAAGTGCAACTCCTACCAACAAACACCAAACGGATTAAACAAAATGCTCATTATATTAATGATATGAAAATAAATAAAGAAATAAATAAAAAACTTGGGACTCAAAAAACAATTTTAATTGTTGATGATTCAAGCCTGATAAGAAATTTATCAAGTAAGGCTGCCTTTGAAGCTGGACTAAATGTTGTTACAGCAACTGATGGGTACGAAGGATTAGCAAAAGCAAAACATCAAAAATTTGACCTAATCTTTAGTGATGTCAATATGCCACAAATGAGTGGGCTAGAAATGATTGAAGCTATTAGGAAATTAGATGGGCATCAATACACGCCAATTATTATGCTTACAACAGAAAACAAAGAAGAGTTAAAAAATTTAGGAAAATCACTAGGTGTTAAAGCTTGGATGATTAAACCATTTAATAAAGAGAAATTTTCAATAGTTCTTGAAAAAGTGCTAGCAATCTAAACAAAAAGGGAAACTATGAATAAAAAATTAACAACTGCTATATTATCTCTGACACTTACAACTACACTTTTAGCTGCTGAAAATGGAGCATCACTATACAAAAAATGTGCAGGGTGCCATGGAACAAAAGGTGAAAAAGCAGCACTTGGCAAAAGTAAAATTATCAAAGATTTTAAAAAAGGACAATTTATCTCTGCTCTAAAAGGCTATAAGGCTGGAACTTATGGAGGAGCTCAAAAAGTGGTTATGCAAGGGCAAGTTAAGAACTTATCAGATGCCCAGATATCTGCTATAGCATCTTTTATAGCTAAATAAGACAAAAAATATCTCTTTTCTTAAAGTTAACAATTAAATGATGTTTGACCCAGATGACTTAAAAAAAATTATAGTACACTTATCAACTTTAAAATAAGAAGCGCATAGGTGATTTTGCTAAGGTGCAATCAAGGCAAAGTGGATAGAACAAAATGAAAAATTCATTTAAAAAAGGAAAAAAAATGCCAAAAATTAATAAATATGTAGATATTGATACAGTTGAAAGGGAAGCTAAAAAAGATTACATAGATAGACACTCTCCATTTATCCATTGTGATTCTAGTGTTACAAAAGGAGAAATGTTTAAAGTAACTGTAAAAATGGGAAATGAATACACACATCCAGATGACTTTGATCACTATATAGCAAATATCTCACTTTTTAACGGTGAAACGTTATTAGCTAGAGCTGATTTTGTACCAGGAACTTTAGGAAATGAAAAATCACATTGTGAAGTAACATTTAGCATCAGAGCAATGGGTAAATTAAACCTAGTTGCTCATGCTTACTGTACAAAACATGGAATCTGGGAATCAACACCTGTAACTGTTGAAGCAACTGAAGCTTCTACATGTTGTGGTGGCGGGCACTGTAGCTAATTTGAAGCCACAAAAAACAAAAAAGGAAAGTCTTTTGACTTTCCTTTTTTTATTTATCTTAATTCATGCAGAAGTTAAAACATGAAATTTAATAAAGTTTATATTGAAATCACAAATATCTGTGGGTTGTCTTGCACATTTTGCCCAACAAAAATTTCAAAACCACAAACCATGAGTTTAGAATTTTTTGATAGCATATTATCACAAGTCAAAAACTATACAAAAATAATAACTTTGCATATTTTTGGCGATCCACTTACGCTATCAAACCTAGAAGACTACATCAATCTAATAAAGGCACACAATTTAAAAGTTGAGATCACAACTACTGGATATTTTCTTACAAATTTCGATGCAAATCTTTTTTTAAATCCAGCAATCAGACAAATAAATTTCTCACTAAATAGTTATAATAAAAACGAGATGAAAGTATCACTCGAACAGTTTATGACTCCAATACTAAATCTATGTGAGTTAAAATTAAAAAATCAAATTCATAACTTTATAAATCTTAGACTTTGGAATTTAGATGATAGCAATAGCGAAAATGATTTCAATAAAAAAGTATTTCATATTTTAGAAAATCACTTTAAAATCAAACTAGAAGATAAGAAATTAGAGAAACAAATAAGGTTAGAAAATCAGATATTGTTACATTTTGACAATTACTTTAGCTGGCCCACTTTACAATCAAATATTTTAACAGACGGCTATTGTCAAGGATTGAGTTCACATTTTGGAATACTAAGTAACGGTGTTGTTGTGCCATGTTGCCTCGATGGTTTTGGAATTATAAATCTCGGAAATATCAAAGATGAAACATTAAACAATATCTTAAGCAGTGAAAAATCTAAAAGAATTATTGATGATTTTGCTAAAAATATTGCACACGAAGAGTTATGTAAAAAATGTACTTACAAAGATAGATTTCAGACTGATAAGCAAAATGAACAGAAAATAAAAAAATAAGAGAAATTTAAGCAATAATTTAAATATTTTTAAGTAGTATTGCGAAAATTTTTTAATCGATACGATTATACAAAAGGGAATAAAATGGCAAGAAGATGTATGATATCTGGAAAAGGTCCAATGAGCGGAAACAATGTAAGTCATGCTAAAAACAAAACTAAAAGAAGATTTTTACCAAACTTAAGAAGTGTTAGAATACAACTTGAAGATGGAACTTCTACTAAAATTAGAATTTGTGCAAAAGAATTAAGAACATTGAAAAAAAGTTCATAAGCTTTTAAATTTGACATAAAAGGTGTGTTGCTCTTGCAATACACCTTTTTTTATTACTAATCAATTTATAAACAAGGGGTAAATTATGTTTTCAATACTACCAATCAAGGGGTACATTAGCGACATCAAAGGATTTCATTGTGATGGTATAAGCGCTGGATTAAAAGCAAATAATCAACTAGATATTGGCTTTATTTATAGTGACGCAATGTGCGAAGTTGAATCAATTTTTACAAAAAATAAATTTCAAGCCGCTCCACTTAAACATTTCAATCAACGAAGATATACACAATCAAATTTTGTTTTGATAAATTCTAAAAATGCAAACGCTATGACTGGACAAAGCGGAATTGATGATATAAATGAGTTATTTTTAGAACTTAGAGAATCTTTACCACAAATTGACAACCCAATAATGAGTAGCACAGGAGTAATAGGGGTAAGATTACCAAAAGATAAGATTTTAGAAGGTGCTAAAACTTTTAACTTAGAAAACAAAAACGGTGAAAATCTAACTCGTGCAATTATGACAACCGATGCGTATCCAAAAAGTTGTCTTTATGAAGTTACTATGAAAAATGGTCATAGTTTTAGAATTGGAGCAGTTGCAAAAGGTGCTGGGATGATAAATCCAAATTTAGCAACAATGCTTTGCTTTATTTGTACGGATGCCGATGTTCCAAAAGAAGATATGAAACAGGCTCTTTTGGAAAATGCGCATACAACTTTTAATGCAATAAGTGTTGATGGGGACACTTCAACAAACGACACTGTTATCTTGATGGCAAACAAAAAAGCCTATTGTTATAACAAAACTGCTTTCAAAGAAGCTCTTAGGTTAGTAATGAACGATATGGCAATGCTTGTTGTAAGCGATGGCGAAGGTGCAAAAAAATCTGTTGGATTTGAGGTAATTGGAGCTAGCAATGATAATGAAGCAGAATTAATAGCAAAAAATCTTTCTAATTCACTTTTGGTAAAAACTGCTCTTTTTGGTGAAGATCCAAACTGGGGAAGAATTGCCTCTACAATTGGTGCAAGTGGAGCTAATTGTGATGAAAATGCACTTACAATCAGCTTTGAAAATGTTATTGTTTATAGGAAAGGTGAGATACTTTTCACAAAAGAATTAGAAGCAAAAGCAGCAACCATTCTTCAGCAAGATTCATTTAAAATAACTTGTGACATAGGTCTTGGAAACGGTAAATTTACAGCTTATGGGTGTGATTTAGGCTATGAATATGTTAAGATAAACGCCGATTATAGAACATGAAATCCGTTAAGAAAAGCAAACTGCTTTGCTTTTCTAGGATAGAAACCGAAGATGTTATACCGAAGGTATCATCGTAGGCTAACCATTAAACCAACTTTTAGTAGCCATTAGCTACAATCCAAAAATTTAACAACAAAGGATGAAAATGTTTCACGAATACAGAGATTTAGTTACAGAATTAAAAACTACAAACGCTCATTTCAAAAAAATTTTTGAAGAACATAATGATTTACATGATAAATTAGAAAAAGCAGAAGTTGGCGGAGTTGATCATATTGATCATCTTGAAATTGAAAGAATGAAAAAAGCTAAGTTAAAATTAAAAGATGAAGCTTATGCAATGATTATGGACCACAAACATAGCAAACAATAGTAAATTGTAAAAATAAAATGAAAGGTTAAGATATATTTATCTTAACCTTTTTTTATATATATTTTAGATAAACTCCAACACTTTTTTATAGACATTAAATAGATAAAACATAATCCAAATGGATGAATTTCATTTGAAAAAAAATTAAGGAGATTAAATGGATGATCTTTTCCAACAAGATATAAGGGAAATAAAAATTGAAGACTCAGTGAAAGCCTCGTATCTTGATTACTCAATGAGTGTAATTATAGGTCGTGCTTTACCAGACTCAAGAGATGGCTTAAAACCAGTTCACAGAAGAATACTATATGCTATGAATGAGTTAAATCTAACTTCAAGAGCAGCTTACAAAAAATCAGCAAGAATCGTAGGGGATGTAATTGGTAAATATCACCCGCATGGGGATAGCTCTGTTTATGATGCGCTTGTTAGAATGGCTCAAGAATTTTCAATGAGAACACCGCTTGTTGATGGTCAAGGAAACTTTGGTTCAGTTGATGGTGATAGTGCTGCTGCCATGAGATATACAGAAGCTAGAATGACAAAAATAAGTGAAGATATCTTAAGAGATATAGACAAAGATACAGTAAATTTTATTCCAACTTACGATGATGCAGGGAAAGAACCATCTGTTCTACCAACTAGAATTCCATCTTTACTCATAAATGGAAGTGAAGGAATTGCGGTTGGTATGGCTACAAAAATCCCACCACATAATCCAACAGAAGTTATGAATGCCCTACTTCATATGGTTGAAAATCCAAAAGCAACTGCTGAGGATCTAATGGCATTTATCCAAGGACCAGATTTTCCAACTGGTGGAACGATTTTTGGCAGAAGAGGTATTATTGATGCATACACAACTGGTAGAGGAAGAGTTAGAGTTAGAGCAAAACATCACATAGAGATCAAAAATAAAAAAGATATTATTGTTATTGATGAGCTTCCATATCAAGTAAATAAAGCAAGATTAGTTGAGCAAATAGCAACTCTAGCGAAAGATAAAATTCTTGATGGTGTAAGTGAAGTAAGAGATGAATCTGATAGAGATGGAATGAGAGTTGTAATTGAACTTAAAAAAGAGGCTATGGCCGAAATAGTTTTAAACAATCTTTACAAAACAACACCGATGCAGATAACTTTTGGAACAATCCTTCTAGCAGTACACAACAAAGAGCCAAAGATTTTTACACTACCTGAAGTATTAACAGTATTTTTAAATCACAGAAAAACGGTAATTATTAGAAGAACAATTTTTGACCTTGAAAAAGCAAGAGCAAGAGCACACATATTAGAAGGTTTAAAAATTGCTTTAGACAATATTGATGAAGTTGTAAAAATCATCAGAGGAAGTCAAAACGATGCTGATGCAAATGATAAATTAAGGATGCGATTTGGACTAAGTGAAATTCAAGCAAAAGCTATTCTTGATATGCGACTTGGAAGATTAACTGGACTTCAAAGGGAAAAACTAGAAGAGGAACTAAAAGCACTTCTTGAGCTTATAGCTGAACTTGAAGCGATTTTAAAATCTGAAGAAAAACTAAATACAATCATAAGAGAAGAATTGGAAGAAACGAAAGAGAAATACGCAGACGCACGACGAACTGAAATTGAAGATAGTTATGATGATATTGATGTTGAAGACTTAATACCAAATGAGCCAATGGTAGTTACAATAACACACAATGGATATGTAAAAAGAGTTCCAATAAAAGCTTATGAGATGCAACGCCGTGGTGGAAAAGGTAAAATCGCAGTCACTACACATGATGATGATTTTATAGAAAAATTCTTTGTAAGTAACACTCATGATACTTTAATGTTTGTTACAAATCTTGGGCAACTTTACTGGCTGAAAGTTTACAAAATACCTGAGGGTAGCAGAATTGCAAAAGGGAAAGCTGTTGTAAATCTAATCAACCTTAAAGAGGATGAAAAGATTATGGCAATAATTCCAACAAGCGATTTTGATAGTTCAAAATCTTTAGCATTCTTCACAAAAAATGGTATTGTAAAACGAACTGAACTTAGTGAATTTAGCAACATCAGAAGCAATGGTGTTAGAGCAATTGTACTAGATGATGAAGATGAAGTAATAACAGCTCAAATTACACTTCCTGAATCTAAATATCTTATGATTTTTACAGCTCTTGGGCAAGTTATTAGATTTGAAACTGAAAAAACAAGAACTCAAGGCAGAACAACAAGAGGGGTGAGAGGGATTAAATTCAAAGACCCTAAAGATTATGTTGTTGATGCTGAAGTTGTTGAAAACGAGGAACAAGAACTACTTACAGTTAGTGAAAGTGGTGTTGGTAAACGGACGACTGTCGAAGAATACAGAATTACAAATAGAGCTGGTAGTGGTGTAATCTCTATGAAATTATCTGCAAAAACAGGTAAAACTGTTGTTGGAAATGTCATTGTAGATGAAAATCAAGACCTTATGGCACTTACAAGTATTGGAAAAATGATAAGAGTTGATATGCAAACAATCAGAAAGGCTGGTAGAAATACAAGTGGAGTAAATATTGTTGATGTGGACAAAGGTGATAGAGTTGTAAGTATTGCAAAATGTCCTAAAGAGAAAGATGATGAACTAGAAAACTTAAATCTTGATGATCTAAACGGAACAGAAGAAACAATAAATACTAACGAAAATATAAATTTGCTTAATATTGACGATGGAGATGATAATAATGGAGATGATAAATAATGAAAAAATATAATGTTGCTGTTGTTGGGGCTACTGGAGCCGTTGGGGAAGAGTTATTTAGAATATTAGATGAGATGGATTTTCCTGTTGGAAATCTACTTCCATTGGCAAGCGCTAGAAGCATTGGAACAAATATTGAATTTAGAGGGAAAGAATATCCAGTTGTTGAGCTTACAGAAACAGTTTTTGAAGAAAATGATGTTGATATAGCTTTTTTTAGTGCTGGTGGAAGTATTAGTGCAAAATTTGCAAAATTTGCTGTTGAGGGTGGTGCTGTTGTTATTGACAACACTAGCCATTTTAGAATGGATGCACATATTCCACTTGTTGTGCCTGAAGTAAATCCTGAAGACATTTCACTTTGGAGAGAAAGTGGAATTATTGCAAATCCAAATTGTTCAACAATTCAAATGGTACAAGCATTAAAACCACTTGATGACTTATACGGAATTACAAGGGTTGATGTTAGCACATATCAAGCTACAAGTGGAGCTGGGAAAAAAGGGATGGAGGAGTTAGTTTTACAAATGCAAGACTTTTTTGCATTTAGACTTGATGAGAGTAAAATCGAAGCATTTGCACATCAAATCGCACTAAACGTAATCCCTCAAGTTGACAAAGCTATGCCAAGTGGTTTTACAAAAGAAGAGGAGAAGATGGTGTATGAAACTCAAAAAATACTACACAAAAATCTTCAAGTAGCTGCCACTTGTGTCAGGGTTCCTGTTTTACGAAGCCATAGTGAGTCTGTAACTGTAACTTTTGGTGAAAATATTGATGTTGATGTTGAGAGATGTAGAGAAGTTTTAGAAAATTTTGAAAATATGAAAGTTATCGATGATTTAGAAAACAGTATCTACCCAATGCCAATTATCGCAACTGACACAGATTTTACATATGTAGGGCGAATTAGAAAAGATATTTACAAACCAAATGTTTTACATTTTTTTAATGTTGCCGATCAAGTTAGAGTTGGGGCTGCAACAAATGCAATTAGAATTGCATTTAAGTGGATTGAAATGGAGGCTGAAAAATGTTAGAAAGAATTTTTGAAGGTGGACTTTGGAAAAGTAGATTTATAGTTATTTTAGCTGTAATATTTGGTCTACTTGGTTCAATTGTACTTTTTATAGTTGCTAGTATGGATATTTTTGGTGTTGCTGCTTACACATTTGAAACAATAGCAACAGGAGCGCACCCTGAACATTTTCATGAAGATATAGTAGCTGGAATTATTGGGGCTGTTGATTTATATCTAATAGCTGTTGTTATGCTTATCTTTGCTTTTGGGATATATGAACTTTTTATCTCAAAAATCGATGCAGCAGATGATGGAGATGAGCAAAACGGAAGTACAATTTTAGCAATTCACTCGCTTGATCAACTTAAAGATAAAATAGCAAAAGTAATTATCATGGTATTAGTTGTAAGCTTTTTTCAAAAAGTATTACATACAAATTTTGCAACGCCGCTTGAAATGTTATATTTTGCACTATCAATCACAGCTTTAGCAGTTGGGTTATTTTTTCTTGGTAAAGTAGGTAAACACTAATGGGTAAAATATTTGTAGATGCTTGTAAGGGGCTAGAAACACCTTATACACCAGTTTGGATGATGAGACAAGCTGGAAGATATTTACCACAATATATGGCTGTGCGAAAAGAGGCTGGAAATTTTTTAAATCTCTGTCATAACCCAAAACTAGCTGCTGAAGTAACAATTCAACCACTTGATATAGTTGGTGTTGATGCTGCTATTTTATTTAGTGATATTTTAGTTGTCCCAAATGAAATGGGAATGAAGCTAGAATTTTTAGCCGGCGAAGGACCAGTATTTGATAAACCAATAGCAACACAATCTGATTTGGATAACTTAATTGGTGGGGAAGATGCTGCCTCAAAATTGACTTATGTTTACGATACGATTAAATTATTAAGAGAGCAACTTGATGCAAGGGGTGACAATAAAGCACTTATTGGATTTACTGGCGCTCCTTGGACTTTGGCTACATATATGATTGAGGGGCAAGGGACAAAAACATACAATATTTGTAAAAAAATGATGTATAGCAATCCTGAACTTCTACACAAAATCCTAAAAAAAGTAACTGAAGTTGTTAAGCTTTACATGGAAAAACAAATCGAAAGCGGAATTGATGTTGTTCAAATCTTTGATAGTTGGGCTGCTGCGATTGAGCCATCAAAATACAACGAATTTAGCTGGTCATATATGGTTGAGATTGCTGATTATCTAAAATCAAAATATCCAGAAACTCCAATAATAATGTTCCCAAAAGGTGTTAGTGCATTTATCGAAAGAGGATTGGTTTATGGTAACTTTGATGTATTTGGAGTTGACTGGGGAACTCCAATGGCGATGGCAAAAGAGAAACTTGGGGAAAAATATGTACTTCAAGGAAACATGGAGCCTTGTAGATTATACGACAAAGCAGCAACAACTGCTTGTGTTGAAGGGATTCAAAATATTATGGGCGGAAAAAGACATATCTTTAATTTAGGTCATGGGATACTACCTGATGTACCAGTTGAAAATGCAATCCACTTTGTTAGTGAATGTCAAAGAGTTAGTAAAAAGTAGTTATAAAACACTTCTTTTTGCCTCTTTAATAATCTTATTTTCTAGTTGTCAAGATAGAAGTTTTACAAGTACAACCTACAATGAAAAACTTCTATCCGAACCAACAAAATGTTTAAAACTAAAACTAAATCCCTATTCAAAAGAACTCTACAATGAGATAAAAAACATTTCTAATTTTGACAATAATTGCCAAAGAGTTTTGGAAATAAAATACAAAACAAACATAATTTGTAATAGTCAATTTAACACGAACAAACAATTTAAATCTTTTATAGAACTTAATTTACTCGAAAATGATAAGCTTATACATATAATCTACAAAGATTTAGAAGATGAAGATATTGCAGATGAAATAAAAAAAGGATACAGCATATTATGGAAAACAATAAACCACTAACTTTTGGTCCAATTAACTCAAGAAGATTTGGTAGAAGTCTTGGAGTTGATTTATCACCAAATAGCAAACAATGTAATTTTGATTGCTTATACTGTGAGCTTACAAAAAGTAAAACCATGGAGAAACAAACTATTTCCATTCTGCCAAAATACTATATTAAAGAGATAAAAGATGCGCTAAATAAATACCCACATATTGATGTAATTACACTTACAGCTAATGGCGAACCTACAATGTATCCATATCTTGATGAACTTATAGATGAAATAAATAGTATCAAAAAAAATTCAAAGTTGTTAATTTTATCCAACTCATCTCTGATAGGTAAGTCTGAAATTTCATCTGCTCTGCTAAAAATTGATATAGTAAAGTTGTCTCTTGATTGTGCAACGAAAAAATGTTTTAAAAAACTTGACAAAATTGATAAAAGTCTAAATTCTGACGAGATGATTCAAGGAATAATACATTTTTCTAAGATATTTAAAAATGAACTAATTTTGGAAGTTTTGTTTGTTAAAGATATAAATGACAATAATGAAGAGATTGGTAAAATTTATGAAATTATTAAAAAAGTTAATCCTTTAAGAGTTGACATTGGAACAATAGATAGACCGCCAGCCTATGACGTAAAACCATTAAGCAAAGAGAAACTAGAAGAGATTGCAAACAAAATGGATGGTATAAATATTACAATTGCGCACAAAAATAGCACAAAAGAAAATGCTCAATACTCAAAATTAGAGATATTAAATTTATTAAACAAAAGACCATTAACAAATGATGATATTTTAAATTTATTTGACGAAAACTCTAAATTAATCCTCGATCAACTGGTTAATGAAAATATAGTCAAGATTATAAATTTAGCTGGTGTTATTTTTTACAAAACATTATAAAGTAAGCTTTTTGTAATAATCTTAAAGATGATTATTTTTTTAAAATTTGAAACTATTTCAAAATTTTATGATACAATGTCCGCACTAGTATTAATGATATATGGCTACCGTTTACAGTAAGTGTATAATCAGTGATAACTAAAGAGAAAAAAAGGAAGAAGATTATGCAAATTTATGTTGGCAATATGTCATATAAAACAACTCAAGAAAATTTAGAGACATTATTCTCAAAATTCGGTACAGTGGAATCTGTGAAATTAGTAACAGACAGAGAAACAGGAAGAGCAAAAGGTTTTGCATTTGTAACTATGGATAATGGTGCAAATGAAGCTATCGAAGCTTTAAATGGTAAAGAATTCGACGGAAGAACATTAAGAATTAATGAAGCTAAACCAAGAGAAGAGAGACCAAAAAGAGAATTTACTAGCAAAAGATACTAGAAATTAAATTCTTTTAATTAAAAAGGAAGCTCGAAAACGATGCTTCCTTTTTTTATGCCAAAAATTTAAATAATTTTTTGAGCCAAGACTGAGCCTTTAATAAGTGATAAATCACCAGACTTTACAAGTTCAAAAATCTTATCAAAGTTGTTTTTGCTTTTATCATAAACAACTACAAAAATCTCATCTCCAATCTCTAAAAATGTGTTTTCACCAAATTCTGTGTAGCTTGTTGCACCGATACTAATCACTGCGCCTTTTGGAAAATTACTATTTTTAATATGAGTTCTTAAATCCTCCAATGGACCAAAATCTTCTTGATTGTTTAAAGTATCAACTATCCAATTGTTTAATTTTTCATAAAAATAATTATAAGTTAAAACACCACTATTTTCACCATATTGATAAATTTTTCCGTCTCGCTTTAAAAATGATGCAATAAAATAATTATCCATGATGCCACCAAGTTCAAACTTGTCTATTTGAATAATTTGAGATGAGATTCCTTTTGTACTTTCACCCCAATTCTTCTTTTCACTTATCTTCTTTGCATTTGGTTTTCTAATACTACAATCGTTATAAGCAGTAAAATAATTTGGAATCAAATCAATAACATTACCTTTGTCATCATAAATAATCTCACAAATTAAAGCAACCTCAGGTTCCATTTGAAGATTTCCATCTTTGATCTCTTTTGGGTAAATTATTGTTTGGCTTGAAAAAGGATAAGTTCCCAAAAATGTATCACTATTTGGTAAATAAAAAGGAAACATCCCTTTTGGCGCATTTTCTTCTTTAGTAACTACATTAACAAAATCACTAGCCTCACCAGCTTGAACCAAATGGTGTGCAAAATTTCCAGCAACACCAAATCCAATAAATTCTTGCAAATGCTTCTTACTCATAAAAACTCCTATGCGTCAAGTTTTAAAACTGCCATAAATGCTTCTTGCGGAACATTTACTTTTCCAATAGATTTCATCCTTTTTTTACCCTCTTTTTGCTTTTCAAGTAGTTTTCTTTTTCTTGTTATATCCCCACCATAACATTTAGCAGTAACATTTTTGCCCATAGACTTTACTGTTTCCCTTGCGATTACAGTGCTTCCAATACTTGCTTGAATAGCTACTTCAAAAAGTTGTCTTGGAATCAACTCTTTTAACTGCTTAACAAATACTCTTCCCCTTGATAAAGCTTTCTCCTCGGGAACAATAATACTAAGTGCATCAACAGGTTCTCCAGCAACCAGTACATCAAGTTTTTTTAAATTTCCTGGACGAAAACCAATAATGTCATAATCAAAACTAGCATACCCTTTTGTGGTTGATTTTAGTTTGTCATAAAAATCCATAACAATCTCATTCATAGGAATATCATATTCAAGTTTAACCCTAGTTGGATTTATATAATCCATCTTAAGTTGCATTCCTCTTTTGTCATTTAGTAGCTTTATTACATTTCCCAAGTATTCATCTGGTGTAAGAAGTGTAGCTCTTACATACGGCTCACTTATTGTTGTGATTTTATTTGGAGGTGGTAAATCATAAGGATTTTGTATCATAATTGTTTCACCATTTGTTTGTAATACTTCATAAACAACCGTTGGAGCAGTAGCAATCAATTCAAGGTCAAATTCTCTTTCGAGTCTCTCTTTGATAACTTCCATATGAAGCATCCCTAAAAATCCTGTTCTAAATCCACTTCCCAAAGCTACTGAACTTTCAGGTTCATAAGAGATAGAGCTATCATTCATTTTAAGCTTATTTAAAGCTTCCCGTAAATCTTCAAATTTATCAGTTTCAATCGGATAAATCCCAGCAAAAACAAAAGGTTTAGCAGGTGCAAATCCATCAATTGCAATTGCAGTTGGATTTTTCAAATCTGTCATAGTATCTCCAACAGCTATCCCCTCTGTTGTTTTAAGCCCAAGTACAACTATCCCTATTTCACCAGTTTTAATTTCATTTGTTTTTTTTCTATGAAGTGGGTGAGGATACATAAGGTCAAGTACTTGATGGGAAACTTCCGTATTCATAAGCTTGATACTTTGCCCTTTTTTTATACTTCCATCATAAACTCTAACAAGTGCCAAAGCACCCAAATAGTTATCAAACCAACTATCATAAACGAGTGCTTTTGTTGGAGCTTCCTCATCGCCATTTGGAGCAGGTATCCTATCAACAATAGCATCTATCAAATCTTTAACCCCTACTCCAGTTTTTGCACTAATTAGATTGTGTTCAGTACAATCAATCCCAATAGCATCTTCAACTTCTTCTAAAACCCTCATAGGATCAGCCGATGGCAAATCTATTTTATTTACAACAGGCAAAAGTGTTAAATCATTTTCCATAGCAATATAAACATTTGCTATTGTTTGTGCTTCTACACCTTGAGTACTATCGATAATGAGTAAAGCACCCTCACTTGAAGCTAAACTACGACTTACTTCATAACTAAAATCAACATGTCCTGGAGTATCTATAAGATTTAACACATAGTTTTGCCCATCTTTTACATAATCAAGTCTAACAGATTGAGCCTTAATTGTAATTCCTCTTTCTTTTTCAATATCCATTGTATCCATCATTTGAGCAGTCATCTCTCTTGCTGTAACTGATCCACATTCTTGAATAATTCTATCTGCTAGAGTTGATTTACCATGGTCTATATGAGCGATAATACTAAAGTTTCTAATATTTTTTTGCAATTTATTTTTTCCTTAAAATTTGTCCCAAACCTTATGGAACTTATTGTTTGATATTTGCCCTAATAAGCTAAAATTACTTAAGCTAAAAGTAACAATCCTAAAAATAATAAAAGAGATTTTTACAATTTTTAGTATTTATTGTCGCGATTATAACTAACTTTTAATATATTTTAAATTGACAGTTAAAGCCATAATTGGAACAATCAAAAAACCGCATAAATACGCGATTGGATTTAGTAAATGATTGTTGTTTAGGTAAAAAAAACCACCAACCAAAACCAAATAGCCAGCAATTCTATATACTGAAGTTGTAGCTTTAAAGCTTTTCATTGTATTTGTAATTGAATCTTTTATTTTAATTTTATCTTTTTCATCTTTGATAATTTGTCGTATCTCATCATCACTCAGTTCACTTTCGTTTATCTCACCATAAAGATCAAATTTATCATCAATCTCATCAATCGTATCCCTATCATTTGTGTTTATAAAAGTTTCACTTTGCTTTACAATATTATTTCTAAACCCCACATATGAGCCAATAACAATTAAAAATGAACTAAAAAAGGCAATTTGGATATTTAATAATATGGTCAAATCAAAAAATAAAATAGCAACAATCGATGAAACAAAATCGATTGTTAAAAATATCTTTAAAAGCTCTCTAATTTTCATCTATTTTATTTATTCCATGCTCTTTTTGATATTTGTATTTTGGGTCATTTGCTAATTCATCAAGTGAAGCTTTAGCTTTTTTATATGCTTTATACACATTTAAAAAAGCTGCTGCAACACCATAAGCAATACCCAACCAAAGCGTCCAAACATATCCAGTCCACTCTTTTAATAGTAATCCCAAACCAACACCAAGTGCAAGTGCAACAACAATTGAGATACCAAGTGATAAATTATCAAGCGCTTCTATTTTGTCTTTATGTTTTGGTATTTGTTCATCTATCTCTTTATTTTCTTCCATCTTTATTCCAATCTTTTTTAGTTATTTTATTTATCGTATTTAGTAATAAAGTATACCAAGTTATCACTTAATGGTTAAAAAATCGATCTGTTGTGATTTTTTGTGATAGAATTTTCAATCAAATTAAAAGGAGTTTCAATGTTTAAAAATTTATTATTACTAACAACACTTATCTCTTATGGAGTGGCAATAGAGGTAACTAAGGTGTGGGAATCAGAAGCGGTCTTAAAAGTTCCAGAGAGTGTTTTACTGGACAATAAAAACAAAAGACTTTTTGTAGCCAACATAAATGGCAATCCACTTGATATTGATGGAAATGGTTTTATTAGCATCTTAGGTCTTGATGGAAAAGTTAAAACTTTAGAATTTTCAAAAGGTTTTGATGCACCAAAAGGGATGGCAATTTATAAAAATAAATTGTATGTGAGCGATATTAGCACCCTTAGAGTTGTAGATATGAAAAGTGGGAAGATTATCGAAAACTACCCAATACAAGAGGCTCAATTTTTAAATGATGTAGCAGTTACAAAAGACGGAATCGTATATGTTTCTGATTATTCACAAACAAATCAAGCTATTTACAAACTTGAAAATAAAAAAATAACAAAATGGCTAGAAAGTGATGCACTTAAAGATCAAAGACCAAATGGATTATGGGTACAAAAAGAGAACCTTATAATCGGAACAAAAGAGGGAACAATATTTAGTGCCAATCAAAAGACAAAAGAGGTGAGCATTTTTAAAGAAAAAATCGGCGAAAATGGAATAGATGGGATTTTACCATTTGATAAAAAAAGTTTTATAACTTCTGATTGGGCTGGAAAAGTTTTCGTGTCAGATAAAAATAAAACAGAGCAAATTTTAGATAGAACTGGTGAAAAAATAAATGCTGCTGATATTTGGTACGATAGAAAAAGTAAAAAACTCTATATCCCTACATTTTTTGATAATCGAATTTTGTGTTACGATGTGAAATAGTCGCGATTTTTAGGTTTCGTCGCTCCCAAGATTTTCTTCGGAGCGTAGATTAGAATTTATTTATACTTGATTAGAGCGATAAGTTTTTGTATGCATTCCCAACTTAAAGTTGGGAACAATGTAACAAATTACATTGATTTTTATTAACATATACTTGTTCTTTCCAAAGATTTGTTAGAAGTTGGCATGTACAATAAATTTTCAAATAATTTTTGTGTTTTTACTATTTTATTTTCTATTTTTGGTGGTTGATGATTTAATATCAATGCCTCAAGCATGGAGTTTCTGTTGTTTTCACTTCCACCAAGATGATAGAAATGCTCTTTTGTCAAAAGATTAAATTTCTTCCAAATTGTTTTTAAATATTCATTTTCTCTATATTTATTACTATGCCAAGTAGATAATATAAATTTACCTGCAAACTGACTTAATAGCATTTTCAAATTGTTTTCATCATCTTCGTTCCAACCATTATAATAATCCACATATCGGTCTATATATGGTGGATCACAATAGATAACATCTTCATTATTCGCCATTGCTATTGTCTGTTCAAAATTTTGCTTTATAAAAGTGTAATCGCTATTTTGAATAATTTTTTGAATATTATCCACTTGATTTACAATTTTTGTTATATAAGATTTAGCAAATCTATTTGGTTTTTTACAAAAAGGGACATTGTGTCCACCTTTTCTATTAAATCGTATCATCCCATTGAAGCCAGCTCGATTAATAAATAAAAAATCTAGTGGATTATGAAAATCATTAAAACGTTTCCTTACTTCATAATAATAGCCTTCGATATTAAGAAGTTTGTCCCCCTCTTCTTCAAGATAATGTTTTACAATATTTGGATTAATTATGTCATGCTTAATCTCATTATAAAAATTGATAAGATGAGGATTCGTATCTGCTAATATAGCTTGATTTGGTCTTACATTAAAAGCTACAACACCAGTACCCATAAAAGGCTCTATCCAAGTGCCATTTATCTTTTTTGGAATAACTTCTTTAATCCAAGGTACTAGCTTTGTTTTAATACCTTGTGATTTTATTGGGGGTACAAATATTTTCATTTTTTGGTTTTCTTCTTAGGTTTTGGTTGATTTATAAGAGATATATCTTTATTTGTAAATTTAAGAAATTCAGTTAATTTAGTAAGCTTTTTATACTCAGTTGTTGAATTATTCTTTGGCACTTGTAAAACACCTTGGTTTATCCAATAAGCATCAAACACTTCTTCTCCTAAATTTTTAAAGACACCATACCCATTCAATAAATCTTCTATACAGTCAATACTTCCTATATTAGCAGTATTACCACTACCACCTCTATCGCTAGATATTTTCCATTTTTCTTCAGCAAAAAAAATTAAATCTTTTATTACAGATTTTATAGTGTCTAAATTAGATAATTTTAATATTTCTGTTTCATCAATGTCTGCTGATATTGCACGGGTATATAAAATTCCTAAACATATATGTGCAGCATATTCAGCATATGGAAACTGTATATTTTTACTGCTTGTTCTTGTTCTAAAGTATTCACCATGAGAACCTAAAGTAAATCCATTACAAAAACCATTATAGCCATCAAGTTTATATGTTGTTTTAATGTCAACAGCAAATTTAATAGTTTCATCATCTATTTTGACAAAAGATAAATCTGGATACCAGTTTTGTTTTTCAGCTAATACTATTTTGTATCCATTTTCTTGTGCAAATTCTTTAAATTTAGAAAATAACTGTATTTCTAATATTTTAGAAATTATTTTTGTATCCGATGATATGGTATAAATTTGTTTCTCAATGTCAATAAAACCTTTAATAGTCCAATCACCCTCATGTGTTGAAACGTATTTTGTAAGTGTTTCAGTAAATTCTTTTAATTTTTTTATAAATTGTTCTTTTTCTGTCATCTTCTGTTTAGTCTCCCATTTTTTAAATATTTTAAAAAACTTGTCTATTACGTATTGCTTCGTTATACTCTATCTTATATTTATGTATGAAAGGTTTTAGAGGTAAATTAAATAAATTATTGAATTTTAGTAATATATAGTCTTTCATATTCATTTATACTTATGACTATTTATCAAGCATGTATTATATATAAAACACCCTGAAAATCAACAAATAACCTACATCAAATATCTTATATCAAAACAATAACAAATACCTGAAATATGATATTTTTAAACATTTACCTTGCTTCACTCCCAATTAATGAAAAGTTATCAAGAAAAAGAGAGTTTAATTTATAGCATCCCCATCACAACATCTGCAGCTTTAATAGTTGCTTTTATCTCTTTTTTTGTCATCGTTTCACAGATAAATCCAGCTTCGTATTGGCTACAAGCGAAGTAAAAACCACGCTTGAGCATCTCATGGTGGAAAGTTGCAAATCTTTTAAAATCACATTTTCCAACCTCTTTCATATTTGCTGGAACCTCTTCACAAAAGAAAAATCCAAACATACTCCCTCTTGTATCAACTTGAAGTGGGATATTGTGTTTAAGTGCAACTTTTTGTAATCCAGATGTGAGCATCACTGCTTTTTCATTGAGTTTTGTATACAACTCTTTATCTTTCTTTATTTTTTGCAGACTCACTAACCCAGCTGCCATCGCCACAGGATTTCCACTCAAAGTTCCAGCTTGATACACTTTTCCAAGAGGACTCAAATGTCCCATAATAAAATCATTTGAAGCAAAAGCACCCACAGGCATCCCAGCACCGATTACTTTACCAAAAGTGATAATATCCGCTTGAATATTATTTGATCCATAAGAACCGTGAAGCGACGCTCTAAATCCACTCATAACTTCATCAAAAATAAGTAATGCTCCATGTTTAGTACAAAGTTCTCTACAAGCTTTTAAAAATTCTTGTGTCGCAGGAACTAGTCCCATATTTCCAGCTATTGGCTCGATTATCAAACAAGCGATATCTGAAGATTCTTTAAAACACTTTTCTAGTTGCTCGATATTATTGTATTCACTTAAGATTGTGTGCTTTATAAGGTCACTTGGAACTCCTGGGCTACTAGGTGCTCCGAATGTTGCCATTCCACTTCCAGCACTTACAAGTAAACTATCGCTATGACCATGATAACAACCCTCAAATTTGATAATGTCATTTTTTCCAGTTACCCCACGAGCAAGTCTTATAGCACTCATAACAGCTTCCGTACCGCTACTTACAAATCTAACTTTATCGATATGAGGAAACATCTCAACTATCTCATTTGCTAACTCTGTTTCAAGCTCTGTTGGAGCTCCAAAAGAAAGTCCAAGTTTTGCGGTTTTAATAACAGCTTTTTCTATGTCTTTGTCACAATGACCAAAAATAAGTGGTCCCCAACTTTGTACAAAGTCAAGATATTTATTGCCATCTACATCATAAAGATAGCTCCCTTTCCCTTTTGTGATAAATGGAGGTGTTCCGATAACTCCACCAAAAGCTCTAACTGGACTATCAACTCCACCTGGAATTACTATTTTTGCATCTTCATATGCTTTTATACTTTTTTTGAACATTTTATTTATTTTCCTTAATTTCTATTCCATTTATATACTTGAAAAGTGAAGTTTCAAAGCTATCACTTAAAAAATTTTAAATAAACTACTATGAACGATTCTGCAACGGAAGGGTCACAATCTTTGATTGTGGGGTACCCACCGTGAAGCCTTAGTGAATAGTTGTTTGTTTGAAATTACCTCTTTATATCCCTATCTAAAGTTATCAAACACAAGTGGAGCCTTAAGCTCCAAACTTTTCAAGTGCTTCATTACAGCTTGTAAATCGTCAAGATTTTTACTACTAACTCGTATCTCATCCCCTTGATTTACAGCAGTTACTTTTAAATTTAGCCCTTTTATCTCTTTTTGGATAATTTTAGCTTCATCACTTTCAATAGTATCAACTATTTTATAAGTAAATTTTCTATTTCCGCCACTTGCATCTTCACTTTTTACCTCTTCGAGAGAATTGATATTAACCCCTCTTTTGTTCATTTTTGAAATCAATATATCTTTCATTGCATCAATTTTATTATCACTTTGCGAAAGAAGCGTTAATACTTTTGCACCAATATTTAAATCATACTCTTTGGCGATACCTTTAAAATCATATCTTGTATCTATCTCTTTTTGGGCTTGTATAAGTGAATTTTTCATCTCCTGCATATCAAGCTTTGCTGATATATCAAAACTATGCTCTTTGACTTTTGCCATTACTTTATCCTTTTATTACAATTTTTTTATTCTATCAAAAAAGCCCCAAACTTTCGTTTGGGGCTTTTATTCACGTATATTTTAATAAAATACGTATTTTGCAATTTAAAATCTCTACTCCTGTAATTTCCAAACTTTATATAAGGCTTCATGCTCTTCAATCTCAGCACGACTTGGTTTTCTTCTGCAAGATAGATAACCTTTTCCGCCATCACAAGTTTCAAATGGATAAACAGTTGCATATACCCAGTAGTATCCACCAGATTTTGTTGCATTCTTCACATAACCTGTCCAAATCTCACCTCTTTGAACTGTATCCCAAAGAGATTTAAAAGCAGCCTTTGGCATATCTCTGTGTCTTACCATACTATGTGGTTGACCAACCAGCTCATCAATTGTATATCCGGCTATTTTACAAAAGTCATCATTTGCAAAATTTATTATACCTTTGCTATCCGTTTCACTTACCAAAAAAGAATATTCATCTAATATTGTTTCGTTCATTTTAATTGTCTCACTTTCTTAAAATCGTTTAGATTTAGCATCATTTACAAGCTCATCAGCCATAACTCTAACTTCAGCTGCAATATTACTTACATTGTTTGCTTCAC
>JAIFNA010000011.1 GCA_020048055.1 Arcobacter sp. | reverse complement strand
GTCCTACCTTTAAATAAATTTTGTTTTTTTGTTTGAGGAGCTTTCGCCTGATTTCTCTTTTTTAAAGGGATTTTAACTTCCTCAAAGTTTTTTGGCTTCGTTTGATTTTTTTGTTTTTTCGTCTGTATCACTCTCTTGCCTGTAACGAGCTTTAGACACAAGGTAATAGGGAAGATTGTCAAGTGATTTTTTAATTTATTCAAAAATAGAGAGGGATAAAAAGTGAAACGGCTTTATGCTCACGGCACTTGATAAGATTACCGCCTTGAGTCAAAGTAAGAGTGTAAGGAAGAGATTGATATAGATGTATTATAAAAACAAAATTGAAGCGATAAAATGATGTTGAGGAAGTGTTAAGAAATACTACATAAAAAAGATTTATTGAAAATGAAATCTCATTATCATATTTTTTTATTTCAAGATATAATGTCAGCCATAAAAACAATAGGGAATAGAATTGGGTTCAAAGAATAGAATATATTTAGGAATTATTATAGATTTAATATCACATTTTATAAGAAATGAATTTGACAAACGAGAGTTATATGTAACCAAAACCAAATATAACAAAATCAAAATTGACCATCTTGAGGAACATAAATATCTCAATAAAATTTATTTTCAAGAGATTATAAATAATACTGTGGGATATTGTTTATATCAAAAAGATGAAAATATTTATAATTTTGTAACACTGTACAAATCAAACTACTACATTTTTTCAATATCTACAAATAACCATTATTTAGAACTTGGAACATTTTTTAGAGCAAGTCCAAAAAGACTTAAAAAGTGTATCAAAGAAGATATAAGATTTTTAAATGAAGTGTATAGTATGGATTTTCAAAAGTATTTAGAGAAAAACTAAAAGGAGGGAGAGAAACTCCCCTCATCTCTTATCCTTATCACTGTTATCCCTAACAATGGGTATCTATCACTGTTGGCTTTAGCTGTGTTCTACTTCTAAAGCTGTAAGCGTGTGGACTCCCTATTTCCACCTCTTTTAGTTTTTAATGGTGTATTATATTAAATTAATAGATAGATGTCAATAAAAAATGAGATTGGTTTTACAAAAGATGAAAAGTAACTTCGATAAGTCCTACAAGTCCATTTTATGGTACTTCACAAAATAATAGTATAAATTCGATATGTCCGATAAGTGAAATAAAAATAATTTTTTGATGTTTAGAATATCAATATTATTTTTATATTTTTTTCATATTATTTTGTCCCTATTAATTTAAGGACTCCCAAAAATAGGGTTAAAACCTAAAACGGCTTATGTTGTGCCTTTTTTCTTTTAAACAATATTGACTAAAATATTTTTACAATCAGTTACAAACTCAATTTTCAGCAAAACTTAAAAAAGGATTATAATGCAAATACCAAATATGATTTATGGAACAGCTTGGAAAAAAGAAAATACAACGAATTTAGTTTATGAAGCTTTAATGGAAGGTTTTAGGGGGATTGATACGGCGTGTCAACCAAAACATTACAGGGAAGATTTAGTCGGTCTTGGTTTGGAAAAAGCTTATAAAAATGGAATCAAAAGGGAGGATTTATTTCTTCAAACAAAATTTACTCCAATAGATGGACAAGATATTTTAAATATGCCATATTTAAAAACAGATGAAGTCGAAATTCAAGTTGAAAAATCTTTTGAAACTTCTAAGCGAAATCTAAAAACAAATTTTATCGATTCATATGTTTTACACTCACCAATTTTTCCAACAAACAAACTTCAAATAGTATGGCAAAAAATGGAGGAATACTACGAAAAAAACGAAATTGGTTTCCTTGGGATTAGTAACTGCTATGATTTAGATGTTTTAAAATACTTATATAAAAATGCGAGAGTTAAACCGAAAGTTGTACAAAATCGATTTTACTCGCAAAGTGGTTACGATAGAGAAATTAGAGTTTTCTGCAAGACTTACAATATTTCATATCAAAGTTTTTGGTCACTTAGTGCAAATCCACATATTTTAAATAATGAAACTTTACAAAGATTAAATACAAAATATCAAAAAAGCGTGCAAGAGATATTTTATAGATTTTTAAACCATATAAATATAACTCCACTAAATGGTACAACTTCCTTGATTCATATGAAAAATGACCTTAAAATAAGCGACTTTGAACTTTTAAGTAGTGAAATAAAAAGTATAGAAACACTATTGTACTAAGCAAATAAAAACAACGTGACTTAACAATATTCTAATAAAATGAGTTTTTAAATAGAAAAATCAAAACGAAAGGGAAAAAATGAAAAAAATACTACTTGGGCTTGGAATCACAACAAGCTTACTATTAGCAAATAACTTTACACTAAAAAGCAATGATATAAAAGGTCAATTAGCAGCAAAACAAGAATTTAATGGATTTGGTTGTAGTGGAGAAAATATTTCACCACAACTATCTTGGGAAAATGCTCCAAAAGAGACAAAATCTTTTGCCATTACAGTTTATGATCCTGACGCTCCAACAGGAAGTGGCTGGTGGCATTGGGTTGCTTTTGATATACCAAAAGAGAAAATGTCAATACCAGCTGGATTTGGAAATAGTGACTCAAAAGATGCAATTCAAAGTGTGACAAATTATGGAAAAACTGGATTTGGTGGAGCGTGTCCTCCAAAAGGTGATAAAGCACATAGATATATCTTTACAGTTTTTGCTCTTGATACTGACAGCTTACAATTGGATAAAAATACAAATCCTGCAATAGTTGGATACTACCTAAATAGCCATGCGATTGAGAAAGCCTCTTTGATTTCATATTACGGAAGATAACCATAAAAAATGCCAAATAAAAGTTATTTGGCATTTCGATAAATAATATATATTTAGATTAATGTAGCTAATTTTAATTTATACTCTTCAAGATTAAAATCATTTAGTGTAGCTACCCCACTATCTATTGCAGCTTTAGCAACTGCACTAGATACTTCAACTATTAGTCTTTTATCAAATGGTTTTGGGATAAGATAATCTTTTCCAAATTCTAATTTTTTCCCATATATTTCACACAGATACTCCGGAACCTCATCTTGGGCTAACTCAGCTAGTCTAATTGCAGCAGCAACTTTCATTTCGATGTTTATTTTTGTAGCTCTTACATCCATAGCGCCCCTAAAAATGAACGGGAATCCTAAAACATTATTCACTTGGTTGTCAAAATCACTTCTGCCAGTTGCAACGATAGCATCAGCTCTCACCTCTTTAATCAAGTCAGGCATAATTTCTGGCGTTGGGTTTGCTAAAGCAAAAATAATTGGATTTTTTGCCATACTTTTCACATCTTCAATATTGAAAGAACCAGGCTTGGATAGCCCAACAGCAACATCAGCACCTTTAAAAACTTCCTCATGGGTCATATATTTTTCAACGCAGAATTCCCTTTTATAGATATTCAAATCACTTCTACCATTATGTAAAAGCCCTTTAGAATCGAGCATAAAAATATTTTTAGCCCCCATATGACGGTAAAGTCTCGCGCAAGATATAGCAGCAGCACCAGCACCGACAATTACAATTTTCAAATCTTCAATTGCTTTTCTTGTAACCTTACATGCATTGATAATACCGGCTAAAGATATCACAGCTGTTCCATGTTGGTCATCATGCATAACTGGAATTTTAAGTTCACTAACAAGTCTTCTTTCTATCTCAAAGCACTCAGGGGATTTAATATCTTCTAAATTAATTCCGCCAAAAGTTGGTGAAATAGCCATCACCACAGAGCAAAATCTATCTACACTTTCAGTATCAACTTCAATATCAAAACTATCAAGTCCAGAAAACTTTTTAAACAAAACAGCTTTCCCTTCCATTACTGGCTTTGACGCAAGTGAGCCTATATTTCCAAGCCCCAAAACAGCTGTTCCATTTGATATAACAGCTACTAAATTACCTTTTGCAGTGTACTTATAAGCATCACTAGGATTTTTCTCTATTGCCAAACATGGCACAGCAACACCAGGTGTATACGCTAAGCTAATATCTTTTTGTGTTTCAACAGATTTCGTTATCTCAACTGAAATTTTCCCACCTTGAGGAAACTCATGATAATCAAGTGCCTCTTGATCAGTAATTGTAAAATTAGCCATATTAACCTCTTTATTTTGTATTATATTATTTTTGAAGGACCGACATATCTTTGACGAGGTCTTACTATTTTATTTGTTGTATCTCTTTTTTGTTCAATCCATTGAGTTATCCAACCAACTGTTCTTCCAATAACAAAAATTGGGGTAAACATAGATCGTGGAATATTTAAACTAGCAAGTATGGTTCCAGAATAAAAATCTATATTTGGATATAGATTTCTTTTTACAAAGTATTCATCACTAAGTGCTATCTCTTCAATTTTATTTGCTACTTCTATAAGTTTTGAGTTAATCCCCAGCTCGCTTTGTAGCTTATCTCTTAAGTTTTTAAGTATTTTAGCTCTAGGATCAAAATTTTTATAAACCCTGTGCCCAAATCCCATAAGTTTAAAATCATCATTAGGATCTTTTGCTCTAGCTATAAAACTATCAACATTAGAAACATCACCAATCATCATAAGCTGATCAATAACGGATTCATTAGCTCCGCCATGAGCTCTTCCCCAGAGTGCATTTATGCCTGCACTAATTGCTGCGTATGGATGAGCTCCAGTTGAACAAACAAGTCTAACAGTTGATGTTGAAGCATTTTGCTCATGATCTGCATGAAGTGTAAAAATAGCATCAAGTGCATCAATTTCAACTTTTCTAACATTAGCCTTATGTCCAGGAAAGTCCCTTATCATGTGCAAAAAGTTTTCAGTGAAATACATATCCATATTTGGATAGATATATGGATAACCCATTGAATGCCTATATGTATATGCTACAAGTGTTGGAATTTTTGCAATTAATCTTTGTGCCATCTGAACATATTCTGCCTCTGATTTAATATTGAGATGCTGATAATGAAATGCACTAAGCGCTGATACAGCTGAACTAAGTACTGCCATGGGGTGAGCATTGTTTGGAAATGCTTCAAAAATCTTTTTCAACCCTTCATTAGGATATCTTTTATGTTTCATATCAGATTCGAACTTCTTAAATTCCTCTTCTGAAGGGAGATGTCCGTAAAGTAAAAGATGACAAACCTCTAAATATTTATGATTCTGTGCCAAATACTCAATTGAATATCCTCTATAAAATAACTCCCCTTTGTCTCCATCAATATATGTGATTTCAGATGTGCAACCAGCGGTCATACTATATCCATTGTCATAAGTAAATAACCCTAAATCTTTATTCAATGTTGATATATCAAAAACACCATTCCCTAGTGTTGAATTTTTTATATCATAATGTGCTGATTTTCCCGTGCGATTGTCTGTGAGCGTGATCGTATTTTCCATATTTCCTCCAAATCTAAAATCAAAAAATTTTACAGCTTAAAATATCATTATTACTAATGTATTTTTGATTAATATATTCTATTATGTTTATGTTTAATGTATTTTTGATAAATGATTAAAGGGTTTTGTTTTCGAATCCAAAAGTTTTTGCTAAAAGTTCAAATGTAAGTAGTTTTTTATCTTTTTTATTGTCATATACAATTGTTTCATCGTACAATTTGCTTATCAAATAACCTTTTAATCCAGATTTTTTAAATCCTGCTGTTCTTCCTGATAAAAGATATGTTGTTATTGCGGACTTTAATGTACACTCTGTATCAACTGCGATATTATATTTATTGTGTTTACTATAATATTTAATGTTGATATATCGTGGATTTAAATCTTTAAATTTTAAATCATACAACCTAAGTGGAATCAAATCTCTTATGTATTGATTTTCGATTTGTTCGTCTAAATTATGATTTGTAAAAATATCAATTCTAGGATCTATTATCTCTTGATTGATAAATTCAAGACAATCAAGTGTATATTGCAACTCATCGATATCAGATAAGTTTATAATTGCTATATTCAATGTATCTCTCCATTTAAATTTAGATTAAATTGAAAATCAATAGGTTTTTCTAGTTTTAAAATATCTTTCTGAATAATGTAATGTTTTTGCGCGGAGCTAATTGTAAACTTATCTCCTATCAGGCTGTATTCATAATTGTATCTTAAGTACTCACTATTTAAAATATTATTTAAACTATGTATATAACTGAGCCATTCTAAAATTCTAACATCAGGAAGTAGATTTTTAAATTCTTTAATATCTTTTCCTGTTGGTAACTCTTTTGTTGAATATCTAAGAATAGTTGAAATCAATATTCTCTCTTCATGCGTAAATCCATATTGGAGACCATGAAGTATAAAATTTGCACTATGTTCACTGTTTTTGTAGTAATTTAAACTTATACCAATTTGCTGTAATTTTGCTGATATTACTAAATATGATTTGTATTTTATATCTATCTTGTGAATGGGAGCGAGCACATCAAATAATTTTGCTATATTGTTTCCAAGATACGCTGTCTGTTTACTGTCATCTGTAAATCTATCAAGTAAACTTCTTACACTAACATTGAAATTTGATGGGAATTTATGATGAGATGTTCTTAAAATATCAGTTAAATAAACACCTTCTCTAACACCAACGCCAGAGGTTACAACTATTTTTGTATTTAGAAATTCTAAAATAGTTTTAAAAATAAATGTTCCCGTTTTAATAGTATCATATCTATCACTCCGCACACCAAGAGCTGACAATTTATCATTTGTTTTTGCATTTAAAATATTTTCAAATAACCCATAACAATTTTTTGTTTCATAAGAAAAACCGTGTAAAGCATCAAAAGGATGATTGGTATTTTTAATAATTGCTCTACTTAAAGCTCTAGCAGTTCCCCCAAGTCCAACAACTTTTTCAATCAAACAATATTCATTTGGTAATTTTGAAAGTTCTTCATTTATGTAGTGTTTAGCACCAGAAAAATCATTTTTATCAAAAAATAACTCTTTAAGTCTCACTGTACCAATATTCAAAGATATAGTTTTTGTAATACTTTTATTTTCTACAAGAGCAAATTCTGTACTTCCTCCACCAATGTCAACTGTTGTAAAATCTCTATCCTTTAAAAGATTACTAGCACCAACTGCTCCAAAATAAGCCTCTTTCTCTCCATCAATAACTTTTATATCAATTCCTAATTCTTGTCTAACTTTTGACAAAAATATTGCTTTATTAGGGGCATCTCTCAATGCTGAAGTTGCTACGCAAAGTATTTTTCTTGATTTTAGATTTTTGGCAATATATAAAAAAGATTCAAGTGCATCGAAAGCCCTTAACATAGGAAATTCTTGGAGAAAACCCCCATTTTGATACGAATTTTCTGATATTTTTACTTTTGATTTTGTTTCGTTTATTAAATGAAAAGCAAAGTGGCTAGTTTTTTTAAAAACTACCATTCTCATTGAGTTTGAACCAATGTCGATGATAGTTGTTATTTTTGCCATTTGTTAGTAATCTTCCTCTTGAAGTTGTTGGAATTTAAATTTCAATTCTTGCATTGTTTCTTGATTGTCTGGATCAACCACGATACAATCAACTGGGCAAACTTCAACACAAGCAGGTTCTTCATAATGACCAACACATTCCGTACATCTATCGCTATCTATAATATAAATCGGGTCTCCCTCTTCAATTGCATCATTTGGGCATTCTTCTCTGCAAGCATCACAAGCTATACATTCATCAGTTATCATTAATGACATTTTGTTTCCTATATATTAAAATTAAAATTGTGGAGTTATAACCTAATAACCTTTAATAATATCTTTAATAATCCCGAAATATTTGTCATCTTTTGAGACTAATAAAAAATTATTATTTTGGTAGATATTTAGCCCTTTAGCTATATAAATTCCTGCATCAACATCAAATTCTCTTGCTCTTCCAGCTAATAAAAAAAACAAATAATCTCTTGAATTTGCCAATGATAATGCAGTTGCACCAGGACTTCTAAATTTAATATTTTTTTGATTTAACAAATTTACAATCTCAGGTGCAGAATATGCTCTTTCAAATAATCCAAAATTTGATTTTAATGTAGCATTTACTAAACTATTTGTTGCATTTGGTGTTTTATATATATATTTATTTGTCACAAGGTTGTACACAATTCCAACAACAGTTTTGTTATTAATTTTAAGCGAAACAGATGTTCCATAATATGGAAAATTTGATAAAAAATTATCACTTCCGTCAAGTGGATCTAAAATAATTATTCCATTTTGCAAAATTGGATTTGATGATTTTATCAAGCCGCTCTCTTCGCTAAAAATATCACAAAACTTTATTAATGATTTAACAAAAAAACCTTCTGCAATCAAATCAATAACTTTAATTTCATCTCCACCTTCACCTATTGTTCCTACCTTTTGAAAATCTTTTTCAGTTAAAGCAATATCTAAATAATTAGAAATATCTCCATTTGCCTCTAAAACATTTTCTATAAATTGGCTGTATTTTTTTGTCATAAATGTAGTTTATCAAAAATAAAGCAGTAAAGTAATAAAATCAAAACCTTTAAAATAAAGGATTTTTATGGCTTTTAACAATGAACTGATAATACTTCAACAATACAAAGACCTAATAGATAACAATATAATAGTCTCAAAAGCTGATCTTACTGGAAATATTATATTTTGCAATCAAAAATTTGCTGATATTTCTGGATATTCAATTGAAGAATTAATGGGTCAACCACATTCCATAGTGAGACATGAAGATATGGCAAAAGAAACATTTGAAACAATTTGGGATACCATAAAAAACAAAAAACAAACATGGGTTGGACAAATAAAAAATAAAGGCAAACATGGAGTTACATACTATGTTGATGCTATTATTAGTCCTATTTTGAATCAAAGTGGTGAAATTATTGAATACATTGCCCTTAGGTACGATGTAAGCGAGATGATAAATGCTAAAAAATTATTAGCAGATGAATTAAAAAAAATTAAAAATCCTCTTCTTGTGATGCTACAAATTGAAGGATATGAAACTTTAGAAAACTTTTACGGTAAAGAAATAACAACTATAATAGAAAATAAATTTGCTACACACCTGCTTGAATATTGTCCCGTTGGCTGTGTTTTTCCTAAAGTCTTTCAGCTTGAAAATGGCATCTTTGCCATGGTAAAAGACCTTGAAGACGACATAGTTGTTTCAGAATCAACAATTATGCAACTTAAAAAATTTCAACAAAATATTAAAGATGGTGTCCTTAAATTTGGTGGCTACGAATACGATTTAAGTGTAATTCTAAGTTATGGCAATAGATATGAATATATCTATGAAGATGTTTCAATAGGTTTAAAAAGAGCTCATCAACTCAAAAAAGATTTTATGTATGCCGATAGCTTTACTCTTCAAGAAAAAGAGAAAGCAAAACAAAATCTACACACAATAAATATGATTAAAAAAGCCATCGAGAGCAACAATATGAAGTCATATTTTCAACCAATAATCAACGCAAAAACTGGTGAGATTGAAAAATACGAATCTTTAGTACGATTAAAAAAAGATGATGGGAAAGTTTTATCTCCTTTTTTCTTCCTTGATATTGCAAAAAATGGTAAATATTACCATCAAATTACAGAAGCAATCATTGAAAATTCATTTGAAATGCTTAAAAAAACAGACAAAGAGATTTCAATAAATCTATCAACACTTGATATTGAAGATGTTGAATTAAGAAACAAAATTATTACAAAGATAACTATGAACTCAGATATTGCATCTAGAATTGTTTTAGAACTTTTAGAGGATGAAGAAGTAAATGATTTTAATGTAATAAAAGACTTCATATCACTAGTAAAACTTTTTGGAGTTAAAATAGCAATCGATGATTTTGGTGCTGGGCATTCAAATTTTGAAAGACTACTTGGATTTCAACCAGATATTTTAAAGCTTGATGGAAGCTTGATTAAAGATATAGATAAGAATAAATACAATAGAGACATTGTGGAGATAATTAAAATATTTGCAGATAAACAAAATATTAAAACAGTTGCAGAGTTTGTCTCATCAAAAGAGGTTTACGATGTTGTAATGGAAATAGGAATTGACTATCTTCAAGGGTACTATTTAGGTGAACCAACTGATTATTTAGCGACAAAAGCACTAAATATACAATAACTATAAACTATAAAAAGGCTAGCAAATATTTTGCTAGCCTTTTTATTCTTAAAAAATAAATAGAGTTAAGCTCTATTTATTAATAGCTGTATCAGAATACTTATATCCCAAATCATAAGCCTTAAGATTTACTGCATGAACTTTTTCAGGAACCTTGTCAAGCATAACTTCTTTTAACAATTCTTTATCAATCGCATTTGTAAAATTGTTAGCAATTGCAAGTGCTACAACAGACTGCGTAATAACATTGCCAACCTCTTCTTTAGCTATTGTAATAATAGGTATCTCAACTATATTCCATTTTTTTCTATCTTCATCAGTTGGATGAACGAGATTTGGCTCAATAACAATCGTCCCGCCAGGTGTTACACCGCCTTTAAATGTGTTGTAACTAACTTGTGCAACAGAAAGCATAAAATCAATCTCACCATCATTTGCATAAGGATAAAAAATCTCATCATCATCAATAGTTATATCAACAACAGTTGCACCACCTCTTACTTGTGATGTATAAGTAGCAGTTTTCAATCCATGACCACCTGCTTTTATCTTAGCCTCCGCAAAAATTTCCCCAGCAAGAAGTACACCTTGTCCACCAACACCTGTAAATCTCATTAATGTTCTAGCCATAGTGTTCTCCTTATATTTTTTTCTCAAAATCGTCTTGAGTGATAACTTTTCGTCTACCTTGATGAACCGCTTTTATATCTTCATACATATCACAATATTCTCTAGCTGTTTCATCATGCTTTAATATACCAGTAGGGAAAATATTTTTTTGCTCCTCTGGAGATAATTTTTCCCATTTTGAAAGTGGTGTTGTAATACTATCTATCCAGTTAAGATTTTCCATAGCACTACCCATTTTATTTTTTCTTCCAAGATTAATATGACAATTTGACAAAATATCAAAGAAAGAGAATCCTCTATGCGTAAAACCTTTTACAAAAAGTTTTTCTAACTTTTTGGGATCAAGCATGGTTTCTCTAGCTACAAATGATGCGCCAGCAGCAATAGCAAGATTACAAGCATCAAAAGTAGGGTCAATATTTCCAGCCTTTTGAGAAACCGTCCACATACCTTGAGGTGTAGTTGGAGAAGTTTGCGAGTTAGTTAGTCCATAAATAAAGTTATTAATAATAATAAAATTAATATCTATATTTCTTCTACAAGCATGGATTGTATGATTTCCACCAATTGCAAGTGCATCACCATCTCCAGCAACACAAACAACATGTTTGGTAGGATTTGCTAATTTTACACCTGTTGCCCAAGCAACGGTTCTTCCGTGAGTTGTATGAATTGTATTAAAATCTACGTACGAAGAAAATCTTCCACTACAACCTATTCCAGAAATAACGCAAACATCATCTTGTTTCCATCCCAAAGTATCAACGGCTCTAATAAAAGCTTTTAAAATAACACCATCTCCACATCCCCAGCACCAAAGTGTTGGCATTTTTTCAAGTCTTAAGTATTTATCATAATTAAATGCCATTTTATATAGTCTCCTTTACTTTATTTACTATTTCGTAAGGTGAGATTGCTCTACCATTTACCTTAAATAATCCATCAATATCAAGTCTTCCTGACGCTCTTTGAATTTCATCTCTGTATTGGCCAATATTTAATTCAACACAAAGAACTTTACCTATTTTGTCTGTCCAATGCTTAATTCTAGTTGCTGGACTTGGCCAAAGTGTTATTGGTCTAAATAAGCCAGCTTTGATACCTTCAGATCTTAAGTGTCTTATTGCTTCTTTTGCTGCAAGAGAAACCGAACCGTAAGCTATGATTAAAAATTCTGCATCATCTAACATAAATTCTTCATAAGAATCTATCTCATCTTGATGAGCTTCAATTTTATTAAATAATCTTTCAATTAATTTTCTACAAGTTTCAATCTCCTCCGTTGGGAACCCTTTTGAATCATGATGAAGACCTGTAAAATGGTATCTATAACCAGTAAACATAGGATTTAAAACAGCTGGTTCATCTTGCTCAACACCATAAGGTCTATAATCTTCAGGTGCACCATCGAATGTTTTTCTTAATTTAATTCCTGCTTTTACTTCCTCTTCGGTTGGTATCATAGCTTTACCATGCATATGTCCTATTGTTTCATCAAGTAAAACAAAAACAGGTTGCATAAATCTATCAGCTAAATTAAAAGCTCTTACTGTTTCAGTATAGCACTCTGCCAAATTTCCTGCACATAAAGTAATTGACTTATAATCACCATGAGATGGATTTTTTGCCTGTGCAACATCACCTTGAGAAACTCTTGTTGGAAGTCCTGTCGATGGACCACCTCTCATAACATTTACAACAACAAGTGGTGTTTCTGTCATTTGAGCAAGACCTAAATTTTCAGCTTTCAAACTTATTCCTGGTCCTGAAGTTGCCGTCATACTTCTAACACCGCTCATAGATGCACCAATTGCGCACGCAACTCCAGCTATCTCATCTTCCATTTGTATAGCAGCTCCACCAACAGCTGGAAGTAAATCTGAAATTGTATGCATCACTTCACTTGACGGAGTAATTGGGTAACCACCAAAAAACATACATCCAGCATCAACAGCTGCAATTGCAGCTAAATCATTTCCCGTTGAAATTATTTCTCTATTTGCCATTCATATTCCCCTTATTTACCATAATTTACAGGTAATCTGTAATTATTACTTATTATAGCTGCAGCTCTTGCCTTAGCCTGATCACTTAATTTAGCAAATTTAATATTATCTGATTTTTTATCTGCAACAAAAATTGCAAAGTCTGGACAATTAAGTTCACAATCATTACAACCAATACAATCTTCTAATGCAACAATCTCTATCATTGCTCCGAGCGTAGAACTTGGTTCTGCCTTCATAGACAAAACACCTGCTGGACATACGCTTACACATATATCACAAGCTTTACATCTAGCTATATCAACCCATACTGGAGTATTTTCTGGTGCTACCATTAATGACATTTTTTCCCCTTCATTATTAAATAGATTTAAATCGAACATATGTTGTCATATATTACTAGTTGTATGTTACCAAATATCTTGTAATATTATTTTTATCCAATTGGTTATTTGATAACTATTATTTTGAGTGTTACATTTTGAAGCATTAAAATTTTATCATTTTCAATAAAAGAAAAAATGTAACTTTTAGATACTTATTTCAATTACTTACAATTTAGTTTAATCATACCTTCTCAATAAATAGAAACAAAATTCAACAACAAATAAAAACAAGCAAAACAAAATGTTAGACATAATACGTTGAACATAATCAATTATGTATGCCTGAAAGAATCAATACTTTTATTCAATTAAAGTACATCACAAAGTAGGTTTTTATGTATCACAGCTTAAAATACATATCAATATTGTAGATTTTTGCAGGTAAATAATATTAAAAAATATACAGTATCAGATAAATAAGTGGTTAGGGCTCACAAAAAGAAATTTAATAGTGGATAATCTTATTAAAATATACTCTTGACGACTACGAAATCTAAAATAATAAACAAAATGATGATAAATTATAAAGACAACTAAAGTTTAATAAAAAAATAAAACACTATCGAATAAATTTGATAACTTGAGTAAAATAAAATTGATGCAAAACAGTTTCCTTTAAATACAGAAACAAAAAATAATAAGCCTAGAACTTAATCATTGAATAATTTATAATATTTTAAAAGTTATGGCAATATAAATATAAAAAATTGTTTTTGCAATTTGTATAATTTATATATCTAGAGTAAAGAAATTATTTTTATTGTCGTGAAGTTGATTTGTTTTGATTGATTGTATGTTTGAAATAACTAACGAAATCCAAAGTTGGATTTCGTTATGCTAAATTATTTAGCAGCTGGAGTTTCAGCAACTGGTGCTGGAGCAGCAGCGTCAGTTGTAGCGTTAGCTTCAACTGGAGCATCTGTAGCTGGAGTTGGAGTTTCAGCAACTGGTGCTGGAGTTTCAACTGCAGGTGCTACTGGAGCTTCTTCTTTTTTTGAACATCCACTAAAAGATGCAACTAAACCTAATGTTACAAGAGCTGTAAACAGTACTTTTTTCATATTGTATTCCTAATTTTGATTTTAGACTTTTAGGTTTGAAATTTCTCTCCAAAAAAGTTTCGCGAATTATAAGCAATCTAACTTAAAGGAAGGTTAAATTTATGAAAAAAACATAAATAAAACGATATTTTTAAAATATTTTAGTCAAAAATCAAAAAAATTATTAATTTATAGTTCAATGTGTCTTATTAATTGTACAAATAAAAAAAGGGTACCTGCGAATCAGATACCCTCAGTAATATAAAAATTTACTTATTTAGTTAAAACTGCTTTTATGGCTTTTCCGATATCAGCAGGACTTACTACAACTTTTACTCCAGCGGCTTCAAGTGCAGCCATTTTTTCAGCAGCAGTTCCTGCTCCACCACTTACAATTGCTCCAGCATGACCCATTCTCTTCCCCTGTGGTGCTGTTTGACCAGCAATAAATGCAACGACAGGCTTAGTAATATACTCTTTAATATAAGCAGCTGCTTGTATTTCAAGGTCTCCACCAATTTCACCAATCATAACAATGGCATGTGTTTCAGGATCTGCTTCAAACATAGGAAGAAGTTGTTTGTACGAAAGACCTATAATAGGGTCTCCGCCAATTCCAACAGCAGTTGTAATACCAAATCCCTCTTTACATACTTGATTTGCACCTTCATAGGTTAGGGTTCCTGATTTTGAAATAAGCCCCACATTTCCTTTTTTGAAAATATTCCCAGGCATAATTCCAATCTTACACTCTTCAGCAGTTATAATCCCTGGACAATTTGGTCCAATTGTCATCATTCCATGTTTTACTGCAAATGCTTTTGCAACTTGCATATCTCTAACAGGTGCACCTTCTGTGATTATTACAGCTAATGTAATTCCAGCAGCAGCAGCTTCCATAACAGCATCTGCAACAAATACTGGTGGTACAAATATCATACTTACAGTAGCACCAGTTTCTCTTACTGCGTCTTTTACCGTATTAAATACAGGCTTTCCTAAATGTTCACTTCCACCTTTGTTTGGAGTTACCCCACCAACAATATTTGTACCATAAGCAATACATTGCTCAGCGTGAAAAGTTCCCTCTTTACCTGTAAAACCCTGTACGATTACTTTTGTATCTTTATTTACTAAAATTGACATTATTTTTCTCCTTTAGCTGCTTTTACCGCTTTTGCTGCACCATCAGCCAAATCAGTTGCTGCTATAACATTTGATATATTTGCATTTTTAAGTATCTCTGCAGCCTCGCTTGCATTTGTACCATCAAGTCTAACTATAACTGGAACCCTTACATCTACCATTTTAGTAGCTTCTAGTATCCCATTTGCTATCCTATCACATCTTACAATTCCACCAAAAATATTTACAAAAATTGCTTTTACTTTTGGATTTTTAAGAATAATTTCAAAACCTTTTGCGACAGTTTCTGCATTAGCTTTTCCGCCAACGTCAAGGAAGTTTGCAGGAGTACCACCCATATAATTAATTGTATCCATAGTACCCATAGCTAAACCAGCTCCATTTACCATACATCCAATCTCACCATCAAGGGAAATATAAGAAAGTCCATATTGACTAGCTTCTCTCTCATCAGCATCTTCTTCACTGATATCCCTCATATCTTCAATGTCTTGATGTCGTCCAAGTGCTGAATCATCAAATCCCATTTTCCCATCAAGTGCTAAAAATTCACCTTTTCCAGTTTTTATCAAAGGATTAATTTCAATCATCTCTGCATCATTTTCCATATAAAGTTTATATAATTTTGATGCAAATGAGATAAGATTTTTTTGCTCAGCAGGATCAGTGATTCCTAAACCAAACACAAGTTCTCTTCCGTGAAAACCTTGAAATCCTATAGCTGGATCAACTGCGATTTTAATAATTTTTTCTGGATTGTCATGTGCAACAGTCTCAATTTCCATACCACCTTGTGTTGAAGCCATAATTACTGGCATCTCTTTTGCACGATCTAAAACAACTCCAAGATAAAGCTCATCTTGTATATCAGCACCCTCTTCTATATAAACTTTTTGTACAAGCTTACCTTCTGGTCCAGTTTGATGAGTAACTAGAGTCATACCTAAAATCTCTTTTGATAATGTCTCAACTTCCTCAATTGAACGAGCTAGCTTAACACCACCTCCAAGCCCTCTTCCACCTGCATGAATTTGAGCTTTAACAACCCAAATATTTCCACCTAGTTCATGTGCGTTTTTTACCGCTTGTGATGGTGTATTAGCAACTATACCTCTTGGCGTTGGCACACCATATTTAGCAAAAATTTGTTTTGCTTGATATTCATGAATATTCATATATTTACCCCTTAATTTTTAATTCTGAAAACTGGCACAATCAGAAGAATGTTTTAGATTGAACTTTGAAAGTATAACGAACTACAATTGAAATCATAATATTTGATGTTTCAATGAATTATTATTAAATAATAGATGTTTAGTTTTTACACACTATAACTTTTTATGTGTGTAAAAATAGACTATTTCATCCCAAAGATATATTTAAACAAAAAAATCACTAACAACTAACTTTGGTTTCTCTTTTATATTTTTAATACTATCAATTAGATATTATCAATTTTAATTAATCAAAAAGGTAAAAAAATGACTCAAATAGCTTTAGAGAAAGATTTTGAACTCGCAATAATCAAAGAACTAAACTCTTCAAAAGTAAGTGCAGAAGAACACTCCTCAAATACAGTTAAAAATCTTGAAGGTATTCTTGAAATAATAACAAATAATGAAAATCTAAAGCAAATAAAAAATTTAGTTTTTTTGGCGCTCGATGAGATACAGTACCAAGATTTAAATAGACAGAAAATAGAAAGAGTGATGAATTTATTAATTGAAAAACACAACATCTCTGAAGATATTCTAAGAGATGCAAATATTAAATTATCTCCATCAGCTCACCATATTGACCATGAAGATGGTGATTGCTTAAGTGATTATGAATTAGAAAAAATAATCGAAGAATCAAATAAAAAATCTTAAATTAATAATCCCGATTTATACATCTCATAAAGCATTGAAATTAAAATTAGACAATTGATAATTAAAAGATAATTTTTATAATTTTTAATATGCACAATATTTTTCATTTTGATCCCAAAATAAACCCCAATTAATGAAAAAATTCCGACAATCAAACCTTCACTATAAAGCATCTCACCTAGAAAAGATAAAGATATAAATCCAGCAATTGAGCTAAAAACAACAAAAAATAATCCTAAAGATGAAGAATCTTTTAGATTATAAAAAAGGTATCCAACTAAAATTGGTGTAAGCATAACTGAACCTCCAACACCCAAAGTTGAACCAATAGCGCCAATAATAAAACCAATAAAAAACAACAAATACTTATTATGATTTTTATCTCCTGTTTTTCCATATGGTGAAGCTATTGATATTCTATAAATTGAAAATATAATTAAAAATAAAAAAAGGTATTCTAAAAATTCATTTGATACTAATGCATGAATAAATCCACTTTGAAAGCCTCCAACAAAACCTCCAAAACCAATTATCAATCCATCTTTTAAAAGTTCTTTGTTTTGATTAAAATTTAAATATGTTCCATAGATTGAGCTAAAAACCATCTGAACAATCGATATCGAAACAGCTTCTTTCATAACATATCCAACATAAAGCAACATAGGAACAAGAACCATTCCGCCACCAACTCCAAAAAAGCCAGATATAAATCCAGTAATAACTCCAAAAATTGAAAGTTCTAAAATCATTTACAAATTACAGAGTCTATAAAATTTCCATATATCTCTTCAAGTTCTTTATCTTTTTTTGACACATCAAGACCATCTTTACTAAGTAATGCATCTTCGAGAACTGCAACTCTTTTCATAAGGTAAATAATCATCTCTTTTGAAACATCAGGGAAATCATCATTGGCTAACTTCGTTTCATCAGAACTATCAAGCTCTTTTCGTTTTACAATCCTAGCAGGTACACCAACAGCAGTACAATAAGCAGGTACATCTTTTATAACGACCGAATTAGCTCCAATTTTACAATTTTCACCTATTTCTATATTCCCAAGAATTTTAGCTCCCCCACCAATAACACAGCCGTTTCCAATTGTTGGGTGTCTTTTTCCTTTGCTAAGACTTACTCCACCAAGAGTAACTTGCTGATAAATTAGCACATCATCACCAATAATTGAAGTTTCACCAATCACAACACCAAAACCATGATCTATAAAAACTCTTCTTCCAATTGTAGATGCTGGGTGAATATCAATTGATGTGAAAAATTGAGCAATTCCTGAAATAATCCGTCCTATCACTCTAAAGCCATTTTTGTAAAACTTATTTGCTATACGATAATAAACAATAGCCCAAACACCAGGATAATTGAATAACAACTCAAAAGATGAATGGAGGGCTGGGTCGTTTTTTTTAGGAAGCGAAAAATCTTCTTTTATAATTTGAAATAGATTCATTTTTTTTGTGAACTCATACTTATTTTTAGATAGCCATTATCTTTTAAAAACTTTTTAAGTGTAAACAAAAGATTGTCATCTTTTAATTTTGAAAAAAGTTTTTGTTGAAGATTGAACATATGATAATCCAAATCTTCCAAAATATCATGTATATTTTGTGAAGGTAAAAAATCTGTTAAAACAGATTTATCATTTTCAAATATCACATTAACTTCAGAAGGCGAAGCAAAAAGATTATGCTTCATCCCTAAAACATCCTGATAAGCGCCAACTAGGAAAAATCCCAAAAAGTATTCCTCTTTTTTCAAATCAACATCATGAAGATAAAGTGGTTTTTTTGGATTAAATGGCATCTCACCATCGCTATCGCAAGTTATATCCCATAGCGTAGCACTTCTTGTCGCTGGAATATTAAGGTGAGTTAGTGGCATCACAGGAAACTCTTGATCTATTCCCCAAAAATCAGGTAAAGATTGGAAAATCGAGAAGTTTAAAAGATATTTTTCTTGTATCTTTGCTTCTATTTTAATAAGCTCTGTATAATCCTCAACTGACAATAACGATATTGTTTTTTTAATAATAAGATGAGTCAATATTTCACCATTACTTCTATCTTGTAAATCAACATATCCTAAACTAAATAGCGTCAATAAAGACTCGAGATGCTCTAATGCATCATGCATATATTCCCTTGCAGTTTTTGTATTGATTGAATTGTACAAATCATAAAGCTCTTTAATTAGTGGTGGATCAATTAAAGAATCATCATTTGAATCTTCTTTTAATTTTAAATTTTCCAACTCGTATTCTGATGAGAAAAGTTCAAGTACTGGGGTAACTAAAACAGTTGATGGAGCTGCTATAAATCGTCCAGATTCTGTAAAAATATTTGGCTCTTTTACCCCTTTTTGTTTAGTAATCTCTTTAAGCGTAAAGACAACATCATTGCTAAACTCCTCTAATGAATAGTGTTTTTCTTTCTCAAATTGACTATATTCAATCCCAAGTCCACCACCAATATTGATATTTTTAAGATTTACTGCTCCCATATTTACAAGTTCTGCATAGATATGACCTGATTCTTTAAGTGCTTTTTTAAGTGGCATAATCGATGTCATAGATGAACCAATATGAAAATGGATCATAGATAGATATTGAGTCATATTGTTTTTAGATAAATCTTCATAAGCTTCAAGAATTTCTGTTGAACTAAGTCCAAATTTAGAATCAATCCCTCCACTTTTTGCCCAAATTCCACTTCCTCCACTATGAAGTCTTACACGAAGTCCTATGTTTGGACAAAATTCTCCATTGAACTCATGATAAACCTCAATAATTTTATCAAGTTCATTAATACCTTCTAGAGTGATTGTAATGTTGTATCCCATTTTAACTGCTATGAATCCTAAGATAATCATCTCTTTATCTTTAAATCCATTTACAGTTATAGGTGCATCAAGATTGTTATAACTCATAGCAAGAATAAGCTCAGCTTTACTTCCGGCTTCAAGTCCATATTGATACCCTTTACTACCCTCAACCATAGGAAGTACAAAATTTGGAAATTGATTTACCTTTAGTGGGAAAACAGCATTAAATGTCCCTTGATAATTGTATGATTTTATAGAATTATTAAAGGTGGTATATAGTGTATCAATTTGTTTAAGTGTAAGGTGTGGAAACCTTATAAGTAGGGGACCTTTATTGCCTCCATCGCTTCTTACTTTTTTTACAATATCTATAAGACTTGGTTTCTCCCCAGCACTAACTTTTACAACTCCATCTTCAATGATAAAATTGCCATCACCCCAAATATCAATCCCATAATTATTAACTTGGATACCTTTTTTACTTTTCATTAAAACTCCTCTATTGGTATAATTATCTCTTTATTTGCTTGGATGTTTTTAATCCAAATTGTTCTGTCTCTTAGCTCATTATCACCAACCAAAGCTACAACTGTTGCATTTTGCTTCTTAGCGTTTTCAAGATGCTTTGTAAAACTTCTCGACTTAAAATCACTAAGCACTTTCATCGTTTTTCTTTTACTAGCGACAAGTGAAAATACCAAATCAAGTGCCTCTTCACACATAGCTCCAATATAAAGAACTTCATCCTCTTGTGGCTCAATTTTTATAAGCTCAAGTAGTCTTTCAATCCCTATCGCAAAACCAACAGCAGGAGTTGGACGACCACCTAAAAATTCACACAATCTATCGTATCTTCCGCCACCAGCAATAGCACTTTGGCTTCCTATCTCATCACTTACAAATTCAAATGCAGTTTTTGTGTAATAATCAAGCCCTCGCACTAAGTTTGTATCAACTTCATACGTTATACCATTTTCATCAAGTATGTTTTTAAGCTTAATAAAGTCTGTATCGCAAGACGAGCAGAGATTATCTGTGATTTTAGGAGCATTGCGCAGTTCTTTTTTACAACTTTCATTTTTACAATCAAGTACTCTAATTGGATTTGTAAGTATTCTTCTGTTGCAATCCTCACAAAGATGGAGGTTTTCCAAATGCGCAACAAGCTTTTCTTTATAAGGTGGCATACACTCTTTACAGCCAAGTGAATTGATAAGGAGTTTGTACCCAATACTAACACTTTTAAGTATCTCACAAATCATAATAATCATATTAGCATCTTCATACACACTAGCTTCTCCAAATGACTCACAGCCAAACTGGTGAAACTCTCTGAGCCTCCCTTTTTGTGGTCTTTCATATCGAAACATTGGTCCATGATAAAAATACTTTCTAGTGCCTCCTGCACGGTCTAGTTTGTTTTGGATAAACATCCTTACAACCCCAGCGGTTCCTTCAGGTCTTAGACATACATCATTTTCACCCTTATCTATAAACTGGTACATCTCTTTTCCAACAATGTCACTACTTTCCCCTACACTTCTTTTAAAAAGTGCAGTTTCCTCTAGGATTGGTGTTTCAAGGTATGAAAAGTCGTAGTTCTTTGAAATAGCCGATGCCTTAGAGATAAAATAATTAAAAAGCTCACCCTCTTTATCCATAAGGTCTTTCATACCTCGTAAACTTTGTATATTTCCCATTTTATTATCCATTAATAAAGTCCTCAATTTTAATTTCTATCTCATTTATTGGCGTAGAAGCATCAATTATCAAATAAGATAAGTCTAATCCCTCTATTACACTTCTCATTCTTTGCTGTATCTCAAGTAAATAATCTATTCCACGACTTTCTATACCGTCATTCTCTTTAAGTGATAATCTTTTTACTAGCTCATCTTTTTTCAGCTCAAGCATAATCACTTTATCAGGATAAGTGTTATCCAAAGCTATTGCATTTAACTTTAAAACCATCTCAAGTGGAAAGTCTTTTGCATAAGCAATTCCCGATATAAAACTTCTATCACTTATAATCATATGATTTTTATTTGTTTTAATTATCTCTTCAAAATGCTCTGCTCTATCTGCTAAAAAAATGAACATTTCAGCTATTTTTGATTTTGCTCTTGCGCTTAAAACCATCTCTCTCAAATCTTTTCCAAGCTCTGTTCCACCTGGTTCTTTTGTAAAAATCGCATCTTTGTACTTACTTTTTAATATATCAAGCTGAGTTGATTTACCTGCTGTATCTATACCTTCAATTACTATATACACTTAATATCCTCCAAAATTTCCTTTGGTACAAGATGAGTCACTGAACCATTAAATCTCAAAATCTCCCTAACAACAGAGGAGCTAACAAAAGCATTTTGTAAAGTTGGCATAAAATACATAGTATCAATATTTTTATCAAGAGAACTATTTGCGTAACCCATTTGAAGCTCGAATTCAAAATCACTCACAGCTCTAAGCCCACGAATAATAGTCTCAACACCCTCTTCTTTCGCAAAATCAACAAGTAAAGTGTTAAATGATTTTGCATTTACATTTAAACCAACAGTAGCTTTATGCACCAAATCAACTCTTTTTTGGGCGTCAAACATCGGATTTTTACTATTTGAATCTGCAACTGCAACAATAATCTCATCAAAAACTTTCAATGCTCTTTTTATAATATCCATATGACCATTTGTTATCGGATCAAATGTTCCACTATAAATCGCTTTTTTTCTTTTTTTTTCCAATTTTAACTCCATCTTTTGTATAAATCATGCGAAATACCCAAAGTATCAAACCATTTTCCGATAATAAAATTCTCCATCTCATCAAGTGTTTGTTGAGCTGAATAATAACCTAACATTGGTGGCGAAATGGTTACACCCAAATTTGACAGTTTTGTCATATTTTCCAATTGAATAGAGTTAAAAGGCATCTCTCTTGGAGCCAATACTATATTTCTTTTCTCTTTTAGTGCAACACTAAAGGCTCTAGTAATGAGTGTGTCTGCGATACCAACCGAAATTTTTGCCAGAGTATTCATACTGCAAGGCAAAATTATCATAGCGTCTGTCTTAAAAGAACCAGAAGCGATACAAGCACCGATACTATCATCATCATAAAATAAAAAATTTGAGCTATTTGGCATAGCTATATTTTGTTCATATTTCAAAGCGATTTTCGCCGAATTTGATATGACACAATAAACTTCAACATCACTTGGCAAAAGTTTTAGGAATTTTAATCCCAAACCAACTCCACTAGCCCCAGTTATTCCAACAACTAATTTCATATTTTTATTCCTTAAAAGATTGGGATTTTAGCAAAAAAGCACTTTAAGAGAACACGAAAAACAACAAACACAGTTCGAGCAAGCAAACAAAATATCTTTGAATTATCAATCTTTAACAAATAGCAACAAAAAGATTTACAACTTTTGTAACAAAAATAAACTTACAAAATGTATAAATTTATATATAAATTATTGACAATATTGTAAAAATATATGATATAATTATACAAAATATATAAAAGGAATAAAGATGGAAAAGGTAATTAGTTTTATAAGAATTAACAAAAATAACGAGGAATATACTCAAAATCAAGCAATTGGAATAGCAAATTATTTGCACAAAAATAATCTTAAATTGAATAATAATGTTGAAATAGAAATCAATATTCCAGAAGATGAAGAGAAAATTGCCGGGCTTCTTATTAATTGTAAAAGGGGCTGCACTATATTGGTTTATGACTTGAATGTATTTGGGAGAACCATATCTACAATTTTAGAGATGCTCAAAAATCTTCTTAATGGTGGGGTTAGAATAGTTAGTATCAGCCAAAATCTTGACCTTGAAAGTAAAGATGATATGTTAACTAAGATGATATTGGGGATTATTGGTATGACAATCTCTTTGGAAAAAGACCTTATGAGCTTAAGAACAAAAGAAGCATTAACAGCAAAAAAACTTGATGGTATAAGCCTTGGTAAGCCAAAAGGAACAATTCAAAAATCAAAATTTGATAAAAAACGAGAACAAATTGAAGAGTTATTATCTGTTGGATTAAGTGTAAGAAAAATAGCTAAATTATTGGGATACAACAACCATATCGGACTTAATAACTATGTTAAAAAAAGACACATTAGAGATGATGACAAGATGGCTAGTTAATTCTAGTCTATCACTCTTTTTAGATTTTGATTTAAAGATGTCAGCATCTCATAAGTTATAGTTTCATGAATTTTTGACAATTCACTTACATTATCAAAAATACAAATTTCCTCATCATTTCCTTCAACAATAATACTATCCATTGAAACTCTTCCAAGAATCCTTTTTCCACAACTTGTTTTAAATTCTGTACCACCAAGTCTTCTAAAACCATCTCCATATCCAATGTCATAAGTTGATACAGTCATATCCTCTGAAGCACTATATGTTCCACCATAACCAGCTCTTTGAGCTTTTTTTAAAGTTCTTGAAGACAACTTGTTTCCATAAAGAGATAAAACAGGCCTAAGGCTTGGAAAATTAAGCGCATCCACACCATCAAGATAGCCATAGCTTGCAATTCCAATTCTTGCAAAATCTTCTGTGAAATTTTTGGTTCTAAATAGTGCTGCTGAGTTGCAACTATGGAAGGCAATTTTAGGCATATTAAGTTTTTCACATATATTTTTCACTTCCTCTTTCAACCCTTGAAAAATAGTGTTTTGGTAGAAAAAATCGCTTGTTAATTCATCTGCGCTTTTGTGATGAGTAAAAATTCCACAAATATTTAATTTTAGCTCTAAAGCCCTATAAATAGCCACTTCTAACATTTCAGGTGATATACCATTTCTATGCATTCCTGTGTCTATTTTGATGTGAATATTGGTATTTTCACACAGCTCCTCAAGACTTTGTAAATCATTGATTGCAATGTGAAAAGAATGTGACAAAGTGTCTATTTTGGTGTCAGCTAATATTAAGATAGCATCAAATAAATGCTCAATCGTGATAGCCTCTTTGTATGTTTGAACTACTGCTTTTTTGATACCAAATTCATTTGCTAAAGTTGCTATCTGAAGCAATCCGTGACCATATGCATTGTCTTTTAAAACAATTGCTAGCTTATTTTTATCTCCAGCTTGTTTTGCGCACACTTCAAGATTGTAAAAAAGATTTTGTTTATTTAGTTTGATATAAGACATCTGCTACTCTTTTGATTTAAAATATTGAAGGAGGATATTACCATCTTTTTCATTTAAGACCTCTTTCAATTGCGTGAGGGTTGCCATTCTGATAGCCTCAAATGTACCAAAATAAGATAAAAGTTTTTGCACCTTAGCCTCACCTATCCCTTTGACACTAAGAAGTGATATTTGCTTATCTTCTTTTCGTTTTTGTTTCTTATGAAAACCTATTGCTGTTCTGTGAACTTCATCTCTTAGCCTTTGGATAAACTGCAATCTCTTATCACTTGGCTCCAGCCTGAAAATATCATCTTTTGTATAAATTATATCCCTAGCTCCACCTTTACTTCTATTAGCTTTTGTATCGATTTTTTCCTTTGCAATACCTATTACACCTATACAAACTCCAACGCTAGCGAGTATGTAATTGGCTAAAGTAATCAGTGTTTTCCCACCATCTATTATCCAAACGTCAGGCGGTGGATTTTCTTTAAATCTCTCAACTCTTCTACTTAGCATCTCTCTCATCTGAGCATATTCGTCTTTGCTTTCAAGATTGTATAATCTATAATCCTCTTTAAGAAATCCATTATTATCCCAAACGACCATAGAGCCCACTGTTGCTTGACCCATAATGTGAGAATTGTCAAAGCATTCAAATCTATAAGATACACTTTCAAAGTTAAATAAATTTGCAATTTCACTATAAATATCTTGATTTGTATTGATATTATCTATCTTTAAAAGCTCATCACAATTCTTTAATGCAACCTCACAAAGGTCTTTTTTCTTGCCGATTTTAGGGATATTGATTGGTGCTTTTTTACCAACTTGTGACATCACAAAAGCTTCCATCTCCTCTATATCTTCTATCAAAAACGGAACAACTATCTCATTTGGTACAGTAGGCATATCATTTGTATAATAGTTAATGATGGCTGTTTTATAAATATCGTCAATTTGTGTTATCTCTGTTGTGTTAACAAAGTTGTGAGTTGCAGAGATTAGCTTTCCAGCTCTTATAAACATTTTTACAATTATAGCTCTATCATTACCCATTTTTACTGCAAATACATCAAGGTTGTCATCATTTGCAAAATCTAGTGTAGATTTGAGTTCAGATTTTGCTATCGTCTTTATCCTGTCTCGTAAAACCATAGCCTCTTCAAACCTAAAATCAATACTGAGTTTTTCCATTTTTTGCTTTAAATCCTCAATCAATTTTCCCTTATTGTATATGTAATATAATGCTTTTTCAATTATACTGTCATATTCTAATTTTGTAACTTTTTCTTCACAAGGAGCCAAACACTTCTGTATCTGGTAAAACAAACAAGCTTTACCACTCTTGATGCAACTTTTCTTCTGAACCAAAGGGAGTATCTCATAGATACTATCAAGCATATCTCTAGCTCCAACACTAAATGGACCAAAATATCTTATCCCTTTTCCTTTAATGATTTTTCTAGTTATTTCAAGTCTTGGGAAAGTTTCGTTTGTATCTATATAGATATATGGATAAGTTTTATCATCCCTTAATAGTATATTAAATTTAGGTTTGAGTTGCTTGATAAGTGAGTTCTCTAAAATCAAAGCATCATTTTCATTTGGAACAACTATATACTCCAAATTTACTACCTCACTAATCATCTTAAATATCCGATATGAAAGTTGTGAAGATGGGGCTAAATTTGGTGTAAATTGAAAATAGCTTTTGATTCTATTTTTAAGATTTTTTGCTTTACCAATATATAAAAGACGATTATTTTTGTCAAAGTATTGATATACGCCAGCATCGCTTGGGAGGTTTTGTAGTTTTTCTTCTAAGGTCATTTTGGATTATAGTGTTTTGTTGTTTAAGGCTCATTTTGAAAGGATTTTAATCTGAACTTTCAATTACAATATAACCTTTATTTTGTTATTTTTATATGATATTTAGTGATTGAAATATTTTATAACTTACATATAGTATTGAAAGTCATAAAATTTTTAACTTATTATTGTATAAGTAAGAAATATCTGATGGACGATGCATATCGTTGCTCAAAATTTGCTTACAATTTTTTGTATTTATCCCTATGTATATTGTTTCAATCGTGTCAGTAATGACATTGGGTGTAAACCTACAAAGAGATTTTTTTCCCTATGCGATTTAAATATTGCTTGTCGCATTTTGTACCTTTGTGCCAATTATTATGTTTTTGAAAGTACTTTATCGTTTTCAATAAAATATCTAAATGCTGTTAGTGAAATTGCTTTTTTAAGCTGAGATTTTATTTTTAAAAGATTAGTTTTGCTAAGTGATATCTATAAATGTTTTTTAATTTCATCTTTATGTAGGTCTAATAGAGGTCACAACCGTAAACGGAAATTATTGTACTCTAGGGGTCAGTTAAGTTAGAAATTATCGAAAAATTTCATGAAAAAAATTATATCTCGTTGAAAATAATCTTAAATTACTGGTACTGTTAAGCTTAATTTCTTTTTAGTGTCAAACAATAGTGCACTTCAAATCTCTACTCTTGATTCAAATTCCTCAAAGCTTTCATTGTCTATTTTTTCATTTCTGTAACGAGCAACAAGTTCTTTTACTTTTTCTTTTGCAATATCTAATGGAAGTGATTTATATAAAATTTTTGCTTCTTTTGCTTCTTTAGTAGCTTTACCACCAATAAAAATATGAACTCCATCAACTTTATTACCATTTTCATCTTTTGTTTTACATCCTTCAAATCCAATATCGCCAACCCCATGAATTCCACATCCTTTTGGGCATCCTGACCAATAAAATCTTATCTTTCCATCTATTTTTGGAAATTCATTTTTTAGAAAATTAGCCATCTCTATAGCCAATCCTTTAGAATCAATCACACCAAAAGAGCAAGTTTTAGTCCCCGCACAAGCAATCATATTTCTAAAAAAGATGTTTTGATATTTGTGATATTGCATTGATAAAGAACTATTTTCCAAAACCTCTTGATACTCTTTTTGACAAACAATATAAAAACTTTGTTCTACTGAAAGTCTGATTTGCCCTTGCACAATTTTCGCTAAATTTCCAGCTTCTATCATCGCTTCGCCTGTAAAAATACCACTTGGAATTGAAAAACTATAAGCGATAAGATTTTCATTTAAAGCCAAAATTCCATCACTATCAAGGATAAATTCCCCTACGGCCAAAATCTCCCCTGCTTCTTCAAACTCCAATCCACTATAACTTTTGATAGCATTTACAAACTCATCCATCCCAACAGCTTCAAGTAAAAAGTGGAGTCGATTTTTATTTCTATTATCCCTAAAACCAAACTCTTTAAAAAGATTGATGATAGCTTTATAGACACTTATTACATCTTTTTGCTCCACAAAAATTCCACTATTTGTAGCTTGAACTCCTACTTTTCCACCCAAATAAAGATTAAATCCAATCTTCTCATTTTTTTTGGCTACAATAAAACAACAATCATGCCCATAAATATTGCAGTCATTTACAAATGTCCCTAAAATAGCCGTATTAAATTTTCGTGGTAGGGTTCCAAGCCACTCTTCATTTTCTAAAAATATCTCTTGCATACTATTTATAAGTGGTTTGCACTCAATAATTTTTTGATTTCCAAGTCCATCAAATGAAGAGGTTACAATATTTCTAAAGTTATCAATTCCTGTTTGAAATGTGCTTATTCCAATATTTTGAAGCCTTTGTATAACTTCAAAGAGATCATTAAATTTTAAATATCGTAGTTCAATTTGCTGTCTTGTAGTGATATCAATATAATTCTCACCGTAAAGAGTAGCAATTTTACCTATTTCAATTGCTTGAACGAAAGTAAGTTGCCCTGCTGGAATTCTTACCCGAAGCATAAAAGTATCATCATCTTTATGAAATATCCCAAAACATTTCAAAAAATAATTTTTATCTGCATCGCTTAAATCTTCAATAGATCCTTTGCACAAATTTTCAAGATTATCAAAAAAATCTATTGGGTTTCCTGTAAGTTTAAGGAGTTCTATTTTATTGAGTTTTCCATCTCTTGCATGTTTAGCAATTTGTAATTTAGTCATTTCTAACCCCTTTTAATTTCATGATTGGAAGTATTTTCCCTAAATTGACAACATCTCCGAAAACCAAAATCGATGGTTGAATTGTTAATTTCGCTTTTTCTTCTAAAGACTCTAAAGTGGTAATTATCACCTCTTGGTTTTTTCTACTAGCATTTGAAATAATCGCGCATGGGAAATCTTTTGATATTCCAATTTTTAAAGCCTCATTTTTGATAGCTTTTACACGACTAAGCCCCATCAATACAACTGTTGTATGTTGTGGAATTTTTAAAAAATCTATCCAGTCAAGATTGAGTGAATTATTTTTGAGATGTGCCGTAACTACTGAAAAACTTTTTGAAATATCTCTATGCGTGACTGGGATTCCAGCAACTGTACAACCACTCAAAGCTGAAGTTACACCTGCAATCACTTCAATATTTGAGAAATTATTATGTATAAGATAGAGTGCCTCTTCTGCACCTCTTCCATACAAATAAGGGTCACCACTTTTAAGACGACCTACAGTTTTTCCTAATTTTAGATATTTCAAAAAGATTTCGTTTATCTCATCTTGAGATTTTTTATGGAATCCTTTACTTTTTCCAACATCGATAATTTCACAACTCTTTGGGATTATGTCTAATATCTCATCACTGATAAGATTATCAACAAGTGCTACTTCAAGAGTTTGTATGGCTTTGTAAGCTTTGATGGTAAGGAGTTCCACATCGCCGATACCACATCCTATAATATAAGCTTTTGCAAATATTTCATTTGCTTTTGCTTCCAATTTTTCTTTATTAATAATCCCATTTTCTCTTTCATTATTTGCAATTTCTAGTAAATCTTCAAGTTTTTCATTTGGTAGGGCACTTTTTATTTTATCTCTTATCTTTTTTGCTAATAGTGGTGAAGCACCGTTTGAAGAAACACCTATTTGAGCTTTTCCAATATTCAATAAAGCCATAAAATAAAAATCACATAAATGAGGAACATCAACAACATTCAATAAAAAAAACCGTTTTGTTTTTTCTTCTATAAGAAGTTGTGTTACCTTACTATTTCCAGTTGCATCTATAACATAATCAAACCCTTCTAGGTCTTTTAGTTCAAAACTTTTGTTTTTATTTCTTTTTGAATAGCGTAAAAAAATCCCTAAAAACTCTTGTGCAATAGTGCAAAAATCAATCCCATTTTCATTTAATACTTTTGCTTTTTGTAAACCTACATTCCCAGCACCAAGCAAAAGTATCTTTGGGTTTTTAAGTAGTACTGGCAAGCTCATCTTAATGCTCTTCTTTTGCAAATTTTTTATACAAAAATTCTAAAATAGCTTCTCTACATCTGATATATTCAGGGTGGCTTTGAAGTGCTACTCTATCTCTTGGTCTTGGAAGATTCACTTCTAAAATTTCCCCAATAGTTGCTTCTGGACCATTAGTCATCATCACGATTCTATCACTTAAAAGCACAGCTTCATCAACATCGTGTGTTATAATAATTACAGTATTTTGAATCTTTTGTTGAATTCTCATAAGATGCTCTTGAAGAGATGCTCTTGTTAAACTATCCAAAGCTCCAAAAGGTTCATCCATTAGCAAAACTTTTGGTCGTATTGATAAAGCTCTTGCAATTCCAACTCTTTGTTTCATCCCTCCACTTATCTCATCTGGCTTTTTATCTTTTGCTTGAGTAAGTCCGACCATATCAACAAATTTAATGATTCTTTCTTTTGTTTCCTCTTTTGAAAGCTCTGGCATAACTTTTTTTACAGCAAGTTCTATGTTTTGATAAACACTTAGCCATGGAAGAAGTGAATGATTTTGAAATACAACTGCTCTTTCAGGTCCAGGTCCTTTTATCTCTTTGTTTTCAAGAAGAAGTACACCATTTGTAGCATCATCAAGTCCAGCGATAATATTTAAAATAGTCGATTTACCACATCCACTATGTCCTATAATAGAGACTACTTCATTCTCTTTTATTGTAAGATTAACATCTTTTAGTGCGATATACTTTTGATTGTTCGGTAGTGGAAATACTTTATTAACACCCTCTAAAGTTAGAAACTTTTTCATTATCTCATCCCCTTTCTGTAATCAAATTTATTTGCAACTATCCCCATCAAAATATCTAATATAAATCCTACAATTCCAATAAGAAAGATACCAACAATAATAGAAGTATAATTTAGGTTGTTGTATTCATCCCAAATCCAAAATCCAATTCCAATTCCTCCAGTTAACATCTCAGCAGCTACAATTACAAGCCAAGCAGTTCCCAAAGAAAGTCTCATCCCTGCAAAAATAAAAGGGACAGCAACTGGTAAAATTATTTTTATAATCTTTTCTATTGGTGTGAATTGCAATACTTTTGCAACATTCATGAAATCTGTATTTACACTTTTTACTCCCAATGCTGTATTGATAATAATTGGCCAAATTGAAGTTATAAAAATAGTAGCAATAGCTGTTAAATTTATATCTTTAAACACAAAAAGTGCCAAAGGAAGCCAAGCTAGTGGAGAAACAGGCTTAAATATTTGAATATATGGGTTAAGTGCATCATAAAATCTACTATTCATCCCAATTGCAAGTCCAACTGGAATCCCAACAATACAAGCAAGTACAAATCCAGCAAAAACTCTCTCTAAAGAATTTAAGAGTTGCCAAAAAATTCCTCTATCATTTTCACTATTGATATAAAAAGGGTCAGATAAAACTTCAGTGGCTCTTACATATGTATCAAGTGGCGTTGGGAATCCCTCTACAATACTTGAAAGAAATGACCAAATGGGGATAATAATACCCAACAAAAGTATTGGGAATAACACTTTTTCTATTAATTTTGTTTTCATATTTTTTCCGATCAAGATGGAGCTACTCCATCTTTATAAAATTATTTATTTAGAACAACCTGGTTTTCCCGCTGGACAGTTATAATCGACTGCTACGGTTTTTACTTGCCATTTGTTTATTTTTGCCAAGTCAGCTTGTTTCACTTTCACATTTTTAATTCCAAAGCTATAGATGTAATCAACAGCTTTATTTGGATCAAATATTTTTCCATCTAAGAATTTATTTGTTTTTGTCTCGCCATCTTTTTTCCAAGCACCAGTTGGGATTTTGTACCCTACTTCTTTTGCAGCAACTGTAAATAAATCTGGTCTATAAACTTGCTCTGCTACTTTTTTCATATCAACAGCTTTATCAATTTGCCCCCATCTATACATTTGAGTCATAAACCACACTGCATGAGAATAGTATGGATAAGATGCATAGTTATTTGAAAAAATATTAAATGTTGGATTTGGCTCAACTTTTCCATTCATATACATAAATGTTCCCGTCATAGAGTTATCAAGTACATCCACAGGAGCATTTACATACTCTTTTTTAGAAAGGATTTTTGAAGCCTCTTTTCTATTTTCCCAGCTAGCATCAAGCCACATAGATGCTTCTAAAATAGCTTTTATAACAGCTTTTGTAGTTTGTGGATTTTTTGATACAAAATCTGCTCTTGAACCTATAACTTTTTCTGGCCCATTATTCCAAACTTCATATTTTGTAGCAATGGCGTGTCCCAAATTTGCCATAACAGCTCTTTCATTCCAAGGTTCACCTACACAATACCCATTTGTGTTTCCAGCTTGCATATTAGATACCATTGTTGGAGGTGGAAATACCTTTAAAGCTACATCAGTGTCTGGATTAATTCCGCCAGCAGCTAACCAATATCTGAGTTCATAGTTATGAGTTCCAGTTGGGTAAGTCATTCCAAACTCTACAATATCTTTATTTCCAGCTTTTTTTCTAGCATCAAGTGCTTTTTTAAGATATGATGCACTCACTGGTCTTGCTGCTTCATTCATCCCTTGAGCTTTCATCTCATCAATAAGTTTATTTTCTAAAGTGATAGCATTTCCATTATAATCCAAACTCATAACAGCATTCATTGGGATATTCCCATTGATTCCTAAAGTTGAAGCGATTGGCATTGGTGCTAACATATGAGAAAAATCATACTCCCCATTTCCAACTTTTTGTTGGATTCCAGCCCAACCACCGCCTTCTTTGACAACATCAACACTCAGTCCATATTTTGCAAAAAATCCTTTCTCTTTAGCAATCACAATTGGAGCACAATCAGTTAAAGCGATAAAACCAATTTTGAGATTTGTTTTTTCTGGAACTGCTAAAAGTGAACTAACAATTAATGAAAGTCCCAAACCAATTTTTAAACATCTGTTTTTCATTTTAATTTCCTTAAATATTTCTAAGATTTAATCTTGTATTGAAACTATACTCCTTAATTGTCTTTTAATAAACAATTTAATTGTATATTTAATATACAGTTATACTTAAAGTTTATTAAGCTAAGATGTTAAAATACATTTATATAAAAAATATTAAAGAGGATAAAATGATAAAATCAGTATGTGGATATTGTGGTGTTGGCTGTGGAATTGAATTTGATGAAACTAAATTAATTGGTGATATATCATATCCTACAAATGAAGGACTTATTTGCTCTAAAGGGGCAAGTGAACTCCAATCAATACTAACCGCAACAAGACTTTTACGGGTAAAATATAGAGATTCAATTCATGATGAATATAAAGAGATAAACTGGGATAGTGCAATAGAAAAGATTGCTGTTCAAATATCACAAACTAATCCAAATAAAATTGCTTTTTATATTTCAGGGCAATTAATGACTGAAGATTACTATATTGCAAATAAATTAGCAAAAGGATTTATTGGTACAAATAATCTTGATACTAATAGTAGAACTTGTATGGCATCAGCCGTAGTAGCTCATAAAAAAGTTTTTGGGATTGATTACGTGCCTGTACGAATGGATGATTTAAAAGATTCAAATCTCCTTATCCTTGTGGGTGCAAATCCAGCTGAAGCTCATGTTGTTTTATTTAATAAGATAAAAAAATTAAAAAAACAAGGATTAAAACTTGTAGTCATTGATCCAAGATTAACAGAGAGTGCAAAATATGCCGATTTGCATCTTCCAATAAAAGTTGGGACTGATATCGATTTCTTAAATCTAGTAGCAATAAGGCTTATTGAAGATAATAAAATAGATGAAGAGTTTGTAGCTAATCATTGTAATGATTATGAGAGTTTAAAAAAACAGCTTCTCAAGTTACCAAAAACAAAATTACTAAAACGAACAGGATTAAGTAAAGAGTTATTTGAGGAGTTCATCACCCTCTTTTATGAAAATGAAAATATTATAAGTGCTTGGACTATGGGGCTTAATCAAAGTAGCCAAGGTGTAGATAAAAACTTTGCCCTTATAAATCTTCATCTCTTAAGTGGAAAAATATGTAAAAAAGGGAATGGTCCATTTTCACTTACAGGTCAGCCAAATGCAATGGGTGGAAGAGAAGTTGGAGGGCTTTCTACAATGTTGGCGGTTCATTTAGATTATAATGAAGAAAATGTATCAAAAGTAAATAAATTTTGGGGAACTTCAAATACTCCTGTATCAAATGGATTAACAGCAGTTGAGATTTTTGGAGAAGCACTCAAAGAAAATATTGAAGTGCTTATCATTTGCCATACAGACCCCATCTATCACCTTCCTAATAGAAAAAAAATGGAAAAAGCTATTTCAAAAATTAAGATGGTTGTGGAGATAAATGCTTATGAAAATAGCGAAACAGCAGCTTTTGCGCACATAAGACTTCCTGCATCTCCATGGGGTGAAAAAGAGGGAACCCAAACAAATCTTGATAGAACTATCACAAAACAAGAGAGACTCACAAGAAGGTCAATTGACTGTAAAGATGATTGGGAGATTTTCCAACTAATTGCACAAAAACTTGGGTTTGGAGAAAAATTTAATTATAGATGTCCAGAAGATATTTTCAAAGAGTATCAACAAATGTGTTATCTTAGCTGTGATGCCCATCTTGATATTTATAAAACAAGTTATGATGAACTTAGAAATAAACCTTTTGTTTGGGGTGAAGGACTTTTTGATAATAAAGAGTTTTTTACACCAAATAAAAAAGCGAATCTTTTTTTTGTGACAAATAAGTTGTTATCTGAAAAAACAAATAAAATTTACCCATTCACTCTTTTAACAGGTAGAACAAGAGATCAATGGCATAGTGGTACAAAAACAAGTTTTGTGGATAGTCTGAGTAAATATAAAAAACTAAATTTTGTTGAAATTCATCCTTCTGATGCAAAAGAGTTAGAGATAAAAGATGGCGAAAAAGTGATTATACAATCACAAAGAGGGGAACTAATATCTTTTGCAAAAGTTGTAGATACTATCTTGCCAAAAACAATTTTTATCCCAATAACGAATAGAGAAATAAATTTTTTGACAGATGATTTACTAGATCCACTTTCAAAAGAACCAGATTATAATCATAGTGCAGTGAGGATTAAAAAAGTATATTCTACAAATTATGAAATCTCTAACTGATAAGCCAATGTAAACAGTTTTATAGGGTGTAATGACCCCAGGATTTCGTCTGAATAATTTCACCGAAACGATTTTTTTTATCATTTCATAAAAGATTTAAATCATCTATTTGTTTATTGTAAAAAGTATTAGAGATTTTGCAACAATCTCATTAATAACCATAAAGTAAGTACAAATGACCATTGTATTTTTATAAAATCCCTAAATAAATTTTACATAGAAAAAATAATGACAAAAGTAAAAATAGTACAAGAATGATTTATCAACCTAAATCATCTCCTTATGATTATTACTACTAAAAGGGAAGATATGAAAAATAGACAACCACGATTAGGACTTTTTTGCTCCACACACGATGGGATACTTTCTACAAATAGAACAATAAGACTTGCCTCTTTAGCAACCGATAAAGTGATTGAAGTAGCAACTAAGAATTTAGAAGATTTTCCAAAAATTATAGAGTTTTGCTATGAAAAAAATATCACAATGTTTCGCCTTGGAAATTCTATTGTCCCATTTGCTTCCCATCAAAAATTTGATAAAAATGTTTGGGAAGTTTTAAAGCCGCTATTTGAAGTTGGAAAGAATTCAAATAAAGAGAAAAATATACGACTTACAATACATCCTGGACAGTTTATTCAACTTGGAAGTAAAAATCCAAAAGTGGTAGAATCTTCTTTGGCTGAACTTAGATATTGTTGTGATATTTTAGATTTATTAGATGCAAAAGATGGTGTTATTACACTTCATCTTGGCGGAACTAATGGAGATAGAAAAGCAACGATGGAGAGATTTTTTGAAGTTTTTACAAAAAATATATGGCTTGGAAAGTATTTGGCTTTGGAAAATGATGAATATAATTTTACAGCAAGTGAAACTTTAGAAGTAGCTAATAGATGTGGAATTGGGATGATATTTGATATCTTTCATCACTCGATAAACCAAAGTGAAATAACTTGGGAAGAAATTAAAAAAAGCTGGAAAGAGAAGAGACCAAAAGTACACATCTCTTCACAAGGAGATGGAAAAGTAGGACATCATGCTGATTTTATAAACGAGGAAGAATTTCTTAACCTTCAAAAATTTTTAGGTGATGATTTTTTTGAAGTGGATATTATGATAGAAGCAAAAAAGAAAGAAGAAGCGATAGAAAAAATACAAAATCTTTATTAAATGGAATTTTAACTCTACGAATTCAAATTAATTTTTATTAAAATTAACAAAATTATGAGAATAAAATATCCCAAATATGGAGATATTTAATCCTTGTAATTGAGAGTACTATTATAGAAGATGGAAAAATCAAAACTTTTTTATTCAACTCTCAATCAAAGATGATGCCCTAAAAGTTCGGTTTTTACCACTTGCTGACCCTAAAAAAACAAAAGGGGTAAAAATTTTGATGGGGATAATCGCACACAAAATCAAAACTTCAAATGGAGATATTTATTATGGAAAAACAAATCTGCAAGATTTCATCATCAACTAATCAAATAACAAACAAGAAAGCAAATTTTACTCTAAGGAAAAAAGTACGAGATAAGGAACTTGAAGAGTGCGATGAAAATAGGCTTATTGAGATGGCATGGCAAGATAGACTTCCTTTTGATATTATATATTCTCAATTTGGGCTTACAGAAAATCAACTTAAAAATAAAATGAGAACACTTATAAGTAAAAAAGCATATGACAGATGGAGAAAAAGAGTTCAAGGGCGAATCACAAAACATACCAAAAAATGTGATCATAAACCAAATAGATTTCAAGGTCCTTGGTAAATGAAAATGGCTTACTCGCTCCCAATATGGAGATTGGGAATGCAGATAGGGATATAAATTTCAGTATAAATTTCAAAGCTAAAGCTTTGCAACTAGAAAAACAAAGTTTTCAATCGCGCGTTTTCTTCACAAAATCCTCAATTTGAAGTGTTAAATTTTTCAGTGTAATATTTAAAAAAATATCATTTATCCTATATTTGCCCCTATCTATTTTACTGATTAGTCCCATATCTTCTAGCGAGCTTTTAATAGTATATGATGTTCTTGAATCGATTGCTAATATCTCATTATTTGCAATTGCTGAAAGTTGTTCTATATGATGTTTTTTTGATTTAAATTTTTAGCAAGATTTTACCAATGTCGCGATAAAATCGATTCAAATTTAAAGCAAAGCGATAACAAACAAATGGATAATTTTCAATTTTCAAACCCCACAAAAATATATTTTGGAACAAACAGTCAACACACTTTAATTGAAAATATCGATAAATCATTTAAAAATATTTTTTTAGTAAGTGGGAAAAGTTCTGCTCGAAAATCAGGATTATTAGAAAGTATCCAAAATGAACTAATCTCTTTTGGACATACTGTATTTGTGTTTGAAGGGGTGAGTGCAAACCCTCTTCTTTCACACACAAACGAAGGTATAAAACTTTGCAGGGAATTTAAAATTGATGCGATTGTTGCGATTGGTGGCGGTTCTGTACTTGATGAAGCAAAAGCTATTGCTGCTGGTGTTTGCTATGAGGGGGATGTGTGGGATTTTTTTACCAAAAAAGCACTTATCAAAAAAGCACTTCCTCTATACACAATCTTGACATTGGCTGCAACAGGAAGTGAAATGAACGGCAATAGCGTCGTTACAAACGATGATACACTTCAAAAATACAATACCAATTCAGCTTTGATTTATCCATTAGCATCAGCTCTAAATCCTATGCTAACATTGGGTGTTCCAAATGATTATTTGGTATACAGTGCTGTTGATGCTATTAGCCATGTTATTGAGGGGTATTTCACAAAACAAAAACCAAATAGTTTTGTGGATAGACTGTGTGAGAGTGTTATTTTAACAATCATAGAATCAACAGAGATGATTTTAAAAGATCCCGTAAATTATGAAGCACGTGGGCAGTTTATGTGGGCAAGCTGTTTGGCTCTAAATGGACTGATGCAAACTGGAATTTCTGGGTTTTCATTTCCAAACCATATCATTGAACTTCCACTTAGTGCTAAGTTTAATGTAGCTCATGGTGCTGGGCTTAGTGTTGTTATACCAGCATGGATGAAGTGGTATGAAAATCAAAACAAAGCACAATTTGAAAGATTTGCCAAGAGTATTTTTGATCTAAACACTTCAAATGAGGGAATAGATGCACTTGAAGCTTGGTTTAAAAAAATTGGTGCGCCTGTACGACTTGGGGAACTTGGTATTTGTGAAAAGGATATTGAAGAACTTTCAACCATGGGGACAGATTTGGCTCGCTTAAGAGGTGGACTTGAAAAAGTTTACACCCCTTGTGTTATAGAAAATATCTTAAAGATGGCACTATAAACTTATTTTCATTTTCAAGAAAAATTTTGAAATCATACTTATGTAAAATAAACAAACAAGTGTTTAAACATAGACACGCTAAGTAGTGCTAAAAGTATCCCATATCCTACAAGAGCAGCGGTTAATCGTGGTGCAAAACCTGCATTTATTGCTAAAGCTCCAGCTGTTATCATAGATGGCATAGCAGATTCCAATAAAGTTGTAAGTGCAATAATTCCCCTAAACTCCATAAAATATAAAATAGCAAAAACAATCGATGGCAATACAAACATTTTTACAAAAAGTGCTTTAAAGAAAACAACTTTCTCCTCAGCAAGTCTAAGCTGTAAAGAAAATCCAACACTTATCATAGCAAGAGGAACAAGTGTTTTTGATAGTGTTTCTGCGTATGGAATCGTAACACTTGGTAATTCACCAATAATCAAAGAGACGAATAATGCTACAAAAGGTGGAAATACTAAGATTCGTTTCGTAACTGTTTTTCTATTTACCACATCACCACTAAAATATGCAACTATAAAGCCACCATATAAAGTTAAAATAACAAAGCTACCAAATAAATCGTAAACGACTCCATATCTTATAGCTTCAGTTCCAACTAAAGCTTCAAGCATCGGGAAACCAAAAAATGAGGTGTTGCAAAGTGGTATAACCAAATAAAGGGCTGCTTTTGTATTGTCTGATTCATTTTTAAAAAATATACGAACTATCAAAATAGAAACAATCAAAACAACATAAGGTATAACAGCGGGAAGTAAGAATGTTGTATCAAAATGTATTTTTGGAACTTGTAGTAAAACTGTCGCAGGAATTGTAATGTAGATTATAAAAAGATTTAATCCTTGAGCAAAATTTTGTTGAAAATCAAAAAATTTTAAACAGTAACCAACAACAAGTAAGAAAATTATAAAAATGATTTGTTCCATATCAACCCCTATTTATTAATAAATAAAATCATAGCATATCAAACTATATAAAGTTACTATTAAAAGGGGCAATTACTACATTTTTATTACAAATATTATTTACTTTGTAATATTTGTAATCCTCTCATTTGTGCTTGGATGTGTACTAAAAAATGTTCCAATTTCATTTGCATCTCCATGGTTTTTGTTTAGTTTATTTAAAATACTTTCAAAGACTTTAGATGATATTCCACCATTTTGTAGGAGTTTTGTTGCGAATTTATCGGCATCTCTCTCCATATCTCTTGAATATCCATTTTGGATTAAAACAATAGGTAAGTTAAGGACAAAACTAGACAAACCGCTAACATCACCTAGCATAAGTGTAAATACAACATTTAATCCCAATGAATTTAAAAAAAGCTCATAGCCATGCTGATAATAAATATGTCCCACTTCATGAGCCAAAACAGACACTATTTCATCATTTGTCCCAAGTTTTACCAAATCATCAGTTACAACTATTTCACCGCCCATCAAAGCAAAAGCATTTGCACCTATAATTGGTGAATTACGAAATAAAAGTGTGTATTTTGGGCAATCACCAGAACTACATAATTTTGCTAGACTATTATTTAGTTCATTTTGTTTTTGCTGTGAAATTTTTGTTGTTTCAAAATATGAATTTTCTAATGCCTCCAGACTCGCACTATTTAATTCAAAAGCGACCTCATCTGGGATAATCTTGATAAATACCTTTGAAACAGATGGGATTAAAAAAAGAAAAACAAACACCAAAAGCAAAACAGCAAAGATGGAACCTATAAAAACTCCTATTTTTTTATTTTCTATTTTTGTTGCTATTTTTTCCAAAAATGTATCACTACTGGTTAAGTTTTTAAGCACTGCTTTATCATCAGAATGAAGTTGTGAGCCATCAGGAAATAACATCACAATGGTATCTGCATAAGAAGATGATATTACCTCTATTTTAGAGATTAAAACCTCAACATCACCATCGCTTGTATCATATTTTAGATGGTGATTGTCAAAGTAAAAAGTTACCTTTGCAGCCTTTGAGCTTTTAGAATTAAATAATTTTCCACTAAACATCAAGAGATATCTAAATCAAATATATCAGCTACTTCCATACCAGTAGCACTTTGTGTTTCACCTTCAAGAGCTATAAAATGCTCAAAATCAGATGCTTGTAGCTTTAGTGTTTGTGCTTTGTATTTTGCAAGATTTACCATCGCAAATGGGATATAAAGCCCCAAAGTTAAAACTGATAATATTGTATTTTTTGTATAAATCAAAGCCAAAGAAGTTGTTTTCATACTACTTTCAAAGGTGATATTTTCAAATCTTGTATGGTTGTACATTGTATTTGTTTTAACAACTTTTGTAAAAACCCCACCAAGTAAAAACCCAATATACGCCAAAGGTATAAGTAAAACAAAAACACCACTAAGTCCTAGAAATCCAGGTAAAATAAGAAGCATCGCCATAGCAAGATAAAAGAAAAATATCTTCCAATACAGCTCAGTAGTTCCACTAAAATCACCTCGAATCGAACCAAAATAAGTGTTGTTTGCGAGAAATTCAACTTGTTTTTTGATTGTGTAAGGAGCTAATAAACCTAAAGTAAAAACAACACCGATTGGTAAAAATAGATAAGCTTTTAATGCCTCAACATATCCACCAACAAAATCAAAAGTTATCCCTCTGTATGAGCTATATTTTGCTTGAAATTTCATAAACTTAACCAAGATAAAAGGGAATAGCAAAAACAAACCCAAAACAAACAATAGAGACAAGATAGGAAATAAAGCTGTTGAGATGATATAGATGATAAAAAAACCAACTGCAATCAATCTACCTTTTAAAATTTGCCAAGGGGAAGCGAGATACACAAAAGAATCCCCATTTAAAATTGTATTTGAGTAAAACCATCTGTTTGTTCTAACTTTCGCCCAAGGTGAATAAAACCCTAAAGTTACAACTGTTAATAAAATATTTACAATCCATATTTTAAAAAAATCAAATCCATTGCCCGTAAATTCAAACTGATAATTTTTGTATTCCATATTTTCCCTTTTCAAAAAAATTTAAATATTGTATCAGTATTAAAATAAGAAGAAATAAGATTTTACGATTTTTAAAAATGCGATACAAGTGTATATTAAAAAGTGTAGAGATAATATTAAAGCAAAAAGAGAGATTTCCCCTCTTTTTATAAGAGGGGAAATATATTATTTTATTTCATAAACAGCTGTTGAGCCACTTACTTCATAGGCTACCATTAAAAGTGGATTTCCAGTTGGTGAGTTTGAAGCAGAAACAAACTTCATCCCCTCAGGTGAAGTTCCTCCATTATCTTTTGTTTGAATATATGTTGAAAATTTAACATTTGAAGGATTTGTGATATCAAAAACAACAATAGCATTTTGTCTTTCAAGTCCAACAAAAGCAAAAACACTACCTTGAATCTCCCCAATAGCTAAAGCTTCAGGTTCAACACCTTTATTTCCACTTCTTCCATCAAGTACTCCATCTTCTTGGTTAAATAGAGCTGGCATATTTGTTTGTGTTAATTTTTCTAATTCATTTTTACTATCAAAAACTAAAGCACCATTATTATCCCAGATAGAAAAACTTCTTCCCCCAAAAGTATAAAGTTTTTCATATTTTCCATTTACTAAACCTAGCTCCGTGTGAACTTTTAAATCATTTTTTTCACCAGTATAAATTGCCTTTAGTTCATCGCTTAATTTAGAATCTTTTAGAAGTTTTGAGATTTTTGCATCATTTACATAACTTCCCCACTCTCTTCCATCTCCTTCATTTGCTGTTACAAGGTATGTACTTGAAGCGACATTATACGAAGCAATTGAATCTGGCATATACATACCATAAAGATTTTTATATGTTTTAAATTCAATAATTCCATCCTCTTCTATATCAAGTGAGTTGCTATCTTGTGAATAATCTTTAAATCCTAACGCTTTTACACTTACATTTTTTGTATTTAAATCGACTATTGCTAAAGCATTATTCTCTTGAAGAGTTACATAAGCTATATCATTTTTTACAGTTATATATTCCGGTTCCAAATCAACAGAAGCATTTGAGCCTTTTTTTATAATCACATTTTCTGGAATTGTCACACTTTCAAAAGCAACATCACTATAAGCATAATTATTTGCTACATCTATAATTCCAACTGAGCCAATTGGGTCAACATAGTTTGCATCAGGTTCGCCCTCATTTGCAACAACTATTTTTGATCCACTTTCGTTGAAAGTTACCATGTCAGGAAGATATCCAGCTTCTACTGTTTTTATATGATTTCCGGTTGTATCAAAAATAACAACAGAACCTTTAATTTGAGCTTTATTTGCACTTCCAAGGGCAACTGCAACTTTTTCATTTTTAACAGCTACACTTTGAACGCTTGCACCATAAGTACCCAAATCAATTGAACTTACTTTATTTGAAGTTGAAATATTTGTCGCTTTGTCATAACTTAGTTGCAAAATATCAATTTTATTTTCGGCACCATTTGTTACAAATATTTTTTTAGAAACTTCATCGTAAGCTACAATTTCACTACCTGCTACTTTTGTGCTTTCATAATTTGTTATTTTTTTAATATCGCTGATTTCAAATTTTATAGCTTCACCTAATTTATTTTTATAGCTTTTTATTGGGTGATCTTCGTTGGGCAATTTAGTGATATTTTCACCTTTTAGTGTTTTATTTTCAACATATTTTACATAACTCATAGCATAATCAAGATACGTATCAACTCCAGCACCTCTTTTATCTTGAACCGTTTTAAATGTCAAATAACCATCTTTTCCGCCAGCTGTAAATGAATTTGTAACTATTGTATACATCTTATCAGCTTCAATATTTCCCCAAACTCCAGTTTTTCTATCTTTTATTTCAAGATTAGAGATTCTGTTATTATCAGATAAACTAGCATCAATGTCATATCTCAAGCCATAAGAGTAAGGGAAAGAACCAGTTGAACCGCCAATAGCATAAGTAGCATTTAAAGCATCTTCTAAAACTTGCTTTATCTCTTTACCTGTCATTTTTATTTCAAACAAAGTATTCGCAAAAGGTAAAAGCGTATAAGCATCACCGAGAGTGATTTTTCCACTCTCAACAGCAACTCTAACACCACCTCCATTTTGGATACAAGCATCAGCTAAATTACTCAAATCGTAAAAAGATTTTGCAACTATTGGAGCTATATCGCTTCCGAGTGGTAAAATAGAAACACCATCTTGTTTATCTCCAGGTATTCTGTTGTGTCCTAGTTTTTGTGATGAAATACCTATTTGAGTGGCTTTTTTCGTCGCAACTTGGTTTTCAAAACTTTTTATTGCTGCTACTGCCATACTATTTTCAGCCGTAACAGCAATATTTTTATTTGTAACATTTAAGTCTTCATTTACCAATAATAAAGGTTTTCCATCACATGCTATAACTTCACCTTTATCATTAAATACAACGTCTAAATTTCCCAAAATATGTGCGTATTCCCAAGCATGAGCTATACAAACTTTTTTATTATCTTTTGCTTTTGCTTGAAGTGGATAAGAATTTGTAACACTTTTTAATCCAATATTAGAGAAATCCCCCATCAATGTGTGTGAATCCCCACCGATTATAACATCCACACCAGTTAATTTTTTTGCCATCGATAAGTCATTATTAAGACCTTGGTGTGTTAATAAAACAATTTTATCAACACCTTTTCCATTTATTTCATCTATATATTTTTGTGCAGTTTCAACTTCATTTAAAAATGTAATTTCACTACTTGGATTTGATGAATTTTTTGTTTTTGAAGCTGTATCTATCCCAATAATCCCAACTTTTTGCCCATTTATATCTTTTATAATATATGGCTTCCAATAATCTTTTAGAATATTTGTTGAACTTGGAACAACATTTGCTGAGACAACAGGAATCTTTTTATCCAATCTATCTAAAAAGCTTTTTAATCCAATATCGCCATCATCGAACTCATGATTTCCTAATGTATATGCATCCCATGGGATAAGATTCATAGCCGTTGCGTCTGCTTCACCTTTAAATAAAGAGTAGTACAAAGTTCCCTGAAACGCATCTCCAGCATTTAAAGTAAGAGAGTTTGGTTTTGCTGTTTTTAATTCATTAAGTTTTGTCGCTATCCTAGCGTATCCACCTGTTTGAACTTTTTTTGAAACTCCATTTATTGTGTAGCTTAAATCTTCGCTTGTAATGTGTGAGTGAACATCATTCACATGAAAAATAGAAAGTTCAAATGCTTTATTTGTAAGGGTATTTTTTATATCTTCATACTCAATTTTTGTAACTTTTCCAGTTTGTGCTAAGTTTTCCACATACTCTTTTTCTAGATTTATAGCAAACTCTTTTTTATCTTTTGTAGTATCAACTGAATCTTTTTTTGTTTTGAAATTAGTAATTATTGGATGACTTGTTAAGTTAGTTACAATTTGAGTTAAATCGGTTGTGTTGTTTTCTTTTAAAACTTTAAAAAGTTCATTTGACAAAATCGAGCTATCAAAACTCTCAGAAGGTAACTTTAACAACTCATCTTTACTAATATTCAAATCTCTAGCCATTGCATCAAGTCTTTGAGTTCTTACCTCTTGGCTTGAGTCTGAAATTGCAGTTGTAATAAGTGTGATATTTTTTCCAAAATCAGCTTTTAGAGGAAATGTAAGAGGAATATCACCTTGATTTTTGTCACCAGAATCATCAACATCAATAAAACCACCAGTCACACTAATCGGATACTTTATCTCATTATCAAATTTGTAGTTATTAAATTGTGTTACTTTTGCAATTTGTCCACTTGCATCTTTTACCTCAGCTTCTAAGACTGCACCACGCTCAACCGTAACAACATTAGAGGTATCATTTTGAGATGAATCTCCACCATTACAACCAACAAAGACACTAGCTAGTGTCATCGATAAACATAAACTTATAGCTATTTTCATTTTTTCCCTTTGCATTTTCTTTGCATTTTAAATGTAAAGAATTACAAAGCCATTACAAAATTTTTTTTATTTCTAAAATTTGGTTACAAAATGAAATATTTATATATCAGGAATATCAACTACTGTGTCAATATGAGAATCAGAAACGGATTCATAGCTTGTTATAACTGGGGCATTTGAAGTATATTTTGGATTTTCCCTATCAACAAACATAGTAAGCTCTTTATGGAAATCAAGTTTTACAGTACCTGTTGGTCCATTTCTTTGCTTTCCAATGATTATCTCAGCTTCTTCAATTGGTTTGTTTATAAAAGCACTTTTGTAAGCCTCCCCTTTATCTTTTGATTCTTTCTCTTTCCGCTGTTCATCTCTCTCTTTATAAACATCATCACGATACACAAACATTATGATGTCCGCATCTTGCTCAATCGAGCCTGATTCTCGTATGTCACTAAGCATCGGTCTTTTATCTGGTCTGCTTTCTAGTCCACGGTTAAGTTGAGAAAGTGCCAAAATAGGAATTCCCATCTCCCTTGCTAACATCTTAAGTCCTCTACTTATTTCAGAAACCTCCAAATGTCTATCTTTTCCACCTGTCCCTTGCATAAGTTGAAGATAATCTATCACAACCATTTTGATATTATTTTCTTTATTTCCAGCGATTTTTCTAACCCTTGCACGAAGCTGATTGATATTAACGCTCCCACTATCATCTACAAAAAGTTTCTTTTTATTTAAGTCCTCAAAAGCTCGTGTTATAGTGCTCCATTGCCTATCATCAAGATCACCCTTTCTAACATTTTGTAAAGGAATTCTTGTTTTTGCACTCAGAAGCCTCATCATAAGTTGTTCAGCTGGCATCTCAAGGGAGAAAAATATCACCCCGCTCCCTTTTTCTATATTTTGCAAAGCGGTATTTAAAACAAATGATGTTTTTCCCATAGCTGGACGAGCTGCGATTATCACAAGATCACCATTGTTAAATCCTGTTGTTTTCCTATCAAGCCCATCAAAACCAGTAGTTTCACCTATTAAATATGAGTTACCTCTCTTTTTCATCTCCTCCATGTGAAGTAATGTGTCTGTTGTGATTTGATACATATTTTTTAGTTCACTACTTGCACTATCTGTTGTGATTTTATAGAGTGCATTTTGGACAAAATCTACCGCTTCAGTTGCAGGTAGCTCATCTTCAATTGTTACTTTTTTAATAGAAGTCGCAAGCGCAATAAGTTCCCTTTTAACCGAACCATCTTTAATCTCTTTTGCATAAGCTAAAGTATTTGAGATAGCATTTGCACTTAATATCTCAATTAAAACACTATCATCAACCTCTTTAGAGTCAACTCTTCTTCGTATAAAATCCTCATCAATTGGCAAATCTTGGCTATTTAACTTTTCCATTGCCTCGAAGATCTTTTTGTGTGCTGGAAGATAAAAATCTTTTGGTTTTAGTATCCCAAGGATATCCTCAATAACTTCTGGATTAAAAAAAATTGAGCTTAAAACTGCTCTTTCAATATTGATAGCATAGATATTATCCATTAATTTCCTTCATTTTTTGTTGTATTTTCATTTGAATTATCACTTTTTTTATCTTCTTCATTCAGTGTATTTGTTAGTTTTTCAAACAATCTAAAAGGGGTCATAAAAATTCTTTTTACAACTCCAAACACCCCATCACTTGTATTTTTAACAATATGTGTTTCAAACTCTTGCTCTTCAAAATTACCCTTAATATCTACATTTGTAACAAAATTTCCATCATCACCAGTAATAATATGTCCAATAATAGGGATATGATTTAAGAATTTTGAATAATCTTTTAAGAAAATGATATTTATAGGGATACTTATGGTTTCATTTTTTAAGTCAACCACGCCACTCCCTTTAAAATCCATCATTTTACTTTTTGTATGAAACGACGGGAGATTTAATATTTTTGAACCATAATCGTAATCAAAACTCAAATATCCATCTTTTACAAAATATCCATTTGTATCAAAATTAGTCTCTCCCATCCTAAACAATGTTGGTAAAACCAAAATAGGATTTATAAGAGCTGGGGTTGTGTTTATAAAAGTTATTAAGTTGTTTAAAATTCTTACATTTTTAACCGTTGTACTTCTAGCATAAACAGAACCAAATAGATTTGTTTTATTTCCATCAACACTTATATCAAATCGCCCATCTTGTAAAATATCTTTATTTGCAAGATTTTTTAAAAAGCTATTAGTTAAATCCCTAGCTCTTAAAGTCAAATTATCTCCATCTTTATGGAAATCTATAGTATTTTCCTCTTCTGTTGGTTGATATTTTATATCGATTTTTTCTTTGTTGATATCTCCAAAAATATATGCCGAATTAAATAATGCCCCATCAACTTGGACTTTTGAATTAAAGATTTTTGCAGATATTTTTGGTATCACAAATGTGTCTTTTGTTTCACTTATTTCATTTGAAGATGTTTTTGTATTTTGAGTTTCTTGATTATTTGTTTTATTTTCATCTTTAAACAACGAACTATTTATATCTATCCCTAAATCATTGACAAATACGTTCATACTGTTAAAGTTATCAGTTGTATAGAGATACAAACTTCCATCAAACTCTTTTTTATCCTCTATATGATTTATTTTTGATAAAAATGAATTTAATTTTCCAACTACAATATTTTGTTTCTCCTCATCTTTTTTATAAAGTAAATCATATTTTGGAATTCTAACTTCTAAGCCACCTAAAAATGAGAAACTGTAAGGCAAAAACTCATTTACAAAGTTTAAATTTTTATCGATAAAAAGATTGCTTATATAAAGAAATCCATTTGAGATATTTGTATCATGACTTGTACTATTTGTTATAAAAAGTGAGTTGTTATTTTCGATTAAATTTGTATTTATATCGATGATATTTTTGTCATAAATAACATCAAGATTTTCCAATCTAATATCTCTATCTTTAATGGTAGCGCTTATGTTTGATACAATGTGAGCTTTAAGTGGATTATGTGTTATCGTATAATTTAAAGTTTGATTTTGTAACTTTGAAATAAAATCATTTGTAAAGTTATTTACAACAAAAATTCCACTAGAGACATTTTTATCAAAATCACTTCTATGGCTTATTGTAGCGTTATTTGCTCCCTCTTTTAAGATAGCTTCAATAGCAAGCTGATTGTTTTTAAAATCCCCATTTAAATTTTCCAATGAAACAATTTTTGAACTATTTGTATCATTGTTATTTAGTGTGATTAGTGCTTCTAGATTAGTTTTTATGTTCACATTAAGTGGAGAATGAATTGCGTTATATCTAATAGTTTGGTTTTTGATTTGTGCTGTTTTTTCATATTCAAAATTTGATACAAACACTTCACCATTTGAGCTATTTGTATCAAGGCTTGTAGTGTTTAGAAGTTTAAAAATATTATTTTCTTCTAAAATGTTTGTTGCAATATTTACAATTTTATTTTTAAAATCAGCAACAAAATTGGTAAATTCTACCCTTTTGGATTGGTTATTTCCAAATTTGATATTTGCACCAAAATTACCGTTAAGATGTACAGCTAAAGGCTTATGCCACACTTTAAATTGCAATTCTTTTGAATCAAGTGAAACCATTTTTCCATCTGTAATATTATATATTTTTAAAATACCGCTTGTTTCTTTTGTGTTTAGGTTTGTATCCCCACTAAGAGCTATTGAGTTTGTTTTTTCATCTTTAACATCGGAGCTAAATTTGATTTGATTATTCAAAAGTGAAAGATTAAGATTTTCTATAATTGCATTTATTTTTGGATTAATTAGTTGATTTTCTTTTGATGCAACATCAATTTTAGAGTTATTTATTGAGACATTTAATAGTTTTGATTTTACAATATTGTTTTCATAAAGGAGAGTATTATTTGCTAATTCAACCAAAACTTTTACATTTATTTTTGTTTCTGGATTTGGTGGTGTTTTTTTAACTTTGATACCATTGTCACCAATTTTTATAACACCATTTTGCAGTTTTGAAACAACCAAAAGATTTGTGTATTCCCCTTTTTTAAATGGAAAATCTAATTTTAAACTTGTGCTATTTCTCCCACTTAATTGTAAAGCAGGGAGTTCAACTTCATAATGTGCTAAAACCTTTAAAAGCTTTAAATCTAAAATATTATTTGTAAAAAGCTCAATTTTAAGGATTCCATCACTATCAAGATTTAGAAGACTAATATTTGATTTATCAAGTTTTATCCCATCAAGTGTTGGCTTATTGAAATTTAAAAAAATATCTTTATTTAAAGTTACAAAAAGTTTATCACTTTTTAAAGATGGAAGGTTTTTATCAAAAACTATATTAAATTTATCAATCATAAGCTCTTTTTTTGGATCACCAAGTAACTTATCAATTGCCTCATCACTAAGTAGTATTTCACCGCCCAAATTCATATTTAGATTTTTATAAACAACATTTTCCAACTTCAAAACAAAATCAGAACCATCACCATCAAGGGTAATATTAAAATCTAGTTTATGTGTGTCATAACTAAAATCTTTAGCTTCTACAAAGAGTTTTTTATCATATTTTAAATACAATTCCCCAAAATTTAAATTACTAAAAGAAAGATTATTAAGCTTGATACCATACATTAAAACAACTATAAATACAACTATTGAAAATATTAAAAATTCCAGCAGAAAGATTATTGCTCTAAATATTATCGATGCTATTCTTGTACTTTTTGTTACCATGCTATTTTATTTAACCCTACCTATCGAATCCAAGAGGGTTGTTTTTATCCCAAAAGGCTCAACATCAAATGCTATATCTTACCTAAATGAAAATGGATATAGCCTTAATTTGATTGACAGAATTTCTTTGTTTTTTATCGGCTACACTCAAAGTGGCTGGATCGATATGGAGATGAAAAACGAAACAACAAAAATCTCAAAACTTGATTTTTTATACAAACTTACAACTTCAAAAGCGGCTCTTGCAAAAGTTGTACTAATTCCTGGGGAAACTTACTATTTCTTCTTAAATGAATTAGCAACAAAATTAAAACTACCAAAAGAGGAGCTATTTCAAGAATATTATAAATTGGCATACAAAAAAGATGGTAACATCATCTCTCAAACATACAACCTTCCAGTCGGTATGAATCCAAAAGATTTAATAACCTATCTTTTTCAATACACAGATGATGAATATAAAAAATATAGCATGAAAATTTTAGGAAAATATGTCAAAGAAGAATGGTACAAGTATATAACTATCGCTTCAGTTATCCAAAAAGAATCTGGCTCAAAAGAGGAGATGATGCAAGTTTCAAGTGTTGTTTATAACAGGTTGTGTAAAAAAATGAGGCTTCAAATGGATGGAACTTTAAATTACGGTCCCTATTCACATCAAAAAGTAACGCCAACTATGATTGCAAATGATGAAAGCACATACAATACTTACAAATTTTCAGGAATACCTAGTGATCCTGTTTGTGCTGTTGAATTTGAAGCAATCAAGGCTGCACTCTTCCCTGCAAAATCTAGTTACCTATTTTTTATGAAAAAAGCCGATGGAAGTGGGCACTCTTTTGCCAAAGATTTTGAAAACCACAAAGCAAACATCGAAAATGTTATTGAAGTAAAAAAAAAAGTAGAAACAACTAGTATCAGAGAAATCAAACAAGAGAAATCAGAGGTAAGTAAGGAGATTCAAAAACCTACACCTCCTATCATTCAAGTTAAAAAAGAAACAAAAGCTGAAGCCAAAAAAGAAACTCCAAATAACAATACAAAATCTGAACAAAAAGATACAAAAAAACAAACAAATAAAACACAAAACAAACATCAAGAAAATAGCAACAAAAGCTCAAAAGAGACAACAAAAAGAGTTGATAAAACAGCAGAGAAAATCCAAAAACAACATACTTCAAAAGATGAAAAAACGAAACCAGAGATTAAAAAAGAGGAAAAATCAAAACCTACAAAAGAGAAGCAAGCTACAAAAGAGAAACCTAAAAATAAAGAAAAAAATAACAATATAGAAAAATCAACAAAAGAGAGCAATAAGTTACACAAAGAAACAAAAAAAGAACAAACACCTAAAGAGAAAAGCCCAAAAGAGATATGGAAGAGCGTACAATAGGACTATGTGTAAAAAAGTAGCATAAATTTTAATATTTTCTTTAATGTATCAAAAAGAAACATTAAACCCAAAATATTACAAAAATTAGAAACAAAAATAATCTTACAAAACTTTTTAATGCTAGAATGTTTTCACAATAAATCATAACAAAAGGAAACAAATCAATGTCAGCAAAAATAATTTGGTCAAAAATAGACGAAGCTCCAGCTTTAGCAACTTATTCACTTTTACCTATCGTAAATGCGTTTACAAAAGCAGCAAATGTAGAGGTTGTAACAAGTGATATTTCACTAGCAGGTAGAGTTCTTGCGAGCCAAGGATTAGCAGAAGATGAATTAGCAAAATTAGGTGAAGTAGTTTTACAAGAAGATGGAAACATCATAAAACTTCCAAACGTTTCAGCTTCTGTTGGTCAACTTAAAGATTGTATTGCTGAGCTTCAAGGTCAAGGTTACAAGATTCCAAGTTATCCAGAAAATCCAATAAATGATGATGAAAAAGATATCCAAGCAAAATATAGTGTATGTCTAGGAAGTGCAGTTAATCCAGTACTTAGAGAGGGAAATAGTGATAGAAGAGCAGCTGTTGCTGTTAAAAACTTCGCTAAAAAAAATCCACACAAATTAAGAGCTTTTAGTGAAAATTCTAAATCTTACGTAGCTCATATGGAAGGTAAAGGTGATTTTTATGGTAATGAAAAATCTGTAACACTATCAAAAGATCAAAAAGTTACAATCGCACTAAATGGTAAAGAGTTAAAAACAATCAACGCACTTAATGGAGAGATTCTTGATGGTACATTTATGTCTGTATCTGCTTTAAAAGCATTTTATAAAAAAACTATCACAGACGCGAAAGCAAATGGTGTTTTATGGTCATTGCACTTAAAAGCGACAATGATGAAAATTAGTGATCCAATTATGTTTGGTTATGGATTTGTTGCATTTTTTGAAGATGTATTTGCAAAACATGCTGATACATTTAAAGAATTAAAAGTTAATCCAAACCAAGGTATGTCTGATTTAGAGAAAAAAATCAAAGGTCATCCAAAAGAAGCTGAAATTAAAGCTGATTTCCTTGCTGTTTTAGAATCTGATTCTCCAAAATTAGCTATGGTTGATTCTGATAAAGGGACAACAAACTTCAACGCTTCAAACGACATCATTATTGATGCTTCTATGCCAGTCGTTGTAAGAGAAGGTGGAAAACAATGGGATAGAACAGGAGCTGCATGTGAATGTGTAGCTGTAATCCCTGATTCAACTTACGGGATGTTCCATGCTGAGATGGTAGCCGATTGTGTAAAACATGGTCAATATGATGTTACAACTATGGGAACAATGCAAAATATAGGACTTATGGCTCAAAAAGCTGAAGAGTATGGTTCACACCCAACTACATTTGAATTAAGTGAAGCTGGAACCGTAACAGTAACTTCTGAAGATGGTGCTGTTTTAATGTCATTTGAATGTGAAGCTGGTGATATTTGGAGAATGAGTAGATGTAAAGATATTCCAATCAAAGACTGGGTTAGATTGACAGTTGAAAGGACAAGATTAGAAAATATCCCTGCTGTGTTTTGGTTAGATGAAAATAGAGCTCATGATGCACAAGTTATTAAAAAAGTTAAAACTTATTTAAAAGACTTTGACACAACTGGCTTAGATATTAGTTTTATGGATATTACAGCTGCAACTAGATTTACAAACACTAGAAGCAGACAAGGACTCAATACAATTGCAGTAACTGGAAATGTTTTAAGAGACCACTTAACAGATATGTACCCAATTTTAGAGCTTGGAACATCTGCAAAAATGTTATCAATCGTTCCATTATTAGCTGGTGGTGGATTATATGAAACTGGTGCTGGTGGATCTGCCCCTAAACATGTTGAACAATTTTTAAATGAAGGACATTTAAGATGGGATTCTTTAGGTGAGTTTTTAGCACTTGCTGAATCCTTAAGATTCTTAGGGCAAAAACACAATGATGCAAAAATTACTGCTATTACAACTGCACTTGATGTTGCAAATAATGCTTATCTTGACAATTCTAAAGAGCCAGGGAGAAAAGCTGGGGAGCCTGACAATAAAGCAAGTCATTTCTTTGTAGCACAATACTGGGCAAAAGCATTAGCTGAAGGGAACAATACTGAATTAGCTGCAAAATTTGCGCCAATAGCTCAAGCATTGATCGATAATGAAGCTACAATTATGACTGAGTTACTTGCAGTTGAAGGTAAGCCACAAAATATTGGTGGATACTTCCATCCGAACGATGAGTTAGCAACAAAAGCTATGAGACCATCTGCTACACTAAATAACATAATAAACAATATCTAATCATTTGATATTGTTGAGTAGAAAAAGTTGTAAGAAGTTTGATTACTTCTTGTAGCTTTTTTGGTTTAGAATATTAGAAAGCTTAAAGATTGAAGTTATTTAAACTTCAGTCTTTAATCATTTTAATATATAATCAAAAATATCAAAATAACAACCAAAAGGAGTCATAATGAGAGGAAAACGAGTAGGAATAGTTGGAATTGGCAATGTTGGAGCAACTTGTGCATACATTTTAGCTATGAATGGGGCATGTCATGAGGTTATTTTAAGATCAAGTAGCAATCCTACAAAAGCTAAAGGTTTAGCGCTTGATATGTCACAAGCAGTTCAAGCAGCCAGAAAACATACAGTTGTAAAACACGCTGAAAAACCTGAGGATTTAACAGATTGTGATGTTGTTGTCATAGCAGCTGGAAGTCCAAGACTTCCAGGGATGAATAGAGATGATTTACTTATCAAAAATGCAGAAATTATGAGAACAGTTATGGCTGATATTGTTAAATATTCACCAAATGCTATCGTTATCCCTGTGTCAAATCCACTTGATGCAATGGTTTATGTAGCTCTTAAAGAAAGTGGTTGGCCACGAAATAGAGTTATGGGTATGGCTGGAATTTTAGATAGTGCTAGAATGGCTCACTTTGTGTATGAAAAACTTGGTTATGGTGCTGGACAAATTAGATGTAGTGTCATGGGTGGGCACGGAAATGAGATGGTGCCACTTCCTAGATTTTCAACAGTAGCAGGGGTTCCACTAACTGATTTATTATCTTGGGATGAGATACATGAAATAGTTGAGAAAACAAAACAAGGTGGGGCAGAAATTGTTGCACTTTTAAAAGATGGGAGTGCTTATTATGCACCAGCAAAAGCTGCTTCATTAATGGCTGAAGCAGTGCTTAGTGACACAAAACAAATTTATCCTTGCAGTGTTATGCTTGAAGGTGAATATGGTTATAAACATAAAGTAAGTGGTGTTCCTGTTATGATTGGTGCTACTGGTGCTGAAAAAGTTATAGAAGCAAATCTAAATGATGACCAAGATAGAAAATTTGCAAAATCAGTTGGAAGTGTTGTTGAGCTTGTTGATGCACTTTATACAAACAATTTTTACACAAGATAATCTAATTTTTTGGATAAAAGGACGCTAAAATGAGAGTTATAGAATTTGACGAAGTAGTAAAAGCGGTTCGAGATATTATAGTACACTGTGGAACTGATCTTCCGCAAGATGCTTATAATGCTTTACAAACTGCCATGGAAAATGAAAAATCACCAGTTTCAAAAGAGGTATTAAAACAAATACTTGACAACGCAGATATTGCAAAAAGTGAAAAAAGACCACTTTGCCAAGATACAGGGTTAGCGGTATTTTTTGTTAAAGTTGGTGATGAAGTAAAAATAAATGGTGGGCTTTTAAAAGATGCGATAAACAAAGGGACGGAACAAGGCTATACAGATGCTTACCTTAGGGCTTCAACTTGTGAGCCATTCTCGCGGGCAAATCTAAAGGATAAAATTGGCTACAACCTCCCTGCAATTATCCATTTTGACATAGTTGCTGGTGACAAAATAGACATCGAATATGCAGCAAAAGGTGGAGGGAGTGAAAATGTAAGTCGAGCAACCGTTTTAGCACCAGCTGCTGGAAAAGATGGTGTACTTAAATTTGTAAAAGAGTGTATTTCAAATGCTGGACCAAATCCATGCCCACCAATTACAGTTGGTGTTGGAATTGGTGGAACGTTTGAAAGAGCTGCAATTTCAAGCAAACATGCACTTTTTAGAACACTTGGAAGTGTAAACGAAGACCCAGAAATGGCAGAATTTGAAACAAAAATCTTAGAAGAATTAAATAAACTTGGGATTGGTGCTATGGGTATGGGTGGAACACAAACTGCATTAGCTGTTCATATAGAATCAAATCCTTGTCATATAGCTTCATTGCCAGTATCTGTTAATGTTCAATGTCACAGCTCAAGACATACACATATCGTTATTTAATAAGGAGACTTCTATGAGCAAAACATATTACCTAACAACACCATTAACTGAGGAAGTTACAAGAACACTAAAAGCTGGTGATATTGTCTATCTAAATGGGACAATTTACACAGCACGAGATGCAGCGCATAAAAGACTTGTTGATTTGATTGAAGCTGGAGCAGAACTCCCATTTGATCTTAAAGGTAGCATCATATATTTCGTAGGACCAACACCTCCAAAACCAGGCGATCCAATTGGAAGTGCTGGACCAACTACAAGCTACAGAATGGATAGCTATTCGCCCACTCTTTTAAGAAATGGTAGTCTTGGTATGATTGGTAAAGGAAAACGAGATCAAGGTGTCAAAGATGCCTGCAAAGAGTATGGTGGAATTTATTTTGGTGCAACTGGTGGTGCTGGCGCTTTACTTGGTAAAAAAATTACAAGTTCAGAAGTTATAGCATATCCAGAACTAGGTCCTGAGGCCATAAGAAAGATAACTGTTGTTGATTTTCCAGTAACAGTAATAAATGATACATTTGGAGATGATTTATATCAAATTGGAAGAGCTCAATATGAAATTAAAGAGTAAAACTCTTTAATTTGTCACAAGGAATTGCGCTTAGCAATTTCCTTTTTTGAAATATTATTTTATACTTACATATAATTTGTAAAAATCCACAACATATACAATCTACTTAAAAAACAAAAGAGAGAAATTTTTATGGCTAAATATATACTATTTGACACTGAAACAACAGGGACAAGCCAAGAGGATAAAATTATCCAAATAGGACTTATGGTAGTACATGGTAAAGACGAAATTGAAATAAATGATGAACTTTGCAGTACAACTTTACCAATTAAATTAGAAGCGATGGAAGTACACAACATAACAGAAGAGATGATAAAAAACAAACCAACTTTTAATGAAACTAAAAGTGCAAATTTATTAATTAAGTACAACAACAATGAAAATTACCTAATCGCCCACAATATTAACTTTGATCTATCTATGTTAATTAAAGAGGGATTCGAAAACAATTACACTCTAATCGATACCTTAAGATGCGCTAAACACCTTTTTAATGATATGCCATACCATAGATTACAATATCTAAGATATGCACTTGAACTTTTTAAAACAGAAGATGAAGAAGCAAAAAAATTAGGGATTACCATTAAAGCACATGATGCTATTGGTGATGTTTTGGTAATGAAACTTTTTTTAAGCAAATTGGTTCAAAAAGTAAAAGAGAATTTTGGAAACACAAATCCAATGGTAAAGCTCGCTGAACTAACAAAAACTCCAGTATTAATTAAAACTTTCAAATTTGGGAAATATAAAGGCTCCAACATAGAAGAGATAGCAAAAAAAGATAGTAGTTATCTTCTTTGGATGAGAAACAATATGGAAGATTTAGATGAGGATATGAGATTTACAATCGATAGTTTACTAAGGTAAAAACCTAAAAGACATCACAAAATATCTAAAATTTGTGATGTTTAAAAACAGAAATTTAGTGATGTATGATTGTCCCTATATTATTTTTTATCTCAACTGTATAGTTTGACAACTCTTCAGTTGCCGGGATTACAACTCTAAAAAATCCATCTTCATTATGATTTCCAAGGGTGTAAGATTTAAAATAAGGTGATTTAAAATTCTCTTTTGTATTTGAAACAACAACTTTTGCTTTAAAATCAAAAACAAATTTCTTAGTTGCATGGTCTTCAAAATATTTGATAATTTTATAATTTCCACCAGTTTGTATAGTGAGAGATTTGTCAAGTAAATCAATTGCTAACAGTGGTAAAACATTGTATCTTGTTGCATTTTCAATGGGTGGGATTTGCACCATATTTTCATTTTTATGTACATCATCTGCTTTTACAACTACTTCATTAGGCTCTTTATGGATAATCTTCGGATTATGTTTTACAACTTTTGATTGTTCTTTTTGTGAAGTTTTTTGATGTTTAGTTTTTACAATTTGTTTTTTATTGGCTACTTTTTTTGTACGCATTTTTTTTACACTTATGTGTTTTTTAACTGCGACATTTTTTTTAACTTCACCATGTGAAGTTTGATGTGTATCAGTTTTATGAGTATCTAACTCTTTAGTTTCTTTTTCAAGATGTCTAATTGGTAAATCTTTTGATTGTTTTTTCTCAAACGATACTATTTTAAGCTCTTTTGGTGGGGATTTCTTTTCAACCTTTTCCACCTTTTCAGATTTTTTTCCTTTTTCATCAGTGATAATTTTTACTGTCCTAGTCCCATCATCTGCACTTTTTAGATTTGAAACCGGAATTGGCTTCAACTCTTCAGTTGTCCCAACTGAGCCATCACTTGGCTCAAATGGATTCAATCTAGCAAACATACTTGTCAACACAAAAGATAAAATAACTACAAATTTAATCATTGTTCAGGCTCCAAATTTTTAAGTTCAAAATAATCCTTTTGCAAAGAAGCATTCTCTTTTTGCAATCTGATTATCTCCTCTTCGAGTTGTATTTTTTTTGTTTTCAAATCCTCATAAGTAGAAAGTGAATTTGTACCAGAAAATAACAAACTAGCAATGTGATGGGCAAAAAAGATTGTAATAATTATAGAAATTACAATCTTTGGTGTAAATTCAAAATCCCTAAACAAATCTTTCATTATTTAGAAAAAAGTTGTCCCCCAAGATATTCACCATATCCTATTTCAGTTCCAATATCAAGAAGTCTGTTGTACTTAGCAATTCTATCACTTCTTGCTGTACTTCCCGTTTTAATTTGTCCACAATTAAGTGCAACTGCAAAATCTGCAATAAATGTATCTTCGCTCTCACCACTTCTATGACTCATAACACAATTATAATTGTTTCTTTGAGCTAATCTAATTGTTTGCATAGTTTCACTTACACTTCCAATTTGGTTTGGTTTGATTAAGATTGAATTTGCGATACCTTTTTGGATACCTTCATTTAAAATATTTGCATTTGTAACAAATAAATCATCTCCTACAAGTTGAACTTTAGAGCCAAGTCTATCAGTTAATATTTTCCAACCAGCCCAGTCATCTTCACTTAAACCATCTTCAATAGATACAATTGGATATTTTTCACAAAGATCAGCATAATAATTTACAAGCTCTTCACTTGTAAGTTCTCTGTTTTCACTTTCTAGTTTGTATTTTCCATTCTCCCCGTGCAATTCACTAGCAGCAACATCAAGTGCAATAGCAATTTGTGTTCCAGCTTCATAACCAGCTTTTTTGATAGCTTCCATAATAATTTGAATTGGTTCTTCATTTGATTTTAAATTTGGAGCAAACCCACCCTCATCACCAACAGCTGTACTTTCACCCATATCATTTATTATTTTTTTAAGATTATGATACACCTCAGCGCATGCTCTAAGACCTTCAGGAAAATTGTCAAACCCAACAGGCATAACCATGTATTCTTGAAAATCAACAGAATTATTTGCATGGGCCCCACCGTTGATAATATTCAACATAGGTACAGGGATAGTCATAGCATTTGCACCACCCAAATATCTATATAGTGGCATTTTTAAACTAGCTGCTGCTGCACGTGCAACAGCCATCGAAACACCAAGAACGGCATTTGCTCCCAAGTTTGCATAGTTTGAAGTTCCATCTATATCTTTCATAGTTGCATCAACTTCAGCTTGATTGTATGGACTAAGCCCAATAAGTTCTTCAGAGATTGCTGTATTTACATTTTCAACCGCTTTTAAAACACCTTTACCCATATATCTATGATCACAATCTCTTAACTCTAACGCTTCCCTTTTCCCAGTACTTGCACCACTTGGAACGATCGCACTTGCTTTTGTTCCATCACTTAAAATTACCGTTGCTCTTACTGTTGGGTTACCTCTACTGTCCATAACCTCATCTGCATAAATATTATCAATATATACCATTCTAATTAATCCTTTTTAAGTTTTTTAGGTAAAGATACTAACATAATCTTACTTATATTATTTCTCCTACTAGCTTCTCCTGACCCATTCTATAAATTGCAAAATCATACTTTATTGGATCAAAACTATCAAATTCTCTCAATTTTTGAGTTATTTTTATAGCTGCACTCAAATCATAAGAGCATTTAGGAACAAGCCCTAATTGTTGTGAAACTTTAAAAGTATGAGTATCTAATGGCAAAATTAAATCTTTTTTATCTACCCTGCTCCAAAGTCCCAAATCTATATTGTCATCTCTTACCATCCATCTTAAAAACATATTGTATCTTTTGTATGGTGAGTTGCCCTTCTCTTTGATTTTGCCAAATTTATCTTTTTTTGGAATTTGTCCAAAGAAAAAATCAAATCCTTGTGAGGTGAAGTTAGTTAAGCCTCTAACTGTTTTAATAATATTTTCAATTCCTAAAATAACATCACTCGTGGATAAATAACCATCACAAAAAATACCCTCCAAACTACCAATTTGTTTCATTTGCTTAAAAACTAAAAATATATGTACAACATCTTCATAAGTTTGAAATCTATAATATTTCCCTTGCAATTGCCCCCTCATTTCATCTTCATCAAGATTTAATATCTCAAAATCAAGAGAATTCAAAAATTTTACAATTTGTCCTGCATTTCCATAAGCAAATAAAGCACACATCAAAGATATATATTCATCTTTGAATTTTAAAGCTACCATAATGGGATCTGGTTTTTCCAAACACAATTCACCAATGCAGTTTCTTTGTTCACACTCCAAATCCAATCTCTCTTTTAAAGTCATCACTATCCTTTATTCTTTAAAATTTATTATAAGTATATTATCAAATTTTGTGTACAATCGCGACTTATGAAAAATATTGAGGAATTAAAAAAATGGTAAAAATTGTAAAACTTAAAAAAACTTTCGGACCTAGAGTTCTTTTTGCAGATATAAATATGGCACTAAATGCTGGTAAAAGATATGGTTTAATTGGGGCAAATGGTGCTGGAAAAACTACATTTCTTAAGATGCTAAGTGGACAAGAGGAGATAACTGAAGGTGAAGTACAAATTCAATCTGGTAAAAAAGTTGGAACCCTAAGTCAAAATCAATTTGCTTTTGATGAGTTTACATTAGCCGATGCTGTTCTTGCTGGAAATCAAAGATTATTTGATGCAATCAAAGAGAAAGAGCGACTTTATATGGAAGAATATACAGATGAGATTGGTGAAAAACTTGGTGAACTTGAAATAGTTTGCTGCGAAGAGGACCCAACTTATGAGTATGATGTAAAAATTACAAAAATTTTAGAATCTCTTGGTTTTGCTGCATCAACTCACCAAAATCTTATGAGTACACTTACAGGTGGAGATAAATTCAAAATCCTTTTAGCCCAAGTTTTATTTCCACGACCTGATATTTTATTCCTTGATGAGCCTACAAATAATCTTGATATTGAGACTATCTCTTGGCTTGAAAATCAACTTCAACATCACGAAGGGACAATGGTTGTAATCTCACATGATAGACACTTTTTAAATGCTGTTTGTACACATATTTTGGATGTTGACTTCAAAAAAATTAGAGAATTCACAGGAACTTACGATGATTGGTATATTGCTTCAACTGTTTTAGCAAAACAAGCACAAACAGATTTTGACAAAAAGCAAAAAGAGAAAGCTGACCTTGAAGCGTTTGTTAGAAGATTTAGTGCGAATGCTTCAAAAGCAAAACAAGCAACAAGTAGAGCAAAACAACTAGATAAACTTGATATTCAAGCGATTGAAGTAAGTTCAAGAAGAGACCCATCTATCGTATTTAAACAAGAAAAACCAATAAGTAAAGAGATTTTGGAACTTGTTGATATTAAAAAAAGTTACGATGGAAAAGTTGTCTTAAATGGTATTAGCTTTATGATGGATAAAAAAGACAAAATAGCTCTTATTGGTGCAAATGGGGTTGGTAAAACTACACTTTGTGAAATTATTATTGAAAATCTAAAAGCTGATAGTGGTGAGGTAAAATGTGGAGCAACTGTCAATATGAGTTATTTTCCACAAAATGCAACAGATTTAATTCAAGGGGATAGTACTTTGTATGATTGGTTAAGAGATTTTGATAGAGATGCTGATATTAGCGAAATCAGAAACTGTTTAGGGAGAATGTTATTTAATGGAACTGAGCAAGAAAAATCTATAAAAAATTGTTCTGGTGGTGAAAAACACAGAATGATGCTTTCAAAAATAATGTTAGAAAAAAGAAATTTTTTACTTTTAGATGAGCCTACAAATCACCTTGACTTAGAAGCAATTATCGCTCTTGGTGAAGCACTACTTTCATTTGAAGGTAGTGTTATTTGTGTATCTCACGATAGAGAACTTCTTGATGTATTTGCAAATAGAATTCTTGAAATTCAAGCTGATGGTTCAATTGTTGATTTTGAAGGAACTTATGAAGAGTACAACGAATTTAAAATGAAAAACAAAAGCGAGAAATAGATGTTCAAAAGATTTAGAAGAACAAGGATAAATGAAACTTTACGAAGTTTAGTAAAAGAAACAACACTAAGCTCAAACGATTTTATCTATCCACTTTTTGTAAAAGAAGGGATGGGGATAAAAAACGAAATAAGCTCAATGCCTGGTGTTTTTCAAATGTCAATCGATGAGATATTAAAAGAGTGTGCTTACATAAGAACTATTGGACTAAATAGCATCATTTTATTTGCTATCCCTGATACAAAAGATAGTATCGGGAGTGAGTGTTTGTGCGAACACAGCATCATAAGCCGAACGATCAAAGCGATAAAAAAAGAGTTTCCTGATATGTTTGTTGTAACTGATCTTTGTTTTTGCGAATATACAGACCATGGACATTGTGGAATTTTAGATGAAAATAGCACAGTAAATAACGATGCAACGTTAGAAATCTCGCAAACTCAAGCACTTATTCATGCACGAGCTGGTGCAGATATGATTGCACCAAGCGGTATGATGGACGGTATCATCGAAGCACTTAGAACTGCACTTGATGCAAATGGTTTTGAAAATCTTCCAATTATGGCTTATAGTACAAAATTTGCTAGTGCATATTATGGACCATTTCGTGATGTTGCAGAATCATCTCCAAGCAAGGGTGATAGAAAAATGTACCAAATGGACCCAGCAAATCGTCTTGAAGCGATAGAGGAATCATTGGAAGATGAGAGACAGGGGGCTGATATACTTATGGTCAAGCCAGCTTTAGCCTACCTTGATGTGATAAGAGAGATAAGAAATGCCTCAAAACTCCCACTTGCCATTTACAATGTAAGTGGGGAATACGCGATGCTACAAGCAGCAAAAAAAGCTGGAATTATAGACTATGAAAGGGTTATGATGGAGACTCTGCTTGGTTTTAAAAGAGCTGGAGCAAATATCATAATTTCATATCATGCAAAAGAAGCGTGTGAGCTTTTAAATAAAAGATAACAAAAGAGAAATTTTGAAAAAATTTACTATTTTTGGAAATCCAGTATCACACTCAAAATCACCGCTTATGCACAATGCTGGATTTCAAGCTTTAGGGTTTGATGCACAATATACAAGAACTCATCTATTAGATGGTGATGATATTAAAAATACTTTTATGGCTGGTGGCTTTAGTGGTGCAAATATAACTGTTCCTCACAAAGAATTTGCCTTTAAACACGCCGATATCCTTGACCCATTGGCTAAGCAAATAGGTGCAGTTAATACTTTTGTTTTACAGTCTGATGGCAAAATCAAAGGATATAACACAGATGCGTTAGGCTTTTATGAATCAATCAAAGAACTTAAATATATCAAGTCTATCCTTATTTTTGGTGCTGGCGGAACCTCTAAATCTTTGGCTGTTGTACTAAAAAGTAAAAATTTCGCCGTTACTATTTTAAATAGAAGCTCAAATGGTGAGGATTTTTTTACCTCAATTGGGTGTTTATTCTACACTTGGGATAATTTTGAATCAAATCAAAAGTTTGAGTTAATTATAAACTCAACAAGTGCTGGACTTAGCGATAACTTACTACCTGCCCCACAAAATATTCTTGAAAATTTACTTACAAACTCTCCATATTGTATAGATTGCATTTATGGAAAAGTTACACCATTTTTAGAGTTAGCAAAATTAAATGGTTGTGCCACAAAAGATGGTGAAGATATGCTTCTTTATCAGGGTGTTTTGGCATTTGAGCTTTTTACAAATACAAAAGTAGATGAAAAAATTATCGCAACAATGAGAGAGGCTCTAAAGAAAACTTCCCAAAACTAAAGTGTTAACAATTTTTTATAAAAATCTTCAACGACTTTAGATTCCCCTAGATACGCTAGCATATCACCTTGTTGGATTCTATATCCATAATCAATAGTTTTATGCCACTCCCCTTTCTCTTTGTAAGCTATGATTGTCGCTAAATTATCTTTTTCTCTAATCTCTTCAAGGGTTTTGTCTATAATATTTGAAGGTGCATTAAATTTTATAATCCTCATACTATTACTCAAATCAATTTTCTCAAAATTGATATTATCCACTAAATCATGAACCAATATTCTACCTGCTATCTTTTCTGGATGAACAACCCTTGAAGCCCCAAGTTTAGCTAGTATCTCACCGTGAGTTGTTGTTATTGCCTTTGCAATAATATTTTTATTTCCTAAATCTTTAAGTGCCATAATTGTTAAGATACTTGCTTCAATATTTTCCCCAATACTTACAATAACTATATCAAGATTAGTGATCCCAACCTCTTCTAATGCATTTTTGTTTGTACTATCTAAAATAAAAGCATTTTCTACATACTCACTCACCTCTTGTATTGTATGCTCATTGTTATCTGCTGCAATAACTGTAAAATCGTCCAACTTAGATAAGCTTTTTGCGATGTAAAAACCAAATTTTCCTAAACCTATAACTGCTACTGTTTTCATATTAATATCTTTCCTTTTGGGTATTTAAAATGTTTTGTTTTTGCTTTACCAACCAATATTATTCCAAATGCAAAAACACCTAATCTTCCAGCCACCATCAATACAATTATCACCATCTTGCCAAACTCATCAAATTTTGCAGATAAACTAAGTATCCCTCCATCTCCAACTGAAACTCCAACTGTTGCAAATGCCGAGACAACTTCAAAAAGCATCTTCATGAATGGTAATTTTTGAGTTTCAACCAACAACAGTGTAACAACCAACACTAAAAATGATGAAGTCATTATTATCACTAACGCTTTGTTGATTGTTTTTTGCTCAATTGTTCTTTTAAAAATATGTGGCTCTTGGTTTGTGTCTTTTAAAATATAAAAAACCGCAACAATTAAAACAGCAACTGTTGTAATTTTAATCCCACCAGCTGTTCCACCTTGTCCAGCACCTGTCATCATAAAAAGGGTTGAAAAGAATAGTGAAGAGTCTTGAAGTCCTGATAAATCAACACTATTAAAACCACTTGTTCTAAAATTTACCGATAAGAAAAAAGCATTTAAAAGTTTGTCATACAAATCAAATCCACCAAATATTTTTGGATTATTCCACTCGATAGATAAAAATAAAACCATCCCAAATAAAATCAAAATTATGGTTCCATAAATCATTATTTTTGTATGAATTGAGAAACTTTTTGCATATCTCTTTTTTTCGTACAACTCCAACAACACAAAATATCCAAGCCCACCAAAAATAGTCAACAATGCTAAAGTAAAAAGGGTAACAGTGTCTTTTTGATAACCAATCATATTGTCTGTAAAAAGTGAAAAACCAGCATTATTAAATGAACTAATACTGTGAAAAATGCCAAACCATAAGGCATCAAAAAACTCATATTTTTCACTAAATTGTATTGTTATAATCAAAGCACCAACCAATTCAAGAAGCAAAACTAAAACTATAACTTTTTTAGCAAATCCACCAACATCATGAGTTGTCATATCAAGTGAGTTCTTCATGGCTATCTTATCAGTGACATTTAGATTATTTTTCACCAAAAGTAAAAACACCGTAACTAAAGTCATATATCCAATCCCACCAATTTGGATAAGTGTTAAGATAACAGCTTCACCAAAAAATGTAAAATTTTCAGAAGTGCTAACAACAATAAGTCCTGTTACACAAGTTGCCGAAGTTGAAGTATAAAGTGCATCAATAAAGCTTAAATCCCCAACCCTTGAAATTGGCAACATCAATAGCAAAGCACCAAAAACTATAATAAAAACATATCCATAAAATATTGTTTTTACATACTTATGACTTACATCCATTATTCCTCCTCATTTGAATTACTAAACCTATAACCAATACATGATTCTGTTTTGATATATCTTGGTCTTGTGCTATTTTTTTCGATTTTTTTCCGCAAAGTATTTACGTAAGTACGAAGATATTGCATCTCATGCTGATACGCCACCCCCCAAACTTCTTTTAAAATTTGTTTATGGGTTAGCGTTTTATTTTGATTTAACATAAAATATTTTAGCAACTCATATTCAATTGGTGTAAGCTTTAAAATTTCACCTTTAAAAAAGAAATCTCTTGAAATCAAATCAAGGCTAAGCTCGCCACAAACTATCTTATCTTCTGTGATTTCATTGTTTGTTGCTCGTCTTAAACTGACTCTAATCCTAGCCATCAGTTCATTTACGGAAAATGGCTTTTTAATATAATCATCAGCTCCAGCGTCTAAAGAAGCTACAATCTCACTTTCATCATATCTTGCACTCACTACAATTATCGGGACTTTTGAAACCTCTCTAATCTCTTTTATAAACTCTTTCCCATCACCATCAGGTAAACCCAAATCAACCAATATCAAACTAGGATTATTTAAAAGAAACATCTTCATAGCTTGAGCTCTATTTTCACAAGATACTTGCCCAAAACCATACTCTTTTAAACTCATCTCTAATAATTTTTTCACAGGCGTATCATCTTCTACAACCAAAATTAAATCTTTCAAATTCATAACAAACCAGCCTTTTTTACTATCGGTAATCTTATCTCGATAGCAATACCTTTTGCGGTTCCCAAAGCCTTAATATTTCCACCATGAAGCTTAACTATATTTTTACAAATAGATAGTCCAATTCCACTTCCAGAAATATCATTTGTATCTTCGAGTCGATAAAATTTATCAAAAATATTTTTTAATTTTTCCCCATCAATAGTTTGACTTTCATTGAAAATAGAGATAAAAACACTATCTTTTGTATTTTTTATCTCCAAAACAATAGTTGAATTCTCATTTGAATATTTAAAAGAATTGTCAAAAAGATTTATAATTAATTGAGTAAGCAAAGTATTGTCTCCCCAAAATAACTCCAACTTATCTATTTTAATCTCAACTAAATCAGCATTTTGTTGATGCGAAAATTCATCTAATGCAACACCAATAATATCTTCAAAATCACACCACTCATATTTCAATTCAGCCTCACCACTTGAAAATCTTGTACTATCTAAGATATTTGTGATTAATCTTTTCATACGATGGGAAGCCAAATCTATATCTTTTAAAAGATTATCTCTTGTTGCTGTATCAAGATTTTTATTTGATAATATGAGGTTTATTGTCCCATGAATTGTTGAGAGCGGTGTCCTTAAATCGTGGGAGATGATATGCAAAAGGGATTCTCTAAATTCATTTTCCCTTTTTTGTCTATTGAGATTTTTGGCTTGAATTGTGATGATTGAGCCAACAATCCCAAAAATAAAAAAACTCCAAAGATAAAGTTCGTTGTGAACAGAAAAACTGTAAATTGGTGGAACATACAAAAAATTAAAACAAATCACACTAAGTAGAGTTATAAAAATAGTAGCTTTTGGATTTCCATACATTGCTATACTTACAACAGGGATAATATGAATAAGGGCAATATTTATAATATCAAGGTGTTCTCTAAAAATATGACTAATTGCCGTAATCACAATAAGTATAAGTAGTGATTTAAATATATTTCGAAGGTAATTTTGCTCATTTTTGTATGCTTTCATAGATTGAGAGTATATTTGATTTACAATCAAGTATCTATAAATAAATATCAAAAAATATCAAAAAAGTATCAAGATTATTTTTTTATAAAATCAACATCACTTTTTAAGTATTTTATAAGTTTTAGCGGAATACACTCAAGACCGTTAAGTATAATAATGTGTTATATTTTATAGATATATTTTTAATAAGGAATAATTATGGCTAGACTCGTTGTATTGGGCGGTGGTGTTTCTGGACACACTGCTGCAACTTTTGCTAAAAAGTGGCTTGGAAACTCTCATGAGGTTGTTGTTGTAACACCAAATGCAAAATGGAACTGGATTCCGTCAAACATTTGGGTTGGTGTTGGTCAGATGAGCAAAGAGGATGTTACTTTTGATTTAGCTCCTGTTTATGCTGGAGCTGGGATAATATATCATCAAGCTAAAGCTATTGCGATTCATCCTGAAGGAAACGAAGAAAATGGAAGAGCTTATGTTGTTATTGAATCAACAGAATCAAACAAATTAGGTGCAATAGAAAACATAGAGTATGACTATCTCATTAATGCAACTGGACCAAAACTAAACTTTGCTGCAACTCCAGGGCTTGGTGATGCAAATGGTTTAGGTGAATTTACAGTATCTGTTTGCACAGCAGACCACGCAGTTCACGCAAGTCATGAATTAGCAAAATGTATAGAAAAAATGAAACAAGGGGAGAGACAAAAATTCCTAATTGGTACGGGTCATGGAATGTGTACTTGCCAAGGTGCTGCTTTTGAATATATTTTTAATATCGAACATGAGATAAATAAAGCTGGTGTTAGAGATATGGCTGATATAAAATGGATTTCAAATGAATCATTTTTGGGTGATTTTGGAGTTGGTGGACTTCATATGAAAGCTATGGGATTTGCTGTTAGTTCTAAAATATTTGCTGAATCTTTGTTTGCTGAGCGAAATGTTGACTGGATTATCGGAGCTCATGTAAATAAAGTTGAAAAAGGGAAAGTTCACTATGAATTACTTGATGGAAGTTATGGTGAAGAGGATTTTGATTTTTCTATGTTAATACCTCCATTTGCAGGGGCTGGATTAAAAGCTTACAATAAAGTAGGAGAAGACATAACAGCTACTGTTTTCGCACCAAATGGATTTATGAAAGTTGATGCAAATTATGCAGCTGGAGCTTATGAAAATTGGAAAGCTAGTGACTGGCCATCAACTTACCAAAATCCAACATACAAAAATATGTTTGCTTGTGGTATAGCATTTGCACCACCTCACCCGATTTCAAAACCAATGAGTTCACCAAATGGAACGCCAATTAACCCAACACCACCAAGAACAGGTATGCCATCAGGTATTATGGGTAAAGCGGTTGCTAGATCTATTTGCGCTCTAATCACAAAAGGACCAAATGCGGAGCTTCACAAGGCTTCTATGGCAAATATGGGTGCCGCTTGTGTTGCAAGTGCTGGAAAAGGTTTATTAACTGGAACTGCTGCTGCTATGACTATATATCCTGTTGTTCCAGATTTTGAAAAATACCCAGGAACTGGAAGAGATACAGAATATACTTTTGGTGAAATAGGACTTGCTGGACACTGGATAAAACATATCTTACATCACTTATTTATCTGGAAAGCTAAGTTAAAACTTGGCTGGACTATGATTCCAGAATAGAAAAAAATAAAAAATAAAAAGGAATAAAAATGTCAAAATATGGCGAAAACAATATAAAAGCTTACGGTAACAATTTTACAACAATGACTCCAGGTCCTGTTGCAAAATTTTTAAGAACTTGTGTGATTTTTCAAGCAATTAGATTTATTGTGATAAATATCAAAATGCTAATTGTTGTTAGCAAAAGCCACTAAATAAACACCCTAAACTTCACAAAAGTTTAGGGATAAACTCAAAAAATAAATACTCAATGATAAAAGAAATAACAACCTACCCAAAAATACCAAGTGTGGAATATGGAACTGATGTTAGGATATTTAATGATGAACTTTTTACCATCTTAGAAGATTTAAAAGATACGATTATCCACAATAACTTAGAAGCCTTAGCCTCATTTCAAATAGGAAACCACTTAAATCTAGTTGTTTTAAAAAATGAAGATGGTAGTTTCACAGAACTTATCAATCCAAGGCTAATAAGTACAAAAGGTAAAATTACAACAACCGAAACAACAGCATATTTTCCAAATCTAAGTGCAAAAATTACAAGATATAACCAAATAAGTATTGTTTACCAAGATAGAGATGGGGCAAATAAAACTTTAATAGCTGATGACAAAAAGAGTATTTTGATACAAAGAAAACTTGATTACAACTTTGGTGCTACATTTTTAAGCAAAATGTCAAAAGATGAAAAAAAACAATTTGAACAAAAGCTAGAATTTGGCTCAAATCTCACAACTGCTGAGAGTTGCCCTACAACTTTTAAAAGAGACTATATTGTGAAACTTTTTAAATTACAGATACTTTTGATGTTTGTTTTGCTTGTAAGCTCATTGTTTATAAGCGATAAAAGCACACTATCAAACATTTGGAATATCACTTTTGGCTTATCTGTTGGAGCATTTTTAACAAACACGATTTATCTATTTTATGCACACTATGAAGCAAAAAAATACACCTCATGTGTTGGTTGCCAAAGTGGAAATATTATAGGGACGACATTGATTGGGTTTGCAAAAATTGGTGTTCTTGTTATTTTATCATACTTTTTAATCTAGCTTTGAGCCATCCAAGCTAGATTCCTAAAGCTCTTTTTCTAAATAATACCCCGTATAGCTTTTGCTCTCTTTGTGTCCACTAGCAATCTCTTCAGGCGTTCCCATAGCGATGATTTGTCCACCTTTAGCACCACCCTCATAACCCATATCAATAACATAATCAGAGTTACGAACAATGTCAAGATTATGCTCGATTACTATCACGCTATTTCCCATATCAACAAGATGATGAAGCACTTGAGTAAGTCTATCAACATCTGCAAAGTGAAGTCCAGTAGTAGGCTCATCAAGTATATAAAGGGTATTTCCAGTATCTTTTTTACTAAGTTCTTTACTAAGCTTTATCCTTTGAGCTTCACCTCCACTTAGAGTTATTGCATTTTGCCCTAAAGTTATATATCCAAGTCCAACATCAAGTAAAGTTTTTAGTTTTTGGTGAAGTTTTGGCACTTTTACAAAGAAGTCATAAGCCTCTGTTACGCTCATATCAAGCACATCTGAGATTGATTTACCTCGATACAAAATCTCTAAAGTTTGGGCGTTGTATCTTTTGCCATGACAATCTTCACACTTCACCATAATATCTGGTAAAAAGTGCATCTCGATTTTTATCTCACCCTCACCTTGACACTTCTCACATCTTCCACCTTTTACATTAAAACTAAATCTTCCAACTTGATAACCTCGCAGTTTTGCCTCTTTTGTTTCTGTGAAAAGTTTTCGCAAATCATCCATAAGTCCAGTATAAGTCGCTGGATTACTTCGCGGTGTCCTTCCTATTGGGCTTTGATCAAGATAGATTACTTTATCAAGTTTATCAAGCCCCTCAATACTTACACCATCTATCTTATTTACTTTTTTAGCATGATTTAAAAGCTCTTTTGCAACGGGCAATAAGGTTTGTAAAATCAAAGATGATTTACCACTTCCACTAACTCCCGTGATTGAACAAAGGTTATTTAGCGGAATCTTTACATTTAACTCTTTTATATTATTTAAATTTACATTTTGTATCTCTATCCACTCTTTTTGTGGTCGTCTTTTGTAATATTTAATCTGTTTTGTCCCATTTAGATAATCAGCAGTTAGCGTTTTTGATTTTAGAAGTTGTTTCATCGTTCCGCTAAACACAACCTCTCCACCAAATTTCCCAGCATTTGGTCCAATATCAACTATAAAGTCTGCCGCTTCCATCGTTTCTTTGTCATGCTCAACAACAATAACCGTATTTCCTTTATCCCGTAAAGCCAAAAGTGTTTTGATAAGTTTTGCAGTATCTCTTTCGTGAAGTCCAATACTTGGCTCATCAAGCACATAAAGTACTCCAGTAAGTCCACTTCCAATTTGTGAAGCTATCCTTATCCTTTGAGCTTCGCCACCACTAATAGTTCTAGCATCTCGCCCTAAAGTGATATATCCAAGTCCAACATCAAACAAGAAAAATATCCGCTCCCTTATCTCTTTTAAAATAGGATTTGATATAAGTGTCTCTTTGTTATTAAAGTGGCTAAAATTTTCATCATTGTGGAAAAAACTATATCCATCTTCGATAGGCATATCTAAAATATCGGCAATTTTTTTGTTTGCAACCATAACACTTGCACTAGCTGGTTTTAATCTATATCCACCACAACTATCACATTTTTTCTCAGTCATATAATCGCTACTATCTTTGTCATCTTTTATCATATCGTACGCTATTTTGACTATTCCTTCCCATTTTCTAGTAAGTTTATGTCGTTTCCAAAAGAATGAAAACTCCTCTACACTTCCGTGTAAAATTGAGCCTTTTTGGTAATCTTCAAGCTCTCTAAATGGAATTTTTGTGTTAATTTTTGCCTCTTCACAATACGCCAAAAGCATCTTAAAATAATATCCTTTGTTAAATCCATAGATAACTTTTACAGCTCCCTCATCAATCGAAAGCTCCTCATTTATCACTTTTTTCATATCAAGTGCGTATCGTATCCCCAAACCATCACACGCCGAACAAGCCCCTTTTGGCGAATTAAATGAAAAACTAAGAGGTTCAAGTGGTTCAAATGAAATCTTACAATCAAAACAAGCCATATGTTCACTATAATGAATATGTGCCTCAACCCCTACTTCTTCGTGGTTAAGGACATCAATTTCAAGTTCCCCAAAACTCTCTTTTAACCCTTTTTCTACCCCTTCTGCTATCCTTTGACGATTTTCATCTTTTACAACAACCCTATCTATTACGATTTTAATTGTGTGCATTTGAGATTTTCCAAGCTCAATCTCCTCATCAAGCCTAACCATAACACCATCAACCATTGCTCTTACATAACCTTTTGCCCTCATTGAATCAAATAAATCGGCAAATGTCCCTTTTTTTCGATTTACTAATGGAGCTAAAATCACTATTTTTGAATCCTCTGGGAGATTTAAAACTTGCTCAATTACATCACTGCTTGACATTTTGGAGATTTTTTTACCACATTTATGACAATGTTGAATCCCAATTCTTGCGTATAAAAGTCTTAAATAATCGTAAATTTCAGTGATTGTTCCAACTGTACTTCTAGGATTTTTACTTGTAGTTTTTTGATCAATCGCAATAGCAGGTGTCAGCCCTTCAATCCTTTCAACATCAGGCTTACCAATTTTGCCTAAAAATTGTCTAGCATAAGCAGATAAAGATTCGATATATCTCCTTTGCCCCTCAGCATAAAGTGTGTCAAATGCCAAGGTTGACTTTCCACTTCCACTAAGTCCTGTAAAAACTATAAGTTTGTTTTTTGGAATCTCTAGGCTAACATTTTTTAAATTATTTTCATTTGCATTGTATATTTTTATCATATCGTTCATTGTATGTATCTCCAAAAAAATTAAGGGTTGATTATATCCAAGTTGAGTAAAATCCATCTATGAAATTTTTTAAACACTTAATCGTCTCAATATTTGCTTTTATATATCTTACATTAGAGTATTTTTTGTGGAATACTATTTTGGAACCAACTTATCAAAAATTGAAGAACCTAAGACCATACAGGAGATTATTGATATGGATAAGAGAACAACACAAATACTTAGTATTATTTATATTTTTACTATTTTTTATATTCTCAGAAGTTTTGGGTGTTGTTGCGTTAGCGTTTTTAGCTGATGGATTGATTTTATTTTTTGTGATTATGTATATTGTAAAATTTATCCCTGTTGCTATTGCATTTACAGTTTTAGATAATTCAAAAGAGGCACTTTTAAGTATCAAATGGTTTAGTGTTATTTATTTTTTTGTTATGAAAATAATTGACATTCTGAAAAATAGTAAGCTCTTTATCAAAACTCAAGAGATGTTTGAGATCGTTAAAACAAAAGTAGCTGGGTATTTAAAAAACTTAAAATTAACCCTCAAATAGTTATAATCAGAAGATACAACAAAATGGAGAAAAAATGGAAAAACTAACATTTATCGGTAATGGAAATATGGCAAAAGCTATGATAAAAGGGCTTGCAAACAAATATGAAATTGATGTTTTGGGTAGAAATGAAAAATCACTAGAAGCACTAAAACATGAGCTCGCAATGATTGAAGTTAGCAAAATTGGTGAGAAACTAGATATCGAAAACAAAAATATTGTTTTATGTGTAAAACCAAATTCACTGGATGATTTGTCACTAAAATTGATAGGTGAAGCAAGATGTGTTTATTCTGTTTTGGCTGGGACAAAATTAGAAACTTTAAAAAACAAAATATGTGCAACAAATTACATCAGAACAATGCCAAACATTGGGGCAACTTATCAAAAATCCATGACAACTATAACTGGCGATGAAGCTTTAAAAAGTAGTGCTTTAGAGATTTTTAATTGCATTGGGACAACACTTTGGGTAAAAAGTGAAAAAGAGCTTGATGTTGCAACAGCAGTAGCTGGAAGTGGTCCTGCATTTTTAGCACTTATTGCTGAAGCACTTAGCGATGGAGCTGTAAACAATGGGCTTTCAAGAAACGATGCAAATATTTTAGTAAGTGGTCTATTTGATGGATTTAGTGCACTCATTGCAAACAACAAACCAAGTGAAATCAAAGATAGCGTAATGAGTCCAGGGGGAACAACTGCAAGTGGCTACGCTTCGATGGAGAAAAGTGGGGTAAGAAGCGGTATGATTGAGGCTATAAATAACGCTTACGCAAAAGCTGTTTTACTTGGAAAAAACTAGTTTTACACTACTTGAAACACTTATTTCACTTATTATTATCGCTGTATTAATAGGTGGGGTTACAAAATTTATAAATAATAACTCTAATATCACAAGATACAACGAACTCCAAAATGCAAACAACAACCTAAACACAGAGAAAGAACTAGGAAGTTATGAGAATTTTAATTTTAAAAAATAGCATAAACCAAAGAGATGGTTTCACAATCATTGAACTTTTATTTTCAATTATTATTTTAGGTGTTTTGGTTAGCTCATCGATGATTGTTTTAGATTTGCTTCAAAAAGAAAACGAAAAAACATTTGATATTGCATTACAAAAGATAGATTTTGAAACAACAAGATTATTTTTAGAAACAAAAACCAAAAGCGATAAAGATTTAGAGTTTCTAACACTTGAGGCAAATAAACTTTTCTATCAAAATAATTTATTGATGGAAAATGTAGAAAGTTTTAGCAAAACTCAAAATATAAACCATATCGCTATAACTATTTGTCAAAAACAAACAGATACTTTTTGTACAGAATTTTTTATACAAAACTAAAAATCTTCATAAAATCTAAAAAATAACCCTTAACATTTCAAAAACTTACTAAATTTAAAAAGATTTTATAGACTTCTCTTATGAAAACATTACTAATTTTAATAGCGATTTTTTTAACAATCGCACAAACAAGGGATAATATGCAATACAACACACTAAGCGATGAAGAGAGATATATCATCGAACACAAAGGGACTGAACGAGCTTTTAGCGGAAAATATACGAATCACAAAGGAGATGGTACCTACACTTGCAAAAAATGTAACGCTCCACTTTTTCATTCACACACTAAATTTGATAGTGGGAGTGGTTGGCCTAGTTTTGATGATGCTATAAAAGGTTCAGTAAAAGAGGTGCCAGATATAGATGGAAGAAGAGTTGAGATTGTTTGCTCTAAATGTAACGGTCATTTGGGACATGTTTTTAAGGGTGAAAGGATGACTGAAAAAAACACAAGACATTGTGTAAACTCAGCATCTATTGATTTTAAAACAAAATAGATATGAAAAAATTATCAACACTAATCTTATTTTGGCTACTAAGCCTAAATCTTTATGGAGCAAAAATGGAAAATATAAAAAATGCTTACTTCGCTGGTGGTTGTTTTTGGGGAGTAGAGTATCACTTTGAAAAACTAAAAGGGGTAATTCACGCTGATAGTGGGTATATGGGTGGAGCTTTAAATAATCCAAGCTACAAAGAAGTTTGTAGCGGAAATAGTGGTCATCTTGAAGTTGTAGAGGTGAGATATGATTCCAAAATTGTATCGTTTGAAACACTTGCTAGATTATTTTTAGAGATTCACGATCCAACACAAAAAAATGGACAGGGTCCAGATATTGGCTCACAATACTTAAGTGCAATTTTTTACAATAACGAAGAAGAGAAACAAGTTTCAAAAAAACTATTTGATATCCTTGAAACCAAAGGATATAAAATAGCTACAAAACTTATCTCAACAAAAAATACGCCGTTTTTTAAAGCTGAGGATTATCACCAAGATTACTACTTAAAGCACAAAAAGGCACCATATTGTCATAGCTACAAAAAAAGATTTTAATTATAATAAAATTACTATTATTAAAATTATTTGATGGTGGAGCAATAACGACTAATTATTTTAGTTAGTCGGCATCCCATTTCTAAACAACTTCTCACCAATTAACTTCCCATTCTCATCATAATAAAATTGCTTTCCATGTTTTTGATTATTTAAAAAAGTAAGCTTCTCTTTTAGCTCCTCATTTGTGTGGTAAACTTTTGCAATTCCCTGAAGCTTTCCATCTATATATCTAAATTCGCTCAATAATTTTCCATTTGTTTGATAATTTCGCTCCAGACCATGTTTCTTGTCAGCCAAATATACAACATCACTTCTAATTACTCCATTTGTGTAAAATTCTCTTGATGAGCCAACCCTTTTATGCTTTACATAATTTACTTCAAGTTTGATTTTTCTACCTTCAAAATACTCCTTGTAAACCCCATCTATTAACCCATCAAGCATAGGAACACTAGATTTTATATCGCCATTTGGATAGTATTCATGATCGATATTAGAAGCTCTCTGAACTTTTACAGAAAAATTTTCTCTCTCATCAGAAATAACTCCATTTTTGTAATTCTTTTTGCTTTGTAACTCTTTATTTGGTTTATAAAACTCTTCAAGTCCATGTTTTTTATTATTATAATATGAGATTTTGGAACTTATATTGCCACTTTTATAGTATTCTCTTGATATACCATGCAATAAACCATCTCTATAAAGATTTTCTGATTGCAAAGTTCCATCATAATAATAAGTTTTTTTGATCCCATTTATTTGACCATGTTCATAAGGAATAGCCATCATTAATTTACCACTTAAGTAATATATTCTTTTCAACCCAGTTAGCTTATTGTTTTTAAATATTGCTTGAGACTTTAGCCGACCTCCAGCATAATAGGTAGTTTCGGCACCATTTCGCTGACCATTTCTAACATACACCTCTAGCTTTTTTTTACCATCAGGATAATAGTCAAATTTTGTCCCATCAGGCTCATTAGTATAGTTCTCATACTCTATATTCAAAAGCATTTGCATCTGAATTAAGCTAGGCTCTACTCCATATAGTAAAAATGTAAAAGCAAAAAAAGAGAGTGGAATTTTATACATTTTCAACAGCCTCTGCTATCTTAATAGCTTGAAAATGCTCCTTTACATCATGACATCTAACAATCGAAACCCCTTTTTTTATCCCATCAAGATGAATAGCTAGAGTCCCACTTAATCTATCTTTTGGTGGAGTATTTGGAATAATCATCTCTATAAGTGATTTTCTACTGGCACCCAAAAGTAACTCATATCCAAAATGACCAAAATGCTCCATATTTTGCAAAAGTAGCAAATTATCTTTTAGTGTTTTTCCAAAACCAATTCCAACATCAAGTATAATATTTTTGATACCAAAACCATTAGCTTTTTCAATTTGATTTTTAAAAAAATCGTCTATTTCTACAATTACATCTTCATATTTTGGATTATTTTGCATAGTTTGTGGAGTACCTTGCATATGCATAATAACAACTGTTGCATCGTATTTTACAGCCAAAGCACAAATCTCATCATTAATGAGTCCAGTAATATCATTTATGATTTTAAATCCAGATTTTAAAGCATACTCGATTGAGCTTGGGCTAAAACTATCGATACTAAAAAGAACTTTTTCATATAGTTTATTTTTAAATACAGCATCACAAATTGGTTTTATCCTTTGTAACTCTATCTCCACATCAACACTAAGACTATTTGGTCTAGTTGAGACCGCACCAATATCTATAATATCAGCGCCATCCCTTATCATCTCATTGATTTTTAAAATCGCTTCTTCACCTAAAAATCTACTGCCTTCAAAAAAACTATCATCATTTGCATTTAAAACACCCATTATTTTAGTTTTCTGAGGTACTTTTTTTATAAAGCTTTTTAATTCTAATGCTATTTTTTTTAGTCCAAATGGTTGTAAAAGCTCTTTTTTAGCGAGTATTTTAAAATGCCTATCACTGCCAATCAAAACAACATCAACAGTTGGAGTTGAATTTAATATTGTACCCCTTGGAACAGCCAAATCAGCTCCAATTGAAAGGGCGTCTTGCTTTAAAATATTAGCTGCACCAGTATGTAAATCTTTAATAAACAAAGTATTGATATTTGATTTTAATGATAGTATTTTTGCTCCAGCGTCTTCACAGCCTATACTTTTATAAAACTCTTCACTATCCTTAGGATTTATTTTATAAAACTTCATAGTTTTAACTTTACTATCTTCGTTTCATTAAAACAAGAAGGAGTGTTGTTAGAATATTAATAGGACGACTATTTAGTTCACACAATTTCATAGCTATACTAAAAGAATCGAGTTCTTTGCTTGAAAGCTTTATTTTTTGCACCAAGACACTATAAACCAAAGATTCAATAACCTCTTTTGCTTCAGATTTTGTAATTCTTTGATTTTGTTTTAAAAAAGAATAAACATCTTTAAGCTCTAGCCTTGAAACATCAAGTGGAAAATTTTCCCTTTTTTTTGCTGTTTTGAGATAATAATGTGGGAGTCTTGAAAATATAGTTTTTAACATTCCACTCTTACTGTTTGTGATGATTATAAAGATAATATTTTTTGGTGGTTCTTCTAAAATCTTGAGAAGAGAATTTTGTGCTTCAATATTAAAAGTTGCTCCACAAAGGATAATATATTTTATCCTTTCAGTTGCTATATATGCCTCTTTGATTACCAGCCTTGCATGAGGAAGAAGGAAATCAACTTTACCCTCTTCTTCGTTTTTTATCACCCTTGTGTCGTGTCTTGGCAATCTTGAGACTACATCTTTTAAACTATCCTCTATATTGTTTACAATCAATATAGTTGAAGTATTAAAAGTCATTATTTGTCCACCTCTATTTGTGCAAAAAGTGTAGCTTCAAGTGTCTTATCAAATAATCGATAAAGTTGCAATAGCTTCATATCGAGCGTTTCATCACTACTTTTGAGATTGAAACTATTTTGCGCATCTTCATCAAAAAGCCATAAAAATGAGTTATAAGAAACTTTTGGAAGTATTGCTTTACTGCTTTGACCTCTTCCAATATACCAAAATATATAACCATTGGGAAATGAAATCTCAAGCATATCCTTTGTAAGCTCCATATCATCGTCACTTGTTAGTTTATGTGTATGTTTCATCATGCTTGCAAAATCGTAAAATGGTAAAAAAGGACGGCTATTTTTTGGTGAATTTATTTTACTAAAAATATAGTGTAAAAACCACTCCCTTTCATCATCAGTTACAATTAAAACTGACTTACCTTTATCTATAATATTGGTCAAAGTTTTTGCAACGATAGGAATCCAATCAAATTTTCGCTCCTCCATCCAAGAGCCTATATATTTATCTTCTCTAATGGCTTTAACGGTCCAATTTGTAAATTCTTGCAATTTATAGCCTTATTGTTTATTTGTCAAGCTCATAAGCTTCATGAAGTGTTCTAACAGCTAATTCGCTATATTTTTCATCTATAACCATAGAAATTTTAATCTCACTTGTACTTATAATTCTGATATTTATATTTTCATTTGCTAATGCTGAAAATGCTTTTGAAGCAACACCAGTATGAGATTTCATACCAACACCCACAACTGAAACTTTAGCTATTGATTCGTTATAATCTATTTTTTCAACATCATTTTGAAATTTTTCCATTGTATTTTTTGTTTTAATCAAATCTCCAATTGGAACTGTAAAATCTAAATTTGCCTTACTATCAGTTCCTATTGTTTGAACTATCATATCAACATTGATATTTGCATCAGCCAAAGCTGTAAAGATAGACGATGCAATACCTGGTTTATCCATAACTCCATACATTCCAACTCTAACTTGATTTTTATCTAGTGCTATACCGCTTACTACTGGTGCTTCCATAATATTTTCTTCCTTTGTGATTAATGTCCCTTCAACATCAGGTGTAAAAGAGCTTCTTGATACGAGATTTACATTTAATTTTTTTGCCATCTCAACACTTCTATTTTGTAAAACTTTTGCCCCTAAACTTGCTAATTCCAACATCTCATCGTAAGATATTTTCATCAATTTTTTAGCCTTAGGCTCTATTCTAGGGTCAGTTGTGTATATACCGTCAACATCAGTGTAAATTTCACAAATATCAGCTTTTAGTGCTCCAGCTAAAGCAACAGCTGTTAAATCACTTCCACCACGACCTAGTGTTGTAACCCTATTTTCACTAACGCTAACCCCTTGAAATCCTGCAACAATAATGATTTTTCCATCGTTTATTGCTTTTTCCATATTGTGTGTTTCTATTTTTTCTATTCTTGCATAAGTGTGATCATCAGTTGTATAAATTCCAGCTTCTCTTCCGCTCATAGAAGTTGCTTTGTAACCTTGTTCATTGAGTGCAATTGAAAGCAAAGCGCTTGTAACTCTTTCCCCAGAACTTAAAAGTGTATCAAGCTCCCTATCATCTGGAGTTTTACTAAAATGGTTTGCATAATCTATAAGCTTATTTGTTTCTCCACTCATGGCACTCACTACAACAACCAAATCATCTCCATTGTCTCTCATTTTTTTGATAATAGTCGCAACATTTTCTATTCTGTCAAGCGTACCAACACTTGTTCCTCCAAATTTTAAAACTCTCAACATTATTTATTATCCTCCATTAAATATAGCCCTCTTCTTTAAAATGTTTTAATACTTTTTTATACACAGTTCTCTTAAAAAATGTAATGTACTCATTTAACTTTGCTCTTTTTACAAACTTATATTCACCAAATTCTGGTATTTCTGTGTTTATATTTACAATAGCACCTTTTTTTAACTTAACCAAATAATATTTTTGTGTTTGCCCATCAAACGGTGCCATATTTTTAGCGACACTTGCTGGAAAATCGTAGCTTACCCAACCTGGATATTCTGCAATTATCTCGATATCATTTGTCCCTATCTCCTCTTTTAGTTCTCTAAAAAGTGCCTCTTGTGGTGTTTCATTTCCATCAATTCCACCTTGAGGAAATTGCCACGCATCTTTTATATCAATCCTAGAAGCTATCAAAATTTCGCATTTAAGAGGATATGAACTACTCAGCACAATCGCTGCAACATTTGGTCTATAATTCTTCTCTTTATGTTCCATTTACTTTATTTACCTTATAATCTTATCCGCTGATAATAACAAAAGGATACTTTTAAATTGCTTTTATACATACATATCCCCTTTTGTGACAGTAAGTGCTTTTACTGCTCTTTCAACTCGTACACAAATCTTTTTCATCTAAAAACTTCATATATGAAAGCACTCAATACGCAACTACAAAATGAGCTAACAAAAACAGACCAACCACTAAAATCCATTTTTATTGGCGGAGGAACTCCAAGTAGTGTTGAAGCAAATCTTTATGATGAAATTTTTTTAAGATTAATAGCTTTTATAGACAAAGATACCGAAATTACAATCGAAGCAAACCCAAATTCAACAACAAAAGAGTGGCTAACTCATCTTAAAAAACTAGGGGTAAATCGCATTAGTTTTGGTGTTCAAAGTTTTAATGATGAAAAATTAAAATTTCTAGGTAGAAATCACGATAAAAATATGGCTACAAATAGTGTAAATTTAGCTTACGAAGTTGGTTTTAGAGATATAAATCTTGATATTATTTACGATACCGCGATAGACTCAAAAAAGCTAATCAAAAGTGACTTAGAGATTATAAAAACACTTCCAATCAATCATATCAGTGCTTATAGTTTAACAATCGAAGAGGGGACAAAATTCTTCAAGAAACCAAATAGCAAAATTGAAAATATAGAGATGACAAAATATATCTTTGAAAGTTTGGAAAGTTTTGGATTTATACAATATGAGATTTCAAATTTTAGCACGGATGAAAATTCAAGAAGCAAACACAACTTTGGATATTGGGAAAAAGAGGATTATTTGGGAGTTGGTGCTGGTGCTGTTGGGTGTGTTGGAAATGAGAGATATTATCCACAAAAAGATGTAGAAAAGTATATACAAAATCCGTTAATTTATGAAGATGTCGAGATACTTGACGCGGATGATATTAGATTTGAGCGGATATTTTTGGGACTTAGAAGTAAAAGTGGTGTTCCACTTGTGCTATTCGATGAGAAACAAAAAGAGAAAATAAACATTTTACTTCAAGAAGATAAAGTGACTCTAAAAAATGATCTTCTTTTCAATAATGACTTTTTATTAAGCGATGAAATTGCTCTTTTTTTAGAGTAATTTCATAGTAATTTTACTCTAATAACCATCTTCAAACTTAAACATTTTGTATGATTTTGGATACTTTTCATACCATTCTTTAGATTTATTTGCTACAATGGCACCACTAAAAAAGTAACTCAAGTAATATTACATTACAAAACTCCACAAAAGGTCAAACACAATAACTATGACAGAAGAACAAACTCAACCAGAAATAAAAGAGCAAAGTGAAACCACAAAACAAAAAGAGCAACCAAAACAGCCAAAACACAACCACAGTAATCACAACCACAAACAAAAAAATCGTACACATATACCAGTAAATGGTCTTACAATAGATGATTTACGAGCGAAAACAACCGATGAGCTTATCTTAATAGCCAAAGACTTAGAGATTGAAAATCCCCAAGAATTAAAAAGACAAGACTTAATCTTTGCGATACTCTCAAGTCAAACAACAGCCGGTGGGTATGTCCTTTTTACAGGTATTCTAGATATTAAAGATGGTGGCTTTGGATTTCTCCGAGCACTTGATGGAAATTTTAGTGATACATCAAACGACAGCTATGTAAGTGCCACTCAAATTAAAAGATTTGCCCTTAGAAATGGTGATATTGTAAGTGGACAGGTTAGACCACCCACAAAAGAGAGTGAAAAGTACTACGCACTTTTACAAATCGAAGCTATCAATTATCTCCCCGTAAATGAAGCAAAAGATAGACCACTTTTTGACAATCTTACTCCACTTTATTCAACAGAAAAATTTACTTTTGAATACAATAAATCAAAAATGACAGGGAGAATTTTGGATATGTTTTCTCCTATGGGAAAAGGGCAAAGGGGACTTATAGTAGCCCAACCAAAATCTGGTAAAACAGAACTTCTAAAAGAGTTAGCTCACGGAATAAGTATTAATCACCCCGATACAACTCTTATTGTTTTATTAATTGATGAGCGACCTGAAGAGGTAACAGATATGCAAAGAAGTGTAAAAGGGGAAGTTTATAGCTCAACTTTTGACCTTCCTGCTGCAAATCATGTGAAAGTTGCTGAACTTGTAATTGAAAAAGCAAAAAGGATGGTTGAAAGAGGAAAAGATGTAGTTATATTACTTGACTCAATCACAAGACTAGCAAGAGCCTACAATGCAACAACACCTAGTAGTGGAAAAGTTCTAAGTGGTGGAGTTGATGCGAATGCATTACAAAAACCAAAAAAGTTTTTTGGAGCTGCTAGAAATATTGAAGAGGGTGGAAGTTTAACAATTATCGCAACTGCATTAGTTGATACTGGATCTAAAATGGATGAAGTTATCTTTGAAGAATTTAAAGGAACAGGAAACTCTGAAGTAGTTCTTAGTAGAAAAGCAAGCGAAAGAAGAGTTTATCCAGCATTTAATGTTGTAAAAAGCGGTACAAGAAAAGAGGAATTATTACTCCATCCTGAAGAGTTACAAAAAATATGGATTTTACGAAATGCTATGGCTGAGATGGATGAAGTTGAATCACTTAAATTTTTATACTCTAAAATGGAAAAAACACAAAGTAATATTGAATTTTTAATCTCAATGAATGGCTAAAAAGTAATAAAATGAAAGTTGGTGTGTTTGATTCTGGACTAGGTGGACTAACCGTTGTAAGTTCGATTGAAAATATTTTTAAAGGTGGTGAACTTTTTTATGTAGCAGATACAGAGTACTCACCTTATGGTGAAAAAAGTGCCACTGAAATATTAAATCGGTGCGAGAATATCACAAACTATCTAATCAAAACACACCAAATTGAAGCTTTAGTAATAGCATGTAACACCGCTACTTCGGCTGCAATAACACATTTAAGAACACACTTTCCTTCACTAATAGTAATCGGAACAGAGCCTGGAGTTAAACCAGCAATTTTAAAAACACAAACTTCAAATGTTGGTGTTTTGGCAACTCCAGCAACACTAAAGGGCGATAAATATCAACTTTTAGTAAATGAATTATCAAACATTAAAAAAGTTACCCTTTATGAACAAGCTTGTATTGGTTTGGTTGAACAAATTGAAAATGGTGAAACGAACAGTCCAAAAACCTTTCAAATGCTCGAAAATTGGCTACTCCCGATGAAAAATAATAATGTAGATACGATTGTTCTTGGTTGTACGCACTACCCATTAGTTGAAGACACAATCAAAAAGATTATGGGCAACGAGACCACCATTATAAGTACTGGTGATGCAATAGCAAATAGACTAAAACTTTTAAGTCAAGAAAAAGGGCATATTAACGAAGGTTCTTTAAAAATAGATATTTGTCATACTGGAAACATTAACCACCAGATGATAAAAAAAATAGTAAAAAACAAAAATATAAAAATCAGGAAATGTACAATATGAGCCAAGAAAATTTAGAAAATAAGGTTTTAGCACTTAAATATAGGCCGTCAAAATTTGAAGATTTAATAGGACAAGATAGTATCTCTAGCACATTATCACTTGCACTTGACAAAGATAGATTATCTCACGCTTACCTTTTTAGCGGACTTAGAGGAAGTGGAAAAACCAGTACAGCTAGAATTATGGCAAAAGCACTTGTATGTAAAAATGCTCCAACATCTAAACCTTGTGAAGTTTGTAGTGGATGTTTGAGTGCAAATGAAGGGAGACATCTTGATATTGTGGAGATGGACGCAGCATCAAATCGTGGGATTGATGATATCAAAGACTTAATCGAGCATACAAAATATCGTCCAACAAGTGCAAAATACAAAATTTTCATAATTGATGAAGTTCATATGCTTACAACTCAAGCATTTAATGCTTTACTAAAAACACTTGAAGAGCCTCCTGCTTTTGTAAAATTTATCCTAGCTACGACCGATCCACTTAAAGTTCCTGCTACCATTTTAAGTCGAACTCAACATTTTAGATTTAAAAAAATAAGTGAACAAAATGTATTTCATCATCTAGTTCACATTTTAAATTTAGAAAATATTGCTTATGAAAATGAAGCTTTAAATATCTTAATAAGAAGCGGGCAAGGTAGCTTAAGAGACACTCTAACGCTCCTTGACCAAGCTATTATTTATTCTAAAAGTGGGGTTTCAACCTCCGCAGTAACTGATATGATGGGGATGATTGATCCATCTTTTATGGATACTTTATTTGATTCTATATTAAAAGGAAGGGACACAAGAGAATATTTGGAAATATTAGAATCTTATGAAGCTGGGCAAGTTATAGATGAGATTTCAATCTATCTAAAACACAAAATGTTGACTCGCGATGTAAGATTTGCAACTTATCTTTTTGATAGATTTTTTAGAATTTTAGGTGATGCCAAAGAGCTACTAAAACAAAATAGTGATGGTGGATTTGTTATTATCTTAACACTGATGAAACTAGAAGAGGCTTCTTGGTTAAAAACAATCGAAGAGATAATTGAAGAGACAAAAGGGATAATTCCAAAACAAAATGAACGCCAAAATAATCAAAATGCTCAAACCAATACAATTCCAATAGCAACAAAAAATGAAAATATCTCGATTGAACTAGAAAAAACAAATGAAACTCAAAAATCAACAAATTTTGATATCCCACCAAATGTGTTTATAGAAGAAAAAGACAATACAAACAATGAGGAAAATCTAAACCTAACTAACTACCAAAAAGTAACAGATTTAATATTTGACAGAAATTATGATTTGGGTGTTTGTTTTACTAAAAGCTTTATATTTAATTCATTTGAAGAAAATATTCTAACCATAGATAGCTATGCTGATGATGAAAGCAGAAAATTATTGAATAAAAATTTTGCCTACATAAGAGGATTTATAGAAGATATTTTTGGAAATGAAACTGAGATTAAATTTAATAAAATCGATACTTCTAAACAAAAGGAGTTACCCCAAAACATAACACCTAAAGATGAACAAATCGAAGTAAATTTATATGACCATGAAAGCGATAGTGGTTCTATGATTGAAGATATTGAACTCGGAAGTGGTTGTGTTGCCAATATGGGGATGATAGTAGCTCCATCATTTTCTCAAAAAGAGTTGAAAATGGATGATATTTTAAACTCTAAATTTGTAAATAAAGCAATAGAATTATTTCAACCAGAATCTCAACTTAGAGTAAAAAGTAAACTATAACTTTAATACTCCAATGGGATAGATATTTTAAAAGAAGCGCCCCTTAAAATTTGCCCCCCTACTTCTGTATCAACATTGTCTGCAATAATTGTCCCTTTCATATGTTTACCTATTATTTCAGATGACATAAAAAGACCAATTCCTGTCCCCTGTGATTTATGTTTTGTTGTAAAATATGGTTCAAAAATTCGGTTCATAATACTTTTGGGAATCCCTCCAGCTGTGTCTGTTATCTCAACATGAGCCTCTTCATTTTCAACATAAGCTTTTATAAAAATAAATTTTTCATCATCGTCAAAGACATCAACCAAGGCATCAACAGCATTTTTTACAAGATTTAAAATTACTTGCACAAACTCATTTTTAAGACTAAATAACTGAATATGTTGAATATCCCTAACAACTGTAATGCAATTGGTAGATATTATGCCAGCTAAAATATGCAAACAAGTAGCAACCGATTCTTCAATCAAAAATACTGTATATTCTTTGTCATTTCTAAAAAAGTTTCTAAAATCATCGATTGTATTTGATAAAAATTCTGTATGTTTCATGATATCAGTTAGGGATTCTCTAGAAGCTTCCAAACTAAGCATTCCAACTTCATTCTGAACTATATGAGAACTTGCAATTGATGAGATAGCCGAAAGTGGCTGTCTCCACTGATGAGCGATATTTCCTATCATCTCCCCCATAGATGCCATTTTTGATTGTTGAAACAAAATAAGCTCTTTTTCTCTATTCTTCTCAACCTCCTCCTCAACTCTCCTAGCCAAAGTTTCATTGAGTTCACAAAGTTCAGCACTTCTTGTCTCAAGTAGCTCCTCAGCATACTCCCTAAGCTTATGCTCACTATGAAATTTAGTTTTCCACTTTTCAATCTCAAATCTATTTCTTAATTTTTCAGTATCACTCATCAATATGTCTCAATTCTAGCAAATTTTGGAATTATTTTAACCAAATAGCCTTAATTTGAAAATGTCAATACATAATTAAATCTCAAATTACTTTTTAAACCAGGATAACTCTTTTTTATATGAAATATTTGATATTAATCAATTTTACAGTGAGGATTAAGTTCGTTGATTTATAAAAAGATCTATTTTTCTTGATTTGCAGCTTTCAATAAAGAGTTAAATTAACACTTAGTTAACACTTAAATACTAATATTAGAAATCTGATTTTATTCGTAAGAATTTACGAACCCTTGCAACTCGTTTTGAAAGGTAAGAAGCAAGGGATTAGGTATGCAAGGACACCATTGTTTATTATAGTTAAAGTTCCTTAAGTGGTAAATAATGTGTGTCTTCTTAATTTTAAGGAGAAACAAAAAATGAATCAAAAAATATGTATGTCTATTGCTTGTGCTATTGCTTTAAATATTAGTCTTTATGGAGACGATCTAGGTAAAATAACAGTATCATCAACAACAATCGACGATAGATTTAAAGCAAAACAAAATGAAATATCAACAACTGCGACACTAAATGGCGAAAAGATAGATAAAGCTCATATCGAAAATATCCAACAAATTTTAAACAGTATCCCAGGACTTACAACAGAAGTGCAAACTGGTGACAGTTTAAAGCTGCATATTCGTGGCGTTGAAAATCAAAGATATATGGGTGAAAAACCTGGTGTTGCAGTTGTTATCGATGGTGTTCCTGTTTTTGAACGAACAGGGAAAGTAAATATTGACCTTGACAATATTGAAAGTATCAAAGTTGTGAAAGGTGGGGCAAGTTATCTTTTTGGTGAAGATGCACTTAGTGGAGCTGTTATCATAACAACAAAAAAAGGTGCAAACAACAGCTATAACTCTTTTGGAATTGAAACTGGAAGTTTTGGTTATCAAAAGCTTTTAGCTCGAGCAGGTTTTGCAAATGACTCAATAAACACATATTTACAAGTAAGTGAGAGAAAAAGTGATGGCTACCATGAAAAAAGTGACTACAATACAAAATATTTAAATTCAAAACTCCAGTACTACATAGATGATAATAGTGATATTACTGGCGGAATTGAATTATCAAAAAGAGATAAAGATTCTCACGGAACTGTAAAAGGTGAAACAGAAGCACAAAACAATCCAAAAAGTATCTACAACGGAACTGGCGATAGAGATTATAGTCGTAAATATGATGTAGATTTGGGTAAATATTTTATAACTTATGCGAAAGATTTTAATGATAATGGAAATTTTCTTTTTAATGTTTATCAATACAAAGATGATACAAATTATGTAAGTAGTCCAATCAAATATAGCTTAGCAGGAGCAAAAATAACTTCAGAAGATGCTTATGGAACATACAATGACCAGTTTCAAATCCAAAGGGGTGCAAAAAGCGAATACAGAACAACAAGCAATAAAATAGCAACACTTCTTGGGATTGATTATAGGGCTAATTACTATGAAAACAAAACGAATATTTTACAAGATTATTGTACAAGGCTAAATAGTGCTGGGACTGCTTGTTTTGGGGATTCTACAAAAGTTTATGCAGGGACAATTACAGGTGATGATGAAACAGATGAAAATGTAATCGCACTATATGGTGAACTCAAATATGTACTTTCAAACGAATTAAGCATCACCACAAATGGAAGATATGACCATATATCTTATGATTACAACGATATTTTAAAAAATATGAAAATAGACAAAAGCTTTGATGTGGGCTCATATCGAATTGGCGGTGCATACTCACTAAGCGATACTAGATCATTTTACACGAACATCTCAACAGGTTTTAGAACTCCAACAGTAAGTCAAATGTTTGCAGGCGATATTGATCCAACAAGTACAAAAGTTGAAAGTAATCATGATTTAAAACCAGAAACTTCTTACAACTACGAAGTTGGTATAAGAGGTAGTAATAGTTTATTTGAATATGACACAGCTCTATTTTTAATCGACAGAGATGATTATATTATGGCAAATGTTGGACAATATGCATCAACTGATCCATCAAATCCACTTTTTGCAAAAACAAAATATGAAAACATAGGTGGAATAAGAAACAAAGGATTGGAATTGGCACTAAATACAAACAAAAATAAACCTATATATTTTGATGTGGCATACTCTTACACTGAAGCCAAATTTACACAATATGATAATTTTAACCTTACTTTAGGAAATTCTTATGGTACATACAAAACAGCATCAACCTTTACAAATCCTGCTACTCAATATACTATTGAGCATTATAATTTAACTGGCAAACTTGTACCAAGGGTCCCGAAACACAATCTAAATCTTAGAACAAATTACAATTTCAATAATGATTTACTATTGACTGCTGAAGTTAATGCAAAATCAAAATATTTTGCCGATGAGATGAACAAAATTGAAATAGGTGGGCAAGCTGTACTAAATATTATGGCCAGTTATGTTACAAAAATTGGTGGATACAAGTTTGATATATTTGCAAAAGTTGATAATGCTTTAGATAAATTTTACTACAACACAGCAAGATCAAGTGGTGATGCAAATAGTGATGGGAAATTTGATGCGGAAGATTTATCAATTACAGTAAATCAAGGGCGAACATACACAGCTGGTTTGTCTGTTAAGTTTTAGGATATGGTATGAAACATCTAATACTTAGTGGGATTTTCACCTTTTCTATTTTACAAGCTGCACCACTTTATTTAACACCACAAAATTGTGAAACTGATATGAAAGATGCCAAACAAAGTGGGCATTCACATTCAAGCAGTGGGGCCACAACTATGTATCAAGTTGTTGGACTTGATGGAAGTTATGAGGCAAATGGCACATATATATTGTCAAACCTTGAGCAAACTTCTTTGAAATTAAATGCAAATTTGATTAGTATCACAAAAAGTAAGTATGACAACTACCATTGCTTGGTTGTAAATGGGAACAAGGGTAACGAGTTTTTTACAGCAATAACATATATCTCCAAAAATGGGAAACCATCAAAAAAAAGTCCCACAAAAATAACAAGTTTACAAAAAGGTATTTTGGAACTTGAACCAATTCTTTTACCTAGAGAACATGATAGATTTATGGCATTGAGAACTTATTTATTTACTTTAAAATTTAGCAACAAACCACTACCTAATCAAGAGATATTTATCAAATTAGATGAGAAAGATGAACTCGTTGGAAAAACAGATAATGATGGAAAAATAAGTGTCACGCTCAAAGATACATTTCAAGATGTTCAAAACAATAAACGAGGAAATAAACCGAAAGAGTTTGTATTGTTTGCAAAATTTAACAAAAACGATGCTATTTACAATACAAGCTTAAGAGGTGAATATTATGTAAATCCTACTGCACATTGGCAAAGTGTACCTGCTGGTTTTGGTGTTGCTTCACTTGGATTTTTACTTGGATTATTATTATATAGGAGAGCAAAAAATGGATAAGTTTTTAACCTTAACAGCATTTAGAAGAGTGGTTCAATTGTTTTCATTTGTATTTTTAGTGTATGGTGCTCTATTTTTTACTACATTTTACAGTGCAGATAAATTAACAACAAACCTCCCATCTCTCAGTTGTGCTTACGACAAACAAAGTGGTGATTATTGTGCATTAATACCACTTCAACATCAAGCACACCATAGAATAAGTGGCGCATTTAGTGAGCTTGATTTAATTTCCGCACTACTTCCAACTGCAATAACGCTAGGTGGATTTTTTATATTAATAGTGATTTTAAGCAAAGCCTTTTGTGGCTGGACTTGCCCTTTAGGATTTTTTCAAGAAGTGATTACTATGGTGGGTAAAAAACTAAAAATAAAGCAAATTGACTCGCTGACAAAAGAAACATTGAAAAAAGTTCGCCCTATAAAGTGGTTTATTTTTGCATTTTTAGTTTTAATATTTCCACTTTTAGCGGGCTTGGGATTTGTAGGACATGAACTTGGAAATCCATTTTGTAGCATTTGTCCTAGTCGAATTTTAACAACTTTAGCAGTAGGTGATATGACCCAAATATATGTTGACAACAGCAACACAACATATATGATTTTATCACTATTGGCTGATTTACTTTTTGGACTTATGATTGCTTTGGCACTTTTTGTAAGGCAACCATTTTGTAGAATTTGTCCAATGCTTCCTCTACAAAGTGTATTTAAAAAAGTTGGTCTCCTAAAGCTTGTAAAAGATGGGGGAAATAAATGTGATGGCTGCAACAATTGTGCGAAAGCCTGTCCTATGGATATTTATGAGATAAGCGAAAAAGCGGAAAATAAAAATATCACTTTTAATGACTGTACCCTATGTGGAAGATGTGTTGAGTTTTGCCCAGACGACAATGTCTTAAAACTTAAATATGGACCAATTAACCTATTTAGTTCATCAAATGAATACTTTAAAAAACGAAATAAAATCGAAAAATGGAGTTACAAACAATAATGCTTTTTGTGACTATTTTCTTAACAGGCTTCCAATTAGGAGCAACTTCATGTGCCATTAGTTGCCTGCCTGTTATGACACCTATTTTATTATCGCAACAAAATAATAAAAATACTGCAAAAAAAGTCCTATTTCAATATTTTAGTGGGAAAATTTTGGCGTATAGTTGTATTGCATCTGTATCATTTTTTGGAGGAACTATTTTAAAAAAACAAATCTCAACTGTTATCTCATTTGATAAACTTGGTGCACTAGTAATCTTATTTATTGGAGTATTTTTGCTTCACAAAACAATCAAAAATAACAAAGGGTGTAAAACAAGTTGTCCAACCTCTTTAAAATATAGCTATTTCTCAATCGGATTTTTTAGTTCATTTTCATTTTGTCTACCCGTGATTTCATTAATTACACTTAGTTCTTTGGCATCTAACTTTCCTCTCTCACTATCTTATGGTTTTATATTTGGTATTGGTGTAACAATAATTCCATTTTTATTTTTTTATTTTTTTATTTTCCATATCACTTCAACTATTTTTAGTGAAATCTCAAACTATAAAAAACAAATTGAAATCTTTTCAGCATCCTTACTTGTTTTGGTGGCTTTTTTGGTTTATTTTGAATTCTTAAAACTCTAATAAACTAAAAATATTTACTATCAATCTATTTTAAAAAACTCCTCACAGAATAGGCAATAGCTTTTGATACCTCTACAATATATGTTTTATGTGAACAAATAAATTCATCTTCACTATCAACAATCACCCCAAGCTCAATCAAAATAGACGGTGCATTACTTTTTCGTAAAACATAAAGATTGTCATACTGATAGATTCCAAGCTTAAAGTCAAGAAGTGGTTTATTTTCACCTTTGATTTTTTGAGCGTGATACAAAGATGGTTTTCTACCAAGTGAGATTAAGTTTTTACCAACATTTTTTGCAAATAAAAAAGAATCTCCAAACTTTTTATTATTTTTTGATACAAAGATGGAAAATCCAGAGATTGGAGTTTTTGTTTTGTAAGTTTTTATCCCATTTGTAAGTGTAATTTGTTTTAGGTGTTGGAGTTGTGCCGAGTCGTGATGGATAGAGATAAAAAGTACTGGTTTTATATCGTTGCTGTATCGTACCCTATCTTTCAAAGTGGCTTCTTCCTCAATCTCCCTTGTAAGAAAAACCTTAAAACCACTGCTTTGAAGTTGTTGTTTAAGCTCGTTTGTAAAATTATCGTTGTACTCAACCTCTGTTTTGCCACTAACACTTAAAGCGCCAAAATTTGATGGGCTATGCCCTGAGTCCAAAACTATAATCTCCCCATTTGAAAAGAGAAATACAGGAGAAATAAAACCAAAAATAATAAAAAAATATAAAAATCTAATCAACAAAAATAAAGCTTTTGTAAACATCAACTTACCTCTTAAGGAAGTTCAAATTTTTTAGTTATAACTACTTCCAAATCGATCAAAATAAGATTATTTAGCCCAAATTCTCTAAGCTTTACAATATCTTTTTTTGTTACAACGAATTGGTGGTTTGGATATTTTAAAAGCAACTTATCAATCTCATCTTTTGTGAACTTATGGTGGTCACCAAATGATTCAATAATTGTATCTTTTGGAAGATATTCTAATAATCTTTGAGGCTTTGATATAGCTGTTAAAAGTATCATATTTACAGGCAAAGTTTCAAGCAAAACACCATCTTTTTTAAACTTCACAACCCTAGAAAAATCGGTTCCATCCCTAAGCACCAAAGGTACAAAAGCGTACATCATTTTTGTTTCCCTATATCCTCCACTAGGTAAGCAAAATAGATTTGTTGGCTCATCTTTTGGGCGGATTAAAATATCAAATTTTTTGATACTGTGGTGGCGATAACCATCATCTAAAAAGATGATTTTCGCCCCCATCTCTTTTGCTTTTAAAATCCCATCAATCCTATTTTCACACACTATCACCGAACCATTTGGTAAACTTTCAGCCAAAACCATAGCTTCATCACCACTTTGTGATACGCCACAAAAAATATTACCTTTAGATGATACAACAATCAAACCTTTTGAAACTCTCCCATAGCCTCGTAAAATCACAAAAGCATCATCTTTATCTTTTGCCAATTCAATTGTAATGGGAGTTTTTCCACTTCCGCCAACCACTAGGTTTCCGATACTAACAATAGGTAGTCCAAAATCAATAGGCTTTGATGAAATTCGTCTATAACCAACAACGATACAGTAAATAATAGTTAATGGAAAAAGTGCTACTGAAATGAGTCTTTGGAAGATATTTGGAAAGAACAAATATTGCTCAATCCAAGTTGTTGCATATCTTGAAATTAAACTTTTGATGTTTATATCCAATTTTTAGAAATTTGCTTAATTTTTTCACAAACATATAGTACATCTTCATCACTCAAAGATGGATACATCGGCAAAGACAAGATTTGCCCGTAAGCTGTTAAGGCATTTCCATAAGCTGTTATTTTTAGCTGATACTTTTGTTTATAGTAAGTTAAAAGATGAAGCGGAATATATGTAAGCCCTGTTGCAATACCATCTTTTTTAAGCTCCCGCGCAAATCCATCTCTATTTTTTGAGATTTTCACTATAAACTGAGTAAAGAGATGATCTTCGTTAAAAGTTGGCACAGTTACATGCTTTACACCTTCAAGATTTTCTATATATAGTTTTGCTATCTCTTGTCTTCTTTCAATAAATAGGTTAGATTTATAAAATTGAGCCAAATTAAATGCCGCATCAAGATCGGTCATATCATATTTGTGTCCAATATCAACAACATCATAGATATAATCAAGATTTCCAAAAGCATCAAAAGTACTATTAATTGCGTGTGTTCTTAAAAGCTTAGCTCGAACTGCTAAGGCTTCATTGTTTGTAACAATAAATCCAGCATTTGCAACTGAAGTTTTACCATTTGCTGGATTCATAGAAAATACAGTCATATCTGCTTTTAAATTTCCAACAAGCTCATCTTTGTACATAGCACCCAAAGTATTTGAAGCATCTTCAATTATCATAATGTTGTATTTTTTTCTTATTGCATAAAGTCTATCAAGATCAGGTATCTCTCCTCCTACAAAAGTAACAATAACTGCTCTTAATTTTTTTGAATTATTTTTACTTAAATACTCTTCAAGTTTATCAAGGTCAATATTTAACCCATTTTGTTCTATATCTATAAATATAGGTTCAGCGTCAAAATGTCTTACAACTTCTGGAAGGTTTGGAAATGAATTTACACTCATCAAAACCTTATCGGCTCTTTTTAAATCCATAGCACTAAGTGCTAGATGAAGCCCAGCCGTTGAGTTATATGTTGACACAACATACTCAGCACCTATAAACTCTTTTATCTCATTTTCAAGCTCTTCAACTTTTGATTTTGAGCCCATCTCCAAAACTGAAGTTATTTGTTTTAACTCCTCATCATTAATCATCGGTTTATAAAAAGGTATCTCTCTTTTCATATTTTCTCCTTAAACTCATTTATTTATCTGTTAATATATATTTTTAAAAATCTGTTTAAAATTTTATCTTGGCTATCAAAGGCAATCGCCCTTTAAATGCGTTGTTTCTAATCCGTTTCTCAAGCATATCAATTAATTCTTTGTCACCATTTGATTTTATCAAATCTTCCTTAGAGACACCATCATCGATTAATCTTTTTAACATATCATCCATAATCTTATAGCTATATCCAATCTCCTCTTCATCACTTTGCCCTTCCCATAAATCAGCACTTGGCTTTTTATTTATAATCGAAGATGGTATGTCTAAAAACTCCGCAAAAAGAAACTCATCAGATTTATAAAGCTCCCCAATAGGATTTAAGGCACATGCCGTATCTCCAAAAATAGTCCCATAACCTAGCAAAATTTCACTTTTATTTGATGTTCCAACAACCAAAGAGTTTTCCCTAGCACTTATATCATAAAGGACACTCATCCTCATCCGTGCGCTAAAGTTTCCAATTCTAAGTGGTGAGGCATCTGTGATATTTTGAAAATATCCATCAATCATTGGAGCTATACTTACAGTTTCATATCTAATATCAAACTTTTCGCAAAGTTCTTTTGCATCATCGATACTACTTGCACTTGAAAATTGTGACGGCATCAAAACGCCATTTAAGTTATCTCCAAAAACCTCTTTGCAAAGCACCGCAACAACGGCACTATCAAGTCCACCACTTATCCCAACGGTAACTTTATTTAACCCAGTTTTAGAAACCTCATCTTTTAAAAATGATTTCATTTGTTGTTTGATATTTTCCCAATTTATAGACATTTCAATCCCCTTATTTATATTAATAAACTCTATCCATGAAGGTTAAAATATTAGCCAAAATTCTTGAAATAATCTCTTGTCTCTTCGATAATTTTATTTTTCTTTTAAAATCATACTATTTTTTATAGACAATCTATATCCCAGATATAAAACTATTGGCCACAATGAAAGCCAAGCTAATGATTCAAGATATTCCATACACTCCCCTTATTTAGTAATGATGAGCATCAGTGTCACTCATCTCCTCTTTTGTAATTTTCACCATATCCATCACTCTCCAAGCATAAAAAATATACCCTAATACAAAAGGTACAAGGAGTGATGCATAACCCATAGTGACTAAGGTATAGCGACTTCCTGAACTATTCATAATCGTTAAACTACTTTGTAAATCATAAGTAGAGGGATAAAATGGTGTATTATTTAATCCAACTGATAAAAGAAGTGCCATTACAGTGATAACAACACCAACACCACCTGTTTTGATACAACAAGTTTTTTCTTGTTCAATTGTTCTATAGACTGCCACCACAACCATCACAATACCAAAAACAAACATCGAAAGAACAATTGGCATTTGAATAAAATTTTGAATATATTTTAAAGGGACAATCGAAACAACACCCATCGCATCAACCTCAAATCCCTCTTTTGTGAAAATCCAACCCAAAAATCCAAAAAAGAAAACTAAAAAGAAAATCATATTGATTTTGATAGAACTCACCGCTCTTTTTTGTATCTCTTTATGGTCGATATTGTTAATAAAATACATTGCCCCTAAGATTTTTGATAAAAATACTAATGAAAACCCTAGAAAAAGATTGTAGGGATTCATAAGTGCTTCTAAACCTCGAAGCTCATTTTTCCAATAAGAGAAATTTCTCTCATCCACAAAAAACTCACTTCCACTAAAAAAAGTGCTTATCGCAACCCCTAGTAAAAAGACCCCTACATTTCCATTGATTTCTAAAAAAAGCTCATAGGTCTTTTGCCCTAAAAAATTATTTGGTTTGGTTCTATACTCATAACTCACCGCTTGGATAATAAAACAAAACAAAATAGCCATCCAAACCCAATAAGCTCCACCAAAACTTGTGCTATAAAAAAGTGGAAAAGCTGCAAATAAAGCTCCACCAAAAAGCACTAATGTAGTAAATCCTAGCTCCCATTTTCTCCCTATACTATTAACTAGCATCGTTTTTTCAATCTCATCTCTTGCTAGAGAGCGAAACAAAGTTTGTCCCCCTTGTACAAACATCATAAATACAAAAAGTCCGCCTAGCAAGGAGATAATAATCCACCAGTATTGTTGCAATTGTAAAAGTGTTAAATTTTCAAACATTAGTGACCTCCGTTAAAGCCAAGGCTTATTTGTTTAGTCATAATTTTTATCTCGGCAATTAAAAGTGCAGTAAAAAGAACTGCAAACAAGATAAAACTTATCATCACATTGGTACTTGAGATATGAGTCACTGCTACTCCCACAGGCATCAAATCTTGTATAGCCCAAGGTTGTCTCCCAACTTCAGCTACAATCCAGCCAGCCTCAGCTGCGATATAGCCAAGTGGAATTGACCAGAGGGAAGCTTTGAGAATAAGTGGATAGTTTGTGATATCTTTTTTTGTCGCAAGATAAAGTACAACAGCAAAAAGAAATGTAAACCAACTCCCTAAAAGTACCATAATATGGAAACTATAAAATGTTAAACCAATTGGTGGAATGATATCTTGTGGTTTTTCTAAATAACCATACCCAAAATAAGCCATATTTGCTTGGAGAGTTGTTTTTGCTAGCTCTGCAGCCTCTGTTTCACCAACTTTTTTAGCTTCTTTATAAGCACTAAAGGCTTCTAGGGCGATTTTCCCTTTTACTATTTTTTCATCTGCACCCATAATATTGTGTTCTTTATTTCCATATGCTAAATCTTGAAGTCCAGGGACAAAAGCGTGGATATCGTGGTATCCAAGGAGTGAAAGGGCATAAGGAGCTTCAAGTTCAAAAAGATAAGACTCTTCATTGTTATCCAAAGTTTTCGTTGGATTTAAGATACCAATCCCTACAATTCCAGCTTCAGTTTTACCCTCATACAACCCCTCCATAGCAGCTAATTTTACAGGTTGTTTGAGGGCAACTTGATGAGCTGATTCATCACCACTGAGGATGAGAAAAAGGGAAGTGATAAGTCCAAAAGTAGCCCCGATAATAATCGATTTTTGAGCAAAAACAACATCTTTCTTTTTGAGCAAAAACCAACTACTCACCCCTATTACAAAAAGCGATGCTATAACATAACCACTCCCAATAGTGTGTAAAAATTTGGCTATTGCTACAGGGGAAAGGATAACTTCCCAAAAATTTGCCATCTCATTTCGTACAGTATCAGGATTAAACTCCATACCAACAGGGTATTGCATCCAACCATTTGCGACCAAAATCCAAAGAGCTGAAAGGTTTGACCCAATAGCTACTAACCAAGTGGAGAGGAGATGAAACCCTTTTGTTACTTTATCCCAACCAAAAAACATCACAGCAAAAAAAGTACTCTCTAAGAAAAATGCCAAAATTCCTTCGATTGCAAGAGGAGCACCAAAAATATCCCCAACAAACCAACTATAATTTGCCCAGTTTGTACCAAATTCAAATTCCATAATAATCCCAGTAGCTACACCAATCGCAAAATTGATAGCAAAAAGGGTCATCCAAAACTTTGTGATTTTTTTCCACATCACATCGCCAGTTTTAACATAGATACTCTCCATAATAGCAACAATAAAGCCAAGCCCCAAAGTGAGTGGGACAAATAAAAAGTGGTAGATTGCAGTAAGGGCAAATTGAGCTCTACTCCAATCGACAAGTGTTTCTTCAATCATTTGTTTTTCCTTTGATAAGATTTGCTGAAACAAAATCTGATTTTGCTTCACTTGATACATATTCACTTTTGAAAGTTTTATCATGGACAAAAAGTTTTCAAAACACCAAAATCACTAGAAGTTTAAGTGCTATTATCTTCCAAAGTGTTTTTCCAATAGTCATATTTTTAAAACCTTCAAAATAGAATAAATAAGTCTTTTTTATGATACTCATAACTTTTCCTTTTTGAACATATGACCGAATTGTAAAACTATTATGAACATATGTCAAGTATTATTTAATAAAAATTAGATAAAATTAGATAAATAATTTTATAAAGCAAAAAAATATGCCACGAACAAAAAATGAAAGAAAACTTAGTTTTAGACCAAAATGTACACTTTTTTTTCCAAATGAAAATGGGACCAATGAAACTATAAAACTCATCAGTGAAGAGGTAGAAGCTCTTTATCTTATGGATTTATTAGAACTATATCAAGAGGATGCTGCTCAAAAAATGGAGATTTCAAGACCAACTTTTGCAAGGATAATAAAAAGTGCAAGGAAAAAAGTAGCTTTAGGACTACTTATGGGAAATAAGTTATCCCTAGAAGTTCTAAAAAAAGAGCTTGTAATTGCCTTTTGCTCAGACAATAAGGATTTTTATGAAAATCTAAATTCAAAAAATAGGTATATTTGTATTTTTACTTTTGATGCCAACTTGGAACTTAACAATAAACTTTTTTTGGATAATCCAATTTTCAACACAGATTTAAAACCAACTATTGAACTAACAAAGATTTTTTTGAAGTATAACGTTAATCAATATTTAGTTTCACAAATCGGGGAAGGATTTAAAAGTACCCTAGCTTCTAAAGGTGTAGATGTAAGATTACAAAAACAATTTGTAATTAATAATTTAATTTAGACAATAAGTAATCGGCTTAAAATAATTCATACCTATGATTTTAAAATTCTTAGAATAAAAAATTTCACATATGAAATTTTTTATTTTCTTGTTTGCTCTTTACAAATTCCGATTTTTACTTATTTAATTTTATTTTAAGTTTTCTTGATATGATTTAGTTTGATTTAAAATTCATATTTGCGATATTTTCGATTAAAACAGTTGCATAACTTCCTTTTGGCAAAGTAAAAGATAAAGTTAATTTTTCCTCTTCTTTATTGTATTTGTTTTTTAAATCATCCACTTTTATCCAAGCTTCTCTTCTAAAGCCTTTAGCATGGACAAACTCATCATCAAAAAGTTTCTCTATTTCTCTTGCTTCTCCACTGGCTCTTAAGACTTTTCGCCCAGGTAAAAGTCCTGTTATGGTTGTTTTATCGTTGTTTAGAAAAACATCACCACTAAGAGGTTTTAGTTTGTTTAGGTTTTCATCTTTAGCGAGTTCAACCCTTTTACTTAGCCAAGCGTTGAAAAAATAGCTTTGATACGCTGAAATCAGTAGGTGCTCAAGTTTTTTATTTTTTACAATCTCCTCGCCATAAGTTACATCTTGTGCCTTTTGGAAATTGTAATCAGACCCAAACCTTTGATAACCAAAATAGTTTGGAAGTCCATGTTTTTGTATCTTTGCTAAAACAGAATATATAGCAGGCAAACTCTCCTCTTTTACATCTTTAAGGTTTATTATAAATTTATTTCTAGCTAAATCCCCGATGTTTAACCCACTTTTATCTTTATAAACAGCCAAAAGTTTAATGTTTGGTTTATTTAGGTGTTTTAGATATTTCTCTTTGATTAATGGAATACTTATATATTGTGTAGTTGTTGCATTTTTATCTTTAAGTCCAGCGTAACCAATTTTATGTTCATCAATTTCAAAAGCCTCAGATATTTCTCTAAGTAAATCCCAAGTAGAAAGCCACTCTTTTTTAATTTTTAAAATGAGAAAATTCCCACTTCCGCAAAATTCTCTATTTGGTATCTCTTCAACTATAAAGTCATATTTGTTTTGGACAAAAGTGAAGTCAATTTTTTTGTGATCATTTATAAATGTTCGTTTTATCTCTGGTATATTTTGTGTGTTTTCCATTGTGTTCTTTCGTTTTATTTTAAAAATTGATATTAACCAAATAGTAATAAAGCAATAGTTAATGGTACTCGGTATGATTATTTTATATACAATTCAACTTCAAAATTAACTAACTTTTGGGTAATATAAAACGAGATTTAAAAATAAAACAACTTTTTGGAAAAACACTATGAAATTGCAACATCAATACGAATCGATTAGATATAAAATTTTATCCATCCTTGAAAGCAAAAATCTCTCAATTGAGCTTGAAAAGCAAGTAAAAAATGATGGATAACCCAATGGATGCAAAACAATCTAATTACATAAAATCGAAAAAAGATATTTTGGCAAATACAATTGAAAATAGCCCATTTGGAATGGCTGTTTATAGTTTGAATGGTTTATTAGAATATGCGAATATAAAATATTTGTTAGAAAACAAAATATTTGAAATCGATAAATCTTTGTATTTTAACGATATGACAAAATGTATTTTAAATTTTGAAGAGATAGCTTTAAGATTAAAAACACAGAACGCTTTTATTATTGAAAGCAAAATGGATGATAATTGGTTTAAGTCACATTTTTATTTTATTGAGAATAAAACTTTAATTGTCCACATTTGTCTTGAGATCACAGAAGAAAAAAATCAACTTATAATGGCTCAAAGGGAAGCGGTATTTTTTAGTACTACAAATGAAGGATTAGCTATCATTGATGAGGAAGGGATAATTCAATCAATCAATGAGGCATTTTCTAAAATCAGTGGTTACACTACTAGTGAAGCGATACATAAACCGATAAAAATTTTAAATTCTGGACTGCATACAAAAGATTTTTATACACACCTTTGGGATATGCTCAAATTTCAAGGAAAATGGCAAGGTGAAATTTGGAATAGAAGAAAAAATGGGGAAGTTTATCCAGAATGGCTCTCAATAAATGCTTCAATTGACCCCATTACATTAAAAAAACATTATTTAGCACTATTTACAGATATCTCATCACTAAAAGATGCTGATAAAAAAATAAAATTTTACGCAAACCACGATGCTTTAACTGGGCTTTTAAACAAAATTCAATTTGAAAATATGTTAAATCACACGATTGAAAGCTCAATAAGAAATAACAAAAAATTTGCTCTATTTTTTGTTGACGTTGATAGATTTAAAGATATAAATGATACTTTTGGGCATAGTGTTGGGGATTTATTACTGAAACATATCTCAAACTTATTCAAAAAAGTCTTAAGAAAAGAAGATATCATATCTAGAATTGGTGGCGACGAATTTAATCTTATTGTTGAAAACTTTAAAGATGATAATGATGTTTTACTTGTGGCGAGAAATCTAAATGAAGCGATACGAGAGCCAATAATAATCGATGGACACTCGTGTGAAGTTTCATTTTCTATCGGGATTGCCATCTATCCAATACATGGAACAGACAAAACAACTTTAACAAAAAATTCAGATTCAGCAATGTATGAGGTGAAAAAAAATGGTCGCGATGGGGCTTTACTTTATACTAAAAATATGAGTCAAGAATTGGCAAGAAGAGTTTCGTTGCAAACAGATTTAAGAAACGCCATAGTAAATAACGAAATAGAGGCATATTTTCAACCAGTAGTTGATGCAAAAACAAATAAAATAACAGGCTGTGAAGTGCTTTCAAGATGGACACATCCAACAAAAGGTTGGATCTCACCAGATGAATTTATTGCAATTGCAGAACATAATGGCACGATTGGAATTCTTGATGAAAGTATTATGAAAAAAATATTTTTTCTTGTAAGCGATATTATTTCTGCCTCTGGAAATAGTGATTTTGTTGTTGCAGTTAATGTATCCTCGAAAGAGTTTTTTAGCGACCATTATGTCCCAAAAATATGCGCTTTAGTTAATCATTTCAAAATAAATCCAAACAATATAGAACTAGAAATAACAGAAACCTATGCTATGAAAAATCACCAAGTTGCCATAGAAAAGATGAAGGAACTTAAAAAATTTGGCTTTCGTCTTGCAATTGATGATTTTGGAACTGGTTATTCCTCGCTTAATTATCTAAAATTATTTCCTATTGATAAACTGAAAATAGATAAGTCATTTGTACTTAGTCTAAATCAAGATTACAAAGATGAGGCTATTGTAAAATCAATCATCAACTTAAGCAAATTTTTCAACCTAGAAGTTCAAGCTGAAGGTGTTGAAAATATTGAAATAGTAGATTTATTGACATATTTAGATTGTGACTTTTTTCAAGGCTACCACTATTCAAAACCACTTCCATATAAAGAATTTTTGGAATTTATAGAAAAATTTAATGAAAAATAATATTTTTGCTTCAACAATCAGTTAATTGAATAGCTAAAATATATAAATTTACCTAAGCCTTAAAATTGACTTGTACTCATAAATAACAATGTTTTACAGAAGACCTTATGGGATTATTTTTATCAATAAACAACTAAAAATTTATTTTATTTTATTTTTCTAGATGGGAAATTGGAAACCTTACCGTAAACATTGCACCACTGTAAATTTTATTTTCATACTCGTATTCTACATTCTCAACAGACACTAATCCATTGTATCGCTCGACTATAATCTTGTTACTCATAAAAAGCCCTATACCAGTTCCAACTAATTGATGTTTTGTTGTAAAATATGGTTCAAATATTCTAGAAATAATCTCGCTAGATATTCCTCCTCCGCTGTCTTTTATCTTTATTTCAAACATATCGTCATTTTTGGAAGTTGTAATAAAAATCAATTTTTCATTTTTATTTTCCCTCATAGAATCTTTTGCATTATTAATAATATTGATAAAAGCTTGGATAAGCTCATTCTCATGACCTTCCAAAATAAAATCATCTTCTATTGAAATTATTAACTGAATTTGATTGCTTACTAAAACCGACTCAAGAAGAGAGATGGTTTTTTTAATAGCACTTTGCATATTGATAATGTTACCATCACTTGTATTGTTTAAAAAATTTCTAAAGTCATCTATTGTTTTTGAAAGATAAGTTGATTGTGCCAATATGTTTTCCATACTTTCATTGATAGTTTCAGTTTTTAGTATTCCGCACTCTTGCTTCACTTGTATTCCACTTGCTATTGTACTCACAACACTAAGAGGTTGTCTCCATTGATGTGCAATATTTGCTATCATTTCCCCCATTGAAGCCAATTTTGATTGTTGAATCAAAATCCTCTCCTGAGCTTCTCTAGCTTCAACCTCATCTTTAATACGCTTTAATTGTGCAATCAATTCATCTTGTTGAGCAAAAAAATCTTTTATTAACCGTGAAATTACTCCAAATTCATCGTCTTTACTATTTAAATGCTCTAGTAGGTTCGGATTTTTAACCCGAAGACTCAAAGTAAGTGTATTCATAGGTCTCAAAACAACAAAATAAAGGAATAAAACCATAAAGCTTAAAGTTACTATTCCAATAAATAGTACAAACAAACTCATTGTCTCAACAGAGTAACTTAGGGTTTTAAAAAAACTTTTATCGAGTTTTAGATTAATATAGCTTAGTATTTTTTTATCATATCCAAGCAGAGGATGGGAGATAATATCACTATCGAAATTTTCTTTTTCATCTAAACTTATCTCTTGCCTTGTTATCTTTTCCAAATCTTTTATAAATTTCTCAGACCAAATTTTACCAACTATCAAGTAGCCCTGTGGCTTTCCAACTCTTTTCATATCTTCACTAGCTTGGATTGGTGCTATATATATTTTAATTAGATTATTTTTTGATTTTATAAAATATGAATTAAAGATTGGTTTTGTTTGATTAAAATCTTTTGGATTGATTAAATGCGATACATCTTCTAAAGATTCTGAATGTGTATAGACAAATTTTGATTCATCATTTACAACCCAAACATAATCGATATTAAAATTCAACATAGGCTCATCAATATTTATTTCTGCCCACTCTATATCAGGTTTATTAGCAAACTCTGCCATCTCATCCCAATAGCTATAATCATAAACGAAACTACTAAATTTTGAGCTTGTTAACTCTAGAATCTTTTGAAAACTTTTGTCAAAATCCTCTTTGTATGAATTATTTAAATTTGTTAAATTTTGTTTTTCCATTTTATACGTGTAGCCATAGCTTATTGCAAACACAAAAAACAAAACAAACATAAGGACAAAAAATTTGCCATTTAATCTCATATAAATTCCTATTTATAGTTTCATGATTCTTTTATGCGACAATTAAAGTTTAATCACTTTTGCCCCAAAACCACCTTGATTTGGTAAACCATCTGCATAGCTTAAAACTCGTGGATGTGCATCTAAAAATTTCTTCACTTCATAGGAAAGTTTTCCACTTCCAATTCCATGAAAGACTATAACTTCTTGGAAGCCGTTAATGAGACAATCGCTTATAAATCTTTCAAGATTATCAATAGCCTCATCAGCTCTTTGCCCATGTAAATCAAGTTTAATATCACCATGTTTTGGTTTTTCAATATCTAATTTTATTTGTTGTTTTGGCTTTACGATATTTCCACTAGATTTTAGACTCCCCATACTTACTTGAAGTTTTATCCCATCATCAGTTTGTATATAAGCTTTTTCACCCCTAAAAGATAGGACAACACCTTTTGTGTTATTGTATTTTACTCTATCGCCAACTTTAAAAGTTTTTTTCTCTTCAACTTTTTCAACCTCAATTTTTGTCACTTTTTGGTGAGCAATATTTAAGTGGCGATGTGATTCTTGATACATTTTTGCTTTTATAGCTTGTTTTGCTTCCTCTTTTACATCTTTGTATTCTCTGTGAAGTTTTGATTTTTCTTCAAAAATAAGACTATCAAGTGCCTCTTTTTGCTCATTTAGATTTCTTTTTAATCTTTCATTGTTTTCTATTTTTTCATCAAGTTCTTTGATTTTTCTTTTGTATTCAAGCTCAAGTGAACTACTTTTTGCAATCAAATTACTTAATTTATCTTTATCATCACCATAAACCTCTTTGGCTGTATTTACAACATCATTTGGGATACCATACCTAAGAGCTGTTTCAAAAGCATAACTCATACCAATCGTACCATTTAAAAAATCAAAAGTTGGGCGTCTATTTGTTTCATCATAAAGTGCAGCTATAAGCTCAACATCTTCATAAACAGACAAAAGTGATGCCAATCTTTTATGGTGGGTTGTGATAATTATCTTCATATCTTTTTTCATCAACTTTTCAATTATTACTTTAAAAAGGCTAGCGGCTTCGTCACTATCAGTTCCAAGCTCAATCTCATCAACTCCAACAATTGCATTATCTTTTGTAAAAAGATGACTAAATTCAACCATCCGACCTGCAAAAGTTGAGATGTCATTTTTAACACTTTGTGGGTCATCAAGAACAGCTAAAATATCTTTATAGTGTCCAACTTTAGTACTTTTGTGAGCGCTGTAAGGAATCAAGTATTTTGAGAGGAAAACAGCACTAAGGATAGATTTTAAAAGCATAGTTTTTCCACCTGCATTAACCCCAGTAATCATAATAACAGACTTACTAAAATCAACTGTTACTGATTTTCCGTTTTTAAGTGCTGGGTGTGTGAACTCAACTAGTTTTTGAACTTTTTTATTGTTGTTTGGTAGGATAAAATTTCTGTCCCCTGCTTTTGCAAAATTTACCCTTGCAAGATAGTGATCAAACCTATCAAATTCTTTATTTAGAAAAACCAAAAATAAGATATGATTTCCCAAAATTTGTGAAAAATCTTTACAAATCTTTAACACAATCTCCTCTTTTAAATCCTCTAAATCATCTAAATGTTGCTTTAATTCACGCACATTTTCAGGAACAACATAAAAAAATCCACTATGACTTCTTTCAATTATTTTAGCTTTTAAAATATGATTAAAACCACCTCGAACCATAAGTGTTTGTTGACCATGAACTAAATGGATTTGATGATCAACTAAGTAGGGTTGAAGTTTTTGGGTATTCATAACACGCTGAAGTGCCTCTTTTATTTGAGTTTTACTTTTATAAATATTTTCATTTACCCTATCAAAGTCATTATTTTCACCGCTTTTAAGGTTTCCATCATCATCGAATTTAAAAGATACATCATCAATTTGTTTTGGGATAATAATCTTCTCAATCCACTCATTTAGGCGATTTTCAAGGTTAAATCTTTTGATATATTTGAAATATTCAACAATTTTTACAAACTCATAAAGTTCATAAAGTTTAAGTGTCCCTTGTTTTTTAAGATGATTTATTTGATTATCAAGGTTTGTTGTTTTTTTTGGTGGTTTAAAATCGTAAGTTGAAATCTCATCTATTAGTTTTGCATGGATATTTATATCACCTTGCAAAACTATCGATTTTTCCCTTGCAAAGTGTCCTTGAAGATTGGAAATAAAATCTTCAAGGTCGAGTTTTTTTATAATTGTGTTCATTCTTATATATTAAATCTAAAATGCATAATGTCGCCATCTTGAACAACATATTCTTTCCCTTCAAGTCTAAGTTTTCCAGCCTCTTTACATTTAGCTTCTCCACCTAAAGCAACAAAGTCTTCATAACTTATAACCTCAGCTTTAATAAATCCTTTTTCAAAGTCATTGTGGATAACTGCCGCTGCTTGTGGTGCTTTTGTATTTTTTCGTATAGTCCAAGCCCTTACCTCTACTTTTCCAGCTGTAAAATAACTTTGAAGCCCAAGTTTATCAAATGCGATATGGATGATTTTTTCTAATCCAGATTCATCAGCTCCAAGGTCACTAAGCATCTCTTTTGCATCATCGTCATCCATTCCGATAAGCTCCTCTTCAATTTTTGCACACAAAATAACAACATCAGCACCAACTGTTGAAGCATAATCTTTAACGATATCTACATATTTATTTCCATCGCTTAAGCTATTTTCATCAACATTTGTCCCATAAATTACCTCTTTGTTTGAAAGAAATCTCATCTCTTTATCAAGTGCTATAAAATTCTCATCATCTTTTTTAGTAAATGTTTTTACAGGTTTTAGTTCATCAAGGTGTGTAGCTAATTCTTGAGCAACTTCAAGAGATGCAGCTGCTTTTTTATCAAGTTTTGCACCTTTTTTAAGTCTGTCAATCTTCTTTTCAAGTTGAGCAATATCAGCATAAATAAGCTCGGTTTCGATGATTTCAATATCCCTTAAAGGATTTACATCCCCCTCGACATGGACAACATTTCCATCATCAAAACATCTCACCATATGAAGTATCACTTCTACTTCTCTGATATTTGATAAGAATTGATTTCCTAAACCTTCCCCTTTACTAGCTCCCCTTACAAGTCCAGCGATATCTACAAAATCGATTGTTGAGTATTGGATTTTATCTGGATTTACTATTTTTGCTAACTCCCCTAGTCTCTTATCAGGAACTGGAACAATCGCTTTATTTGGCTCGATTGTACAAAATGGATAATTTGCAGCCTCCGCATTTTGTGCTTTTGTTAAAGCATTAAAAGTTGTACTTTTACCAACATTTGGAAGACCTACTATTCCTACACCTAATCCCATAATTTTTCCTTTTGATTTTATTATAATATCGCGGATTGTATCCAATGAACGCATAGGAAGATATAAAAAGGGTTTATATGGAAAATTGAAACTCTAAAACTTACAACCCACTTTTTATTTAATTTAACTTTTCCGAATATTTTAGAGAATGAAAAAACAAAATAAAAACGGTGAATCCATTTCATCATTAGGTTGCATTTTAATTAAAAAAGATTTCTATTCATTGGCATCAAGACACTGCCCAACTCCCCCAAAGAAATCGAAAATAATCCTTTTGGATTATTTCTCTCATCTTCTTTGACCCCTCTTTTCGGAGGGGTACACCAGAGAATAATTAACTTCTACATTATAATTTTTATTTTTATTTAGAGATTCTTTTTCTAATTTAAAGCCGCTGAATAATCTCAAACCCTATCAATTGTTATACGCTTTTTGGTTCAGCTATTTCATAGAGCACATCACTTGTAACTTCAGGACTTTTTATTCCATTAATATGTTGCTCATCTATCCATATAATTATGTCTGGAATAAATGGTTTTACATCATCATATTTAATAATTGCCAAAGAAGTTACACTTATAAAATATTCTCCACATTTTGGACAATTCCAGTCTTCGCCGTCTTTAGTTCTATCAAACAGCTCTCCTGTATTTCCACATAATGGGCATTTTGTATCATTCATAAAAGTAATCCTTATAATTTATTTGAGTAGAAAATTGTTTTTTATTGTTTTATAAAAACTTTCGCAAAATATCTTCTTTTTTCTCTTTCGCACCATCAATAACTTTTTTAGCATCACTTATTTTACTTTCTGAAATTTCTATTTTTGAAACGATTTGTTTTTGGGTTTCAAGAGGTGGGAGAGGGATGCTTTTTGATAAAATAATAGGTTGCGAAATATTTGGCTGACTTGTTTTATTTGCATATTGATTCAAATTTAATTTAACTAAACTAAAGTATATAAATTTTATATCAACATCCTTTGTAAATTTAGTAATAAACATTGAATTATCAGAAATCCAAGATTTAGCGTCTGTAATATGTATAGCACCACAATATTCTCCAACTCTACCTACTGATATAGTTGGATAATCAATCAAACTTTCATTATGATAACCCATAATTCCATTTCCGCCATAAACAGGGATATTTCCATCTGTCATTTTATTTTTTGGCATTGCTTTACCATTTTGTAAAACGAAAATATCAACAAGCTTAACCATATCTCCATTTACAGAATTTATTTCATTTTCAATATCTCTTTTAGTTTGTTCTATCGTCTTATTTGCTTCTAAAACTTCATCATCTACTTTTTGGCACTCTTTTACAATTTGTTCTTGAATATCAAGAGGTGGGAGGGGAATTTTAACTTCATTTTTCAAAAATGCACTATTTAAACTTTTACCAAAAGTATTAAAGCTATCTTTTTCTAAATCAATTATTTTTCCATTAAATAAGTGAAATAAATAATCATCTCTCAATTCTTTTGTTTTTGGAATAAGTCCTGCAATAGCTTCATTTGTATATAAATCTTGTCCTGCAATAGCAGTTTTGCCAATAGAAAGTTTAAAACTTAGTAATGTTGTTCCTTTTGGTATAAGTTTTACATTTGATTTTTTTATTCCCTCAGTAGAAATTTTTTCTTTTGTATCATTAATGATTTGTCCATTCATTTCAGAAATAGAAACCCATAAATTTTGCCCTTCAAAATATTCACTTTTGGCTCTTGATGGTGTTCCGCCTATCAAAACTTCAACAACATCACCCAATTTTCTTTGCCATTCAGGTTTTCCAATAATTTCAATTTTTTTGTTTGGATTTAATCCTATTGCCTTATTAAAATCAACTCGACTAAAATCAAGCATATCAATAAGCCTTGCACGACTGACAAAGTTTTCTAACTCTGCTGGAATGGCTATGGATTGCTTCGTTTCACTCGAAATGCCAGAGAAATTATCTTTGATGATTTTATTTATTTTTGTACTATCATCACTATTTTGTGGATTATAAAGTGGTGTGTGAATATTGTTTAAATTTACAAGATTATTTAAGATTCTTGCATCGTCCTTATCAAATTCTGAATCATCATCACTTTTGAAAATTGTTTTGCCTATGTACTGTATTCCTTCTTTTCCTTTTGCACCACTCCACGAATAGCCAAGAAATTTTTTAATTTCATTGCTACCTTTTTCTTCTTTTTTCTTTGATGGCGATTTAACTATAACCACATCACAAGAGTTTTTAGAAGCAAGGCAAAAATAGTAAAATTTATCTTTTTCTATAAGTCTGATATATTTTACAAGTTCAAATGTTTCTTTTGCCTCTTTTTTTTCTTTGGCTAATGCCATGTACATTCTTGATTTTCTTCTATTTTTTGTTTCACTTAGTTTTTCAAACTCGTTTTTATACTCTTTGAAAGTATCTTTTTCAAAAATTCTTTCGTCTAAATCTTGACATAAAAGAGTTTTATAAATCTCAAAATCCACCTCAATATGACTACAATATTTTAAAAGAAGTTCATCGTCATCAAAGGCTTTGTTTGTCTCAAAATCACACTCAAACCAACTATCAACCATATTTTTAAGATGTTCACTTATCTTTGGATTTTCTCCTCTTCTTTTCAAAAAGAGTGTTACGGTATTTGTTCCAGTTTTTCCAAAAGTTCCACTTCCAAATTCTGCTATCGCTACGATGTCAAAATATTTAAGGATGATTTCTCTTGTTCCGACATAGACATTTCCTTTATTTGTAGAGATAGATTGACTTCCTTTATTTAGAATACTACTTGGTACTACTATCCCAGCGACTGCATCTTTACATAAAAGATGTTTTGCTCGTTCGATAAAAAAGCACTCTATGGCATTGTTTGCTGTGTAGCTTTTCTCTTCGATAGTCTCAAGAAGTTCATAAAGCTTTCTATCATCTTCACTCAAAGTCTCCAAAAAGCCTTTGACACTATACGGAGGATTTGCGATTAAGACATCAAAACTATTTTCTTTTACTTTTTCACTTTTTGAGAGTGCATCACTGTAGATAATATTTATTTCACTTCCATACATAAATGAGCTAACTTTGGCAACTTTACTCAGTCGGTACTCTTTTTCAATACCTACGATTGAAGCATCTTTTGAAGTGGAAGCATACTCATTTAAGAAGTGTCCAGCACCACAAGCATAGTCTATAACTTTTGGATTTTCTTTTGTTGGAAGTGAATTAATGATAAATTTTACTATTGGCATTGGGGTAAAAAATTGCCCCTCTGATTGTTTCACACCTTGGTCAAGAAATCCTTCAAACATATCTCCCAAAAATTGATTTTCATCACTTCCAGTTAAACTAATATCTTGAATAAGTCTTGAAATCTTAAGAAGAACATCAAAATTTTGATAAAAAAGTTTTTCATTGTGTACATCAATAAAAGCAAAATCGTTGTTTGTAAAAAACTTTTGAGCTTTTAGAAACTCTTTGATTTTATCTTTTGTAGCATTTGGTTTATTTTTGAAAACTTCAAAAGCTTCATCTATTTGGTTATTGTCAATATATGTGATAGTTTCGCCTAAAAACTTTTCCATTCCATTTTTATAGAGTTGTTGAAGCCTATCTTGAAAATCAAATGGATTATCGTAAGCCTTTCCTTTCCAGTAAAATTTCAGCTCTTTTGGATTTTCTTTTTCATCGACCACTTTACATAAAAAAAGATTGACAAGTTTATCAAAGGCATTCTCCCTGCCACTTACATTGTGTTGTCTCAAAATCGTGGCAAATTCATGATATTTACCTTGAATATCTTTTGAGTTGATATTTTTTAAGTCTTTTGAAGTAAATTTTGTTTTTCCTATATCATAAGCTTTGTTATCTTCAAATAGTCCAAGTGTTGCAAAATCTTTTCCGTAAGTTTCCACCCAAACTTTATAAATTTCTTCTACTGTTGAAGCATTTTTATAACTTTGAAGTTTTGGATTGTTTTTAAGTAATTCATCGTTATCGCTAACACTTATAAGAAAATAATTTGATACGACTTGATTATCAACAAAATCACTTGCATAAAGTGAAATAAACTTTGTAGTTCTCGTTTGTTGTGCATATGTAAACACTTGTGTTGGTTTACTTTGTGTAGTGTTCCAAGCTTTTGAAAATTCAGCCCCTGCTGTTTTACACTCTATGATAAGAAGTGACTTTTCATCGTTATCTTTGACTAAAATATCAGCTTCCCCGCCACTATTTCCATGTCCTACTTGCCATCTTGGTTCTAGTTCTATATGAGCTGGATTGTATCCTTGAGATAAAAGTTTATAGACACATTCAAACTGAACAAAATATTCTGGTTTTGAAAATCCACAAACTTCTCTTGAATTAACTTTTAAGCCTTTAGATTCAGGATAAATCAATTGTTCGTTTTGAAAATCTGCTTTAAGTTCACAATCAAATTCATCAAATTTTTTAGTGAAGATGTTGTTTGCTTCGCTAAATCCTAAAAATTCTAATACTTTTTTGAAATTCTCTTTTGTTATCATTTATATCACTTATTTTTTAAATAGTGTTGATTTTATCTAAATGAAGATTTATTTATTATATTTTAGCCTTTATCTCGCTATCCATTTAAAATCATTTCAACAAATAATTACACTTCTATCAAGGCTATTGAAAAGTGCAAAGCACGATATAAAATCATAGTAATCATCTAAAAGGTGAAATAAAATCACTTCTTTTTTGTTTTAAATTCCTACTCTGCAACAGAAGCCAAACTTACTCCAATTTTTCCTTTTTAACTTTTGACTATCTCTTTTGTTAGTTCGTCTTTTTTTGCCGTTCCCATTGTCAAATAATCAAACATTGATTTTTTTAAATATTTTTTGCTGTATAATGCGACCAATTAAGAGAGGTGGAAATATGGACATCCACAAGCCTTATACCCTTTGGCATTTATGCAGGGCAGTATTGGTATAAGAGAGATGCAGGGCGAGTCCTCCTGCCTCTTAATTTTCTTTCATAAAAACTTCAAATTTTTCTTTTGTTTCTTGTTATGTTTTAAAGTCGCGATTTTATCGTAGATATTGTTAAGGGGTAGTAAAAGCGATTTTATTGCTATAAATCCATTCTTCCTTTAAATCATATTAGATCTAGGTTGAACAAAAAATATTAAATTCCTAAAATCAAACATCTTAATTTTAGTTTGCTAAGATACAAAAATTTAAAAGGATAAAAATTGGAAAATAAATATATATATTTTGGAGAAACTGTAAAAGGTTACGATATCAAAGTCTTAAATGAAAGGGAAGCAAGAGCTGGTGCTGGGATACTTTTTTTATTTGGATTTATCTCATTTAATAACTCATTTATTTTTCACGATTTTACTTTTACAAAAATCTTTGTGACTGTTTTTATGATCGATTTTATTATTAGAATTTTTATAAATCCAAAATATTCTCCGAGCTTACTACTCGGTAGAGTTATGATACAAAATCAAATTCCAGAATATGTAGCTGCCCCACAAAAAAAATGGGCTTGGTATATTGGGCTTTATCTTTCAATCATTATGTTTTTTTTGATTGTTGTATTTGAGATTATGACTCCAATCAAACTTTTTATTTGTATTTTGTGTCTTGTGCTTTTGTTTAGTGAATCTGCTTTTGGAATTTGTATCGGATGTAAAATTTTTAATCTTATATACAAGGAAAATCCAACACTTTGCCCAGGTGGAGTATGCGAAATAAGACAAAAAGATGAAATACAAACATTTTCAATACTTCAAAAAATCATCTTAATTGTATTTATTTCAAGCGTATTTACATTTGTTTACAAATCGATAAAAATCAAAAATGAACAAACAAAAATAGAAACAACAAAACAACAAACAATGAAATGTCAAGCAGGAAAATGTGGTGCAGGTATGAAATAAAAAATGGACATAAAAAAAGTGGAGTGTTTAAACTCCACTTACAAAATAGACATTAAAATCTAAAAGATTATTTTTGTCCACCACATTTTGAAGCTCCGCCACATTTACCTTTGCCTTTTGTTGCATTAGTGTCAGCTGGTTCTGCTTTTCCATTTCCACACTTAGAAGCTCCGCCACATTTTCCAGCCTGACATTTCATTGTTGGTTTTCCATTTTCAGAAGCATTAGCTACACCAAAAGATGCAAAAGCAACAAACATTGAAGCTACAGCAATTTTTAACATTGTATTTTTCATATTTTTCCCCTAAATTTATTTTGCAATCTGAATTTTAAGATTGACTAAATACAATGGTATTATAATATTCTATATCAAAACTTAAAGGAAAAAAATTGAAACGGAGAGATTTTATAGCCCTTGGTTTATTGCTTTTAGCGACACCTTTATACAAAAGCTCGCCAAATAGTTGGGATATTATAAAAATTACTCTAAATCATATGTTCCCTGCATCAAAAAACTTCAGTGGCTCTTCAATACTTGAAGCATCAAATTTCTTAATTCAAGTCACAAAAGATAAATATTTTGATAAAAAAGATTTGGATTTTTTAATAAATGGAAGCAAAGCACTATTGGGTGAAAATAAAAATTTTATGAATCAAAACGAAAATGAGACAGAAGAAACGTTAAGGATATTTGAAAATACTCAAATAGGACAAGAATGGTTAGCTTTAGTTATGAACTATGGACTTGAAGCGATGCTTAGTGATCCACTTTATGGTGGAAATAAAGATGCTTTGGGGTGGAAATCTATTAAACATAAAGCGGGTGAGCCTAGACCAAAGGGGAAATATGCAGTTTGATTTATGTATTATTGGAAGTGGTGCTGGAGCTGGACCTATTGCGTATGAACTAAGCAAAAATGGTTTTAAAGTTGCTGTACTCGAAAAAGGAAACTTTTTGCAAAAAGAGGATTTTTCAAAAGATGAGTTGGCTTATTGCAGAAGAAGTGTTGTTACGCCATCACTTGACGATGAATTTCACACAATTGAAGAATTTAAGGCTGGTAAATGGGAAAGCTACACAACAAAAGATGCAAAATGGGACTTTTGGAATGGTAATATTGTTGGTGGAGCATCAAATTTTATGAGTGGATTTTTTCATAAATTAGAGAAAAATGACTTCAAGTTAAAATCAATCTATGGTGAAATAAATGGTGCAAACATAGAAGATTGGTGCATTAGTTATGAGGAATTTTTACCCTATTACCAAAAAGTTGATGATATTGTTGGGGTTACCAAAAATACAACTGAACACCCAATCAATGCTTTTTTAGATGAAAAAGCAAAAGAATTAAATCTAAATTCACAAATAACTCCACGAGCTATCTTAAAAGATAAAAAAGGTGATAGAGATGGATGTTATTATTCAAATTTTTGTGGAAGTTATGGTTGTAGCAGTGGAGCAAAAGGTAGTAGTAGAGAAGCACTTCTAAATCCAGCTCTAAAAACAGGAAACTTAACAATTTTACCAAACACTTATGTAAAAAGGCTAAACACAAATAAAGGTGAGGTAACAAGTTTAGTAGCATACGATAAAGATAATAAAACAACAAAAACAATAGAAGCAAAAATATTTGTTGTAGCCTGTGGGAGCATTGAGAGTTGTAGATTACTTTTTAATTCAACATCTAATGAATACCCAAATGGGATAGGAAATAGCACAAACCAACTTGGGAAAAATTTACTTTTTAGTGGTGGTGGTATTGTTAGTGGCGAACTTAATAGTAATATTTTAGAAAAAAATAAACTTTTTGCTGAGGGATATTTTGTAAATCGAGCGATTAAAGATTGGTACAAAATCGACAAACAAAAAGGTGGAATTGTTGAATTTTTATTTGAACATGCGAACCCAATCAAAAAAGCAATTTCACAAAAATTTGACAAAAATGGAAAACTTGTTTGGGGAGAAGAGTTTTATAAAAAACTAAATACAAAATTTACCACAACAAAAAGGCTAGATTGTGAGATTTTTAACGATTGGCTACCTCATGATGATTGTTTTGTATCGATTGATCAAAACAATCAAGATAAATATGGGGTAAATGTAGCAAAAATAAGGATAGGCTCACACCCACAAAATGAACTTATTGGAAACAAAATAGCACAAAAAACAGTTTCTTTTCTAAAATATTTGGGGGCAAAAGATATAGAAACAAATATTACCCCATATCCACCACAAAATCTTCAAGCTGGTGGTTGTAGATTTGGAAGCGACCCCGAAACATCAGTGTTAAATAAAAACTGCAAAGTTTGGGATACAAAAAACTTGTATGTCAGTGATGGAAGTTTTATGCCAACTGGTGGAAGCGTACCTTATACATACACAATTTATGCAAACAGTTTTAGGGTTGCTGATGCAATAATAGCAGAGCTAAAACAATCATAAACAACTCCGCGTCAAACACATAAGCGCTTCACTAAGATAAAAGTTACAGTTTGGTAACATTCGGCTTACCTTAACTTTGCTAAACCTTACAAAGAAAAGCTATAAATCTATCCCCTAGGAGATATTATGTCTGTTTTACTAGATGCCATGAACAACATCACCACAATCGCTATGGTGTTACTTTTTCTAGCACTTGCTATTGCATTATTTTATGAAATGGTTAATGGTTTTCACGATACAGCAAATGCTGTTTCGATGATTATCTACACAAACTCAATGAAGCCAGGTTATTCAGTTATTATGGCTGGTGTTATGAATTTTTTCGGTGTAATTCTTGGTGGAATAGGTGTTGCTTATGTAATAGTGCATCTTTTACCGCTTGATATTTTAGTTTCATCTGATCAAAGCGCAACCATTACAATGGTGTTTTCACTTCTCATTTCTGCTCTTGTTTGGAATTTTGGAACATGGTATTTTGGATTGCCTGTTTCAAGTTCACACTCACTTATAGGCTCAATTATTGGCGTTGGTGTAGCATTTGGGATGATGCATGGTTTTTCATTTACTCAAAGTGTAAACTGGGATATTGTTTATAAAATTTTATTAGCACTTGCGGTATCACCTTTTGTTGGATTTGGATTTGCATATCTAATCATGAAACTATCAAGAAAACTAATAAAAAATCCAAAATACTTCAAAGACTCAAATTTTGAAGGAAAAAAGAAACCAAATTTTTGGATGAGAACAGGAATTATCGTAACTGGTGCTGGTGTTAGTTTTGCTCATGGTTCAAATGATGGACAAAAAGGTATTGGGCTTATTATGATTATCTTGATAGCTATTTTACCAACTTACTACTCACTAAATATGGAAGAGCATCAATACAAAATTATGCAAACAAGAGATAGCGCTACAAATTTAGCAAAATTTTATTCAGACAATAACGAAACACTTACAAACCTTGTAAATCAAAAACAACTAATCAGTGCTTTGAAAATTGAGAATACTATTGTTGAATGTGATGTAAAAAATGTCCATCAAACAACAACAGAGGTGGCTCAAAAACTAAATGGTCTAAAATCATATTCAGAACTTTCTGCTGAAGCTAGATGGAATGTACACACTGCTGTTTTATGTAGTGACAACTTTTTTGGTCAAGCTGAAAAAGCTTATAAAAAAATAGATAAAGATAAAGCTGACTACATAACTGATCAAAGAAAACAGATGATAACTTCAACTGAATATGTACCATTTTGGGTTATTTTTGCGGTTGCTTTTATGATTGGAACCGGAACCATGATAGGATACAAAAGAGTTGTTCTTACTATTGGTGAAAAAATTGGTTCGCAACCAATTAACCATATGCAAGGTGCAGTTGCACAAGGTATGGCAATGATTACAATCTTACTAGCAAACTTTGCTCACGCTCCTGTTAGTACTACACACATCGTATCAAGTGCCGTTGCTGGAACTATGGTTGCTGAACCTGAGGGTGGAGTGCAAAAGAAAACAGTAAAAACAATCCTTTTGGCGTGGATTTTTACATTACCAGTAACTTCTTGTATGGGTTATTTTATGTACATTTTTTTAGATTATCTATTCTAATAAAGATGGTTTTGATTATACAATCAAAACCATCTTCTAAATCCTCACAGTCTTACTTTTAAGGGATATTTTTGGCACTCACTAACCATATTGAAAAACATATCTATATTTATCTTTTGCTTGCAATGATTTGCTGGGGTATCTCATGGCCTGCTTCTAAAGTTTTGACAAATTACAGCGATCCATACACCTTGATGTTTTTGAAATTTTTTATAAGTTCATTTGCACTTTTTCCTATGCTATTTATCATAAAAGATAAAATAGTAATAACAAAACAACTACTAAAACAACTTACTATTGCAACAATCTTCATAATCCTTTACAATCTTTTTTTATTTTATGGGCTAAGTGTCGGTTTTGCTGGGCTTGGTGGGATTGTGGTAACTGGTTCTAATCCGATTTTTACATTTTTACTCGTGGCGCTTATCGATAAAATAAACATTCCACCACTTAAAAAGATAGCTTTGGTACTTGGTGTAGCTGGGATTGCTTTAACTTTAAATATCACGAATTTCAAATTTAGTGAAATAGTTGATGGTGGAAATATCTTCTTTTTACTCTCATCTTTAGCGTGGTCATTTTTAACAATAGTTTCAAATAGGGCGAAAAACACTCTAAATTCATTTTATTTTTCGATAATTTTATACTTTATTTCATCATTTGTGAGCTACATTTTATTTGTAGAAAATGATAAATTATTTGAAATTTTTACATTTGATATTGTTTTTTGGGCAAATCTTTTTTTTGTAACTGTTATTACAACTGGTGTAGCAACTACAATCTATTTTCAAGCATCAAATATTTTAGGTGCAAGTTATGCATCATCTTTTATATTTCTTGTTCCTGTCGTTGCTGTTTTGTCATCTTCATTATTTTTAAATGAAGCCCCACAAAGCTCAAGTTTAGTTGGTGGGGCAATACTTATTTTATCAGTTTGGCTTATAAATAAGAGGTAATCGTCCAAATCTAATCAAATCTTCATATCAGATATCTCTTTATATGCATAATATAAAACTGATATAAAAGTGATAGACAACCCTATAATTACTATTGTGCTCATTTTAATTTCCTTATCTCTTGTGTATTTCTTTTAATAGATTTTACAATCAAAACTAAACCTATAATTAACATAAAATCTATAATAGAGCCAATCCAAAAATATATATCAATATCACCGATTTTTTTCTTTATTTATCAAAGAACCAGTTAAGATAACTATGATACCAACTGCAATACTAAAAAATAATCTTAATGTGTTTAATATCTCTTTTGCTTCATCTATTTTTGCAATTTACTTGCCCTTTGAAAAATTATATCGAAAAATATTAAAAAATTAGAAAGCAATGATTTGGCTCATAAACAAGACGGTTTAGCGGGTAAAGCACTCGGTATACAAGCCAACTACAAAAAGAATGACAATATGTATCAGCAAAATGCTCAATACAGTGAAATGAGTCAACAGCAAACTACAAACGAGAAGATTAATACTCAAGGTGGGATTAATAAAGCAGTTGATTTTGATGTAAGAGATTCGAGAATTAAAGCATCAGGACAAATGGGAAATATTGAAGGTATTGAAAAAGCAGTTAAAGATGTATTCAAAAATGCAGAAGCTGGCACAAAAGAGTTTGTAGAGGCACTTAAAAACGCAAGTAAAGAAATATCAGAAAACCAACAAAAAGGACAATTTGGTAATGCTAAAGGTATTGCGTATGAGAAAAGCATTCATGGTGGTGTTAAATCAAATATAGCTATGGATTTAGCTCAAAGTGGAGTTGAAAGTCAGATGGAAGGTAGCTTTGGAGCAATTAGTGCCTTTGGAAAAGGTCAAAAAGCAATCCATGCTTTAGCAAGACAATCAAAAACAGTATCTCAAGGGGATACTAGAGGTAAATCTGCTGAAATTGGTTCATCTAGTATTTTTGGTGGTTATGCTGCAATGAAAGAAAAACAAGCAAGAATGAGTGTTGGACAAAGTTTCACTTCGTATGCCGGGAAATTAGCAGGAGGAGCAATAAACGAGAACGGAAGCTATACTGCTGAAGGTATTGAAGCATATACAAGTCAAGAAGCGATGTCAACTGGCGCAGCAATGGTCTTTGGTGGCAATATGAATGACAAGGACAAAGCAAAAGAATTAAACGATGCATTGAGACCAAAAATCAAAATGGAAAAATCAGGGCTTGAAAATAAAGATGGAAGCCCTGTTCTTGGAGCAAAAAGAGCCGCCGCACTTGGTAGAGCACAAGGTGGGGATTTGTTTGGAATCAAAGGTGGAACTTTTGAGGGGATTAATGGAGAGCAGGTTTCATTGGGTATTACGCAAGGTAATGATGGAAAAGTAAGAGTTTCGAAGATATCAAGCGGAACAAATGTAGATACGGGCGGAGAAAATGCAGCAATGGTTGCAGAGTTTGAAGCGGTCAACGGAGAAGGTTCATCTGAAACAATGGCAAAAGAGTTTGCCAAATTTAAAAAGAATTACCAAAAAGGTAATGCGATAAAACAAGGATGGTTTGGTGGAGTGGAAGCATCTATTGCTGAAGCAACCGGTGCAGACGCTGAAACAGTTGAAAATGGAATGATGATAGCAACTGGTGCTGCAGTCATAGGTATTGCTGGATTGACTGGGAAACTAGCTAAAAAAGCAGCTTCTAAATCACCGTTCCTTAATAAAAAAGTTAGGGAAGAAGAATCCAGCAAGGGCAGCAACAATCAAAGCACCAACAGCACCGACGAGAAAGTAGAAAACAAGCATAATAACTCCTTAAATGATATTGATGATATTAACACAAAAATAGACACAAATCAAGCTAATTTCCAAGAAACAGGCAAAAAAGTAAAAGATTTAGAAAAAACATATAGTGGTCTTAGTGAGTCAATGGCTAAAAAAAGAAAACAGATTAATGCAATGGAAAAAGAAGGTGCTAGTTATAAAGATATTAGCAAAGCAGAAGATGAACTTTCGTCTATGGCTGATAAACAAAGAGGAGTTGGCTCAAATCTTTCTGATGCAAGAGAAAAGCTAAGTGGCTTGGCTGATGAATTTGATAACCTCAATGGAAGCAAAATAGAAGCTGAGAAAGCGTTCCTTAATGCTGAAACCCCAAAAGTTAAACCTACAATGCTGGAAAATGCAGTTTCAAATGCTGGAAAAATTGCCAACTATACAAGCGCAAATAAAGTAGCAATTGCCAAAGGTGGTGGAGCAGTTGGATTAGCATTTGGAATAGGTCATGTTATGGAAACTCAAGGGTTTCAAGCAGTAGTGGATTATATTAAGGATGAAGCTGTTCAATCTGTTAGTCAATTCAAGCAAGAATCGTCTCAAATTGGTGGGTTCAGCGCTGGTATGAATCAAGTTATGGATGCATTAAGTGGTGAAAAAAACAGGGTTGCTGCACGACAACAAGAAGCAAATGGCAATACTTTAGGCGGAATAGCTACACTTACTGGTGGATTCTTGGACAACACATTAAATAGCGTATCGTTTCTCGCTCAAGCATCAACTGCTGCGATTCAAACAGGAGACCAGAATTTGGGCATTGGCGTAAATAAAACTTACGAACAAAACTTCAATGCACTTGATGGACAGTTTCTAAAATCGGACATTGGAGGCTATTTGTCTTCTGGTGGATTTGACAAAATGCAACAATCATTTATGAATGCTCTACCAAGTTTCAATTTCGGTAATAGTTCGATTTCTCATGCTGCTGCAAGCGCTTTGCAACAACCAGAACTTATGAGTCAGTCCTTGATGCCTCAAATGGTTCAGCCACAAGTAAGTGATCCAGGAAAAGGTGGAATATTTGATTCAACTACAACATTAAGTGGAATGATGAATATGGCTAACACTCAAACTCAACAATTAGCAACTCAACAAATACAAGGTGAGGTTTATAATGTAAACGGGCAAGTTGATATTGTGAAAAATATGATGGAGAAGATGATTAAAACAGCACCCAATGTTACAAATGAAGATGTAGCTAAACTAAAAAAACAAGTTGGGCATATGAGGGCTAATTCAAATAGTTAGTTTACCAATCAGAGAGGTAGTTATCTACCCTCTTTAAAAATAGCAACAACCACCAAAATCCATCCAATAATCATCAAAATACCACCGATTGGTGTAATAGCTCCAAGCCACATAATTTTCATCAAAGCAAGTGTATACAAGGAAAATGAAAATATCAAAGTTCCAATTAAAACAAATAAGTATCCTTTTGCAATCTTACTGTTTGATGAAAAACTATGATAGATAAATGCGATTGCAAACAGTCCAAGGGTGTTATAAAATGAATAATCAACACCTTTGGTGTAGATAGTTGCGCCATATTCATCAAGATAAGGCTTAAGACCATGTGCTCCAAAAGCACCAATTGCTATATTTAAAACCATCATAAATGAAGCAACAAGCAACATATTTTTAAAATATTTTCTTTCCATCGTTTCCCTTTTTGTTTTTCAAATTTGCCTACAAATAAAAAAAGGTAAGCCATAAAGCTTACTTTTTAGTCTTAAAAATTCTCTTTAATTATCTATTATTCAACATCAGCATCAATAATATCATCATCTTTTTTCTTAGCCGCTGGTTGCTCACCTGGTGCTCCACCTTGCTCTTTTTTATACATTGCTTCAGCTAATTTATGACTTTTTTCTGTTAAATCTTTAAGTGCAGCTTCCAATTCTTCTTTTGAAGCATTTTCATTTTTCATAAGCTCTTCTAATTTAGCAGCAGCATCAACAATAGCAGTTTCCTCAGCTTCACTAACCACACCTTTATTTTCCTCTAAAGATTTTTTAGTTTGGTGCAACATAGTTTCAGCTTGATTTTTAACCTCAATCAACTCTTTTCTTTTTGAGTCGGCTTCTTTGTTTGCTTCAGCTTCTGCTACCATTTTTGCAATCTCATCATCACTAAGTCCTGAACTTCCAGAGATTGTGATTTTATTTTCTTTTCCAGTACCTTTATCTTTAGCAGATACATTTAAAACACCATTTGCATCAATATCAAATGTAACTTCGATTTGAGGAACACCTCTTGGAGCTGCTGGAATATCACTTAGTTCAAATTGTCCTAAAGATTTATTATCCTTAGCAAACTCCCTTTCACCTTGAGCTACAACAATTGAAACCGCTGGTTGATTATCGGCTGCTGTACTAAATACTTGCGATTTTTTAACTGGGATTGTTGTCCCTTTTTCGATTAATTTAGTCATAACTCCACCTAAAGTTTCTAATCCAAGTGAAAGTGGTGTAACATCAAGTAAAAGTACATCTTTAACATCACCTCTTAAAACTCCACCTTGAATAGCAGCTCCAGCAGCAACAACTTCATCAGGGTTTACTGAATTATTAAGCTCTTTTCCAAAATATTCTTTTACTACTTGTTGAGCTTTAGGGATTCTTGTACTTCCGCCAACCATAATAACTTCTTTAATTTCACTTTTATCAAGTCCAGAATCTTTTAAGGCTGTTTTGATGTGAGATAAAGTTTCAGCAATCAAATCATCAGTCATAGATTCAAATTTAGCACGGCTAAGTGATTTCACTAAGTGTTTTGGTCCACTTGCATCAGCTGTAATAAATGGAAGATTTATCTCAGTTTCATTTGTACTACTTAACTCTTTTTTTGCTTTTTCAGCTTCATCTTTCAGTCTTTGCATTGCCATTTTGTCATTTTTTAAATCTATCCCTGTATCTGATTTAAAATCACTTACAAGCATATCGATGATTCTGTTATCAAAGTCATCTCCACCTAAAAATGCATTTCCATCAGTTGAGAGAACTTCAAAAGTTCCATCTCCGATTTCAAGAACTGTAACGTCAAATGTCCCTCCACCTAAATCATAAACGATTACTTTCTCTTCCCCTTTTTTATCTAAACCATACGCTAGTGATGCTGCTGTTGGCTCATTTATAATTCTTAAAACATTAAGTCCAGCGATTGTTCCAGCTTCTTGAGTTGCTTTTCTTTGTGCATCATTGAAGTATGCAGGAACTGTAATAACTGCGTCAGTTACGCTCTGACCAAGATAAGCCTCTGCATCTGTTTTTAATTTTGTTAAAATTTTTGCCGAAATCTCTTGAGGAGTATAAACTTTTCCAGCAATTTCAACCGCTGCTGCACCGTTTCTATTTACTATTTTATATCCAACTTTACTCATAGCATCTTTTGCATGTTTTTCATCCATCATAAGACCCATAATTCTTTTGATTGAATATATGGTTTTTTCTGGATTTGTTATCGCTTGTCTTTTTGCAGGATCACCTACTAAAACTTCACCTTTATCTGTAAATGCTACAACTGAAGGGGTTGTATTTTTACCCTCTTTATTTACGATGATTTTTGCTTCACCACCTTCATACACTGCCACACAACTATTTGTTGTTCCTAAATCTATTCCTATAACTTTTGACATTTTATATCCTTAATTTTATTTCATAAAATGAAGACAACCCTCATTTATTTTTGATTCAAATATGAAGAAACAAGTTTCTTCATATTTCACTCCTAAAGAGAGAAACGAGTTTCTCTTGCTTTGTTTATTTTTTATTTTTTTATTCTTAATTTTTTACTTGACTCAATAGTTTATTGAGATTTCGCTCAAGGTATTTCTTTCAACAAAGAAATCTATTTTTGACAGATTGAAACCATCGCTGGTCTTAACAACCTATCTTTAAGCTTATACCCTTTTTGTAGCACCTGAACTATTGCACCGTGCTCATGTTCATCACTATTTATTTGCATAACTGCATTGTGGTGTTCTGGATCAAATTCATCAGCCTCAACAGCTAAAATATGATTTTTCTCAAAAGAACTCACTAGGTTTTTAAGAGTAAGCTCGATCCCCTCTTTTAGCTTTGGAAGTAACTCTTCAGCAGGAGCATCACAAGTTGCTGATTGTAAAGCCATCTCTAAAGTATCTATTGTACTTAATAAATCTTTTGCAAACTTTTCACTTGCATAATCTATGGCTTGATATTTTTCCCTTTCAAGTCTTTTTTTAATATTTTCAAAATCAGCATGTGTTCTTAAAAATTTATCCTCAGCCTCTCTTGCTTTATCTTCTGCTTCAGCCACTTTAGCTTCCATCTTAAGTTTAAACTCCTCTTCGATTGAAGCAAATTTCTCCGTCTCTTCTGCTTCACAAGAAGCAATACAAGGCTCCAAAATCTCTACATTTTCATCTTTAATTTCATCTTTCAAATTATCCCCCTATAAAAATAATCATAATCCTTACTTAATTCACCAACCACCAAAAGTTTGACATTATCTTGTCCAATTTTTGTTTTATGACAAACCCCCATAAACCCAGTAGGGAGTAGATTTTCAAAATAAACCCCCTCTTTTAGATTTTGCATCACACTTCCGTGCATAAATTTACTAATAATCTCTTCACTTAAATCGTATCGAACTGCGAATTTTAAAAAATATTTAATATTTATCATTCCAAATTCACTTTTTTGCAGATAACGATTTAACTCCTCATATAGCTGAGTTGCGCCAACTTGTCTTGCCACATCTAAAATATCATCCGCCTCAAGCCCTATCATGTCGTTTAAAAATCTATAAAGTGCCGAGGTAAATCTTACAGTTATAACAAAAGATTCAAACTCCAAAATCATATAGGCACTCTCAATATTCAAAACTCTTTTGAGTTTTTTTGATTGGAGCTGAAGTATAAAAACACTAAAACCCATATTATGAGCTAATAATTTGAGATTTTCATACTCAACACTTGGAAGTTCAAATTTAAGCTTATCACCCCAATATGATTTCAAAGCCTCAATAGTTGGAGTTCTGCCACTACTTATATGCTCTTGCTCTAAATATCCCTCATCACCTAGTTTTTTAAAATAACCCCTAATTGTTGCAGGTGAAAATGATAAATCATACATAGATTTTAGTTGGTTTGAACCTATTGGCTCAAGATTTTCTATGTAGGCTCTGATTATCGAATGGAGTAGAAACTCTTTTTTATCTATCATTTTGGCTACCGTTTCAAATTAATTGGCACTCCACTAAGTAAAGTGCTAGGAAATTATACCAAAAGATTTTTTTTTGTCAAGAGTTTTTTGAGAATTTTTAGCACTCTTTTTAGTTGAGTGCTAAAAAATTATAAGTTTATAGGCAAAGTAATATTATTGTTTATTTCGTAGTCTATAAAAATAGAGTACTAAACTAAAAAGTATAAATGAAAATGAGATTAAAATTCCCATTGTAAGCCAAGATGTTCCAAGTAAAAAGCCAAGCTGTCTATCTGGTTCTCTGTAATTTTCAGCAATTATCCTCATAACCGAATAAAGAACTATATATAAAAGTGCCAATTCCCCATCAAACCTTTTGTATTTTCGATACAAAAAGATAATCACAAAAACAACAAGCCCTTCAAGTACAGCTTCATAAAGTTGAGATGGGTGTTTTAGTCCACCATTTACAATAATCCCCCAAGGAACATCGGTTGAGCGACCAACTAATTCTTGATTTATAAAGTTTCCAATTCTTCCAAAAACATAACCTAGCGGAACAGCAATAGCTGCAATATCACCAATTAACCAAAATGAAACTTTGTATTTTTTACAAAATAAAAATGTTGCAATGATAAATCCAGCCAATGCTCCATGATAACTCATTCCAGAAATTCCAACAAAAGTCCCATCCATAAATGGATTAAAAATCTGCCAAGGGTGAGTTAAATAATAACTCGTATGTGGATCATAAAATATTATATACCCGAGTCTAGCACCCAATATCACACCGATTTCAGCCCACCAAATATAGTTATCCAATACATCAGTTTTAATTGCTATTTTATCTTTTTTCACAATATAGTGTGCCATCAAAATAGCAACAATAAGTGCGACTGCGTACATAATCCCATACCAATGAACTTTTATACCAGCTAAATCAAAAGCAACAGGATCGAACTGAAAATAGATATTTTGCCAAAAATCAACCATTATAAGTTGCCCTCATTTACTCTTTTTTCAATTAAACTAGCAGCAATTAATTCAATCGGGTTTTTAAATACCACATCTTCAACTTTTGCATTGTGTAAAGAGTTTGTAATCTGCATTCTACAAGCACTACATTCAGCACTTACAATTTGAGCTTTTGTATCTTTTATCATAGCTGCCTTTGGAATACCTGCTGCCTTAGCAAAGTGGTATTTTTCACTTTGCATAGTAACTCCACCAAATCCACAACAACGATTGCTATCACTCATCTCAGTTAAAACATAATTATTTGACAATAAAGTTCGTGGTTCTTTAAATACCCCTTGCATTTTTTTAGCATGACAAGGGTCATGATATGTTACAAGCTCGCTAAATTTTTTCCCACTTTTTTCTAGTAGTTCATTTAAGTTTGTATTATTTTCAAGCCATTTTGTAGCCATATGAACTTTTGGAGCTATTTTTTTTGCTCTCTCTTTCCAGATTGGCTGATCATAAAGATAATGCTCCCAGTCGATATTTATCATCGCACTACAAGTAGCTTCAGGGATAATAATCGCATCAACATCATCGATAAAAGTCTCAAAATACTCGATATTCTTCTTAACTAAATAATCAACTGTATCAAAATCACCAGTAAAATAAGCAGGTGCAGAACAACAAAGTTGATCTTTAGGGATAAAAGCATCTAGCCCTAATTTATCCAAAATTACAAGCAAACTGTCTCCGATGTTTGTATATGAATAATTTCCCATACAACCAATAAATAAAGCAACTCTTTTTTTAGGAAGTTGATATGTTTGGCTAATTGGTAAAGTTGCTTTGATATTTTCTTTGTGTGAATTTAAAAAACTAACCCTCTTTGCAAAAGGCAAAGCCCTATCTTGAATCATTTGAATTGGAAGATTTATCCTAAAAGTTGCTTTCTCTTTTTGCTCATCTATTTTTATCCCACAAGTTTGGAAAACCCAACCAAGTTTCGCCATAAAATCCATTATTTTTCGATGTCTCAAGAGGAAGAAGAAAGCTCTTTTGTACCAAGCGATACCAAATTTTTTTGCTATATCATATCTTACTTGCTCGATTATCATATCAGTTGGCAAATCATTTGGACAAACATCAACGCAATTTGTACACAAAAAACAACTCTCAAATATATCTTTTGCAACTAAATCAAGTTCAAGTTCATCTCGCTTATAAGCACCAAGTAAATCAATAAATCCCCTTGGACTTGTGGTTTCATCTTGATTTACATTAAATATTGTACAAACAGGTTTGCACTTTCCACACTTGATACAGTCATCACTTATCGCTTCATAATTAAATTTATTATTACTCATATTGTTTTACTAAATCTTCGTTTATCTTCTGGAATTTTATGCAAATAAGCATCAAATGGCATCGCGATATTTCTAATAAGCATCGTTCCAGTTGGACTAACTTCAATTTTCTCATCACTAATAGATATAAGCTCAGCCTCAACAAATTCACCAAGCATTGCTAAAGCATCGCTAAAATAGTTTTTGAAATCTATCCCAAATCTAGCTTCAACTTTTTTAATATCAAGGGCAAAATTGCTCATAAGCTCCATAATTACAAATTGACGCAAGATATCATCATCATTTAAGCTATATCCTTTAAAAACTGGTAATTCGTTGTTATCAATTGCATTTTCATACATTGCCATATCTTTAAAGTTTTGCACATAATAATCAACCCCATCACCAATAGATGTAAGACCAATACCAATCAAATCAGCTCCACCTTTTGTAGTGTATCCTTGAAAATTTCTATGAAGTTCACCTTTTTCAATTGCCATAAAAAGTTCATCATCAGGTTTTGCAAAATGATCCATACCAACCATTTTGTAGCCATTTTCTGTAAAAAATCCAATTGTATCTTTTAAAATCTCCAATTTTGTAGCTGGTGGAGCAAATGTTGTTTCATCAAATTTTCTTTGAGTTTTCATCATCCACGGCACATGCGCATAGTTAAAGACCGCCAGTCTATCTGGATTTAGCTCTATAATTTTTTCAATTGTTCTCCTAAAGCTCTCTTTTGTTTGATATGGTAGTCCATAAATAAGATCTACATTTATAGATTGTATTCCAGCATCTCGTGCAATCTTCACCACATTTTGAGTTGTTTCAAATGGCTGGATTCTATGGATTGTCTCTTGAACTTTCAAATCAATATCTTGAACACCAAAGCTAAGTCTATTGGTTCCGGCATTTTTAAGAACTTCCATATGTTCTACTGTGAAATATCTAGGGTCCACTTCACATGAAATTTCAGCATCATTTGCAAAGTTTGGAAAAGTTTTTTTGATTGTTTGTATCACATCATCAAGTTGAGAAGGCTCTAAAAAAGTTGGCGTTCCACCACCAAAATGCATTTGTGTCACAACCCTATTTGTATCAAGATGTGTTGCCAAAATTGCCAATTCTTTTTTAAGATAATCTATATATCTAGCTTTCTTATCCTCTTTGCTTGTAAAAATAACATTACAGCCACAAAAATAACAAGCGCTTCTACAAAATGGAATATGGATATAAAGGGATACTGCTCTATCTTTTGGTTGATTTTTATACCTAGTGATTAAATCATTTTTTGTAAAGCTTTCACTAAACTCGGGCGCTGTTGGATAACTTGTGTATCTTGGACCAGCCTTGCTATATTTTTCAAATTTTTTAAAATCTATCATTATTTATCTTTATGTGTATTTTATATTTACCCCATCAGATGATGGGGATTTTGTTAGGAATTTGAGATTATTTTTTTAGCTTTTGTTTACTATTTTCAACCATCTCAGTGATTGCTTTTACAGATTCATCACTCATATCAAGGTCAACATGCTCTCCGCCTTTGACTTCAACAAGTTTTGGTGAAAAACCTTTTTTTATAAGCAAAGCATTAAAGTCTGTTGTAACTTTTGGTTGAGATATACTATCTTTTGTCCCATAAACAAGCGTTATTTTCATATCTTTGCTAATATTATTTAGAACATCAACTGCTGAGATAAGATTTTTCTCTTTTGTAATTGCATGGACATCATATCTTCCACCAACCAAAGCTATATTTTGAATTAAATCTGGATTCATTCCACTCATTGTAGCACCCATCATAGCCCCAGCACTATGTCCAACATAAGTTACAACACTTGCGTCATATTTATTTTTAAGTGCAGTTACAAGCTCTTCAATAAACTTCACATACTCTTTAGTTGAAGCCAATGGAGTTTTCCCACCTTTGATAAGTGGTTTTAATTTATTTGATGAAGATTTACTATATCCTGGAAGTGCTACTGCAACAGTTATAACATCAGTAGCCATAGCAATATTATCAGCAAATGGGGTATACCTTGCAAGGGTATTTGTCCCCTCTGGCCAACTTCCATGAATTAAAATATTTAAAGCACCTTCGGTGTCGCCATCTGCTTTATAAAATTCGATACATTCTCCACCTGCATAGATAAAACTACCACCTTTTGCTTCACATTGTTCTTGAACTTTTGCAGAAGCAAAAACTTGACTACCTATTAAAGTACAAAATCCTAGCGTTAATATCAATTTTTTACACATATTCTCTCCTTAGTTTTGGGTTTTCATAATATTTCGCGATTATACAGATAGTATCTTAAGGAAATCTCTAAAATTCAAATTTACTGAGTATATTTTATCTTATAAAAAAGCTGTTCGTACCCTTCTTTTCTTTTTTTAAATGCGCTCTTTGTGAAATTGTTTTTAATATCCAAAATATCAATAGCCAAACAATCATCACCTTGTCGTCCAATTCGTCCAAGATACTGAACAAGTCTTCCACTAAAAGAGATTGGTGTTGCAAAAATAATAGTATCAAGATGTGGAAAATCAACCCCTTCACCAAAATATGATGCCGTTGCCAAAACTATATTTGCACTTTCAATCTCTTTTAAATTAATCTCTTTTGTTTTTTTAGCCATACTTCCATGAATTGCTGTATATTGAAATTTTAATTTATCAAGCAAAATAGATAAGTTTTCAATATGTTCAATCCTATCACTTAAAACCAAAATCTTCCTATTTTGATGGAGTTTTAGCTGATCTATAATCAACTCGTTTCGTTTTTTATTGTTGATTATCTCCCCAATAAGTTCACCAAAATTATCACATTCACTTTCAAAGTCACTATTTACAATTTTAGCTATTTTAATACTCGTCTTTTTTGATTTCACTTCATAAGAAATATTGCCAAGCTGTGCAAAAAGTATAGGCTCCATCTCATCTTTTCTTTTTGGTGTAGCACTTAGCCCTAAAATATATTTTCCATAAAATGATTTTATAATGCTTTCAAAAGTAAGTGCTGGGATATGATGGCACTCATCAACTATCACAAATGAGTAGTTTTTGATAATATCTGGATTATTTTTTAGACTCTGAATAGTTGCTAGATCAAGACGGTTATTTAGTGTATTTATACCTTTTCCAAGTATCCCGATCTCTTTTTTATCCATCCCAAAATATTGAACAAACCTCTCAATCCACTGATCAAGCAACATATTTTTGTTAACCAAAACAAGGGTATTAACACCCCTTAATTCAATCATTTTTGAAGCTATTAATGTTTTTCCAAATCCCGGGGGAGCCACAAAGATTGAAAAATCTTTTTTTTGTATCGCCTCAATTGAGATATCTTGTTCATCTCGTAAAGTGTATTTAACAGGTTTAAAAATTTCAGATTTAAAAAACCTCTCATCTTTTATCTCATATTTGATTTGCCCTTTATTTAAAAGTAAAATAACATCCCTCATGAGTCCGCGAGGTAACTTTAAAATATTGTTTGCTAACTCAAAATTGTAGATATTTTTTGGGGTATTATAGATTGGTTTTCGCAAAGCCTGAAGTATTTTAATTTGTGGATTTGGGAAAATTGCTAAATTTTTTAGTTCATTTAAAATAGTGGTAGAGAGATTTTGAATTGGTATATAAATACTATCTTTTAAAACGAAAGAGAAGATGGAAAGCTTCTCAAGATTATTCTCCAAAAGTTTAATTTTTAATTCAATCTCTTGTTTCTCTTTATAAAGTTTTGTTAACTCGTTTTTGATTGTTTCCATACAAAATGATTATTTTATATCATCCTCATAATCATCTTCATACTCTTCATCATCAAAGTCATCATAAATATCGTTAAGTTCATCGTTTTCATCGTTTTGGATATACATCTCTTTCGGAACCATAAGCTCTTGATAAACAACATTGAGCTCATCATCATCCATTCTTTCACCTTTTTTTCTAGCAACTATACGGATAGGAACACCATCAAAATCAAGATACTCCCTTAAGATATTTATTAAATATCTCTTATAACTAAAATGAAGCATATTTGGTTTATTCATTACAAGTGCCACTGTTGGTGGGTTTGTGTTAAATTGTGTTGCAAAATAAATTCTAAGTCTGTTTCCATTTGGACTTGGAAGTGCATGTCTTTGAATTGCTTTTTTAATAGTTGCATTAAGGACTGAAGTTGAAATTCTTTTATTGTAGTTTTCAAAAATAGTAAGGATTTTATCTTTAAGTTTATCGATATTTCTTCCAGTTTTTGCAGAAATAGCCATAATTGGAGCGTAATATAAAAATCTAAATCTATCCCTTACCTCTTTTGTAACCTTCTCATAAGTGTCCATATTTTCATCCCATTTATTAAGGACAATAATCACACCTAAGCCAAATTTATCAACAAGCCCAGAAACTTTCTCATCTTGGTCAGCAATTGGAACACTCGCATCAAGAACCACAAGAGCAATATTTGACTGCTGAAGCATATCTTCAGTTCTCATTAGGGCATATTTTTCAATCCCTAAAATCTTCCCTCTTCTTCTAAGTCCAGCAGTATCAACAAATGTAATTTTCTTATCATTATAGATAAAAGTTTCATCAACTGGGTCAATTGTAGTTCCGGCTATTGGGCTAACTACGCTTCTCTCTTCACCGATAATTGCATTTAAAATAGAGCTTTTACCTACATTTGGTTTCCCTATAATTGCTATTTTTATATGATTTGGGTCAATTTCTCTTTTAATCTCCACCTCTTTATGGTGTCTTCGTGGCTCTTTTTCTGATTCACTAAAATCTTCATCCTCATCATCTTCTTTATTTTGAGCTATTTCATTTGCTAAAATCTCCTCAGGACTCATAGGAAGTTGCTCGTGAAGCCACTCAAATAATCTTACAGTTCCCCTATTGTGAGATACCGAAATTGGAAACATAAGCTCCTCATCTATCCCAAAACTATAAAACTCCCAAAGATTTTCTTTCTCTTTGTCATTATCAATCTTATTCACTACGAGCGCTAATTTCTTACCGAGTCTTTGAAGTGCATAAAAAAGCTCACTATCTTTTTCATCAGGAATTCTTTTTCCATCAACCATAAAAAGGACGATATCTGCCTCTTTTGCGGTTTCGATAGCTTTTCTTTTTACATTTGAAAATATTGCATCATTAGTATCATCAATTCCTCCAGTATCAAGCATCATTGCCTCTCTATTTAGGATTTTAACCTCTCTTCTTCTTATGTCTCTTGTTGTTCCTGCTATATCACTTACTATTGCTATTCTTTTTTTTGCTATTCTGTTGAATAGTGAGCTTTTACCTACATTGGGTTGCCCAATTAATGCTATTTTTATCATCTCTTTCCTTAGGTTTATTATTTAAAATAATATTTTTGCGTTGATATAATTACCTTTTAGGTGCATGTCATATTTTTCGTGGATATTATCTTTATTTGTTGTTTTCCAACTATTGTACTTGTATCCATAGCTAATATACATATTCTTCATGGCTCTATAATTTATAGAATAACTATAATCTTTAGCTTCATCATCACCAATAGATAACATGGAAGTTTCAGCCTTTAAAACTGTATTTATGGGATATAAATCAATTTTAATAGCAAAATATGGCAATGGTATAATGTTTTTTGGTCCAGTTATGGTTATATTTCTTGAAGGATTATCGATCTGTTTTATACTTTGTTTGTAGTCAATTTTTTTGAAATTTAATCCAACATCAAACTCAAAAATACTTTGCGCAAAATATCCATATAAAATAGAATTCAATTCGCTATATTCAAGTGCTGAAGATTTTTTCCTTTCAAATAATTGAGTTGAAATTGTTTTATTTATGTCACTTCTACTATCAACTGAACTATTTAGTACAAAATAATTAACATAAATATTTGGAAGCCAAGAGTAATCATTTTTCAAATCGATCCCAACAGTTGTAATTGCTTTATCTTTATCAAATCCCAAATCATCTTTAAAATCTGTACTTGAAGTGGTATTGTTTATTTGTCCACCTAAAGTTGTTTTCCAAACACCGGCCTCAAGAGCGATATTTCCAAGAGTTGGGTCTTCCACTTCGTACCCATGAAGCAATGATGCAAAACATATTGATAAGATAAATGTAAATTTTGTGATTTTCATTTTGTGATTTTCCTTGAAGATTTTTTCAGATTTAAGTTTTACATTTTAACTAATTTAAGTTAATAACCACATAAATGGTGTATTATTAAAAACAAATTACATTAAAGTGAGTGACACCAATGAAATCAAAATATATAATAGTTTGCATTGACAATGAAACTGAAATTCTAAATGAACTAGAAAGAAAAATTACAAAAATTATCGATTCAAACTACATAGTCTATACATATACAAGTGCTGAAGAAGCTTTGAGCCAATCACTAATTCATATTGCAAATGGACAAGAGATACTTATGAGCATCTCTAGTTATAACCTTTCAAATATGAATGGTGAAGAGTTTTTAACTAGCCTTTTTAAATACTCTCCATATACAAAAAATATCGTTTTTGAAAATGATTTAACACTTAAAAGCATCAAAAACATTATTAATAACGCTACTATATACAAACTGGTAGAGAAAAATCTAAAACACTACAACTTAGAATTAATGGTTCTTGATGCTATTAAAATCTACGATAGTGAAAGAAGAGTTAGAGACTATCAAGCGATTTTAGAAGACGCTGTTGAAAAACGCACCAAAGACCTAAAAGATACAAATGTCAAATTACATATTTTAGCAACAACAGACAGCCTAACTGGAATTAAAAACAGAAGAAGTTTTTTTGAAAGCAGTGAGCCTATGATGCCATACATTAAAAGAGAAGGTCAACAATTAGCAATTTTAGCAATAGATATTGATAAATTCAAAGCAATAAACGACACTTACGGTCACATTAAAGGCGATGAAGCTCTTATTTTAGTTACAAAAACTATATCACAAACTTTACGAAAAAGTGACATTTTTGGAAGACTTGGTGGTGAAGAATTTGCAGTCACACTTCCCAACACTTCACTTGATGGTGCTACTTTTGTTGCAGAAAAAATGAGGGAAGCAATTGAAAACTTAAACTTCAAATCAAACGACAGTTCTCACATTAAAATTACAATTAGCATTGGAATAACTTCAATGACACAAAACGATGAGAATTTGGAAGATATGCTCGTAAGAGCAGATGAAGCTCTTTACAAAGCTAAAGGAAACGGAAGAAACCAAGTCTGCGTAGCTTGAAATTAAATAACTACAAAATATCATGAAGAGTGTTTGATTTTTTCATCCACTCTTCGATGTTTTCATAATCTTCATCTTCTAACATTTTTTTGATTTTACCTATTTGATTTTCATAAAGAGTAAGCCCCTCCAAAAGATTTACCCTATTTTGTCTAAAAATATCACACCACATATTTGGAGAACTCTTAGCAATTCGGCTCATATCCTTAAATCCACCAGCGGCTAAACTAATAATATCTTTTGGGGATTCGTGGTTCATAACCATATTAGCCAAAGCAAATGATATAGCATGAGGTAAATGAGACATATAACAAGCATGAATATCGTGTTCATACGCATTCATAAAAACTAGCTTCATTTGAAGTTTTGAAAAAATATCAATAGCTCTATTTTTATGTACCTCTCCACTGTTTTCAATATCACACAAAACCATAGTTTTATGTTCATACAAACCTTTAATAGCAGCGCTTGGTCCAAATTTTTCAGTACCTGTCATTGGGTGAGCAGGTATATAATTTTTTTTAAGCTCATTTGGGATACTTTTTACAATCATCTCTTTGGTGCTTCCAAAATCGATAATTGTTGTGTTATTAATAGCAGAAGGGATAAGTTTTGGCAAAAAAGCAATAATGGCGTCAACTGGGATACTTAAAATAATAATATCTACCTTAAGTAACTCTTCAAGAGTCACAATCTCATCAACAAGCTTAAGTTCAATAGCCTCTTTTTGATGCCACGGATTGTGATCATACCCTACTATTTTAGATGCTATTTTGTATTTTCTAAGCGCCATTCCAAAAGAACCGCCCATCAATCCAAGTCCTACTATTCCTACTTTCACACGCTTATCCTAATTATTTTTTTGGATTTTACATTAATTTACCAAATTATAATCTTTTAGAATTCTTTAGCTACAATCCAACCTATTTTACAAAAGAGGAAAAGACTTGAAAAGATTATTTTCTATAATATTACTATCTACTATTTCAAACGCTACAACACCAAATGATGAGACCTCAACCAAAGAGATAAAACTAATCGGGCTAACGCAATTATCTGAAAAAATTGCATTTGAACAAATCAATCAAAACAAAAATGACCTCAATGGGGCTATAAAAGCATTTTACAAACTTGGCTATTTTACACATATCGATGTTACGGAGGAGAATAACTTTATACTTATAAATTTTGTTGAAAAACCTTTTATAGTAAATATAGAGATGGAAGGATACAAGACAAGAGAGGAGGATTTGGCTGATCTATATCGAACAATGAAAATAAAAAAAGGCTCGATGTACACTCCACAAAAAATAGAAGAAGCAAAAGCAATTCTCCTTGGGGAACTTAAAAAAGAGGGTTTTATCAATTCTGTTGTTGAAATTGAAGAGAAAATCTTAACTCCACAAAACATCTCACTTAAATTTACAGTAAACAAAGGTGCAGAAGTTGTTATTAAAAAAGTAAATTACATAGGTGCAAAAGAGCTAAATAAAGATCAATTTAGTGAAAATACTGCAAACAAAGAGGAAGATACAATTTCGTGGTGGTTTGGACATAACAATGGAATTATGCAATTTAGCCAATTAGAATACGACAGTCACAGAATCAAAGACACCTATTTGCAAAATGGATTTTTAGACGCAAGGGTTGATGCTGGATTTTCAAAAATTGACTTTAATACAAACACAGCGGAAGTTGATTTTAAAATTGATGAGGGTGGAAAATATAAACTACATAATATTCTAATCTACTCAGATGAATCAATTGTTCCAATTAATGAGCTTCAAGATGCACTAAAAGAGCAAAAAGGGAAAACTTTTAATGTTTCACTTTTACGAAAAGATGTTGAGATTTTACGAACTAAAATTGCAAACAAAGGGTACGCATTTGCAGATGTGAATTATGATATTAGAAAAAATAAAGAAAACAACACGGCTGAAGTTATTTTTAATATCACAGCTGGTGAAAAAGTTTATATCAACGATGTGATAATTTCAGGAAATAGTAGAACACTTGATCGCGTAATTAGAAGAAATGTTTACTTAGCTCCAAAAGATCTATTTAACCTTACAGATTTTGAAGACTCCAGAAGTGCCCTAAATCGAACAGGGTTTTTCCAAACAGTTGAACTTAAACAAAAACGAGTAAGTGCAAATTTGATGGATTTGGTTGTTGAAGTAACCGAAGCACCAACAGGAAATCTAGTTCTTGGCGGAGGATATGGAAGTTATGATGGTTGGATGATAAATGCTAGCGTAAATGATAAAAATATCTTTGGAAGTGGACTTGATCTTGGGTTTTCACTTGATCACTCAAACAAAAAAGATACTGCAAAAATTTCGCTAAATAATCCATCTTTAAATGATGGAATCTACAATGGAAGCTTTAGTATTTACAAAGACTCATCTACAATTACAAATACAACTTATGGCGATGAGATAACAGATACGGTAGGTGGAAGTATCGGAATTGGAAGAAGTTTTAATAGACACACAAGAGCTGGAATAGTATATGCTATTGAAGATATTTCAAAATCATACGATTTAAATGCAACGCAAAATGACCAATATAAAATAAGTTCACTTACTCCTTATATAACTTTTAACAATACAGATAATTTTTACAATCCAAGACGTGGAATATCTGCATCAACGAGTCTTAAATATGCAGGAATCGGGGGAGATGCAAATTACCTTCTAAGCTCTACAACTTTAAAATACTTTTATGGATTTGATGATTTAATAGATTATGATATGATTTTTAGATTTAAAACAAATCTAAAAATATTAAAAAACTATGGTGATGTAAAATATCTTACTACATTTTATCTAGGTGGTCCCACAAGTGTAAGAGGTTATGAATCTTACGCATTTAAGCCAATTGATGAAGTAAATAACCCATTTACGCAGTCACTTACAAACACAGCTGAACTAAGCTTTCCACTTATCCCTAAAGCAAATATGAGATGGGGATTGTTTTATGATTATGGGATGATTGGTGAAAATAAACTAAATCAAATCGATGCTTCTGGATATGGTGCATTAATTGAGTGGCAATCTCCAGTTGGACCTTTACAGTTTATATTTAGCAGAGCAGTTAGTCCAAATGTGGCTGAAACAGGTGGAACCGATAAAACTTCCAACTTTGAATTTAGTCTTGGTACTTCATTTTAAAATAGGAACAACTATGAAACAAAAAGAGTTTAAAAGACTAACAAATCAAGAGGCACTAGAATTAATCAAAAATGCTCCACTTCTTACACTTAGTAAATTAGCAAGCGAAAGAAAAAATGAGCTTCATCCAGAAAAAATAACAACATTTGTAGTTGATAGAAATATAAATTATACAAATATTTGTTGGGTTGATTGTAAATTTTGTGCATTTTACAGACATGCAAAAGATGACGATGCTTATGTATTGTCATTTGATGAAATTGATGCAAAAATTGAGGAGCTTCTTCTAATAGGTGGAACGCAAATACTTTTTCAAGGTGGCGTTCATCCTAAGCTAAAAATTGAGTGGTATGAAGATTTAGTTTCCCATATCCATACAAAATATCCACAAATAACAATTCACGGTTTTAGTTCAATCGAGATAGATTTTATAGCAAAAATATCAAAAATTAGTGTAAAAGAGGTTCTAGTAAGACTTAAAAATAAAGGTTTAGCTTCAATTCCAGGAGCTGGCGCTGAAATTTTAAATGATGATGTTAGGGATATTATAGCTCCAAAAAAACTTGATACAAAAGATTGGCTTGAGGTTCATAAAATTGCCCATGAAAATGGTATAAAATCAACAGCTACCATGATGTTTGGTACTGTTGAAACTGATGAGCAAATTATTGAACATTGGGAAAAAATTAGAGACCTCCAAGATATTACAGGTGGCTTTAGAGCGTTTATTATGTGGAGTTTTCAATCAGCTCACACAAAATTAGCTGAAGAATTATATATTCCTCCACAAAGCTCAAATCGATATTTAAGACTCCTAGCTGTTGCTAGACTTTATCTTGATAATTTTCAAAATATCCAAAGTAGTTGGGTAACACAAGGAAGCTACATAGGGCAAATGGCTCTTTTATTTGGTGCAAACGATTTAGGAAGCACCATGATGGAGGAAAATGTAGTAAGCGCAGCAGGTGCGACAAACAGAATGAATCAAAATGAAATGATTAATCTCATCAAAGATCTAGGTGAAAAGCCAGCCAAAAGAGATACTGCTTACAATATTTTAGAAAAATATTACGATGAAAAATAATCACTTGGCTACATTTTTAATATTTATAATTTTACTTCAAGGAATGCTAATGTCAGCAACAATAACAAATATAAAACTCAAGAATAACGAGATACCAATCATTTTTGAAAAAAGTGAAAAACTCCCTATTTTCAATCTCCAACTCGTTTTTAAAAATAGCGGTTATCTAACAGATGGTAATAATAGTGGAATAACATCGATAGCCTCAAAAATATTAAATGAAGGGACAAAAAAAGATGGTGCAACAAAATTTGCACAAAAACTAGAAAATAAAGCAATCTCAATCCACGCTTCAAATGGTTTTGAAACATTTGTTATTGAAGTTAGCTGTTTAGAAAGTGAATATGAAAGTGCTTTAAAATTTTTGGCCGAACTCTTAAAAAACCCAAATTTAAGTGAAGATACACTTTTAAAAATCAAAACGATGCAAATAAGTAAAATCAAACAAAAAGAGGATGATTTTGATAGTGTTGCAGGGAAAAATCTAAGTAAAATTATGTGGAAAAATACGCCACTTGAAAATGGAACAAATGGTGATGTTAAATCAGTTGAAAATATAAAACTTAAAGATGTAGAGAACCATCTAGCTAAAACACTAAATCTTGACAATCTCCTTATTGCAGTTGGTGGAAAAATTGAAATTGAAAAATTTAAAAATGACATAACACAGATTGTTAAAAATTTCAAATCAATTGGTGAAACAAAAACAGACAGATTTAATGTTTCAAAAAAAATAGGTGAAAAAAGATTACAGAAAAAAACAGAACAAGCTTATATATATTTTGGCAGTGATTTTAATCTTACACACAATGCAAATGATACTTACAAAGCAAAAGTAGCATCATTTATCCTTGGTGGAAGTGGCTTTGGAAGTAGATTAATGGAGGAAATACGGGTTAAAAATGGACTCGCATATTCTGCTTATGGGTACACAAGTTTAAATGTTACCCACTCATCTTTTAATGGTTATCTACAAACAAAACTTGAAAATGAAGCCAAAGCAAAAGATTTAGTCATAAAAACAATCCAAAACTTTGTAATAAATGGTGCAACAAAAGAGGAATTAGAAGGTGCTAAAAAGTTTTTGAGCGGAAGTGAACCACTCCGAACTGAAACCTTTAGCCAAAAATTATCGCTCGCACTAAATCTTTTCTACAAAGGATTACCACAAGATTATCCAAAAAAAGAGTTAGAGATGATAAGCAACTTAAGTTTAGAGGAATTAAACAATTTTATATCCTCACACAAAGAGATTTTAAACTTATCATTTTCAATCGTAACTAAGTAACACTAAGATACTATTTTTCAAATTTAAACAAAAGGAAAGAAATTAATGAAAAAAATAATACTAAGCTCAACAGTAGCTCTAATGATGGCTACATCAGCGAATGCTTTTATGGGGATAAATGCTGAAATTGGTGGTGGTGTTTGGCTACCTGCATTATCTGGAAGTGCTCAAATTGGCTCAAATGGTGAAATAAACTTTGAAAATAGCAATATGGATGATAAATCAGCTAGCGGAAATAACTATCTTTATGCTGATTTTAGTCATTTTGTACCAATTGTCCCAAATGTTAGAGCAGAAAAATTGACTTACAATATTGAAAATAGTGCAAAAGATACAAAAGTTGATATGAAACAAACAGACTTAATTGCTTACTGGGGAGTTCCTTTTGTTGGATTAGCAACTGCTGGTGTTTTAAATGTTAATTTTGGGATTGATGCAAAAAATCTAAAAGGCACTATAACTACAAACACGAGCACAACTCCAAAAGACTTTGATGAAACTCTACCACTGCTTTATCTAAATGCTAGAGTTGATATTCCATTTGCACCAGTTGATTTTGAAGCAACTACAAAAAACATCTCTTACGATGGAGCTAGTATCTCTGATAATGAAGCGAAATTAAGTGTTAAACTTCCAATTCCTATGCCACTTGTTGACTTTAAAGTTGACCTTGGATATCGAGTACAAAATATAACTATTCCAAATAGTTTAGTTGACGGATTAAAGGCAAAAGTTGATACAAAAGGTACATTTTTTGGCTTAAGTGCTAAATTTTAATATTTTCTAAAAAGGATAATAATGAAAACTAAATTTTTAACTACAAGTTTATTAATAACAGCAATCACTCTTTTTAGTGGTTGCGGGGATTCAAAACAGCCATCTTTGGCAGATGCTGTAAAAAGCAGTTTTAAGATATCAAATGGAATGAAGATAGAAGAAGTAGAAAAACTAATGCAAGTAGCACCAACAGCTCAAGAGAAACTTGGTGACATTGTTATTTATAGATACGAAGGTGAAACGCGAACGGGGGAGAAAGAAAATTTAAAAATTGCATACAATAATGTGATGGTTAAGTTTCAAGATGGAAAAGTTATAAATAGCGGTACATTTTCTTGCGAGGTACCACAAATAAATAAGGATTAAAATATGAAAATGCAAATATTTGCCCCTTTATTTTTAATTTTGACAGCTTCGCTTTTTGCATCGACACCTTCGTATAAGCAATCTACTGGAAATAGTTGCTTTAAGAGCAGAGACCTTCTTTTTACACTCGAAGAGACTTTTGATGGACTTAAGCAAACACTAATGCAATCAAATCTAAATATTGTGACTGTTACAAAAGCTGATGGTGTATTAACAGCCAAAGGAAACCAATACAACAATGATGAAGAAACTATTATTGGTGTAACCGTAACGATAGATTTTAAAGAGAGAAGTAGTGAATTAACAACTGTAAAAGTTATCGCTTCTTATGAAACTATTGATAAAAAAAATGATACTGGGCAAATTGGTGGAGGTGGCATTTCACTTCCTATTCCTGTACCATTTACTGGCAAGTACACATTGGTTGGTCAAGGAAATATCGATGATAGTAATTGGTATAGAGGATTTTTTAATAGCTTAGACAAAATTCTTTTTGAAAATCGTATCAAATACGATACAAACAAAAAACCTGAAGCTAAAGCAAAAAAAGAAGAAGTAAAAAAAGAGGAACCAAATATAGAAAATGTTGAAAAAATAGTAGCTTTAAGTGAAAATAAGCAGACAGAAACAATCTTGCCATCAAAAGAGACAATCGAGCCTATACTACAAAATCAAATAGAGCAAAAAAATAATTCTACTGAAGTCTTAAAAGATGAGTTAAAAAAATAACTATACTTTGATAAAAAACAAAAAAGCCCCAAAATAATTTGGGGCTTTTTGATTTATATTAAATATTTAAATCAACTTATTTAGCTCTTCAAAACCCTTATCACTATCTTTTTTTATCCTATTTTGTTCATCTGGCGATAATGTTTTAATTTCATCTTTCAAAGGCTCTTTAGCTGTTGAAGCTATATCTACATCTTTTACGGGTGCTTGTTTTTGATTGTATCCATCTCCCCATTTTGAAATTAAAGAGAAATTAACAGCAGCATATCTAGGAATATCTTCACCATCATACTGTCCATTTTTAGATGACATTGCAGCAGAAACATCAAACTGAAGCCATTTTAAACCAAATCCCAATCCTGCAGTTGTTATAAATCCATCATCAAATTTTTTACTTGCTAAATCTTTCATAGCTCCCAGTCTTAGAGAAAACCAACTACTTGGGTGGTATTCAACACCACCACCAACAAGTTGAGACTTTTCACCAGTGATTAATGTTTCATTTTCTGTCAAATCCGCATCAAAAGCAAATTCAAGATTATTATTCCACGCAGGGAGACTAAAACCAGCTCTTACAAGTGGCTCAATCTTGTAATCTTTTTGTGGACTATCTGATGGTGTTGTATCAACTTTAAATTTTGGACTATTTAAGTTTTTTCCAACGAGTCCTAGTGTAACTTGAGAATCATTCGGTCTGTAAGCAACCCCTAAATCTAAACCGAAAGTTGATTTGTATTTTGTCTCATATTTTGCATCATCACTATTATCATCAGCCTTGTCCGTAGAAACTCCTAGTTTTTCAGTTTTGCTGTAACTTAAAAGCGACATTGGCTTAATACTTCCACCAATACTCCAAGTTCCACCACTTGTATCAAAAGCTTTAGCATAAGATATAGGAACTTCACCTAAAGCAAAAGCATTTACTGTTAGTTCATGTTTTTTATTGTTTATACCGTATTCAAGGGAAGATGAATTATATACAGTTTCGTTTGATTCACTATAAGCATTAGATGTTGGTTCATACTTAAAATAGCCAACAACATCTTTTTTTACGATTATGTCAAGATATTTTGTATCAAGTTTTAATTCCATACTAACATCACCATTTCCATAAATACCAATTGCAAATCCATCGCCCATTTGAGATGTAATTGATGGTGTAGCGGAAATTAAAAGTGCATTATTTGAGCCGATATTTTTTAAAATATTTTGAGCTTCAATTAATTTAGCTTGACTACCAGCATCTGCACCTCCACCAATTGAAGCCTGATTACCAATGTTTGTAAGTGTTTGGCTAATATCAAGTTTTGACAATCTATCAGCATTATCAACCAAATTTGCTTCTCTAAGTCTAACCCCAACATTTGCACTAACTTCTGTTGTGCTATCACTAAATCTCAATAGCGCAGGATTATAATATCCAGCCAAACTCCCTCGAGTACTAGCAACTCCAGCACCGCCCATCCCAACAGCTTTAAATCCAACTGGCTTAAATTCAACTCCATTCAAACTACTTACAACACCAAGTGCAACAACTACTCCAAAACTTAAAACTATTTTATTTTTCATAAACAAATCCTTTAAAATCTACTCTTTTAGAGCCCAGCTACCATCTTTTTGTTTTGTTGGCTTAAACTTATCATAAACCCAAGGGAGTAAAACATCCATCTCCTCTTCAGCAATAAACCCTTTCAAGGATGGCATTACACCAAATTTATCAAACGAAATATCCTCACAATTTGTTTTTTTTCTATCAGGATAATACAAATAATCTTTCATAAACTCGACTGAAATTTTTTTGAGTTCATTTTCACTAATCCCATCATGCTCCGAATCCATACCCCAAACAAGATTTTTTATAGTGTAATTCATCGTTGGGGAAACCATTTTATTGGCAATTTTTTTATTTTTAGGCAGACCGTCCATATGGCACATTTGACATTTTTGTTGAAAAAGAACCTCAGGTTTTCTTACATCTTTTGCCACAATCGCCACAAATGGCAATACAACTAAACTGGCTAATTTAAAAATTTTCATAACTACTCCTTTGATTTTATCGATATTTATTTGACGGATGCCAAATTTTAATTAAAAAAATAGTTTATTTCTATTTTGATTAATATCTGCTTCACTACATAAAAGTAATTTAGTTATAAAACTCTATAAGTCTACCATCAATCTTAAAACCACTAAAAGAAAAATAGTTTGCTATGTACCTAACAGTTTCCTCTTGGTAGATAAAAACATGAGTTGGATCATTTTTATAATACCAACTTCCAAAGTCAATATTTGAATCATAAAGATGTGTCATACAATACAATCTACCACCAGTTTGAAGGATAGATTTAAGAAGTAAAAACTCTTTTTTTGGATTATAAAAGTGCTCAATAACCTCACAAGCCGTTATAAAAGAATACTGAGTTTCTAAATTATTTATCTCTGGATAAAAATAAGGATCGTACTTTTTCATATCATATCCATGTCTTACAAGGAGAGTGGCAACAATAGAGCTACTTCCAGAACCAAAATCAAGCCCGCTTGATTTAGAATCAAAATTTGCTAATACACCATTGATAATTGGCGAAACGAATTTTTGATACCCAATACTTGAAATATCATCGCTGTGAAGTTGATACCTATTTTTTTCATCATCTACACCAAGTAGTTTGTCTCTATTTTTAAAAATTCCTAAACAATGTGAACATTTATAAAATTCATCTTTATAAAACAATTCCCCTTTGTTTCGGCAAAGCGGACAAATATCGCGATTATTCACTTTTTAAAGATGTGGTATTTTGACTTTAGAGTTCAAAAGATAACCAACAAATATCATTAAAGTTAGGACAAGGTACTCAGGTGTAATTTGAAATATTGTTGGAATAAGATTAAATTCCCATCCTAAATATACAAGCCATAAAAGTATAGCTCCAAGCGGAGTTGGTACACCTACAAAATATTTACCGACAGTTCCAGCTTCTGTATTGATATTAAATGTTATAAGTCGTCTAAGTCCACTTATAATGTAATAAATAAATGCTAAAGCGATAAAAGTTGTATTTAAAAATGTCTCTTTGCCATCAATCACACCAAAGTAGATAAACATAGCAGGAACAATAACAAATGATAGAAAATCAGCAAAAGAATCTAATTGAACACCAAATTCTGTTGATAGTTGGTATTTTCTAGCAATTTTTCCATCAATTATATCAAATGCTCCACCAAGCCAAGCAAATAATGCAGCTCCAAAAAATTCACCATGGGTAAGAAAATATATAGCCAAAATTCCAGAGGCAATATTTAAAAAAGTTGCAAGATTAGCTAGATTAAAGTGGTTGTTTTTGTCAAATAAGAATGTCATATGTATCGGTCCTTTTATTTTTTACTACAAATATTTTAGATAAATAATCGTTTGGTATCGATTAATTTAGCAGCCACTAACTACAATTAATCTATTTTAGTAATCAATTAATAGTTGAGCTTATCTTTATCAAAAAAAGTGTGTGTATGCAAATGTGAAAACGCGGATTTCATAGATACAAAAATATCTGGATTTTCCAATTCTAATTTTGCCAACATCTCCTTAGTAGATTCTCGTGCGTGTGGCATTTTAATATCCATTCGCATAGCAGGACAACCCTCATCACCAACTACTCTAATTTCGTTTGAAGTGGCAAATGCCCTTAGTTGTCTCTCTCTGCAAAAAATAAGTGGTCTAATAACAACCAATCCATTTGTTGCTTTGTAAAGCGGTGGCATACTTCGCATGCTTCCATTATAAAAGAAATTCATAAAAAAACTCTCGATAGCATCATCAAGATGATGTCCCAAAGCAACCTTGTTAAATCCATTTTCTAAAGCATAAGTATAAAGATACCCTCTTCTCATCCTACTTACGAAACTACAAAATGAACTATTTTCCCTGATTTTTTCTTTTGATATATCAAAAATTTCAGTATTAATTATCTCATGTTCAATACCAAATTCTTTACAATGATTAGCCAAAAATTCTACTTGTTCACCCATACCATAAGTGATCGTAACAGCCTTAAATTCGAATTTAAACGGTACTTTGCCTTGCATTCTTTTAAGTGTATGAATCAATGTAAGTGAATCCTTTCCACCACTGAATCCAACTAATACTTTATCGCCATCTTTGATTAAGTCATAAGTAGCATTAGTATTGCCAACAATTTTTGTAATTTTTTTACTAATATTTAACAATTGACATCCCTTTATCAATCCATCCATAATTTATACCACCTTTTAGTTCATAAACATAGTTATAACCCAATTGCTTATTTAAAAAATTCCCTACAACTTTAGTTCGATTCGCATGAGCACAATAAATAACAACTGGTGTATTTTTATCACCAATGTAACTTGTAAATGAATTCAACCAAGATACTGCATCATAATTACCATTTATATCAAAAAAAGTAAGTGTCTTGCTTCCATCAATAATTCCATATTTTTTCCACTCATCATATCTTCTTATATCTATTACAACAATGCCATTATCAATCATTTGTTTTAATTGAATATTATCAACAGGTATAACTTCACCAAAAAGGGACAACGAAAACAAAAATGTAAATATTATAGTTTTAAACATAGGTAACTCCATAAATCATTTATAAAAAAATAAATCAATTTTACCTTTTCAAAAACAATCATACAATCCAATAATAGCTACTTAAAATAAACCATAAAATA
>JAIFNA010000018.1 GCA_020048055.1 Arcobacter sp. | reverse complement strand
CTACTTTTAGCGAATGAATAAAATTCATTCTAAAGTAGCAAATCCTAAAGAGCGAATTAATTCGCCTCACTCTAAATGTCCCATTTAAAAGACCCATATAATTTTAAGATTTGGATTATATCAAACCAATCCCAAAGTTTTATGAGAGTGGTAAGATAATTTTAAAATTAGCTCCCTTATGGCTTTTGTTGTCATAGATATAAGTATCATTTGAAACTACTATATTTCCATTAAATCTATTAGTGATAATTTGGTAACTCATATAAAGACCGAGTCCAGTCCCTTGGCTTTTGTGTTTTGTAGTAAAATAAGCATCAAAAATATATGGCAAAATATCATCTTCTATCCCACCTGCATTATCTTTAATAGATATTACGCCATTATCACCATCTTTATAAATTGAAACAAACAACAATCTATTTTCGCTTACAAACTCTTTTAAGGCATCTTTTCCATTGTTTAAAATATTTATTACAACCTGCAATAACTCATTTTTACCGCTACTCAAAAAAACATCTTCAAAATTCACAATAATCTTGACATCATTAATTTCGAATGATTTTCCAAACATCTCTAAATTTTTCAAAACTACATCTTTCGCGTTAAATTGTAATTCAAACTCTTGAGGTTTTAGGTAGTTTTGAAAGTCATCTATGGTACTAGAAAGGAACTGTACGGTTTCATTAACACGATCCAAATTATCAATAATCTCATGTTTATCCATAGGAATATCGTATTCCATTTTAAAACTCATACCAGTGACAGATGTACTTATGACACTTAGTGGTTGTCTCCACTGGTGAGCAATATTTCCTATCATTTCACCCATTGATGCCATTTTTGATTGCTGATAAAGCATAGCATCTTTTGTTTTATTTTCCTCAACAGCAAACTTTATCTTCTCTTCGAGTGTTTCGTTTAAAACTTTTAAATTTTTCGTTTTTTCATCTACTAACTTTTGCAAATTTCTATTTGCTTTATTTAAAATATATTGCCTAAATACAACAAATGAGAAAATCAATCCAAGTGTAATCAAAACAAAATAGATAAAACCATAGTCGTAAACTTTTTCAAACTCTATTCTGTCATATCTTTTAACAATCTTATCTATCTCATAATTACTTATACTATTTATTGCTTTATCCAAAATAGACTGCAACAGAGGATAATCATCTCGTATCATTATTGAAACTTTAAATATTGCTCCAGTATTGCCTGCAATTTTAATATTATCAAATTTAAATCTTTTTATGTTGTAGTTAAGTGATGGTTTCATATCAACAAATCCGAAAACTTCACCTTCATCAACGAGCCTAAGTCCATCTTCAATAGATTCAACAAATACAAAATTTATTTTTGGATAAAGTTCTTCTAGTAATTTGTGTGCTGTAAAATTTCTACCTACTGCTATTTTTCTCCCTATTACTTTATTAAAATCCTCAATAAAATCCTCATTATTAAGGGTAGCAATAGAGACAGGAAATGTTAAATATTCATTTGTAAATAATGAATATTTAATCCTATCTTTTGTTTTAGCTGTACTAAATATCACATCAACTTTTTTGTTTTCTATAAGTTTTAGTTGATCAGTAAATGTTTCACTAAATGTATATTTCACTTTTAATCCCAATTGATTTGCAATCAAATTCCAATATTCAGCTGAAATACCAGATGGTGCTCCATCTTTATCTTGAAAGCTAAATGGTTTACAATCTTTTGACACAGAAACATTTAAAATTTTGTTTTTGATAAAATCTTTCTCTTCTTTTGTGAGATATATTTTTTTATTATCGAAAATAAATTGATCAAAATCTATATCGTTTTTAACAAAACCAATCAAACCATAAATATCTTGAATTCTTTTTAGTTTATTTTGATCCAAATTTCCAAGTGGAGTATCTTTTTTATAAGCCAATCTTCTAAGAGTTCCAGCCTCATATTGCAAAGCATTTTTACTTTTAAATTGTGTATTATATTTTTCTTCTATAACTTTTATTGTTTCATTTATATTTGAAAAAGCGTATTCCCAGCCCAGGAGTGTTGCTTTTTGAAATCTTTGAACAGCAAGTGGATTATCTTTTGCAAAAGATGAAGATGTAAAAATTATATCGTTGTAAAAATCAAATCCGTAATCTTTAGGGTCAAAAACTCTGTATTTTATCCCTAAATTATCAAGCTTATAAAGTTCATTTGAACTGTATGCAGAAAATACATCAACTTTTCCATTTATAAGATCATTAATATCAAAGCTTGGCTTGACCACTTTAATATCCTTCAGTGAAAGTTTTTGGGAATATAACATACTAAGAAGAGGAGCACTTTTTAAAGCATCATCTTCAATCATAACTTTTTTAGTTTTGAAATCTTTAATATTTTTAATCCCAGATGAATCTAAAGCAATCAAGACATGAGGACTTGATTGAAAAATAGCATTTAAAATCTTGATATTTGCACCATTTGATTTATCTAAAATAATATTTGGATAAGCAACTCCAAAAGTTGACTTTTGATTTTCTACATCATGAGATATATTTGTTCCGAAACTTAGCTCCTTAATCTCTACATCAAGTCCAGCATCTTTGTAAAAACCCTTCTCTTTTGCCATATAATATCCAGCAAACTCAAATTGATGTTTCCATAATAACTGAACAGATACTTTTTCATCTGCATATGAAAACATAGGACTAATTAAGAAAAATAGTATAGTGAAAATTAATTTTAGCATTAAGTCCCTATGAGTTTAAATTTATTTGTAAAAATATTGTAATTTATTATAATTAATAAACCTTAATACCTAAGTAAGAAGTTCGAGAATTTCATCTTGATTTACACAAAAATTTCCATTTTTCTCTATCAAAATTAAATCATTTACTTTGCCTCTAATTGAATGAATTTTAGCACTTTCAATTTCTATACTAAAATCATCAAACACTTGCGCAATATATGCAAATAAACCTTTTTGATCTTGAGTTATAATTTTAACTTGCGCCAAATCATCTCTATGATCACAATCAATTAAAATATCCTCTTTTTTTATGGTTGGTTTTTTATGATTAAATTTCTTCCCCATATCAAATGAACTTTGTAAAATCTCATCTATAAACAGCATATCACCCTCATCAACTTTTGTCCCGAATCGTATCTCAAAATATTTCTTTTCATCATAAAGTTTAAAAATATCCATACTAACAAGATCCAAAAAGCTAAGTTTTCCAAGAAGATAACCTAGATTTAATGGATTTACTCTGATTATTTTTATAGTCAAATATTCACTATTATCTATTTCATAAATCGCTGTTGTGACATCTTTAGCTTTTAAGGCAATTGATATAATGTCACTAGCTTTATGAACCAAAAACAACTGATTTGAACCAATTTGTAAAATCTTCTTTTGCATACTTCGCTCAAGTATTTGAAAATCTTTATTGTTTTTTATTGCATTTTCTTTTTGCAATCTTCTACTGCTATCTTTGAGCAAACCTTCATTTTCAAAACTGTGTGCACTTTGCAAATACAACTCTTTTAGCAAATTTGCTGTACTACTTTTATAAATTCCAGCGCCAACAGAGTTTATGTCGCCATATGTAAGACAAAGCAACAAATCAAGTGCCTCTTTTGTTTGAATTAGAGCTGTAAAATTTAAAATTACTTTTTGTGAATAAATATCTTCATTTGTAGCTGTATAACTAAGCATATTGTGGTATCTAATAACTCTTGAAGCTAGATTGATATTTGCTTCACTAAGATTTATAGATTTTGCAAATTTTTTAAACAAATCTTGACTCACTATATGATGATCTTTTTTTCTCCCTTTCCCAATATCATGAAAAAGAACTAAAAAGTTAAGTATAGATTTATTATTTTTTGAGAGATTTTCATAGATATTTAATACAAAATTATCCTTAATATGGTTTGTGTGCCAAAGTGCTTTCATTGTATGAATATCAACAGGATGTGTGTGGTAACCATCAAATTGTGGTTGGTTTGTGATCATCTTAACTGATGGTAAAATTACCTTAAACAAATCAGCCTTATAGAGCATCTTTACGATAGGATGGAGATTCTCTTTTTCTAGCAAAATTTTTATTTGTTGCTTTATTTTTGCACTTAGATTTGATGGTAAAATAGTTTTTTTAGCAAAATAAACATAAGAATTATCAAACTTTTTAATTGAAATTGGAAGCTCATTTAACTCTTTTAGCAACTCGTAAAGGGATTTACCTTTTCTATTAAATGATGTAAATAAAACATCATCGCAAAAATAGATATTTTTTTTGTATCTTTTCTCTCGTAATGCACTAATATTTTTTGCTTCAAAAAGATATGGGCGAACAATTTTTTTAATCATCACTGAACTAAATGCGTGAATATTGTGCAAAGATTCAAAAAGTTTCTCCATAAATTGTCGCTCTTTTGTTAGTTTTGGAGTATGACTAAATCCAAGTCTTGAAGCCAAATCTGGCAAAATATCGAAATTAACACTATCTAGTTTCTTTTTGGCACCTAAATGGAGTCCGTTTCTTACACGAAATACAAATTCTAAAGAGCTTCTATAAGTTTTATATTCACTTTCACTAAAATGGATACCTATTAAATCTTTTGTACTGTTTACGCCATAAATAACATTTGCCATCCAAAATAACATATTTGATTCTCTCATCCCACCATATCCATCTTTTATATTTGGCTCCATTTTAAGGGGATATTTTGTAAGTCTTGTTTTGTGTTCATTTAGTTTTTCCAAAATAAATTCTTTTTGAAACTCCTTCTGAACGATTCCTAATTTGCTTTGAAAACCACACCAAAGTATTTTGGAGCCATAAATAAATCTAGCTTCAATAATTGAAGTTTTAATAGTAATGTCACTTCTTGTAGCATTTACAATCTCATCAAGCTCATGAACTCTTGAACCTAGTTTCAAACCACTATCCCAAGCTAAAATCATCAGCTCTTCAATAATTGGTTTTAGATTAAAACCTTTAATATCTCTATAAAGTACCATAATATCAATATCGCTATAAACACAAAGCTGTTCTCTTCCATAACTTCCAAGTGCTATCAAAGTAATAGGAATCGAATTACTCATAGGAATAAAATCGCCAAAATGCTTACGCAGTAAGTATTTATACAAAATCTTAATGAAACCATCAATCTTTTTTGTATGTTTTACAAAGAAATCTTTCCCTTGAGTATCATTAAAAATATCTTCTAATGAGTTAAGGTAATCCTTAATAGCTGTCTTGATAACCTTTGATATTTCAAAATCTGGAGCATTATTTGAGATAAGCTCCTCAATTTGTAGTGCTAAATTTTCCATTTTCCCTCTTTTTGTGCAATATATAAATCAATTGAAAATTATTAATGAATGGTAATGAAAAATATTTAACTCACTCATAATATTCAAATATAATTTTAAATCCCCTCTGCAATCATCGCATCTGCAACTTTCTTAAATCCTGCGATATTGGCGCCCATCACATAATTTCTACCATCACCAAAATCATTTGCTGTTTTTACAATATTTTGAGAAATCTCCCTCATTGTTTCTTGAAGCTTCAAATCAACTTCTAAAGATGTCCATTTTCCCATTGAAGCATTTTGACTCATCTCAAATCCACTAACAGCTACACCACCAGCATTTGCAGCTTTTGCAGGAGCAAACAATATTCCCTCTTTTAAAAATAAAGCTGTTGCATCTTGAGTTGTTGGCATGTTTGCACCTTCTGTTACTATTTCTACACCATTTGAAATTAGATTTGTTGCATCTTTTAAAGTTAATTCATTTTGTGTAGCACAAGGGAAAGCTCCAAAACAAGGGATACTCCAAACGCCATGGGCACCATCTTCATATTCATTTATACTTGTAAACTTTGCATTTGGATAAATGTTCGTATACTCTTCAAGACCAACTCTTTTTTCAAATTTAAGCACTTTTAAAAGCTCACTATCAATCCCATTTTTGTCATAAATAAATCCTGTACTATCACTACAAGTAACTGGAACAGCGCCAATTTGTTTTAATTTTTCAATTGTATAGATAGCAACATTCCCACTTCCACTAACCGTACAAATCTTATGTTCTAATGAACTTTTGTTTTCACTTTTTAACATCTCACTTGCAAAATATATCACTCCATAGCCAGTAGCTTCCGTTCTCATAAGACTCCCACCAAAAAAAAGTGGTTTTCCAGTTAAAACACCTTCATATCTAGATGTATAAGCCTTATAAGCTCCATACAAATAACCTATTTCTCGTCCTCCAACTCCGATATCACCAGCTGGAACATCTATTGTAGCCCCTATATGCTTATAAAGTTCCCCCATAAATGCCCTACAAAATTTCATCACTTCTTTGTCCGATTTACCTTTTGGATCAAAATCACTTCCACCTTTTCCCCCACCAATTGCAACTCCTGTAAGTGCGTTCTTTAAAATTTGTTCAAACCCTAAAAATTTTAAAATCCCACTGTTAACTGATGGATGAAATCTAAGACCGCCTTTATATGGTCCAAGAGCATTATTGAATTGAATTCTATATCCATTATTTACTTGTATATCATTTTTATCGTCAAGCCAAGAAACTTTAAACTGTATTTGTCTATCAGGTATCACAAGTCTTTTAACTATTGCATTTTCTTGATATTTTGAATAGGAGCTTAATAATGGTTCAATTGAAACCAAAACCTCTTCGACTGCTTGAAAAAATGTTGTATCAGTTCCACAGTTGCTCAACTTTAAACTTTGTAGGGTCTCACTTATTACATTCAATTGTTATCCTTTTTTACTATCTAATTGGTTTATTTTAATCTGTTTTTCTATCAAAAAGGGTAATTTAATAATAAATTCAACCCCATTATAGACCACCTTATTGTACTCAAAAGTGCAATTTTTAACCTCTAAATCACCTTGTAATTCATTAGTTATCATATTATAAGTCATATGTAATCCAAGACCAGTACCTTGGGTTTTGTGTTTTGTAGTAAAGTATGGCTCAAAAATATGCTGCATGACATCACTGATAATACCGCCACCATTGTCTTTGATTGACACAATTGCTTCATTGCCGTCCATCTTTGAAGTTAAAAATAACAATCTAGCTCCATTTTGCTTGTCAACCAAAACATCTTTGGCATTATTTAGTATATTCATAAGAGATTGAACAATTGGGTTTTGAAATGAGGTTATTTTTATAGTATCATCAAGATTTTTAATAAGCTTTACATCATTATTTCGTAAAATTGGCTCCGCTATCAAAAGGGCTTTTTCTATACTCTCCATAAGACAAAAATGCTCCAAAACCAAATCACCTTTAACTAAATCTCTAAAATCATCAATAGTTTTAGATAGAAATTGCGCTGCATTATTTATATCTTCTAGTCTCTCATTTAAATACCCATCATCAAGCATCCCATATTCTTTTTTAATCAATATTCCAGTTGCAGATGTTGAAATAAGACTCAAAGGCTGTCTCCACTGATGAGCAATATTACCTATCATCTCACCCATGGCTGCCATTTTTTCTGATTGAAATAGTTGCTTTTCCATCTTTTTAGTTTTATCTACTTCAATAATTATTCTATTTTCTAAATTTTCATTTAGATCCTTAAGCTTAAGTCCATACTCCAAAAGAACCTTATTGAGAGCTAAAAGTTCTTGCGTTTTTTCATCGACTATCTTTTGCAAATTTTTATTTGCCCTTGAAGTTAAAAAATGCTTATAAAAAAATAGCAAAATTAAAACAAAAGATACAAAAATGACTGCTTTAAAAAGCTTGCCTTCGAAAAAAGATTCTTTAAACTTTATATTTGTCCAATCATCATGAATTTGTTTAAGCTCAGATTGCTTTATAGATTCAAGGCCTTTATCTAAAATACCAAGAAGTATTAAGTCATCATTTCGTACGGCTATTGATAGTTTCATATGATCATCAAGATATCCTGCGATATGCAAATTAAAAAGACCAAATTTAGACATATAATATGAAGCCTCAGGAACTGGTGCTATTGTGAAATCAGCTTTGTCATCTTGTACCAAGGTAAGAGATTGGAGATAATCACTAGTTTCTAAAATTTTAACAGTTTTGTTTTTTTTAATCATCATCTCAACCAAACTGCTACCTTTTTTTCTTGTCATCTTTTTTCCATCTAGTTCTGATAATTCATTTATGATATGGGTTGTTGTTTTTGTAATAATAGCAATTTTGTAATCAAGATATGGTTTTGTAAAATTTGCATACTTCAGCCTAGAGTCCGTAATAGCAGCAGCCGGAACAATGTCACATTTTCGCTCTTTTAAGAATTGTTGTGATTCGCTCCAATCTTTTGTTGGTATATTTTTAAATTCTACATTTAAATTTTTTGACAAAATAGATAAAGCATCAATCACAATTCCACTCATCTGTGTTTGATCGTTGTGCATTGCAAACTCAATTGGTTCCCAATTTTGATTGTTACACATTTTTATTATTTTTTTATCTTTAATGTATTTTATTTCTTCTGTTGTAAGTTTTAATTGTGACATACTTGTGGCAAATAAAGTTACTCCAAAAAGTGAATATATAAAAATAAATTTAAAAAAAATCATTGTAATAGCCTTAAATAAAGTGTCACTAGAAGTAATTATTATAACACTTAAGATATAATAACTCTATGAATACCAATGAGAATATAAGAGAAATTTTAGAAGAATTTAAAGATTGTGCTTATCTAGATGACAAATTGTCAGACATAAAATATAAATATATCCCTATTTGTGACGATAAAACAAGCTATGCGATGACTGAAAGGGGCTGGAGAAGATTTGGATTTGTCCACTTTACGCCTGAATGTAAAAGCTGTAACGAGTGTAAAACTATACGAATAGATGTTAAAAACTTTAAATTTACAAATTCGCATAAAAGGGTTTTAAACAAAAATAAAGATTTAAAAATCTACATCCAAAAACCAACAATAAGTATGGAGCATCTTCAATTATTTAACAAGTATCACGACTATATGAGTGACAAAAAAGATTGGCAAACCAATAATATTACACCAAGAGATTATCATACATCTTATGTAGAAGGTGCTAGTACTTATGGTAAAGAAATTTTGTATTTTTTAGATGATAAACTTATTTGTGTAGCACTTAGTGATGTCTTAGAAAATGGCATTTCTGCTGTATATTGTTATTATGACCATACATATCAAGATAGATCACTTGGCAAATTTTCAATCCTTATCCAATTAAGTATGGCAAAAAATGCAAATATTCCATATATGTTTTTAGGTTATTGGATTAAAGATCACCATAGTATGGGATACAAAGAGGATTATGCCCCTTTTGATATTTTACAAAACAGACCAAATTTAGATGAAGAATGTATATGGGAGAGATATGAAAAACGAAAATAAAAATAATTATATTGTTGTTACTGGTGGTGGAACTGGTGGGCATTTAAGTGTTGCTAGAAGTTTTATCGATGAGCTTTTTAAAAGGGACTATAAAGTTATTTTTATAGGCTCGACAAAGGGAGCGGATATGGCATGGTTTGAAAACTATGAAAAAATAGAAAAAACATATTTTTTAGACACAAAAGGTGTGGTTAATCAAGGCTTTTTTGGTAAATTTGCTTCACTATTTGCGATTATAAAATTTTCATTTTTTTGTAAAAAAATATTTAAAAAATACAGTGTCACAAAAGTAATTAGCGTTGGTGGATTTAGTGCTGCTAGTGCTTCGTTTGGAGCCATTATTGGTAGAATTGAGCTTTACATTCATGAGCAAAATTCAGTTATGGGAAATCTAAACAAAGTAACATCAAAATATGCCAAAGAGGTTTTTAGCTCTTATGATCCAAATTCTAAAATCAAAGATTATCCCGTAAATATAAAATTTTTTGAAGCTTCAAGGGTTCGAAAAGAGATAAAAACGATTATTTTCATGGGTGGCTCTCAAGGAGCAACAGCTATCAACAATTTTGCAATGAAAATAGCTTTAAAATTAAAAGAAAAAAACATAAACATTATCCATCAAACAGGTAAAGATGATTTAGAAAGATGTAAGGAATTTTACTTAACAAATAACATTGATGCAATTGTTTTTGATTTTGATAAAAATATATTGACTCATATGGTAAAAGCCGACTTTGCAGTAAGTCGAAGTGGTGCGAGTTCTTTATGGGAACTATGTGCTTTAGGGATTCCAGCACTATTTATCCCATACCCATACGCAAGCCTAAATCATCAATACTTTAATGCAAAATTCTTAGAAGAAAATGGGGTATCTCTTGTAATAGAACAAAAGAATATCATAAATGAGAAAGAAATTTTAAATGAGATATTAAATCTTGATTTAGAAAATATGAGTCAAAAATTAATTACGATGATAAATCAAGATGGGGTTAAACAAATTATAGATAAGATTTTAGTAGCTTAACAAAAGGAAATAATATGACAAACGAAACAAAAACGATCCCATTAGCAAATAGTAAAAAAGGTTTTATAAGTGTAACGACAATAGATGAACCTTACGGGAAAGGAACTCCAACAGTTGCAAGTATAGCTATATCTTTAAACGGTTCTGATATTGAATGGAAAGTTCATATTCCGATGGAAAATATAGATGAATTAGTGGCTGGACTACAAAATTTAAAAAAATAATCAGTCAAGTTTTCTTGAATTTAAATTTTCAAATCGAAACTTTTTATTTAAGGCAATTAAAGATAAAATTTAAGAAATTTACATATATGAGGAATATAATATGAGTGGTATTAGTAATAGCGTTGAACAACTCACAAGAGCTCACCTTAGAAATGTGCAGCAGTTAGCTGTTTTTTACACAGGAAAAGGAAATATATATGCTATCAACATAGCAAAAATCAAAGCTTTTATAATAACAGAAGAGGTAAGTATATCTGATACACCAAGCGATAGCGATGTTATAGATGGAATTGCTACAATTAGGGGTGTACCTATTACTCTTGTTAATCTTGATAGATGGTTAGGTCACCCATCACTGCCTATAGATCAATATAAATTAATTATATTTTGCGAATTCAACAATCATCAGGTTGGTTTTCTTGTAAAAGATGTAATTAATATTGTTGAAAAAACAACAGCTGAACTTATAAATAGTGAAGAGCAAAATACAAAAATTACATACACAACTTACGTTGAAGTAAACAAACAAACAAAACTTTGTACAGTATTTAATGCTGAGCAACTTTTAGTTGATATTGGTTGGACAGATGATGGGCAAGTACAACTTGAAAAATATATTGACAAACCAGTAAATAATAAAAAAGTTATTTTAGCTGCCGAAGACAGTAAGGTTGCAAGGGAAGTATTATTAGCATTTTTTAAAAAAATTGAAGCCACTTATGAAATGTTTAACAATGGAACTGCACTAGTTGAAAGATTAAAACATATTGATCCTCAACAAGTAGGATGTGTAATTACAGATATTGAAATGCCAGGAACTGATGGTTTTCAAGTTGCTCAGTTTATAAAAGGAAATTCTGATCTTGCACATATTCCAATTATTGTAAATTCTAGCATGACAACAACCGCAATAAAAAACAAAATGATTTCTATTGGTGTGGATGATTTTGTAGGAAAAACTGATATTAAAACTCTTTATGCTTCTGTATTTGAATATCTTGGTAGTAAGTAAACTTCCTAAAAAAAGCCCCCAAGAAATTCTTAGGGGCTTTTTTATTTACCAGTCTTAATAATTAAACTGGTAAAACTCTAATATTCTCATCAACCTTGTGTTTAAGTGTAGATTCTATTGCATAAAGTGTCCCAGTACTTCCGCTCGCACAACTTCCACATGCACCTAAATATCTTATGTATATATCGTAATAAGGTAGATTTTCTTTTATATCAATAATCTCCATATTACCGCCATCCATAATAAGCATTGGTCTTATAAACTCGTCAATTACAGCATCAACTGCTTTAATTCTTTGCACTATCGTCATTTTATCAAATGCATTTTCGCCAGTTGAAGTTGTATTTGCAGCTTCTAGTAAACTTTTTTGCATCATCTCTTCTCTGACTTCATTTAGTATATCCACAAGATAAACTTCTCGCTCCTCATGCCCACCAGGCTCTCTACATGATTTGCAATAAGTTCCAGCTTTTGTTTTAGCTCCTATCTCTTCTAGAGATTTCAAATCATATGTTTTAATCGCATTAATAATATCTGCTTTTGTAGCTCTTGCGCATTCACAAACTATATCTTGATTTTGTAAAGTGCTTCTTTCAACACCTTTATACTGTGCTGCTGCTTCAATGATTACATCATAAGCCATAACACTACAATGCATTTTTTGAGGTGGAACAGCTGGTGTACCATCATCATCTCTTAAAAATTGCTCAACCTCTGTATTTGTAATATGTATAGCTTCATCAACAGTTTTTCCTATACAAAGTTCAGCCATTGCATCACTTGAAGCAATTGCAGTTCCACAACCAAAAGATTTAAACTTACTATCAAGTATTTTGTCAGTTGCACTATCTACAACCCAAAAAAGTCTAACTGCATCTCCGCAACTCTCTGCTCCAAAATCTGCAACAATAAGTTTACCTCCTAATCTTACTGCGTCTTCTTCTGTAAGCTCGCCCATTGCTCTTGGATTATCCATTCTTGATTGAACTTTTTTACTGTATTGTTCCCATACATTTCCACTTATTAAATCACTTCTTGCCATAATTTTATTCTCCTTTTAGAAATGTCCCATTTTACACAAGGGACTCACTGTTTAATGTTTACTTTTATGACTTAACAAGTCAAACCTAAAGTAACAAATCCTAAAGGGAAAACGAGTTTTCCCAATACTTTATTTTAAATATTATTCTTCTCTATCGTGAACGCTAAACGCCTGTTGCTTAGCATAAGTCATAGATATAGCTCTTAGTCTTGAAACTATACTTGTTAATTTTTCAATTACATAATCTATCTCTTCATGTGTAGTAAATCTACTAAGTGCAAACATTACAGTAGCATTTGCTATCTCAACTTTTTCACCTAATGCTTCCACAACGGCACTTGCTTCAAGACTTTCACTACTACAACTACTTCCAGTTGAAATATAGATTCCATTTCTATTCATATCCCAAAGCATAGCTTCACCCTCAATACCTTTAAATGATGCAACAACAAGATTGTTAAGTCGATGTTCTTTTGGAACATAAGATTTTGTATCTGGAAGTGCCAATATTGCAGATTCTAACTTATCTCTTAAATTACCAATATGATTTTTAATATAGGCGATATTCATTTCAGAATTTGCAATCTCAATTGCTTTTGCCATTGCAAAAATTCCATTATTATAAATACTTCCAGCTCTTTTACCGCCCATCACATTTTTACTTCCATGAATAAGTGGAATAAATGGAGCTTTAGCTTTAATAAAAAGTCCTCCTATTCCTTTTGGTCCATGAAATTTATGACCTGACCATGTAAAATAATCAACACCTAGCTCTTGTAAATCCACATTTATTTTTCCAATTGCTTGAGCACCATCTGTGTGAAAAGGAACTCCAGCACCTCTTGCTATTGTTGACATCTCTTTGATTGATTGAATTGCTCCTGTTTCATTTGAAGCTGTCAAGATTGTAATAAGTGCAGTAGTTGGTCTAATTGCATTTTTTAATTCCTCAATACTCACCAATCCATCTTCATCAGTTCCTAGATATGTAACTTCCATTCCAAAAGTTTTACAATACGCAAGTGGAGATTTGATACTAGAATGCTCAGCCACACAAGAAATAATATGATTTTTTCCACTACCTTTTAAAAATGCATCAAGAAATGTTTTAATAACTGCATTATTACCCTCTGTTGTAGATGATGTAAAAATAATATCATCATCATCACTAGCATTTAAAGCACTATAAATTACATCGTAAGCCTTATTTAATTCAGCTCTAGTTTCGATACCTTGTTTATAAATAACATTTGCGTTTCCAAATATATCAGTCGTTTTGCAAAGTATATCTCTTACTTTTGGATCAATTGGAGATGTTGAATTATTATCTAAATATACTTCCATTTTTTTATCCTTATTTTTTATTTTAAACATATATTTTGTCGTTAGTCTCCCATAAAATAGAACAACTAGCAACCGATTTTTTTAATTTTTTGAAGTTTATCCGAATGAAGATAAAATTAGTCTTATTTAGTTTTACTAAATCAATTTTTATCCCTTTTTGGTAATATTATGCAATGAATGAAAACAAACAAAGAATAATATGCCAAAAATGTAAGTACTATTTCATAACTTGGCAGCCTAACAAACCTCATGGTTGTCATGCGTATGGATTTAAATCATTACAAATACCATCAATTATTGTAAAGCAAAGCAGTGGGATTGAATGTGCATTGTATGAACAAAAATTTAAAGACGAAAACGATAATATTGATTAAGCAATATAAAAAGTTCTATTTTCGAATGGACATTTTGTTTAATGTATACTTTTAGGGAATTTAGCGAGTCGATCTTAAAATAGTAAATCTTAAAATCGTTTAGATTTAGCATCATTTACAAGCTCATCAGCCATAACTCTAACTTCAGCTGCAATATTACTTACATTGTTTGCTTCAC
>JAIFNA010000014.1 GCA_020048055.1 Arcobacter sp. | reverse complement strand
CAATTAGTTTATTGTTATTTGTTATTTTATCACTATTTGTACTAGCTGAATTATCAGGGCTAAAGCTATCTGACTCTAAAGATATATCTAAACTTTCAACTTTTGTATCAATCACAACATTTAAAATTTCTGATGGTTGCGACACATTACCTCTAGCATCAGTTGCAATAGCATTAAATGAGTAATTACCATCTGGTAATTGAGGAGCAGTGTAAGACCAATTTCCATCAGCACCTGCTTTAAAAGTAGCAACACTAATTCCATTTTGGAAAACTTCAATTGTACTATTTGCTTCAGCCTGACCTTTAAATATAGGTGTAGTTGCATTAGTAACATTATCTAAATCAATCGTATTATCATTATTTACAAGCGCCATAGTAGGAGTTGTTGGTGCGGTTGTATCTAATGATTTCTTTCTTGCAGCCTGAACAGCTTCAGTTTCTATATTGTCGGTTTCCTGAATAGTTTCTTCATTATCTAAAATATTATCAGCAACATTATCAGCAACAATATAGCTATTTAACTCTTCAGCAGCAGTATCTCTACCCGCAGCAGCGTCACCCAAGCCTACAAATATAACATTATGGTTATTAAATTTAAAAATCTTAAGATTTTTGTGAGCCATTTCTTCAGCAGTAAGCGGTTGATTTAATTGGTTAATAATTTCACCACTTACGAATTCTTCGCTAAGATTATCAATTTGACCAACTTTACTAAAAACTATAATTGTCTTACCATTGATATCAATCAATTTCAGTGCCGAATCACCTTTTGATTCAGCTTTTTTCATTACATTTACTAAACCTTTTAAAACAATTGCTGATTCACCATTTGAAGATATTAAAATATTTTTACCCTCAATTGATAATTTAATTTTTGAAAGGTCTAAACCCTTAACGATAACACTTTGCCCTTCTTTAAAACTTAAAGAACTAGCCTTAGCGCTGTCAACTTCTTTCGTACTACCATTTTTTGCCGTAATTACTATTGTTGCCATTTAAAACTCCTACATTTTTTATTACTACGATTATATAAAAAAAAGGTTACATATAAGTTTCAAATTAGTGAATTATTGAAAAAAAGAAGGTTATTTCCCTAATTATTTAAGGTTTTAATTATAAGATTTTTAAATTTTTGTTTTATCTCTTTTGGGTATTTTATCTGATTTGCAATAGTAGAATTAATGAGCAATTTAGCTTCATTTTCATTAAAAATAAAAACGGGTTTCAAATCACTTCTTTGATTAAATGGGAGAATCTTCCAACTTAAATTATCAAGAACCTTGGGTGGAAGTTTAATATTCTCAAAATATAGAAGCACCATGTGATATTCAACTGTATTTTTAGTTTTTACAACAGCAAGCCAAAGTTTATCTTTTTGGACACCAATTTCAAGCAAAGAGAAATATTTTAGGATTGCATAGTCTTCACAATCACCCCTGCCAGATATTAAAAATTCTGTAGGAGTTGCCCAAATATCTGTTTGTTCTCCACTTTTAAAATCTCTTGCAGAGATAATTCTATTAACAAATGAATTTACACGATTAAGTTGTTTATCTATATCGTAATTTTTTACTTCCTCGATAAGGAATTTTAGATTATCAAGTCTGGTAAAAACCTGACTTTTATTTGGCAAAGTTTCTAGTAATTTTAATTCTTCATTAGAAAACCGTAATGGTTGAGAAAAAAGCAAAATTGAGCCAAGAAATAAAAGAAAAATGGATTTCAAAATTTGCCTATTGTGGTTTTTGGATAATTTCATAAAATTGATTTACATATCCAATTTTACCATTGATTTTAATTTGTGCTTTTCCATTCTCAAAGTTGTCAATATAGTCATAAATTATATCAAGAATAATTTTATTATTAGTGTCAATAACGCCAAACTTTCCACCAAAATTATTAACAACCGCAAATCCATTTGAATCAAAAGGATAAATCATATCATAAGAATATTTAATAATTAAATTTCCATTAACATCATTAACACCATATTTATTGTTTTTCTTTACTATGTCGTAGTTGCTATTTTTTGATGAACATCCATAAAAAATAACCAAACATAAAAGAAAAATAAAATCTCTAAATCTAACACTATTCATCAAAAATCACTTCAATTTCTGTTCGCCTACTAAGGTCAGCATTCTCTTTTCCATCTTGATTTAATAGTAAAAATTTTGATCCGAAACCTTTTGCTACCAATATCGATTTATCAATTTTAAGACTCAAAAGATACTGTAAAATCTCATCTGCTCTAACTTGGGACAAAATTAAATTTAAATAATTTCTTTCGACAATATTATTAGTCAGTCTATGTTCGGATGACGTATGACTTTTAATTACGATTTGTTTTATTTTTTTATTGTTATTATTGGAGATTTCATATATACTAGAGGTTAAATTATCAAGTAAAATTTTAAATTTTTTATCCAATACAGCATGACTTGTAGTAAAGGTAGACGTTGTTTTATCGAATCTAATGTAGTTTTGCAAAGCAACTATTTGTAGTCTATCTGTGATTGTCAACGGCTGCTTATCTATGATTTTATCTTGCTCTTTTTTATTCTCTTGTTTTTTTTCTGTTGGTTTGCTATTCTCTTTATTATCATTTTTTACAACCAAAGATAAGTCATTTTTAAGAAGTTCTTTTTTTTGCTCAATTTGTACAATAGGCACTACACTAATCTCTTCAATTTTTGGTGTGGAAACCAATAAAGAACTATTTTGAATTTCAACTTTCTTAGATTTACTATCTTTGTTTTCAACAATACTTTCATATGACTTTTTTGGTTCAACTTTAAGCTTTATATCATTCACTTTAGTATCCAAAGATTTTTTATCGCTTGAAGCTTCAACTTTAAAATCATTTTTTTGTGTTTGTTTTGTTTCTTTTACTATTTTTGATTTTTGAACTATATTATCTTTTGCAAATTTTTTAGAACTTTTTTTTGTTGGCTTATCATCTTCTCCAATATATGCATCTAAAAATTTATCGTCGATCAATTCACCATCGATCTTATCTCTATAAACATATTTTTCTGTACTGTATTCTTTTAATTTTGTTGCTATTTCAGGCTCAGAATTTTGTTCTTCACTATATTCAGTGTTAGCCAAAATAAATCCATTGTATTCCGATTCATTTTGCTGTTTAGATTCTTTATGTCGAACAATATCTTTACTAATAGTATTATTATCAATCTGATTTGAAATAATTTTTACCTCCTCAATACTAGCAACAGCCTTTACCTTAGTAGAAAGATTTATTTGACAAAAAGATTTATTCTCATCTTTTAACATACTTATTATTTGTGCATTATTATTTCTAACCGCTAAATCAGTGAGAGACAATTTATTATTATCCCTTACCTCTTTATCAGCATTATTACAAAGAAGAATTCTAGCGGTTTGTGTAAAATTATTTCTAACTGCATCAATCAAAGGTGTATCGCCAAAATTATCTTTTATGTCAATATTATCTTTAGTTATAACCGAAGATATTACATCTTCATTGTTTAAAAATACAGCAGTATGCAAAGGGGAATAGGAAAAGTTTTCCTTCCTTTCAACACTATTTAGACTTACACAGCCAGTAAAAATTGCAGCACAAACTACTGAGCTAATGAAAAGCTTATCTTTCATGCATCGCCTCTTGTTTTGTTTTAATAATTGGTTTGAGTAAAAAATCCATAATTGTTTTTTTACCAGTAATGATATCAACGCTTGTAATCATGCCTGGGATAATTGGTAATTTTTTTCCCTTATATTCTAAATAATTTTTTTCAGTTCTTACAACAACTTTGTAATAACTTTTCCCCTCTTTGCTATCAGTATCTTTAATACTATCAGCTGAAATTTCAACAATTTCACCTTCCAATGCACCATAAATTGAAAAATCGTAAGCAGTTAATTTTACTATTACTTTTTGTGTTGGATTAATAAAAGCAATATCTTTTGGATCTATTTTAGCTTCTATTAACAAAACTTGACTATTAGGAACAATCTCAATTAGAGTATCACCAGACTTTACAACACCACCAACCGTATTAATATTTATTTGCTTTATAATACCATCAACTGGCGACCTTACAATCGTTTTATCAAGTTTATCTTTATCGCTAATTAGTCGCGAGCCAATTTTTCTAAGTTCCGATTCAACCTCTTGTAATTGTTTTGCGGATTCTGCTCTAAATGTATTTGTTTTCTCTTCCATTTTGCTTTTTGATTCAGCAATTGCTAATTTAGATCTTGGAATTGATAACGTGGCTCCTTCAAGTTGACCTCTTGTTTCGTTATAAGAGTTTTCAATTTTCAGTAGTTCCATATTTGATTTTGAACCAGAATTTACCATTTTTCTTATTGTATCTTTTTGCTGATCCAATAATTCCAGGCTTCGTTGTAGTTGAATCTCTTTAGATTCAATCTCTTTTAACTCTTGTCTTTTTTGTAGCAACTGAAATTTTAATGTTCTTATTGAACTCGTATACTCGCTAATGCGATTCTCAAAAAGTTTAGACTCAAGATTTTTATACTCAATTGATATATTAGCATTTGAAGGAAATTCTACCCTTGAGCTAATATCACTCATAATATCAAATTTTAATTCAGCGACAAGCCTTGCTTTTTTTGCCAAAAGTGACTGATAAAAATCACTATTTTCTTCCAGTGAAGCTTCAAATCTTATAGTATCGATTCTCATCAATGGCTGATCTTTTTCAACTCTTTCACCTTCTTTTATTAAAATTTCAGAAACAACTCCACCATCAAGATTTTGTATTGCTTGTATTTTACTAGCTGGTATAACCTTACCTGGACCCCTTGCAAGCTCATCAATTTGAGCATATGAAGCCCAAAAAATTGCCATTAAAAAAAAAGCAACAATAGCAATAAATAAAATATCAAGCCTGAAAGGAATTTTTTCATTTGCTTGACCATATAAGCTATTCACAAAATGTATGTCTTTATTATTTTTAAACATATCTATACCGCATTTCTTAGTGAAGTTAAAATGGAATCTTTTGGTCCATCTGCAATTACATTTCCATCATGCAAAACAATTACTCTATCAACAAGTGCTAAAATTGACATCTTATGTGTCATTATAATTACAGTTTTATCTTCAACAACTTGTTTCATATTTTTAATAAATGCTTGCTCAGTTTGGCTATCCATCATATTTGTAGGCTCGTCTAAAATTAAAATCTTAGGTTTTGATATTATTGCCCTTGCCAATGTTATAGCTTGTCTCTCTCCGCCTGATAATCCATCACCTCTTTCACCGACTAGTAAGTCAAAACCAGCCTCATGCTTCCCTAGGAAATCATTTAATCCTGCTATTTTAGAAGCTTCAATTATCTCTTCATCGGAAACAAAATTTTCTCCAATTGTAATATTATCTTTAATCGTACCCAAAAATAAAAATGGCTCTTGAGGCACATACCCTATTGATTTTCTTAAATCAATAGGATCTATTTGTCTTACATCAGTTCCATCAACCAATATCGAACCAGATTTCGGTGTGAAAAGATTTAAAACTAGTTTTGCAAATGTAGATTTACCAGAACCAATTTTTCCAATTATTGCAACTCTTTCACCCTGTTTGATAGTAATATTAATATTTTTTAACGCGTCATAATTTTGATCTTTGTATGAAAAAACCAAATCTTTAAAAACAATATCTCCATTTAAGTTTGGTCTACTTAAATAAACCCTATCATCTCTCTCAACATCCATACTCATAATTTGATCAATATTTTTGAAAGATAGCATTGTTCTATCATATCGAATGAGCATTGATACTATTTGAGAAATTGGTCCTATAACTCTTCCATTTAACATACCGACTGCAATTATTGCACCCATAGTCATCTCACCAATTCCAGCTAAATAAACACCCATTATTACAATTGCTATATTTGAGAATTGAGATAAAAAAGCAGTTAAATATGATGCAATTTGTGATAGATGTTGTGATTTTTCATTATAAAATGCAGTTTGATTTAGTGAATTTTCATATTGCGCTTTCATTCTATTTTGTCCACGAATAGATTTAATAATCTCCAAACCAGCGACTGTTTCATTGAGTGTTGTGAGTTTTATCTGATCTTCTTTTGCCGATTTTTCAATAATATTTTTTATTGGCTTTTGCATAAACCAAGATAACATTACTGCCAAAAAAACTGTTCCAACGGAAATCCAACCAGTTGGTCCACCTATATAAAAAATTATTCCTAGAAAAATAAAGATAAAAGGTAAATCAACAACAGCAGAAATCGTAGCAGTAGTAAAAAATTCTCTAACACTTTCAAATGATTGTAATCTACTTAAAAACATCCCAGTTGAAGAAGGTTTTTGGTCAAGTCTTATATTTAAAAGATGATCAAAGATTTTATTTGACATTACAATATCTGCTCTTTTATTTGCTAATCCTAGATAGTGACTTCTTATAAGCTTAAGAATCAAATCAAATCCCATAACAACAAAAATCCCAATTGCTAAAGCCCATAATGTATCAATAGCATTATTTGGTAATACTCTATCGTATACATTCATTGTAAATAGTGGAGTAGCAATAACAAATAAATTGATAACAATTGCAGCAACAATAACTTTTATGTGAATATCTCTATTTCTTTTCATTGCTCCCCAAAACCATTGTCTTGGATTGTCTATATTAATCTCTTTATGAAGTCTATTTTTAAATTGGTATTCATTTTTTATTAAGATTGCTGTTTTATCGTATTCACTATAAAGTTTATCAAGACTCATTACAGTTTCGCCTGAAATTCCTGGTAAAAAAACTTTTGCTTTATTTTCTTTGATATCAATATCAAGTAAAACACAAGCACGATTATTTTTTAAAATCAACAGCACAGGTAATGCTAATCTTGATATTTGAGCTAATTCCCTTTTTACAACTTTTGGAACAAGTCCAATTCGTCCAGATGCCTTCATAAATGTATTAATATCCATAAAAAGACCTTGAGTTAATACGCTTGACACAAGAGAATCTTTTGAAACTGCTTTTTGATAATATTTTGACATAAACATCAAGCACTCAAGATAAACATCTACTGTTCTTCTTTCTGCTTGCTTTTGAGGTTGATCCGCACTACTTTTTACATCGGTATTAACTTGTGTTATCACACTATCTTCCGTCATTAAGGAATTCTCATTTATAGTATCTTTCAACTCATCTAGCCTTTATTGAATAAATTTAAAAACAATTCTTCTTGAAGCAGTTTTATTTTCTTTGCCATTATTGTCATAAACCAAACTATCAGAACCATGTCCAATTGCATTAAATTTACTTAAAACAAGTGCATTATCTATATTTTGCTCAAATGCTTTTTTCATAAAATAACCACGAATTTTATTTGCTCTTCTTTGGGATAAAGCTTGATTGGCTTGATATTGACCTTCAACTTTGTCTCTAGCTCTAAATTCTGAAGAAGCATATGAATGTAGTTTTATCTCTTTTAATTTATTTTTATTTTCTAATAAATATTTTAACAATTGAACAGAAAAAGAGTCTAGCTCTTTTTGTAATTTATCTTGTGGATTTACCTCTTGAGTAGTAAATGAATTCTCTGTAACTAATAAAGTTATAGTCATATCTTTCTCATTTAATGTTACTTTACTGTCTTTAAAAATCTTCACAAAATCATCCATATTTGAATTATCTTGAGCCTGTACTGGCAATTCTTCAGTAACCATAGGTTGCTGAACAACTTTATCCACAGGAGCTTCATCTATAAATGCTTTCTTTGATGGTGATTCTTCTAAAAGTGTTTTAATTGGATCAATTGGATTTTTATTTATTTCAGCTGTTAATTCTTCAACTTTAACATTTTCACATTTTTGATTTTCATTTTGAGAAATATAACTGCCTAAAATTGAAAATTGATTTAGTAACTCATAATAAGTATCATACAAATCAAACTCTTGTTTTATTAGATTATTTTGTGAGTCAATAAGCTTTATTTGAGCATTTAACTCATCCATAAAAGTTTTAGTTCCATCTTCAAGTTGCTTTCTAGTTAAAGCGAGTATCTCTTTATTTAATTCGATTGCGACTTTAAAATTTTTAATTCTTGTTTGAATTCTATTGTAAGTTTCATATAATGTAGAAACCTTTTCTACAACTTCTTCAGTAGCTAGTTCAAGATTTTTATTCTCTTCAGCTAGAGTAATTTTCTCTTTTTGAATACTACTTTCATCTCTTCCACCACTATAAAAATTCCATTTCACTGTTATTTTTCCATTAAGCTCAGTTTGATCGCCTGTCTCAACAAGTTCAATATCATTATCTTGACTAGCATCAAATTTTAACTTTACAGTTGGCATATAATTTGCATTCTCTTGTGTAATTTTTGTCGATTGTTTTTTAATATTTTCTAATTGCTCTTTTATTTTATAGTTATTTTTAATAGCTAGCTTAACTGCATCTTCAAGAGTAGCTGGAATTAGTTTTTCATCAATTACTGGTCTACATAATATTTGTGGAGTATCTTTAGATGTTAATTTTTTAAACTGACTAGCGGCTTTTTTATAATCAATTTCATGAGAATATCGTTTATCATTTTGAGTATTAATAAGTGATAAAGTTTTTTTAGTCTCTAAAACATCGCCACTAATCTCTTCAGCTTTATAGGCTATATTAAGTGATCTCTGATGTGCTTTTTCACCATATTGAAGCAATTGTTCAAATTCATTTAATTTTGCTAAAGATATATACGCTTTAGCCATCTCCAATGTAATATCTTCATTTTTTTTACTTGTTCTATATTTTGAACTTAAATAATTGTACTCTTTTTCCTGAATTCTACTATCTGTTTTATCGCCATCATATAATAATTGTTCAATTGTTAAAGTTGCCCTATAACCATCTGTATTTTCCCATGGTTTAGTTATGCCACTTTTTAGACTATCTTTTGTTTGTGATTTTTCGAAAAAAACATCTAAATCTATTGTTGGATAATTTCCAGACTCCTCTTTGATTATCTCCTCTTTAGATGCTTTAGTTTTTAATTCATTTGATTGAATCTCACTATTTGTAGATATTGATTGTTTTACAATATCTTTTAAACTTTCTGCACTTACAGTATGAAGTAATGATGCAACAATTACCGACCCAATATAAAACCGTTTCATTTTTTTCTCCTAAATTAATTTTACGCGACAGTTTAGCTCTGCATTATATATAAAAAAACTTAAAGTAATGTTTATGTAATCTTTTTCTTAGTTTTTAATATTTAAATTGATATACTCGATTTATGAATAAAGCATCTTTAGAACAAATGTTAAAAACAGTGACTATTTTATATGTTGAAAACGATAATATTTTTATAGATAGTGTCAAAGATGCACTAATCATGAAGTGTAATAATGTATTTATTGCCAAAAACATAAACGAAGCAAAAACAATCCTTGACACCCAAAATATAACTATTTTGATAACAGAAATAATATTAGATGATACTTTAATTATTGACTTTATCACAAATACTAGAATTGATAATAAAAACTTGCCAATAATAGTAATATCCCATATGATAAGTACTGAAATTTTATTAAAAATGGTAAAATTAAATTTAATTGATTACATTTTGAAACCAATTTCGTTAATACAATTGAGGGAAGCTCTTATTCAATCGGTTATAATGATGTTACAAAATGGAACATATGAGATAAATTTTAGTAATAACATAACATACAATGTAAATAAAAAAATACTACTCCACGACAATAAAGAAATTATGCTGACCCATAATGAAATTTCACTTCTAAATGCTCTTGTCGTAAATCAACACTGTGTTTTATCAAAAGAAACACTAAAAGAGATGGTGTGGAGCAATTCTTACTACATCACAGATGAAGCATTTAAAACATTAGTAAGCAGACTAAGATCAAAAATTGGCAAAAAATCAATAAAAAACATCTCCTCAAGTGGTTATATATTAAATTTATCAAATGAATAAAATAATTTTTATCTTAATTTCTTTAATATGTTTAATTAATGGTGCAGATAATTTCCCTTTAGATGTTGAACAAAAATACAAAGACAAATATGGAGAAAAATCGTATAACAGACTTTTAGCTTGGGATAAAATGATAACTAGTGCAAATAAAAGTGAAATATTTGAAAAACTTAAAATAGTAAATGATTTTTTTAACACCATTAAGTATATGACAGACATAAAACATTGGCAAGAAAATGATTACTGGGCAACACCAATAGAATTTACAGTAACAGCAGCTGGAGATTGTGAAGATTATGCGATTGCGAAATATTTTACACTTTTAAAAGTTGGTATTGAAGAATCAAAACTTAGAATTGCTTATGTAAAACTTTTGGAAAAAAACACAGATTATGAACAGGCTCACATGGTTCTTTTATATTACCACAATCAAAATTCATCACCTGTTGTACTAGATAATGTGATCAAAAAATTGCAACTATCTTCAAGTAGAGATGATTTAAGTCTTGTCTATAGTTTCAATGCAAATGGTCTTTGGGAAGCTAAAAACAAAGGAAAAGATGAAAGATTTGTAGGTGCTAATAAGCTATCAAAATGGAAAGATTTAATAGATAAAAAATAACAACAAAGGAGACTATATGTCACTCTCAAAACAACTATATTTAATGATAACATTAATTTTTTTAGTATTATTTATTGGCAATACGATTATATCAATAAAAAATACTAAAGAATACCTTCAAATGGAATCAACAACTAAAGCAAGTGATACAGCAACCGCGATAGGTATGATGATAAAGCCATATATTAAAGACAAAAATGACCCAGAGATTAGGTCAATAATAAACGCCATATCAGATAGTGGATTTTACGAGGAGATAAGACTAGAAAATGCATTCTATTCTTTTACTGATAAAGATATTATAGAACATGGCATAGGACAAAACTATCGAATTTCAAATTTAAATCTCAAAGATGGTAATGGTGCGCTTGTAATGAACAGTGATAAAAGTATCGAAAGTGAACTCATGCTTCTTGAAAGCGATAGTGAAGCCAGCAAGCTAAATAATGAACCAAAATCATATCTTTTTAATCCTAGTGTAAATTTTCAAGATGGTGACTCAATAACAATTACATATAACCTAGAGCATAATGGTACGTCGGTTTTCAAAGAGGTAAAAATAAAGTTATCAAAAGTTTTATTTCAATCTTCAAGAGATACAAAATTTTCAAACGTACCTCAATGGTTTATCGACATCTTACCACTTCATCTGTCTACGCAAAGTAGTGAAATTAGTGATGGCTGGAAAACAGCAGCTGTTATTTTTGTAAGTCCAAATGGCGGAATTGCTTATTCAAAACTTTATGAACAAATCAAGTTATTATTAATTTACACAATAATTGCATTTATTGTAGTTATGCTTTCACTTACTTTTTTTATAAAACTTATTCTAAAACCACTTAAAACAATTGAAAACCTAGCAAATAAAATATCAAATGGTTATTTTGAACAAATTGACAATTTGCCTTGGACAACAGAGTTACAAACTGTGTCAATAGCAATCAACGGAATGTCTTTAAAAATAAAAAATATGATTACAAAACTAACAAAAGATGTAGAGAGTGTTTCCAAAAAGCTAGAACTTGATGGATTAACAAATTTACCGATCAAACATACATTTGACGTAAATCTGAAAGAAAGTTTTGTTTCAAAACAAAGTGGACACATATTTTTTATAAAAATATCAAATTTAAAAGATTACGCTGTAGTTAATAGTAGCCTCGAAACAGATACATTATTAGTTGATTTTGCAAATATTTTATCTAATGTAAAAGATTCAAAAGCTTACAGATTTTATGGAGCAGAGTTTGCACTCATTATTCTTAACAAAACAAATGATGAAATAATAAATATATCAAAAAATTTAAAATCAAGATTTGAATTGCTAGGGAACAGAATTGGGAATTTAGACATTGCCAATATTGGTATTTCATCTTTTGATTCGAGAAGCAACATAACAAATGTTATTTCGGTTTGCAATGAAGCCTATGAAATGGCAAAACAAATTGGACCAAATGAAGCATACTTAAAAGAAGCGCAAGACGATGGGAGAAACAAAACGCAGTGGGGAGACTTAATTTGCGATATTGTTGATAATTTTAAATTTGATATGAACTATATTGGTGATATTAAAGATATAAAAAACAACGCAATCATTTTACAAGAGGCCTTTGCAAGTATATATGATGACAATAACAAAGAGATTCCAATTGGTACTTTTGTCTCAATTGCTGAAGAGAGAAATAAAATAGTTGATTTTGATAAAGCTGTAATTTTAAAAGTTATTACATATATTCTTGACAATAACATTCGACATAAGATTTCTATAAATTTATCATTCGATTCAATCCAAGATATATCGTTTGTAAATTGGCTAACATCAACAATTAATCATAAATCATCGATTGCTGATAAGTTAGTATTTAGTTTAACTGCATATAGCATTGCCAAATACACTGAAAACTTTAATAATTTTGTAAAAATAGTTCAAAAAAATGGTTCAGAGATAATGATTAAAAGGTTTGAAACTAAATTTATAGCGATTGAAAACTTAAAGGATATAAATCCAAATTGTATAAGATTGGCAAGAGATTACACAACAGATATAAATTGTGAAACACATAAACAAATGCTTGTAGATTCAATAATTCAAATTTCAAAACTTTATAATATTAAAGTTTATGCTGAAAGTGTAAATAATGAACTTGATTACAATTTTGTATCAAATTTAGGAATAGATGGGGCTAGTAAATAACAATCAATCAGCCTTATCATTATTTTTTGATACAATGAATAATAAATTTATTTAATAAAATAACACTACAAGGATTAATTATCAAAAAATTTAAGGTTATCCTCATTATTGGATTATTCTGTTTAGGAATATCAAACGCAGACAAGTTAGAAGATATACAAAAACAACGAACAATTCAAATAGGAACACAACAAAGTGGTTATCCATTTGGATTTACAAACAAAGAGGGAAAAGTTATCGGATTTGATATAGATATGATGGAAGCTATTGCAAAACACATTGGTGTAAAACCAAAATTTGTTACATTGGAATCAGCAAACTATGTAGATAGTATTTTAAAAAACAAAATTGATGTTGTTATTGCTTCAATAACACATAGAGTCGATAGTGAAAAAATTATAGATTTTTCGATTGATTATTTTTATGATGGACAAGCAATGCTTGGAAAAAATGGCTCAAATGCAACAAGCTATAAGGATTTTGTTGGGAAAAAAGTTGGAGTTATAGAAAATAGTAAAAATGGGAAAGTTTTTGAGATTGTTCAACCACTATCGGAACTTGTTAATTTTAACAACTATAATGAAGCACTTGAAGCTTTAGAAAAAGGTGCAATTGATGTAATTACTGGGGAATTTTCAACCCTTTCCATAAAGGCTCAAAAAAGTAGTGATGAGTTTAAAATTATTGGTAAACCATTCACAATAGAGCCATACGCAATTGGACTAAAAGAAAATGAGTCAAATCTAAGAGATGAAATTAACACAGCCATACAAAAAATTGTAAAAAATGGGGAATATGATAGGATTTACAAAAAATGGTTTGGTCAAAATCCGACTCAAAAACCAATACTTTGGCCATAAAAAGAGGTATAAAATGGAAAAATTAACTATTGTTTGTTCCAATTGTTTTAAATCAAACTCTTTACCAATACAAGAGAGTTACCAAAAAGCAAATTGTGGGCATTGTCAAAAATCACTCCTAAACAATCAACCAGTAGATTTAACAAAGACAAATTTTGGTAGCTTTTTATCAAATAACTCAATACCAGTTGTGGTTGACTTTTGGGCTCCTTGGTGTGGACCTTGTAAATTAATAGCACCAATCTTTAAAAGCGTTGCAAACGAATTTCAATTCAAAGTTAGATTTGCAAAAATCAATGTTGAAGCAGAGCAACTACTTGGTTCAAAGTTTGCTATTAGATCAATCCCAACACTAATATTATTTAAAAATGGAAAAGAGCTAAGGAGAACTAGCGGACTTCTTGATGCAAACAAACTAAAAAAGTTTTTAGCTTAATATGAAAAGCTAAAAACATCATTTATATAAAATTCTTCCAATACCAAAAGCAAATAAAAAAATCGCTATCTCTTTAAAATTATCTTCATAAATCAATAAAAACAATCCACTCAACATCAACGCCAAACTAATAACTGTTGATTTTGTATAACTTTTTAAATTTTTAACCAAAAAATCAAGCTGGTGCTGTGATAATGAAACTTTAAGCTCCCCTTCACTTATCTGTTTTAGGGTTGATTTAAAATGCTTTATCGTAAATGGTATATCTTTTATTTCACTCAAAAGTGTATCAAGTAAACTATCGTTTGCACCTAGTGCTTTTGGGATATTTTTTTGTAAAATAGGCAAAATATCTTTTATACCATTAAAATTTTCTATATAAGTTGTCCCCAAACCCTCAATAATAGCACTTACTCGTAAAATATAAATTGCTTCTTGAGGAAGTTTAAATGGAAAATCTCTAGTACCCTCTAACACTTCAAAAGCTAATTTTTGCATAGATTCACTACTTAAGTTTTCATTAGCAAATATCTCAAACATCTTTTCGCTAAATTCAGCTAATTCATTTGTCGGTGCTTCGTAACTTATTGTACCTAGTCTTTTGTTAGCACTTATATACCCTTCATAATCTTTCTCATTTGCCGATTTTATAAGCTCAATAATTGCAACTCTTGTCTCATTTGGGACACTCTTTACCATTCCAAAATCAAGCAATATAAGTTTTCCATCTTTACTCACAAGTAGATTTCCAGGATGTGGATCTGCATGAAAATAACCATTTATTAACATTTGAGTAGTGTAAAAATCTACAAGGGTTGAGATAATAGCTTTAAAATCAATTTTATTTTCCAGAATAGATTGTTTATCATCAAACCTAAATCCATCTAAATAACTCATAACAATAACTTCGTCATTGCAATACTCTTCAAAAGGGACAGGGAAAGTAACTCCACTACTTTTATACACCTTACTAAATTTTTTTAAATTTCCAAGCTCATTTACAAAACTTACCTCTTGTTTGATCATCTTTGAAAACTCAACAATAACAGCTTCTATCGAATTTTTTGTGTGGTGTGAAAATAGTGGTCGAAACAAAATATTAAAAAAATTGATAATTTTAATATCAGCAAAAACCTGCTCTTTTATCCCAACTCTTCTAAATTTTATTGCTACTTTTTGGCTCGTTTCTTTTAGATATCCAATATGAACCTGCCCTATTGAAGCCGATGCAATAGGGATATTTTCAAACAAAACAAATGGATTTTCTTTAAAATTTCTCTTGAGTAAATCATCAAAATCGCTTGTTTGCATAGGTGGAATTTGATCATGCAACTCTTTTAGTTCAACTAAATACTCTTCATTAAAAAAATCACTTCTTGTTGCTAAAACTTGTGCTAATTTGATAAAACTAGCTCCAAGATTTATAATTGTTGATTTTAGTTTTTTTGGTTTTAATGGTTTGAAATAAAAAAAACTATCGCGTTTTTTAATTACTAAAAAAACAGTAAGCAAAAAAGTAAATACCCCATAAATTCTAAATGGTTGGTAATATTTTAAATTTGTAAAAAACTTTTTTATCGTCTTAACTCATCTTTTAATTTTAAAATATCATCTTTGGTTGCGAGTCCTAACTCATCGATTATCTCTTTGAGTGAAGTTTTTAGATGATTTTTTATCCTATCATCCTCCTCTTTTCCTTTTAATTCAAGAGATTCTAAAAAAGTTTTTGCATCATCTTTTTTTATCTTCCCTTCGTCTTCTAATCTTTTTATTTCTGTTTCCACTTTTTCTCGCACAATGTGTGCAACGCCTAGTCCAGTGTGAATGAGCTCTTTTAACATTTAATATCCTTTTTCATATTGATTAGCGAAGATTTTAGCCCGAAATGAAACCCTTTAGTATTGTAAAAATGTTAGTTAAGCAAGTTTTACAAACTTCGTCTCTCAAGATACTCTCTAAACTCTTTTGCACCTTCCTTTGAACTTGTAACTATCTCATCAATCCCTTTAAAATTTATTTCCAACTTTGATTGCTCAACACTTTGCATAGATTTTATTTTATCAACATTGATAATTATAGAGCGGTGGATTCTAAAAAAATTTTTGTTTTTTAAAAGAGTTTCAAGATCACTTATTTTTCGTTTCACATACACATCATTATCTTTTATCCGCACTATAACTTCATCTAAATCAGCTTTTATAAAATAGATATCCTCTAGTTCAATTAGATAGATCTTATCGCCATACTTACCTACTATTTTTCTTTGATTATTTGAGATTTCACTAAAATTTTTTACTTTTTCTAGTGAAGCCAAGATATCCTCTTTTGTTGTAGGTTTTAAAAGATAATCAATCCCACCACTTCTAAAAGCCTCCAATGCAAAATCACTATGAGCTGTTTGAAAAATTATAAATGTTTGAGGCTCTATTTCGATAATTTTATTAGCTAACTCCAAACCATTCATTTGAGCCATCGAGATATCCAAAAATGCAACATCAAACTTTGTTCTTTCAAGCTCTTTAATTGCAAGCATTGGATTACTAAACACAACAACATCTAAAAAACCCAACTCCCCAAGTAGCCTTTGAACTCGAGCCAAAGCTAATTTTTCATCATCTACAACCAATATTTTTATATTTTTATCCATTATTTATTTCCTATTTTTATTGTAAAAGTTACTAAATTTTTCGATATTTTAGATTCTAAAATTCCAATCTTTAGAAGCTGTAATCTTTTTGAAAGGTTTGCAAGACCAGTACCATAAACTATCTCACTTGGAACTTTTCCATCATTTAAAACCTCTATAAAATTGTTGTTTATTTTTATCTCAATTCTTAATTTATCTCCACCAAAACCATGTTTTATACCATTTTCAACAAGGAGTTGAATTGAAAATTTTGGGATTTTTTGTACAAATTCTTTATTTTTGCAATCTCTCTCATCGATAATTTTTAACAAAATATTATTCTCAAACCTTATATTTTCTATCTCAACATAAGTTTTAACCATATCTATTTCACTATCAATCAAAACCAAACTATCACTATTTATGGCGTTTCTTAAAAACTTTGCGAGATTTAAAATTGATAATTCAGCTTTTTCTTGATTTGTGTGGACAAGTTCACTCATGGAATTAAGTGCATTAAATAAAAAATGTGGATTTAACTCGTTTTCTAACGCTTTTAATTTGGTATCTAAAATCTCAGTTTTAAAGATCTCGTTTTTGTATTTCATAGATATAAATTGGTGCAAAATCAACCCAACTAAAAAAGTAAAAAACCCTATACAAATAGAGATCTCAAACCAATAAAAATCAACAATATTTAAAATAGGCAAATCAAAATTTCCCATAAAAAAGTAACTAAATAAAAATCCAAAAAAGCCAGAACAAAACGAAAAAATAAAGCTAATAAGATACCAAAACCTTTTATTTAATTTTGGCAAAATAAAATTATTTGAAACAGTTATAAATAAAAATGAGAAGATTGAGATTGAAATAGCACTAAATATACTAAAAATAATAGTTGATATTTCCCTTAGATTTGGGTTTAAAAAATATATAAATAGGGATATAAAAAATCCAAACAAAGAGCCAATAGTAGCTATAATCAACCAATCAATTTTTGATATTTTAAGTTCAACAGACTCCATTTATCCTCTTAATTCTTTATTTAACACATCCACGCCAATAGAAATACCAGGCCACCCCTGCCCTGCAAAAACTGTATCGCCAACATTATAAAGCCCACAAAAAGGTGTATTTCCACTAGGAAGATCAAATATATTTTTAATTCCAATTGCTTTTCCACCGCAATTGTACCTATTTATATATCTATTAAAAGTAAGTGAAGTTGCTGTAAATATATCGACAATATCATTTTTTGAAACACCAACAAAATAGTTAAAAAAATGCTCCATTATCTGATTTTTTGTCTCCTCTTTTTTCAGCTGATATTCACTAGATGATAAATTTTTCCAAAAAAGTGCTTTTGTGTGCGTTGAAACTGTGAGACTATATCCATTTTTTGATAATTTTTCATCTGTTTTTTTACTGCATGAAACAAAAAACGAGTTTGATATAGTGTTGATTAAAATAGTATTGTTTATAAATTGATAATGTTCTAAAAATTGATCCTCACTTCTAATGGTAAGGTAAATAACAAATGCACTTTGATCACTAAATGGGAAACTATTGTAATATTTTTTTATTTTTTCATCCTCAAACAACTCTCCACTTTGATAAATCGTACTGTTTAAAACAACATTTTTCGCATCATATTCGTTTTTATTTGTTTTAATGTGCCAACCGTTTGATATTCTTTTTATTTTTAAAACCTCTTCATTTTTTTTAACTTCTACATCTTTTAAAATATCCAAAATTAACTCCCCCATACCGCCATTGACATAATAAACACTATGAAATGGGTAACAAAGCCCAAGAGCCATTGATAAAAGAGATATATCTTTGGATGTTGTTTGGATTGTAATAAGGAGTTGTGCATTTATAAAATGTTTATAATCTTGTGAAATATCTCCCAGAATCTCTTTTATAAAACCTTCAGCACTTTTTAAAAGATCAAATCCAAAAACACTAAAAAGCTCCTTTAGAAATAGAGATGTTTTGTAATATCTTTTTAGTGAGTATTTTCCATAATATATATCTTTTAAAGTCCAAAATTGTTTATCGATTTGATTTAATTTTTCCCAGAAAATTCTATTATTTTTATTTGGATAAATCCTATCTATATTTTCTAAAAAACTAAAAAAATCATCGCTTCTATCTATGACTGAGCCATTTTGAATAACTCGTATTGCAATATTTGACTTTGAGATATTTGGAACAACTCCTATGGAGTCAAAAATATTTTTTACTACATGGTTATCTTCATATCCAACAAAAGTTGTTGCTCCTGTATTGTAGTAATTTCCATTTTTTTTGAAAGTAGATGCTGCGCCACCTAAGTTTTTATCTTTTTCAAACAAAATAGTATCTTTATCTTTATTTAGTGATGCTATTAAACTTCCACCAATACCACTACCAACGATAGCTAAATCTAATATATCCATAAAAAGCCTATTTTTTAGTTTTAGTATATGGTAGTTTTTAGTATTTTAGTACCTTTTGTTTGGTAGTTTGGACACAAACATTAACTAACCGCGAATAAATTTTTAACTACAAAAAAGATACAAATTGGGGTCAAATTTTGATTTTAAGGGCTAAAAAATGGTAACTTTTATAGAATTTATTCTATTATTCCATCACAAATTATAAAATTACATAAAAGGGGTTTATTATGGGGAAAATTAAAAAAATACTTATAGCAAATAGAGGAGAGATTGCACTTAGAATAGTAAGAGCTTGTAAAGAATTAGAAATTACAAGTGTAACTATATTCTCTGAAGTTGATACAGAGGGTGTTTGGATAAAAAAATCTGATGAGTGTTATCCAATTATGGGTGATCCGATGCAAGCTTACCTTAACTATGAAACTATCATATCTTTAGCAAAAAAAGCTTCATGTGATGCTATTCATCCTGGATATGGATTTTTAAGTGAAAGTGCTGAATTTGCTCAAGCTTGCGCAGATAATGACATCATTTTTATTGGACCAAAACCAGAGCATATTGCACTTTTTGGTGACAAAATGGCTTCAAAAGTAGCTATGAAAGCCGTTGGGGTTCCTGTTTTAGAAGGTACAGATGAACCAGTTGCAAGTAAAGTTGAAGGTGCTAAAGTCGCAAAAGAGATTGGATTTCCTGTCATTATCAAAGCAGCTTTTGGAGGCGGTGGTAGAGGTATGAGAATTGTGCGAAAAGAGGCTGAATTTGATTCATTATTTGATAGTGCAACAAATGAAGCTATAAAATATTTTGGAAAAGGTGAATGTTTTATTGAAAAATATGTTGAAAATCCAAGACATATAGAAATTCAAATTGTTGCTGATAAATATGGAAATGTTGTACATCTAGGTGAGAGAGATTGTTCAATCCAAAGAAGACACCAAAAAGTTATCGAAATCGCTCCATCTCCAAGATTAAACGAAGCAACAAGAAAAGAACTTTATAGAATATCAACAAAAGCGATGTTCAAGCTAGGATATGAAAGTGTTGGAACAGTTGAGTTTTTAGTTGATGAGCAAGACAATATTTTCTTTATCGAAATGAACACAAGAGTTCAAGTTGAGCATCCTGTAACTGAGGTTATTAGCGGTATAGATATTATCCAAAGAATGATTGAAATAGCAGAAGGTGATAAATTGAAATTCCTTCAAGAAGAGATTAAATTTAGAGGATATGCTATTGAATTTAGAATTAATGCTGAAAATCCACAAAAAAACTTTATGCCATCAGTTGGAACAATCACAAACTACCTAACTCCAGGTGGACCAGGGGTGAGACTCGATACAAGTGCTTATGCAGGATACAAAATCCCATCAAACTATGACTCAATGGTTGGAAAACTAATTGTTTGGGCATTGGATTGGGATGGTGCTGTTAAAAAAGCTAAAAGAGCTTTAGATGAGTTTTATATTGAAGGATTCCCTACAAATATCCCTCTTCACAGAGAAATAGTTAGAGATGAAGACTTTAGACAAGGGAATCTTACAACTCAGTACCTTGATAAAAAAATGGATATTTTTAACCTAAATAGTGAAAGAACTATTAAACAAGAGGAAGAGAAAATGTCAAGAATTATGAAATTTGTTGACAAAATCAAAACTCACAAATTAAATGTTAGAAACTAATTTCTAACTTCTTTGAAAAACAAAACCCAACCATTTTGGTTGGGTTTTTTATTTATATTCTTTTACAATATTTTCATAACAAATCAATCCTGACATCAAAGAGGGACTAAATCCACCAGCAATTACAAATTGACCAACAAAATATAAATTATCTATTTTATGAGATTTTACTTTTGGTATTTTAAAGAATTGTTTTTGTGTCGGCTTGTATCCGTATGCTGTTCCATTTGGTGTTTTAATGTAGTGAGCAATAGTTTTGGGTGTAGAAACTTCAGAAAATTCGATATATTGTTTTATATTTGGATAGTAGCTATTAAGTTTACATAAATAACTTTCAAGGAGTTGTTCCTTTTTTTGTCGATACTCAGCCTCATCTAACTTATCCCAATTTGATAATTCATCACAAAAGCAAATGCTCCCAAATGATTTATCGCTTCCAGTCAATCCTGAATCAATTTGTGAATAATCAACAAATACAAAAGGTTTTTCGTCTGTGAAAATAAAATTTGAATACCCATTTTGTCCATAAATACTTTTTAAATTTTGATTAAATCCAAAATAGATAGTTGTAATTGAATTTGCTATCTGCTTCACTTCATTATATGAAATATCAAAAAGCTTGTAAGTATCATAAGGGGAAATATTTGAAATAATGATATCAGTTGATTTTGTAATTTTTTCGTTTTTATAAGTATAAGTAACGCTATTTTTGGTAGCTTCAAAAACCATAGCTTTAGTAATTACCTCTCCACCATTATTTTTAATAATACTCCCTAAATACTCACTAAGCTTATAACTTCCGCCCTTGATAAAATGCCCTCCACCTTGATAATAAGAGCTTTGTGCAACTGCATGAAGCAAAAAACTTAAAGTATCTGATGTGTCATTATAATATTGTACGTTTGCATTTAAAATCAATTTTAACTCTTCATTTTGTGTTAAATTATTAAGAACTTCCGAGACAGTTTTATTTTTATATTTTATAATTGGATAAAATATAAACGGGAACAACAAATATTGATGCCACTTTAAATTTGAAAGCCTCAAAAAACAATTAGATATTGAAACGACAATTCTAAAGTATTCATCAATAGCATCTCTTTCATTTACAAACTTTTCTTTCAGGACATTTTTTCCATTCTCCAAGCCATTTGGCATAACAAATTCGCCATATTTTGTATGTACCTTAAAAAACTCTTGTGGCTTTTTAAATTCTACATTTTTATAAACATCAAGTTTGTCAAATATTTTTATTATGTTAGGATTTGTAAAAACCCCGTCCATTTCATGCAAGCCAACTTCACAAGTGAACCCACCTTTTCGCTGAAATGTTGTTGCGCAACCACCTATAATATTATGTTGCTCTAGTAAAGTAACAGAAAATCCATCTTTTGACAATAGTGCTCCTGCTGTCAGTCCACCAAGACCACCACCAATTATTGTTATGTGTTTCATAAATGACTCCTATTTTTTGTCAAATCTTACAAAAACAAAAAAGCTTTGTCATTCACATATGTTAATTTTGTATTCTTTTTTCAATCGACTTAAATGTTGTGGTGTAATACCTAGAAATGTAGCTATATGGTATTGTGGTACTTTCTCTAGCAAATATGGTGTATTTTGTAAAAAATCCTCAAATCTATTTTTTGCATTTTTTGTTTGCTTATCTATAATTTTATGATGAAGATGGCTATAAGCCTCTTCTGCCATAAGTCGTCCAAATCTCTCGCCTTTTTTTAGTTTATTATAAACAAGTTGAACATCTTGATAAGATACAGCAATCAATACAGTCTCTTCGATAGCTTCGATATGTATATTTGATGGTTTTTGGTGCAAAAAGCTTTCATAATCAGTAACAAATAGATTTGACATATTTGCATTTTTATCATTAAAAAAAATGCTCCAAGTAAAATCTTTACCCTCTTCATCAATAATATATCCACGAGCTAGTCCGGAATCAATAAAACAAAGCTCATCACAAATATCTCCTTGATGCAAAATTGTTTCCCCTACTTGATAACTCTTTATTGACAATCTTGATTTAAAAATTTTCCATTCAATGGTATTTAACTTTAAATATTTTTTAATAAAATCTCTATAACTGTCAAACATAACGACCCCAATAATTTATTATATTTTTCAAATAATATCTCTTAGTTTAGTTCGTGCTTCCCTATCAACACTAGAAAATATCCTATCGATATTGTTTTTGAGGTTTTTTTGTTTATGACCTTCAACTTTAACAAATTGATATTTTTTATTTTCAATTATTGAAAAAAATCTTTCATACAAAAGATGATTTAATAGTGTTCTTGGCTTTAGATGTTGAGTATTTTGAGCCAGTAACTTCTCTTTCCTTAAAGGCAAAGAAACTATATTTTGGCAATCTGTATATATTGTCAAGTTATCCTCATTTATTAACTCAAGTAGCGCCCATAAAAGTGTTTCAAGCTCAAGTTTTGTAGAAGATGTCTCTTGAAATTTTTTTGTTTTGATACCAAAATTATCAGTATTCAAAGATAAATCATCAAGCAACAAATACGCCCCATAACCAATTTTTAATCTTGGATCTACACTACCATCAACAAAAAGATATTTATTTTTATTCATCTATTTAAAGCAATTTAAACTTGTAAAACAATTCCGCTCAAATAGTTTGAATTTGGAATATTTACAATATATGGGTGGTCAGTATCTGCTCTTAAAATCTCTAAAACTTCAACCATTTTTCCACTATTTTTTGAAGCTTCTAGTGAAATATCAAGGAGTTCATTTATCCCTATGTGATGTGAGCATGAAAATATAGCAACAATTCCATCAGGTTTTAATAATTTAAGTCCACTAGAAAGTAAAAACTTCATCCCTTTAATCGCACCAAATGATTCTTTTTTTGTTTTTGCAAAAGGTGGTGGGTCAAGAACTAAAACATTATAAAGGTTTGGAGTTGTCACCTCATTTGTAATAAAATCAAAAGCATCTTGTTTTGTCACTTCTGCTTTGAAATTATTTAAAGTGATGTTATGATTTACCTGAGTAATAGCATTTGGTGAGATATCTACAAAATGTACAATTGCGCCATTTTTAAGTCCATAAAGTCCAAATCCTCCAGCATTACAAAAAACATCCAAAACATCATCACCCTCTTTAATGTAGTTTCCAACAATTTCCCTATTTTTCCTTTGATCAAGATAGAAACCTGTTTTTTGCCCTTCAATCAAACTCATAGAAAATTTAATTCCATTTTCAACAATATCAATATTTTGTGCAACTTCACCAAAAATAACCTCATTTTTAGTTTCAAGCCCCTCGATTTTTCTAACTCTACTTTCAGATTTATCATATATTCCAATTGGATTTATATGCTTCACTAGAAGCTTCAAAATCATCTCTCTATATTGTTCAATCCCAAAACTATTAAATTGCACCCCTAAATACCCATTATAAAAATCGACTATAAGCGCGGGTAGTAAATCAGCTTCACTATGTATAAGTCTATAAGCGTTCGATTTAGTTTTTAGATGTTCCCTTTTTAGGATAGCTTTTACTATCCTTTTTTCAAAGAAATTCTCATCAATTGATTCATCAATAAAACTTAGCACTCTAATTGTAATTTCACTATTAAAATTAAAATACCCCATTCCTAAAAAACCGCCATTTTGGTCTTTAAGTTGGACAAGTTCACCACTTTGTATATGTGTTACATCATTTACAATCTCATTTTTATACACCCAAGTGTAAAACTTTTCAAGCTTCTCTTTTGATTCTTTACTTATTACTACTTTTTTGAAATTAGCCATTTTTTTCTCATTATTAAATTTGTGTGCCATTATATGATGATAGCCTTAGGTTAATCCTCGGTTAATATTAAGAAGATACTATTTTGCAATATTTCACAACAAAGGAAAACTATGATTTTAAAAAATATTTTAAAAATTATGACAATTTTACCACTTCTTGCAACATTCTCTCATGGTGCTCCACTAGAGTTTGTACAATCTATGAAATATGAGACAAACTATGACGTAGCAATCAAAAAAGCAAAAGCAGATAAAAAGCAGGTTATTTTAGTTTTAAGTTCTAGTTCATGCCCATGGTGTAGAAAAATGGAAAACAAAACACTAAAAGATAGCTCAGTAGATAAAATAATCAAGGAGCATTTTATCCCACTTACGCTCGATAAAGATAAAGATAGCTACCCACAAAAGTTTGAACCAGAGTATGTTCCAACCGTACTTTTTATTGATCCTAAAAAAGAAAATTATTTTACTCAGTCAGTAGGTTATAAAAATATTGATAAATTTAAAGATAGTCTTGATGAGGCGATAGAAGATGTTAAAAGACTCGGGCTATAAGTTAAACTTACCGCCCAAATTAAAGTATCACCGCTCCATCATTTTTTAAAACAATAGTATCTTCAATCCTAACCCCAAAATCATTTGGCAAATATATCCCAGGTTCTATTGTAAATACCATATTTTCCTCCAAGACAACATCACTTTTTGATGAGATATTTGGGTATTCGTGAATATCAAGCCCGACTCCATGTCCAGTACTATGGACAAAATATTTCCCATATCCAGCTTCATCAATGATATCTCGCCCTACTTTATCAAGCTCACTTGCTCTCATTCCAATTTTTGCTTTTGAAATAGCTGTTTGTTGAGCTTTTAAGACAATATCATAAACCTTTTGTCTCTCTTTATTTTTAAAAATCTGTCCCCTTTGAAACTCATCAAGAGACGAGAAATCATCTCCAAAAGTTACCGTCCTATCACTACAATATCTCTCATATTTTATTCCACCATCAAAAAGAAGCAAATCATACAAATTATAAATTTTATCTGTTGGAGTTGCATGAGGTTTTGCTGAGTTCCCATTTATTGCGATAATAGGTTCGAAACTCAAATCAAATTTACCATTATCACTTAAAAATGTTCTAGCCTTAAAAGCTAGATATTGTTCACTTTTGAAAATTCCATCACTAAGCAAATAGTCTTGAAATTTTTTAAATCCTCCTCTTCCAAGCTCCATGGCTTTTTGAATAAGCTCTAATTCTCGTGCTTCTTTTATAATTCTTTTTTGTTTTGAAAAATTTGGTTTAGGTGAAAAGGTGATATGTAGATTTTTACTCAAAAGTGTGTAAGTTTCGTAGCTAAAATCGTTTGGATCAAAATAAATCTTTTTAATTTTGCTTTTTTTAATGATATTCCGTGCTATTTTTACAAGGTCTCTTGTGATAATAATTTCACAAGTTTTACATTTTTCTTTTGCATCAAGCTCATATCTTCCATCTGTGATGAAATATCTATCTTGATCTAAAGAGATAAATATTACATTGTCACAGCTAAATCCACACTCATAATATATGGCGTTTTCGTTTTGTAAAATATAGTTTTTCAAAATATTCCTAGTGTAACTCACTATTTAACTTCACTTCTCTTGTGCTTCTTGTTACGATATATTGTCCATTTTGTGAATTTTGTCTAAAATGAAGTCCATTTAATCCAGCTAATTCACTTGCTTTCATAAGATTTGTAAGTTTTGCGTTAGGATTTACTACACTGATTTTACCAATTTGCTCATCACTTAAATATACTTTTGTTCCAGCAAATACAGCTAAACCACCATCAACTATACAACCATCACCAAGCGGGATTCCTGTTGTTGAGTTAGCTCCTAGAAGTGTGTTTTCACCGATACTTATAGGATTTCCATCAGTTCCACTTAGCACTCCCAAAATCGAAGCTCCACCACCAACATCACTTCCAGCTCCAACGATAGCTGAACTTGAGATTCGCCCCTCAACCATAACTGCACCTAAAGTTCCAGCGTTGAAGTTGATATAGCTAGCACCTGGCATAACAGTTGTACCAGCAGCTAATTGAGCGCCAAATCTAACTTTGCTACTCTCTAAAATTCTTGTATTATCTGCTGGGATGATATGAGCCAAAAATCTAGGGAATTTGTCAACAAAATCGATAACAGGATATTTTCCACTTAATTTTAAAGGAAGCTCGTTTACTCTTAACCAATCAAGCTCAATTGGTGTATTTCCACTCCAAGCTACATTTGAAAGTTTTCCAAATGCCCCATTTAGATTTAAACTTCTAAGTGGTGCTTTCCCTGTACTCAAAGCGTACAATTTTAAATATACACCTTCTACTGTAAGTGGCGCTGTATCTTCAAAAATAAATACAACTTTAAAATCATCCGCACTCAGTCCAAGTTCTCGTGGAAGTGTTGAAAGCTGAGAAACTAACTGAACATTTTTGTGCGCATCACCACGAGCTTCTGGAATAAATGGTCTAAACGTCTCAATACATGAAGTTAAAAACGTATCACTCATAGGATAAACAACTTCATTTTTTAAAGTATCAATCTCTTCACCAGCTTCTTTTAGAGCATTTAAAAAAACAGCAGCTGAGCCAAAATTTTCATTCCAATTTACAACTGGAAATGTCGCTTGAAGTGTTTTAGTTCCATCAAGTTGCCCTCTATCAATCCTTGCAATTCCAAATCCAATTGGATTTTTGTACCAACTTTGCCCTTGTATATCTTTTACTTTTGCACTAAATTCTTCTTTTGTAAATACCATAGTAATATGTCCTTAATTTTTCTTCTAAAAATGAAGGAAATCCCTCATTTAATTATTTTCATTTTATAAAAAACAAGTTATTTATAAAATCACTTCCTAAAGCGAAATCAGAAGATTTCGTATAAAATTTTTATTCTAAATAGATTGCGATTTTACTTTAAAAGTGTTTTTATCTTGATTATAGATTGAAGAAATTTTAAATATTATTTTCTTTTAAAGTTTATAAGATACAATCCCAACTCTAATTAGATGCGTCCATGGCTTAACTGGATATAGCACTGGGTTTCGGCCCCGGTGGTTGTGGGTTCGAATCCTACTGGGCGTACCATATTATTAAAAAATCCCATATATTATTATTTCGTAAACAAACTCTTTAAACGAAGAAGCCATTGTATCAATGCATAAAATTCAATATTACTAAACAGCCAAAAAGTTATCCAAATCATCAAAGTTTAAAGAATAAAACATACAAAAAAAAGCCATCAAGTTGAAAAATCTAATCTATTTTTAATCTCTTATTAACACTATTTAATTATTATCTTCTATTAGTTTAAAAAAGGGGAAAAAAATGAAATTTTTAGAAAACATCAATGTGAGCAAAAAAATAAATGTTATTACATTTGTTGCTATATTGTTTCTTAGCGCGATAGCTATTTTTACATATGTAAAAATGAAGCATTTACAAGAAAATTATGAAAGTACAAGTAAAGTTGGAGAGCTTGCAGTAACTATCACAAAAACAAGTGAACAAGGGCTACAAGTATCAAATGCCTTAAGGGGGATTATTATAAATCCAGATGACACTAAGGCAAAAGAAAATTTCAAAAAAGCATATTCTGAACTTAACGAACTTGCAGAAAAATTAAAAAATAGTTCAAACATTTCTCAAGGTTATGAAAAATTTGAAATTGATAAATTATATGGTGCTCAAAAAGTAGCTACTGACAATATTGTTGATAAATTAAACAGTAACGTAGTACTAGAAAAAAGTGATAATTCAGCCTTTACAAAAGAGTGGAGACCACTTAAAGAGGGGCTATCAAAATGGCAAAAAGCGAACAATAAAAAAACTCATGATTTGGGAAGTTTATTTGCACAAACTACTTCAAACACAACACAATTTATTATAGGATTATTAATAGCCACCATTGTAGTTATTTTTATTATTATCCAATTAATCGCTAGAGTGATAGTAGCGGAAGTGAATATCTTTCAAAATGGATTGTTATCATTTTTTAAATATCTCAACAAAGAAACAACAGTCACACAAGCTATCAAACTAGATAGCAAAGATGAATTTGGAGATATGGCAAAAGTTATTAATCAAAATATTCAACAAATTGAAATTTCAATCGCAAGAGATAGTGAATTTGTATCTGATGTGATGAGATTTACAAATGAATTAAAATCTGGAAACAACTTGGCAAAATTTGAAAAAGAGACGCAAACTCCAGCTTTAAAAGAGCTTGGAAATCTTATAGAAGAGCTTAGATATTATTTAGAGCATACAATAGCAAGAGATACAAATCTTTTAATTAAAACTCTTAATGAATATAAAAGTGAAAACTTTACAGCTAGATTTCCTTCACCATACGCAAAAGTAGCAGTAGCTGTAAATGAACTTGGTGATGTAATATCAAATATTTTAGGTGAAAATAAATCTATTGGTTTGACTCTTCAAAATAGCTCAACAACTCTTCTTGAAAATGTTAGCTTATTAAATCAAAACTCGAATGAAGCAGCCGCTGCTTTAGAAGAAACAGCAGCAGCCCTAGAAGAGGTAACATCAAACATCTCAAGCAACACAAACAATATCGTAAAAATGGCATCACTCGCTTCAAGTGTAACTAAATCTGCAAATGATGGGCAAAGACTTGCAAACGAAACAACAAAAGCTATGGATGATATAAATAAAGAGGTAAACGCAATTAGTGAAGCTATTGCAATTATTGATCAAATTGCATTCCAAACAAATATCTTAAGCTTAAATGCAGCCGTAGAAGCAGCAACCGCAGGAGAAGCTGGAAAAGGGTTTGCAGTTGTAGCTCAAGAGGTTAGAAATCTAGCAACAAGAAGTGCGGACGCCGCAAATGAGATTAAAAAACTAGTTTCAAACGCAACAGAAAAAGCAAATACAGGCAAACAAATAGCTGATGGGATGATAAATGGTTATGAAACTCTAAATGAAAGCATAGGTCAAACAATAAATCTTATTAGAGATGTTGAGATGGCAAGCAAAGAGCAACTACAAGGGATAAATCAAATAAATGATGCTATGAATTCTCTTGATCAACAAACACAAAGAAACGCTTCAATAGCGTCTCAAGCACATGATATAGCTGTTGATACGGATAATATAGCAAAACTTGTAGTATCAAGCGCAAATGAAAAAGAGTTTTTAGGAAAAAATCATATCAAGGCCAAATCAATGAATAGATAAAGTAGTTTTATTTTAAAATTACTCCCTATTTTGGTTAAAGATTTTTTGTGTAAATTTTTGATTTACAATCATTGGTTGGTGTATTTTTAGATGAAGATCTACAAGCCTTTAATAAAAAATTTGATGGCTGGTGGTATCTCTTTTGAAGATTATGAAGATGCGATTGAGATATTTCAAACCCTTGAAAATAGCCAAAATACAGTTATTGTTGAGATTACATAGTTAAGTCATCCAAAATATTTTTTCCCAAATCTACAAAGTATCATCCACACTACAAAACAATTTGAGGAAAAGATAATTTGTGTTGCAAAACCTCTTGTGGGTGGTAATTTTAGAATTGCGATATGTGATCTTAATACCAAATATGTAAGGCTCACAAATACCAAATACAAAACAGCCCCAAGTATAGAAAGTGCATTTGCTAATTTTAGTGAGTGATTCTTTTATAAATAATTTTGATTTATTTTATTTTTATACTTTTTTTCTTTTAAAGCAAAGCACTAAGAAAAAGTTAGATTGATTAGTAGAATTTTAGTTTTTTAGCATCAACTTTTTAATGTAAAAAAACCAAAGAAACTATTTACAAATCATCACAAAATTACCATTTACACTAAAAGATTGTTCATCTTGAGTTGGAACTGGCGCTTGGTCTTGCATGGTTGCCATTGATCTTAACATCATCGGTTGATTGTAAAATCTTTGTGTGTCCGTAAAGTTTATTTTAGAAACACTGCAACTCTTACCAAGTTTAGTAAGAAGTAATTTTTCATATTGTTCTGCCCACTTCATAGCCTCAATTCTTAAATTTTCAATATGCAAATCACCACTAATCTCATCATTTTCAACACTCCAAAATGTAGATGAAATAGTCGCTGTCATACCGTTTTTCTCGCTCACATTTTGCAACTCTCTTATAAATTTATTAAGAATTTCTGGATTGTTTGATGAAAGATTATAAGTGATTGTTCCGTCATATCCATTTTGGATATTTTTTCCATTTTCATACAGATAGTGTGGATTTATATTGTATTCTCCACCTTTTGATTTAACAATTTTTTCATTTTTTACAATCTGCGAAATATTAGTAAGACGAGTTGTTACATTGCTTTGTGATTGTTTTTGGACAGAAAAAGAGATGTTAACATTTAACAAATTTGGAGTTAATTTTATCTCAAATTTTTTATTAAACACTATCTCCATCTCACCAAATAACACCGTACTTAAGAGTATCAACCCTAACATTATTTTTTTCATATTTTCCCTTTTTTTAATTTTTTAATTTATAGCAAAATCAAACTATCTTAATTTTTAAATCCCAGCTTTTCAATCAAAATATCATCACTATTTGCAAACCTGTCACATTTTACCCCACCAATTTCATTGCAAATTCTTTCCCAAAGTGGAGGATGTCCACCATTATGTGGTGTAAAATCACCTATAATAAACATTACAGCATGTGCATATTCGTGTGGTAAAACCTCCTCAATCATATATCTTTCATTTTCTTTGAAGCGATTTTTATTTAACAAAATTACAATCTTTCCATTTTGTTTGTAACTTGCCAACCCAAAAAGATTATTTGAAATCTCATCATTTATCTCAATTGGAATATCAGCATCGATATTGTATTTCTCCTTTACAATTTGTTGGAGTTGGATTTTTTTATAATCAATTTTTCCCAAAACCTCTCCACTAAGAGGGTTGTTAAAAAATTCATTTTTCTCATTTGTAACATAAATCAGCCCAAAAAATGAGGCTATTGTGATAAATAAGAAGATTTTTATTGGTAGATTTAGAGCCATTTTTTCTCCATAATAAAATAATTTGAATTATATAGAAAAAATTGAACTTAAGTGGAAAATTGATTAATTAAATCTAGTGTATAATCGCGAAATTTTAAGGATTTAATCTATGCAATATCTACTTTTTATAGCTATTTTTTTCACATTTTCTTACTCAAATATCTCTGGAATTGTTTATGACAAAACTACAAACAAACCAATCAAAGGTGCAATTATCACATCAAACGATAATGCCTACAAAACCGATGAGAATGGAACTTTTAAAGTTCCAAATGCCTCTATTATAGGTGCTCGTGCTGTTGGTTATGATAGAAAATTTTACTTAAGTGGCGGGAAAATGTACCTAAATCAACTAACACCAAACATTCTCTACCTTTCAAGTTTTGGGGCGACTGATAAAAAAATAATGTTAAATGCAAAAACACTTATCAAAAATACAAAATTAAATGGGGTTGTGATTGATATTAAAATGGATAGGGGGCAAATTGCTTTTAAGGTACAAAACCCAACTGCTCATAAAATAGGGGCGCAAAATCTTATCCTTTTTCACAATCTACCAGAATTTGTAAAAGAGCTTAAAAAAGAGGGAATTTACACAATTGCTAGAATTGTAACCTTTAAAGACACACCATTTGTGAGTTCTTATCCACAGTTTGGGGTGAAACAAAAAGATGGAAAATTATTTAAAGACAAAGAGGGTTTGTATTGGATTGATGCGTCAATTAGAGCTTCATGGGATTATCCACTATCCATTGCAGAAGAGAGTGCAAAAGCTGGGTTTGATGAGATTCAGTTTGATTACATAAGATTTCCAGATAGAAAAGGGATAGTTTTTAGTGTTCCAAATAGTGAAAATGAAAGGGTAAAAGCGATAGCTGATTTCTTAAAAGAGGCAAAAAGAAGATTAGCTAAATACAATGTATTCACCTCAGCGGATATTTTTGGATATACAAGTTGGCATAAGGGGGATATTGAGATAGGTCAAAGGATAGATGCGATGGCTCCATTTGTAGATTATCTCTCACCAATGCTTTATCCTAGTGGTTTTAAAGATGGTATTCCAAACCACAAAAATCCAGTTGATGCAAACTATCAAGTTGTAAAACAATCACTAGATAGAGCACTTTTAAAATCAAAAGGTTCACCAAAAGCTTATCGTCCGTGGCTTCAAGCATTTAGAGATTATGCGTTTGATAGACGAATTTATGGTGATTTTGAGATAAGAGAACAGATAAAAGCTAGTGATGATTTCGGTAGCAACGGGTGGATTTTGTGGAATCCAAGAAATGTTTACACAAAAGCTGGGCTATAAACCCAAACTTTTTTTGTTTTTTAAAATTTGGCAATTATAATTTGAACAAATTGCTACTCTTCAAATTCCATAAGCTTATAAACCATTCCAGCATTTAATTTTGCTAGAAGATTAAAAGCGTCCAAATCTTCAAATTTTGATTGGTCAATCAAATAAGCTTTCTCTTGTCCACCACCAGATTCAAGCACTTTTCCTATTTCGCTTCTTAAGTGAAGTAGATAATCTTTTGTATGAGCTCTTGTATGTGCCATATCGGTAACATCACCATGTCCAGGAACTACAATTTTTGCTCCTAGTAACTCTAGTCGCTCCCAAGCCTCAAGCCATTTTTTTGTCTCTGTTATCTCAAAAATAGGCAACATTCTTTGATAAAACGCCAAATCTCCAGCAAAAACAATCTTCTCTTTTGGAAGCCAAATAGCTATATCACTATGTTCATGAGCGTACCCAAAATATTTTGCTTCAACAATCTTATTTCCTAAATCAACTGTGTAATTATCTTTAAAAGTAATATCAGGTAAAACTATCTTTGTCCCCAAAAATTTATCGTTTAATCTTCTTTTAGCATCAGCTTCTATCCGTAAGCCTTGTTCTATAAGTTCAGAATTTGCTATCTCATGAGCTATTATTGTAGCCCCTTGCTCTTTCCAGTAACTCCCCCCAAGACTAGCGTGTCCTTGAGAGTTTTCATAAACTACATATTTTACAGGTTTTGATGTTATTTTTTTAATCTCTTCGTGCAAAGCTTTTGCCAAAAGATAACTTCCTCCTCCATTCCACACAAGAACAGAATTATCCCCAATTACAAATCCAAGGTTGTTGTTGTGTCCTGTATTTTCATAAGTTCCTGGTCCAAGTTCACCAATAGATGCATAAACACCATCAGCAACCTTTTCTACTGGACGAAACAGCATAGATTCTATATAGTCATCTGGTGTTCTTGTTTCCATACCAGCTTCCTTCCAACCCTTAAAACTATCTTTGTACCAAATTACATTTTCATAACCCATATCTTTTAGATGTTTTGCAGCTAAAAGTGAGATATTTCCCGTGTAACAATGGACAATAAATGTCTCATCAGGCTTCACAACATCAGCTATCATAAACTCCAATTTATCCCTTGAGATATTTGTCATCTTATTTGCTTTGATATGTCCACCTTGCTTTATGATGTCACTTCTTAATCTTACATCGATAATTTTCGTATTTGGTTTGTTTTTTAGAAGCTCAGCTAATTGTTTCGTGTTGATTGTTTTCACTTCTTTTTGGTAGTTTTCCATCAATTGTTCAGCAGTTGCTACAACTTTCATACCGTAAACATTTGACAATAAGCCAAGCATTGCGAGTGAGAAGATTATTTTTTTATACATTTTTTTCCTTTTATATAAGATATTTTCATTGTAGATAAATAAAATTATGAAAAGATAAAACAATACCATTAGCAATAAAGTATTGTAAAAGCTCTATTTCAATCTACCCCTCATAGTGTATCTTTTGTAGTATTCATCTACCTCATCTTTTAAAGTTTTTTCATCAAGCGTTGTTTTTACTTTAACTCCAAATCTTTTCAAAAAACCATTTGGCATTATTGAATTTTCTTTTTTTGGATTTTTCAAATACTCAAAAATTGCTTTTTTTACCCCTTTTTCATCTCCATACTTCTCTTCATATCTTTCTAAAAACATCCCCATTTGCTCTGTCTTTGTATGACACTCCATACAATTTTTTTGAAAATTACCACCAAAAGATATTTGATTTAAAAAAACCAACAAAATAATTATTTTTTTATTACTACACAAGTTCCAACCCCTTTTTTTGATTTAATCTCTATTTTCAAACTATACTCATCTGCTATCTTTTTGATTATACTGTACCCTATCCCAAAGCCACCAACAGTTGTATCAAACCTTGTGTATCTTTGATATATCTTACTTATCTCACTATCACTCATACCAATCCCCTCATCAGATATACTAAAAGCGTTTTCCAAAAGCTCAACGGTTATTTTGGTATTTTTCTTTGAGTATTTGTAACAATTTGAAAAAAGGTTATCAACCAAACGGATCAGTTGTGATCTATCGATAAAAAGTAAAAAAGTGCCATTTGCAAAAAAATCAACTTTAAGATTTTTTGACCCAAACATCAAAGAAAAATACTCAATCCTATCTTTTAAAATATCACAAACATCAACTATTTCATTTTGATTTTTTGTATTTTTATTTAGTGTAAGATACACCAAATCATCATAAAGTGCAAAAATAGTTTGTGACGCCATTTTTATCCTTATGAGCTTTTTTTGGGTTTTCTCCTCAAGTTTCAGCTCATCAAGAAGTTCAATATTTGTCAAAATTGTAGATAGTGGTGTGTTTAATTCATGAGTTGTATCTTTTATAAATCTATCTAATAAAGCTAGGTTGTCTCGTATTGGTTTTAAGATGAGTTTAACCAAAAAGAGTGAAGTTAAAGCAACTACGACAAGGATAAACATAGTAAGGTAGAGGATATTTTTCCCAATATCTTCAAAAAAATCAATATTCTTTTGTTTTAAAACTATATACTTTCCGCCAAAATAATAAGGCTGTAACGATGTTACAAAATAAACGAAATCATCTTTTTTATAAATCTCTTTTGTAAAATCTATCCCTTTAATATTCTCATCGGTTGTAAAAATAAGCTTCCCTTCGCCATCAAAAATTGCACTTTCAAATCCTTCAAATCTGGGATATTTTAGATGTTCATCATCACTTTTTTGTAACTTTTCAAGCTCTTTATGGACGAGTTTTGCTTTTAAGAGTGATTGTTGTTTTATCTCATCTTGAAATTTCTTAGCTTCATACTTAAAATATACAAACCCAACAGTGCTAATAAGTAAAAATGTTGATACGAGATAGAGTGCTAAAACACTAAATATTGTTTGTTTTTCACCACTAAACAAACATATATCCTTTTGTTTTGATACTTATAATTTTATCTTTACCCAATATTTTTCGTAAATTTTTAATATAAGTTCGCAAACTTTGTTCGCTATGAGTCTCATCAAAACTCCAAACAGTTTCAAAAATAGTATCAAAAACAACGCAACTATTGTTATGTTTTATCAGTAGTTTTAACAGTTCACTCTCTTTTTGATTTATCTCATAAGGTGTGCCATTTAGATATATTTTTTGTGTATTTGTATTAAAACTAACACTATCACTAATTTTTATAATACTTTGGCTCATCCCATATTCTCGTTTTAAAATCGCTTTTATCCTAAGATGAAGCTCTTTTAGGGCAAATGGTTTTTTAAGATAATCATCAGCTCCAACATCGTATCCAAGGGATAAATCATCAATTGTATTTCGTGAAGTTGTAAATATTGCTGGTGTTTTGATATTTGCTTCTCGTAAGAGTTTTAAAAGAGAGAAGCCATCGAGATTAGGAACTTGTACATCAAAAATCAACAAATCAAAGTTTGAACTATAAAGTAAATCCAAAGCTTCATCACCATCATAAACACAAACAACTTCAAAGCCATTTTCATTTAGGTATTCTTCAACTGTTTGCGATAGATTTAAGTCATCTTCTAGGTATAAAATTTTCATGGCTGATTATACCAAAAAGATATTTTCATTGATTTGCTTAATGCCATTATCTAAAATATTTTTAGTATAAAGTTTGTTTTTTACCTTTACCACTTTGTTGTTTTTGTCCATTTTGTCTTTTAATACTTTGCTCATTCATACCATTTTCTTTTTTCATGTTGTCTCTTTCATCAGGTGTTAAAGCATTAACTTTAGTTTGCATAGAACTTTTAAAAGCTTCTCTATCAGCTTCTGGGATACTCCCTTTTTGAAGCGATAAATCATCTAGACTCATATTTGTATAATCAGCCCCAAAAAGTGTTGCCCCTATAAATAATACTCCTGCTACTGTTTTTTTCATCTTCGTCTCCTTGTTTTATATTTTCTAATATCGTAGTTTATAGTCTAATTGTGAAATAATCGTGAAATAATCAAAAGCTCTATTGAATTGAAAATTGCAAATAGTAGAACTATTTCAAAATTGCCCTATAAAACTTTGGGTAAGTTTGGGTTATAATCAAAAAATAAAAATACAAACAAGGAGTAGCAAATGACTATGAAAGTAAGTATAAAAGAGCAATATTTACCAGAGTTTGAAAACTTCATCAAAACTCTACCTGACGATGCTATCACTATCAAAAAATCGCTTGATGAAGAGATACTCAAAAGGTCGCAAGAGTATCGAAGTGGGAAGATGAAAACTGTTCCATTTGGAACTGGACTTGATAGAATCAGAGAGAAATTAGTATCACAACTTTAAAATTAGAGCAATCGTTAAGATTTTAATATGAACTTGAGGCGATAGTTGATTTTATAGCACTTGATAGTCCATCAAGGGCATTGGAATTTTTCAATGCTATAAATTTTAAAATACAAAACATCCCCCAAACTCCTTATGCTTATCGCAAAAAAACCAAAGATGAAAATCTAAGAGAACTTATCTTCAAAGGCTACACTGTGCCTTTTGAAATCGACATACCAAATCAAAAAATCATTATTTTAGGGATATTTAATAAAAATCTTTGGAATTGATAACTTCAAAAAAAGCTCAATTTTTCAAGGGTTTACCATACAAAACTTTGGGCAAGTTTGGGTTATAATCAAATATTAAAAATATACAAAAACACTCAAAAGGTACTCTATGAAAATAAGTGAAATACTTAAAGATTCAAACTACAAACTTACACAATTTAAAACAGAACACTTAGAAAAACTGGAATCTTCAATCTTTGAAAAAGAAGTTAAGGGTAAAAAAACTTATTTCGTAACTTGTTTGGTGCGAAAAAAAGAGATTCAAATTAAGCCAGAAGAGATAGTAAGACAACTTTTTTTACTCTCTCTACACGAGGATTATGATTACCCTTATAATCGTATGCAAATAGAATTTGCAGTTCATTTTGGGCGAGAAGTCAAAAGAGCTGATATTGTTATTATGGATAAGCTAAATCCAACAGTACCATATATAGTGATTGAGGTTAAAAAGCCAACCCTCAAAGATGGTAAAGAGCAGTTAAAAAGTTATTGTAATTCCACTGGGGCTACAATGGCTATCTGGAGCAATGGAGAGCAAGTTGTTTATTATCACAGAAAAGACCCTAACTACTTTGAACCAATAACCGATATTCCAACAGCAAAAGAGTCATTAAAAGATGTTTTAAAAGAAGAATTTAATATCAATGATTTGATAAAAAAAGATATTTTAAAAACTCAAAAACGAAGTTTAAAAAATATTGTTTTGGATATGGAAGATGAAGTTTTAGCAAATGCTGGAGTTGATGTATTTGAGGAGGTTTTCAAACTTATATTTATCAAGCTTTTTGATGAACTTCAAAATACAAGAGGTATAACAAAAAATCTAGAATTTAGAAACTATGGTGAAAGTGACAGCCAATTAAAAGAAAAGATTGAAAACATATTTAGCAAGGCAAAGAAACAATGGGGAGGGATTTTTAAAGAAGATGAATTACTTGAGCTTACAGCTTCTCATTTGTCTGTTTGTGTTAGTTCGCTTCAAGATGTAAAGTTATTTAATTCAAATCTTGATGTTATAGATGATGCTTTTGAATATTTAGTTAATAAAAATGCAAAAGGTGAAAAAGGGCAATATTTTACCCCACGATATGCAATTGATATGTGTGTCAAAATGCTAAATCCTCAAGAAAATGAAACTATGATGGATACTGCAAGTGGAAGTTGTGGATTTCCAATACATACCGTTTTTGATGTATGGAAAAAAATATATCAAGATTTAGGGATAGAAGAATCTCATTTATTCACAGCAGAAAAAAAGCACGAACGAGCTTTACAATATGTAAAAGAAAAAGTTTTTGGAATTGATTTTGATAAAAAAACAGTACGAGTAGCAAGAATGTTAAATATCATAGCAGGTGATGGACATACAAATGTTTTGAATATGAACTCATTGGATTTTGAAAGATGGGATGAAAGCTACCATAACCAAGAGTGGTTAGATACTTATGGAACTGGTTGGAATAATCTAAAAAAACAACTCAAAAACAAAAAACCAAATATTATTGAAATTGAAGAGGAACGAAACGGAAAAACTTATGTGACAACGAAACAAGTTTACGACTGTAAAGAGTTTGAATTTGATATAGTTATGGCAAATCCACCATTTGCTGGGGACATAAAAGAAAGTCGTATAATACATAGGTATGATTTAGGGCAAAAAATAGAAAAACGAGCAGGTTCATCTATCGATGAAGCAACAAGATACAAAGGATGGCACAGTAAAGTTTCAAGAGATATTTTATTTATTGAAAGAAACCTTGATATGCTCAAAAGTGGTGGAAGAATGGCAGTTGTTTTACCTCAAGGGAGATTTAATAACTCAAGTGATAAATTTGTAAGGGACTTTATAGCCCAAAAATGCAGAATTTTAGCAGTTATTGGACTTCATGGAAATGTATTTAAACCGCATACTGGAACAAAAACATCGGTTCTGATAGTTCAAAAATGGGATGAAAAACTTTGCCCTAAAAAAGAGGATTATCCTATATTCTTTGCAACGATGCAAAAACAGAGTAAAGACAATAGTGGCGAAAAGATTTATGTTAAAAATGAAGATGGAACAAATAAGCTTGACAATCACGACCACTTAATAGTAGAACACGACCTTTTTAATCATGATGGCTTGACTAGTGACGGAATAGCCGAAGCCTTTGCAGAGTTTGCTAAAAAAGAGGACTTAAGCTTTTCGGGAAAGTAGATAGCCCATTTGATAAAGCGAAATATAAAGCTTTATTGGATGGGTTGGAAGCTGTTGAACTTAAACTTAGTGAGGTTTTAGAAGATAATGAAAAGTTTAGATTTGATAGTGAATTTGTAAATAAAAGTTGCTTAAATGTTAAAAAAATATTGTTAAACAAACAATACGAATATTTATCAAAACTAAATAGTTTCAATGCTAGATATAAACAGCCTATCTATGATGAAAATTCAAATATAAAAGTTTTAAATAGTCAATATATACGAGATTATTTTTTAGATTATGAGAGTGCAAAAAATGGTTATGGTGCATTAGTTCCAAAAGAAGCTATTATGATAAATTCAACAGGTGTTGGAACTCTTGGAAGAGTAAATATTAATTACCTAAATGAAAAAATTTCAGTTGATAATCATGTAAATATTATTGTTGCAAAAAATATAAACTCATATTATTTAACAATATTTTTAAAATCATACTATGGACAATCTCAAATTAGCAGATACTATAGTGGAAGTTCTGGGCAAATTGAAATTTATCCAAAAGATTTTAATAGTTTTATAATCCCAATCTTTTCAAACACTTTCCAAACCAAAATAGAAACCCTTGTAAAATCTTCATATAAAAAATTAGAAGAAAGCAAAATCCTCTACAAAGAAGCGGAAAAGTTACTTTTAAAAGAGCTTGATTTGGACTGCTTCGTGCCTCGAAGTGACAATATCGCTATTAAAACATTAAGTGAAAGTTTTGGAATTAGTGGACGACTTGATAGCGAATATTATCAGCCAAAATATAATGATATTATTGAAAAAATTAAAAGTTATAAAGGTGGATTTGACACTTTAAATAATATTTTGGTTTCTATTGAAACTGGTGAGTATTCAGAAGAATATTTTGTTAAAGATACTAATTTAAAGTTTTATATAAGAAGTACAAATATTTCAAATGGACTTATAGTTGAAGATGAAGATTATTTTGTAAATCCTATTAATTTTACAAAGTTTGTTAAAAATGGAGATATAGTGACTGCAAGAGTAGGTACACTTGGCATCTTTGGAACGGTTGATAAAATGATGGAAGGAAGTATTTATAGCGATAATGTATTATGTTTTAGGTTGCCTGATAATTTAAATCCTTTTGTCTATACTTTACTTTTTAATAACTCATATAACAGAATGTTAATAGAAAGACTTTCGAGAGGTTCTGTTCAACAAAGACTAAATCAAGAAACTTTAAAAGATTTAGTAATCCCAATCATCGCCCAATCAATCCAAGTTCAAATCGAAGAAAAAATCAAACAATCATTTGAACTAAAAGAGGCATCAAAAAGACTTTTAGAACAAGCCAAAAAAGCAGTTGAAGTTGCGATTGAAGAGGATGAGAACGAGGCAAAAAATAAAATTGAAAAATTAATATTAGGAGGTTGCGAAGATGAATGCAGTAGTTTATAGTTTGAAATTTTTCTTAAAAAATATTTCAAATACAAGAATATATAGAGTTTTAGAAGAAGAGCAAAATAGGTTAAATGAAGTTTTACAAAATAGAAATCAGACGAATAATACCTCATTTTTTAGCTTTGATACAGTTGATGGGCTAAGTGTTTGTATTTCTATAAAAGATATTCAGGCAGTTCAGATGCTTTTTGACATAGGAAGTTTAAATACTTCATTAAATAATCCAAATTTTGATAAAAGTTTATCTTTATTTCTGAGAGGTTGGAGTGAAGAGTTTCCGATAGATATTGAAGATGAAAAAGAGATATATAATTTGATATTTAGTTTGGATTCTGTATCTGATGATAATAATGAATTTTTACAGTTAACAGATTGTGACGGCGAACTCAATCTTTTAAATATTCGTGAGATTGTTTGGCTTGAAGTGGGTACGAATATTGTAAATGAGGGTCAAAGAATGTCTAATGAAGAAGAAATTTAGAAGACGATGAGTAAGAACCTCAAAACATTGGAGATAATAAAGTGAACGATAAAAATAACTGTTATTTGGACTTGTAAACAAAATGAAGTGGATAAGCTATCTTTTGATACAAGACAATATCCACATATTTTATGGAGTACAAAAGAGGAACTGGCTAGTAAAATTCAAGATAGAATTAGAACACTTATTTAAAGGATGATTTTATGATATGGAACAGAATAGACTTTGGAACAAATAATAAAGTTAAAGGAAAAACATTACCTCAAATAATGTTTATAGATCCTGATTGGTTTTATACTCAATATGACTATAAAGATAGCCATCTTAGAAAAAAATTTGGTGTCGAAGCAGAAATGATATATAAAAGAAGTAGAAATGTAAAACCTCTTAATGGTCAATATATAAAATATTTTTTATTTTGTGATGGCACATCTGACGGTTTTGCTCCAATTACTATCAATGAGGCAGAAATAAAATTTCAAGAGTGTATTGAAACAGGTAATTATTGCCAAGATATAGAACGATTTGATTCACAACAATTTACGATAATGAAAAAACTTGATATAAAATACCCTAAAAATTTACGAGACTACGACAAGAAATCTTGTAAAATTTTTGTTGATGAAGTCAAAGAATATCTTAATCTAAGCAAAAGAATAACTGAAGAAAAAGCAATAGAATTTTTTGAAAATGATGAAAATTTTATTCTTTAGAATAAATGATATGGACTATTAAAAAATAGACTAAAAGTAAAATAAGGATGAAATCATGGATTACACTCACGGCTCACATTGGGAATGTATAGTAAAAGATATTGATAGTTTTTTTGAAACCAATTTGG
>JAIFNA010000010.1 GCA_020048055.1 Arcobacter sp. | reverse complement strand
CAAATCCTTTTCCTGCTTCACCTGCTGTTGCTGCTTCTACTGCTGCATTAAGTGATAAGATGTTTGTTTGGAATGCAATTTGATCAATTATTGTAATAGCTTCATTTATTGCGTTAACCTCTTTATTGATATCATCCATAGCCTGGGTTGTTTGGTTTGCTAACTCTTTACCTTCATTAGAAGCTTTCGTTACACTTGAAGCCAATACTGACATTTTTATAATATTAGATGTGTTATTTGAGATGTTGCTTGTAACTTCTTCTAATGCAGCTGCAGTTTCTTCTAATGCAGCTGCCGCTTCATTTGAATTTTTATTTAATGTGTCTACGTTTTGTAATAAAACATTACTACTGTTTTCTAGCGTGAGCCCATTTTGTTTATTTTCCCTAAGCATCTCATTAATTGATTCCCTTAGTTTATTGATACCATTTACTAAGGTTTCAAAAACACCACCTTGTTCTATGTTGTTCACTTTTAGCTCTGTTCTGTAATCGTATTTTGAATATTGTTCAAGCATTGTATTCATCTCTTCAAAATGCTCTTTTGAAGCTTTTATCATCTCATTTACATCATTTTTAAATTCATTTAAACTTTGGTTTGATGTACTACCTTCTATATGTTGTGAATACCATCCACGCTTTACTTTTTCAATAACAGTTTTTGCTTCATTTAAAAGTTTGTCATCGGTCAAAAGCATATTTTCTGTATGGTTAATATTTTGATTGATTATATTTGCCATGTTGCCAAATTCATCATCTGATTTAATATCTATTAGTACAGTTTTTGAAGATTTTTTATTTAAAAAGTTAAAAAATGAATCAAGACCAGTTTGAATTTTGTTTAATCCATTTGATATATCTCTTGTCAAAAGTAAACCAATTGTAATACCAACAACTAAACAAATAGCACCAAAAATAATATTTAACACCAAAGTTACTTGTGCTTTATCATTTAAAGTAGATGAATTCGTTGTCGCTTCATCTACTTGTGTTTTTTCAAGTTTCTCTACATTTTTTGCCAAAACTTCAGTTATTTTATCTAGCTCCTCCATCACTTTATCACCATCTTCTTGACTATTTTTATAAGCCAATGCCATTTTTTTACCAGTTTCTAAAAGAGCAGTAGCTTCACTTTTAATACTTTCAACTTCAGCCAAAGCTTTTGTGTCACCTTCAGCCTTGAACATCTCTTCAAATTTACTTAAATCTTGCATTAAAATAGCATGTGCATTTTCAGCTTCTTTCATCACTTCAGCATCTCTTGTTAATGAGCTATCTGTTGCAAACTGTTGTATTTGGCAACTTTGGTATTTTGCATCAGCACCAATTATTGCAAATGGAATTGATTCATCAGCTGTTTGATGACTTAATTTTGTAATTGTATTCAGATTTGTACCGTTTACTATTGCAGATATAGTTGAGATACTAATAATGGCACCTATTCCTAGTAATAATTTTTGTTTAATTGTCATTTTTTATGTCCTTTTTGATTGACTTTTTTGTGTAGATAAGATTGTATGAAAATATAACTTAATATTATTTGTATAGTTTAGAGAGAAAGTTTATTCTTTCTCTCTAAGTATATTTGCACCAAGATTTGTAAGTTTCTCTTCTAATCTATCATATCCTCTATCAAGATGGTAGATTCTGTGAACTTTTGTTTCACCATTTGCTACAAGTGCAGCTAAAACCAATGCACTGCTAGCTCTTAAATCAGTAGCCATAACATCTGTTCCAAACAGTTTATTTGGAGTTCCTACAACTGTTGCAACTGTTCCGTTTAAACTAATATCTGCCCCCATTCTGCAAAGTTCACTAACATGCATAAATCTATTTTCAAATAGTTTTTCATCTATGATACTTACACCCTCTGCAATAGTACAAACAGCCATAAATTGAGCTTGCATATCTGTTGGAAATCCTGGATATTCTGTTGTTGTGATATGGATTGGTTTGATTTTTGTTGCAGGTAAAATTGTTACAGCATTCTCTTCTCTTTCTATTTTAAAGCCCATATCTTCAAATTTTACAAGCATAGCTTCTAGGTGTTTTGGGATTACATTTGTAACTTTTAATACACTATTTGTAATAGCACCAGCACAAAGATAAGTTCCAGCTTCAATTCTATCAGGGATAACACTAAATGGTTTAAATTCTAAAAGTTTTCCACCGCTCCCTTTGACCTCTAGTGTATTTGTACCAATTCCACTAATTTCAACTCCAGCATCTCTTAAAACTTCACAAAGTTGCACAACTTCAGGTTCTTTTGCTGCATTTATAATTGTTGTATTTCCATGTGCTAGTGCTGCTGCCATCACTATATTTTCAGTTCCTGTTACTGTGATTTTATCAAATACAATTGTAGCCCCTTTTAGTCCATCTGGAGCAGTTGCTTTTATATACCCACTTTTAATCTCAATTACTGCACCCATGTGTTCAAGTGCTTTAAGGTGTAAATCAACAGGTCTTTGTCCAATAGCACAACCACCAGGAAGTGAAACTTCACAATGCCCAAATCTAGCAAGTAAAGGTCCTAAAACTAAAATTGAAGCTCTCATTGTTTTTACAATATCATAAGTAGCTTCTGTTTTGTCTAGCTCACTTGTATTTATTGTAATGTCATTAACTTTATGGTCAAACTTTGCACCAAGCATTCTTAATAGTTTTAGAAGCGTTTTAATATCAACTACATTTGGTAAATTTGAAATAACTACATTGTTTGAAGCTAATATTGTTGAAGCCAAAAGTGGGAGAGCTGCATTTTTTGCACCTGTAATTGCAATCTCCCCTTTTATTATTGACTCCCCTTGTATTTTTAAATAATCCATTTTTTCCCCTTAATTTGTTTAATTTTTATTTATTTTGTTTGTTATCTCTTTTAATACTTCAAAAACTCTGTAAACTGAAGCAATATCACAATTTTCTCTGTTGCTATGCGGAAAATAGATGTTTGGTCCAATTGAAGTTATCAATATTTTTGGATATTTATCTTTAAATATCGCACATTCAAGTCCAGCATGAACTGCCTCAAAAGATACATTTTCATCATATTTTTTGTAAATTTCTAAAACTATATCAGAAAATATATTTTTGTTTGGTTTCCAAGCTGGATATTTCCCATTTGTTTCAACACTAAAACCAAAAGATTTTGCTTCATCTATTGTATTGTTTTTAAGTTTTGTTAGTTCATCATTATCCATACTTCTTCCGCTTAATGAAATAATGATTGAGTCAAGTTTTGTTTCAATAATAGATAAATTGATCGATGTTTGTGGAATATTTAGGTCGCTATTTGTTTCTCTCACACCATTTTCAAAATTATAAAGAAACTCTAAAATAGAGTTGTCAAATCTTTTATAGTGTTCACTTGTGCCATCTATTTTTACTATTTTCATATTTTGGTGAATCGCTTTTGGCTCATTTGAGGTTGCAATTATCGCTTTACATTTTTTTGGGATTGAGTTGATTCTCTCCCCGCCGTTTATGTAGATAATTTCTCCGTCACACTCTTTAATTGTTTGGGCTATTAATTTAATCGCATTTGGGATATTTTTATCTATATCAACTCCACTGTGTCCACCATTAAGTGCATCAATAGTTAGTTCATAGAGTGTTTTAGTTTCTAAATTTTGAACAATTTTACCATCTTGTGAAGTGGCAAAAATATCAATTCCACCAGCACAACCGATACAAATTCGCCCCTCCTCTTCACTATCGAGGTTTAACATATATGAAGCTTGTAGTTCTAAAGTAAGATTATTAGCACCAATTAACCCGATCTCTTCATCGCTTGTAAAAAGGTATTCACAATCGTACCCATCTAAAATAAGTGCCAACATATAAGCGCAACCAATTCCATTATCGCTCCCCAAGGTTGAATCAATAGCACTTAGATACCCATCAATCTCTACAATTTGTGGGATTTTCCCATCGCTTAAGCAAACCATATCGTAGTGTGCTTGTAGGCAAAGTTTTCGTTTACCATTTTTTTTGTAGCAAAGGATATTTTTTGCATCATCAATTTCACAAACAAAATCGTTTTCTTTTGTAAAACCAACCATAAAATCTATAAATGGTTGGTGTGTTTTACTACATCTTGGTATTTTTGTAATTTGTTTAAATAGTTCTAAAATCATGGGCGGGATTATATCTATTTTTAGTAAGTTTTCGTTAAAATCTAGTCACTTATAAAATCAATTTTTGGATACAAAATGACAGTTAATATCACACTTCCTAGCACATCTTACGATATATATATCGATAAACTAAAAAATATAAAACTAAAAAGTAAAGTTGTTGTCGTCACAAACCCAACTGTGAGTGGGTTTCATCTTCCATATCTATTGTCAAAACTTGAAGCAAATGAGGTCTCTGTTGTAAGTGTACCTGATGGCGAAGAGTACAAAACTATGGAAACTTTAGAGATGATTTTGGATCATTGTTTCACACATAAATTAAATAGAAGCTCAGTGTTGATAGCTTTTGGTGGTGGCGTAATTGGTGATATGACAGGTTTTGCGGCTTCTATTTATCAAAGGGGGATTGACTTTATTCAGATTCCAACTACCCTTCTTAGTCAAGTTGATGCTAGTGTTGGTGGAAAAACTGGTATAAATAATAAATTTGGAAAAAACCTAATTGGCGCATTTCATCAACCAAGAGAGGTAAATATCGACCCATATTTTTTAACTACTCTACCAAAAAGAGAGTTTGGTGCAGGTGTTGCTGAGATTATAAAAATGGCTGTTTGTTTTAGTGGAGAATTTTTCGAGTGGCTCCTTCTAAACCGACTTGATAATGAAAAAAATATTGCAAAAGCAATTGAAAAATCCGTAAAGACAAAAGCTTATGTTGTTAGTGTTGATGAGAAAGAGCAAGGATTAAGGGCAGCACTTAATTATGGACATACTTTTGGGCATGTGATAGAAAATGAGACAAATTATAGTAAATATCTCCATGGTGAAGCTGTTGGAATTGGTATGGTGATGGCAAATAGTTTGGCGGTAAAAATTGGACTTTTGAGTGAGCTTCAAGCTAAAAGTATTAAAGATTTACTTGATAGTTATGAGATACCAACAACATATAAAATTGATAATGTTGAAGATTTTTACAACCATTTTTTCCTTGATAAAAAATCACTTGATGATAAAATCAAATTTATTTTACCCCTTGGAATAGGTGATGTTAAGATAACAGATGAAATTAAAAAGAGCGATGTTATAGAAGTTCTTAAAGGATTTTAGATGAAGTTTATAAAAATAATTGTTTTCCTTGTTTTCCTTTTTGAAAGTGGATTTGGAGCTGATACAACAAAATCAAAACAAATTCAAGATGAGATGATAAAAAATGAAGCCGTTCAGAGTGAAAAATCAAAATTACAGATAAATATCAACAACCTTAATGAAAATATCAAAACAAATATTTGGATTAAGAGATACAACAATTATCTAGCTTATAGAAGTATCGAAGCCGAGCTTGAACAAGTGAAGTTTGATGCAAAAAAATATAGCACTTGGGAGGGTGTAAAGTACAAAGAGCTTTCATATCAGCTTACAAATAAGATAAAAATAAAAGAAAATGAGCTCTCCTTGATAGATGAATATAAAGATTCACCAATTGGAAAATTGATAAAGCCACCAGAAATTGAAGTGATGCCAACCGTTTCAAATCCATTTAGTATTATTGAAGGTTACTCTTTTATACAAAAACTTGATCAAAATGTAAAAAATTATAAAGAGATAAATTCGCAGATTGATAACTTAGTGAAGATTTTACTTGAGGAGATGGGGATTTATAGACAACTTTCTGAACTTGATGGAAACAATACTTCAGTTACTTTATCAAATGAGATGGCAGTTGCTCAAAAACGACTAAATGATTTTACTATGGTTGCTGATATTGTTTCAACTACAAGTGAAGTTTATAGCAGAAAGATAGACCAACTCAAACAAGAAGCAAATGAAAAAATATCAAATGAAATAAACAGAACTGTAAAATTATCACTTGTAATTTTCTTTTTGTTAGTGCTTGGTTTTGGTATCAAGTATGGTTTGCGAAAATATATGACAGATGATGATTCATTGTACACCTCAAATAAACTCATCAATTTTTTACTTATTTTTTTATCTATTTTTATTTTGCTTTTCTCGTATATTGAAAATGCATCTTATTTAGTAACTGTTTTAGGATTTGCATCAGCTGGTATTGCTATTGCTTTAAAAGATTGGTTTATGTCAATTTTTGGCTGGTTTGTTATTATGACAAGTGGTGCTGTTAGGGTTGGGGATAGGATTAGAGTTAGTAGAGATGGGACTGAGATGGTTGGAGATGTGCTTGATATTTCACTTTTTAAAATGACAGTAAGAGAAGATGTAACACTTACAACTTATACTAAAAGTAGAAGATCTGGGAGAGTGTTTTTTGTCCCAAATAACTATATTTTTACAGATTTAATCTCTAATTACACTTATGATGGGCTTCGTACTGTTTGGGATGGGATAGATTTTTATATCACATTTGATTCAAACCATCAAAAAGCAGTAGAGATAGCAACCGAGATAGTTGTACATAATTCTCGTGGTTTTACAGATTTGACAAGAAAAAGGATGAGTAAACTAAAATCAAGATATGTTTTAAGAAATACAAACCCAGAACCTAGAATTTTCTCATTTATCGAACCTTATGGGATTGTTATATCTTCTTGGTATTACACAAATTCATACTCAACTTTGGGACTTAGAAGCAAGATAAGTATGGAGATACTTGATGCTTATATGAAAGAAGATGACATAATAATCGCGTACCCAACACAAACATTAAGGGTTGCAAATAGTGTTGAAGGGGCTGAAAATCTACTCCCTGGCGGTGTTGCTCACGGACTTTTTGATGGACCGAGTGCTAACTAGATGATAATGAAAAAACAAAAAGTATATTTTAAAACCTTTGGGTGCCGTACAAATGTAGTTGATAGCCAAATTATGATGTCAAAATTGGAAGATTTTGATGTTACATTTGATGAACTTGAAGCCGATATTGTGGTTATAAATTCTTGTACAGTTACAAATAGTGCAGATAGCACGGCAAGGGGTTATATAAATAGTCTTAAAAAATCCCCTAAAAATCCTCGTGTGATTTTTACAGGTTGTGGAGTTTGGACAAAAGGGGAAAATCTTTTTAAAGAATCAAAAATTGATGCACTTTTTGGTGCAAGTGAAAAAGAAAAAATAAATACACTTCTAAAAAATGATGATCGCTTTTTTGAAGCTGGGGATTTAAATCATATAGACAATACGATTATTGAGCAGATGCTTGGTAAAAGTAGGGCGTTTATTAAAATTCAAGAGGGTTGCGATTTTCGTTGTAATTATTGCATTATCCCATTTGTGAGGGGTGATTCTAGAAGTTATAGTGAAGATAAAATCTTAGAGCAAATCAAACTTTTGGCAACGAACGGTTTTGGGGAGTTTATTTTAACTGGTACAAACCTTGGTAGCTATGGAAAAGGGGTTGAAGGGAAAGATGGATTGGCATTATTGCTTCAAAAAATTTCTCTCATAAAAGGGGTGCGAAGAGTTCGTTTGGGAAGTGTTGAGCCTATCCAGATTACACCTCAGTTTAAAGAACTTTTAGATGAAACATGGATGGCAAAACATCTCCATATCGCACTTCAACACACAACAAAAGAGATGTTAAATATTATGAATAGACGAAATAAACTAAAAAGTGATTTGGAACTTTTTGAATTTATTGCAAACAAAGGTTATGCTTTGGGGACAGATTTTATAGTTGGACACCCTGGTGAGAGTGAAGCTATATGGAAAGATGCAATGGAAAATGTGAAGAAATTTCCACTTACACATCTTCATGGATTTACTTACAGCAAACGAGACGGCACTCCATCGGCAAGTATGAGTGGAGCAGTAAATGGAGATGTTGCAAAAAAAAGATTAGCTGAATTAGCTCATATTATTGATGAGAAAAATTTTAGTTTTAGACAAAATAAAACTGCACTTGATGTACTTATTGAGAGCGAAAAAGATGGAAAGTTTCTGGGCTACGATCAGTTTTTTAATCTTATTGAGGTTGAAAGTAAAGCTGATTTGGTTGGCGATTGGATACAATTATTAAATTATGATGTACGATTTAATAAGACTTTGGCAATTTTTTAAATAAATAAAAGGAATAATAAATTTTATGAAACAATACAAAACATTAATCAGCCAATTAGACAATTTAGTTGATGCTAAACACCTTGATGAGGTAAAAAAAGTTATAGAGCATCTTACTAAAATAAATACTGTAAAAGTTGAATTGTTAAGAACAATAGAAATTGCAAGTGTTTACAAGCAGATATGTACTGTTTTGCATGATGAATTTAAAATATCAAATTATAAAATCACATATATTGTAAATAATTTAAGCACGATTAAGTGGGAAAATGGAGATAAAATTGTTTCCCCATATTTATTTCTTTATAATGTAAGTGAACTCGGTATGATAGAAATTGTTATGGAAAATAAAGATTTTATCCCATTTGAGAAAGTATATCTTGATAGTTTTTTAGATGAAATTGCAAATGTTTTATATATTAAATATGTATTAAGGGAACTTCATAGTTCAGCATTTATCGATCATGTTACCCAACTAAAAAATAGACAGTCCTTTGATGAAGATATGAAAGAATTTATACCATTAGCACTTAGAGAGAAGATGAATTTGGCGGTTGTAATTGTAAATATTGATAGATTTAGAGCCGTTAACGATGAGCATGGGAGAAATTTTGGGGATAAGTTTTTAAAACTTTATGCTGATGTCATACGAACAAATATTAGAAGTTCTGATATTGCAGTTAGATTTGGAGGCGGAGAGTTTTTGATATTACTTATAAATGTCTCAGATGAAGAGAAAACATTAGAATTGGCACAATCACTTAAAGATGAATTAAATGAAGCCTATTTGATTTCACCTTATGATGATGAATTTAAAAAAACTGTTTGTATGGGTGTATCTATGTTTCCACAAGATTCAAGTGATATTAACGAAGTAATAAGAAAAGCAGAAATTGCACTAAGTGAAGCACAGCACAACGGAAGAGACAGAATTGTAAGATTTGAAGAGCCAGATGGGGGGATAGATTTCTTTTAATTAAGATTCTATTTTATCTTTGAAGTTCCTATATTTTATAACTTTTCTAATCTTCACTTCATTTTTTAGTGGCTGCACAAATCAGCTAGAAATCTCAAAAATGGAAAATGTTTCACACACAAATCTAAAAAAAACAAACTGGAATGAATTGACATCATTTTTTGAAGATGATATTGATGAGGCTTTTTTGGTATTTAAACAAGGTTGCACGGGACCAAAAAATAAACTAAAAGTAATGTGTGATATTGCACAAAAGACAAGCAATGCTAAAGACTTTTTTATTACAAATTTCACTCCGTACAAGCTTTATGATGATGAATTAAATGATACAGGACTTATAACAGGATATTATGAACCACTTTTGTATGGAAGTAGAACAAAAAGTGAAAGATATAAATACCCAATTTACAAAACGCCAAAAGATTTGATTAGTGTCGAGCTATCATCTATTCAACCAAGCTTAAAGGGTATGGTTTTAAGAGGTAAACTAGATGGAAATAAAGTTGTCCCATATCCAACAAGAAAAGAGATAGAAGAAGGAAATGATTTTGAAGTTATATGTTATGTTGATGATAAGCTAGAACTTTATTCGCTTCATATTCAAGGAAGTGGAAGGGTTTTGCTTGATACAAATGAGACTATAAATGTTGGATATGATGGACAAAATGGGCGAAAATATATGGCAATTGGAGGGTATCTTTTAAAAGAAGGTCATCTTCAAAAAGGTGGTATTTCAATGGAAACTATCCATAAATGGCTAAACGAAAATCCAACCAAGGCTAATGATGTTTTAAATATAAATGAGAGCTATATTTTCTTTAATGAATCAAATAAAATTGCAACAGGTTCACTTGGTGTTCCACTTTTAGGATGGAGAAATTTAGCAGTTGATACAAACTCGATACCACTTGGTTATCCTGTATTTTTAAAAACAAAACATCCACTTTCAAAAGAAAAAATTGAAAGGCTTATGATAGCAGCTGATACAGGCGGAGCTATCAAAGGTAAAATAAGAGCTGATTTCTTTTTTGGTTTTGGAAGAGAGGCAAAAGAGTTGGCTGGAAATATGAAAGAAAAAGGTGAGATGTATATACTGTTGCCAAATGAGACTAAGTAGATTTTAGTCCAATTGTTTCAAGTTATCATAAAGAGCTAAAATATTTTCATACTGAACACTCAAAGTTGTATCGATTAGATACTCTTTCGCAGCTATGATATTTAATCCTTTAGTTACATAAATTTCTCCAAAAATAGCATAAAGTCCATCTTTAAAGTTTTCAAAATCTAAATTTTCACTATCTAAAATAATAAGTTCACAAAGCACTTTTGATAGTTTTTTAAACTCTATATTTTCATTAAATAAAAGTAAATCTCTAGCCTCTTCAAGCTCATCATTTAATATATACATTTGAATTTTAAACTCTAAGATTGTAAAAGGATTTTGAAAAATAACACCAATATATTTTCCAACATCTATTGTATTGTCAAGTGAAACAATAGCGTCAAGTATCTCATCGCACTCATAATCTTGAAAATTTAAAACCATTTGTCTGATTTGTTTTGCAGTACTTTTATTGTTATAGATTAAATCTTCAAAGTCATAAATCTCACTAAAATTTGGGACAATAATGTGGCAACTATAAAATCCTAGTTGAGAATATTCCCTTAGATAAATCTCTTTATTTTCATTTTTAATGATTTGCTTTAAAAATTCCAACTCATCATCAATCGTTGTACCACTAAAATTCCACGATGAAAAATCAAAACTTTTTTGTTTGCTTAAAAATAAAAAGCCAACTTTCCCATTTGAATCTACAAAATGTGATTCAATATTTGAACTATCTTGTATCAGTTCCATATCAAAAGTTGGCATCTCAAAGCTATCAAGTTTGCTTAAATCTCTCCCTTGCATAAGCTCAGTCATGGTTCTTGTGAGTGAAACTTCTAAAATTGGATGGGAACCAAAAGATACAAAAATCGTACTATTTTTTGGATTTATAAGTGAGATTGCAGTAACAGGATAAGCGCCACCCAAGCTTGCATCAAGAACATCTACAATGTAACCATTGTTTTGTAGTGTTTTTATATCATCATTAAGTACTTTTAATTTTTGTATAGTTTCATCTGGATAGATGGGGAGTGATAATCCCTCTTTTATAATCTTTATTTTTACAAATCTTTCAATTATTTCACTAAGTGCTTGAACTTGCCCCTCTTGGCTTGTATTTCCACTTGCTAATCCATTGCTAACATATAAGTTGCTAATTAGACTTTGTGGAAAATATACAGTTTCGTTTGTGGATAGCTTTTTAAATGGCAAAGCTACAATTTTATCTTCAATGTCACTATTAAAATCTATAAAATCCTCATCAACCAACTCTCCATTTGGGTTGTAAATGGCTCTTAGTTCTTTTGTTAAATATTCCTCTTTAAAATCAAACAACATCTCATCTTTAAAATGTTGACGGTTTGGCAAATAAAAATCACTAAAAAAATTATTCGTTTGTAGTCTCTCAATAAACTCCCCGTAAGCACTTGCTAGTGAGGCATCTTGTGTGTTGCCTTTACCGTTTGAGTAGATTAGTTGTGGTGCATCATCAAAAGAAAGATTAATTGAAAAACAGTTTTGAAGAGGATGAATCTCGGCAGATAAAGTTGTGTTGATATCAAGTTTATTTATAGCATTTAGCATATTTTCTAGTGTAACTTCTAGTGAGGCTGATTTTCCTAGAAGCTTCATTATTTTTCTAAGCCTGTGTGATATTCCTCTTTAAATTTCACATATCGCCCAGCATGAGCTATTAAGTTTGCAACCTCTTCATCATTTAAAGTTTTAACAACTTTAGCTGGACTTCCCATAATCAAACTATGTGGCGGAAACACTTTATTTGAAGTGACAAGTGAATGTGCGCCAACGATTGAGCCTTCGCCAATTACTGCTCCATCTAAAATAGTAGCACTCATCCCAATCAAACAGCCGTTTTCTATGGTACAACCGTGAAGCATAACTTTATGCCCAACAGTTACATCATCACCGATAATCGTTGGATTTCCATCACTCATATCCTCTTTTTTGTAGTGTGTGACATGAATCATCGATAAATCTTGAATTGAAGTTCGTTTTCCTATTCGTATTTTATGAACATCGCCTCTTATAACTACTCCAAACCAAACTGAACTATCTTTTCCTATTTTGACATTTCCTATTACATCAGCACTTGGAGCTATCCAAGCTTTCGAGCTGATTTTTGGAAACCATTTTTTAAATTTTAAAATCATATTGTTTCTTTTTCTAAATTATTTTCTATCTCTAACTTGTCCAGCGATGATAAATCTTAGAGCATTAAGTCTAATAAATCCAGCCGCGTCTTTTTGATTGTAAACTTCATCTTTTTCAAATGTTGAGTGAGCTTCACTAAAGAGTGATTTTGGAGAAGTTCTCCCTACAACCATCACATTTCCTTTGTAAAGTTTTAGTCTTACAGACCCCTCGACATTTTCTTGAGTTTTGTCAATCGCAGCTTGGAGCATCTCTCTTTCAGGTGAGAACCAGTATCCTTGATAGATTAACTTAGCGTATCTTGGCATCATCTCATCTTTTAAATGTGAAGCTTCACGATCAAGCGTGATAGATTCGATTGCTCTATGGGCTTTTAGCATAATTGTTCCACCTGGAGTTTCATAACATCCTCTAGCTTTCATACCAACATATCTGTTTTCAACAATATCAAGTCGTCCAATTCCATGCTTATTGCCATAATCATTTAATTTTGCTAAAAGTGTTGCTGGAGATAAAAGTTCCCCGTTGAGTCCAACTGGGTCACCATTTTTGTACTCTATCGTTATATACTCAGCTTCATCTGGAGCATTTTCTGGCGATGTTGTCCAAAGCCACATAGATTCTTCAGGTTCATTTGCAGGATTTTCAAGGTGCAATCCCTCATAAGAGATATGAAGCAGATTTGCGTCCATTGAGTATGGACTAATTGCTGGATTTCCATCTTTATCAAGGTGTTTTTGGGCAATTTCGATACCGTGTTTTTTTGCATATTCAAGTAAACTTTCTCTGCTATTAAGTTCCCATTCTCTCCAAGGTGCAATAACCGTAATATCAGGTCTAAGCCCCAAATAACCAAGTTCAAATCGCACCTGATCGTTTCCTTTACCTGTTGCTCCATGACTTACTGCGTCTGCTCCCATTTTGTTTGCTATTTCAATTTGTTTTTTTGCTATCAGTGGTCTTGCTATTGAAGTTCCCAAAAGATACTCCCCTTCATAAATCGCGTTTGCTCTAAACATTGGGAAAACATAATCTTTTACAAATTCCTCTTTTATGTCTAAGATAAAAATATTTTCAGGTTTGATTCCACAAGATAAAGCTTTAATTCTAGCTGGCTCAACCTCTTCGCCCTGACCAAGATCAGCTGTAAAAGTTATAACTTCAGCATTGTAAACATCTTGTAACCATTTTAAAATAATACTTGTATCAAGCCCACCACTGTAAGCAAGAACTACTTTTTTCACTTCTTTTTTTGACATAATTTCTCCAAATTTTAATTTTCTTTATTTTATCAAAAGTAGGTTACAATCCCCTTTATTTTAAGTAAGGAAATATGGTGAGAATTGATAAATTTCTAAACACAGTCAACATAACAAAAAGGCGAGCAGTAGCTGAAGATATGCTTGAGTCTAATGTAGTATTTTTAAATAATATCTCTGTTAAAAAGTCAAAAGAGGTTAAAGTTGGAGATGTTATCAAATTGCAATATCTTGAGTATAGTGATGAGTTTAAAGTTCTACAAATTCCAGTAACAAAATCAACACCAAAGTCAAAACAAAATGAATATGTAGTTCAAATAGGAGGAAAAAATGTTTAGTAGGGCGAAATTAAAATTCGATGATATTTTTGAAAATAGACTAGAGCCAAGTGAGGTAAAAAAATATCTTATTGAACTATATGAAAGAGGGGAGACAAGTGAAGAGATTGCAAGTGCTGCAAGTGCTATGCGAGAACATATGGTGCCACTTAATTTTGATCCAAAGATGACAGAACGACTTGTTGATAACTGTGGAACAGGTGGAGATAAAAGCAATAGCTTTAATATCTCAACAACAGTATCTATTTTATTAGCAGCTTGTGGTTGTTTTGTGGCAAAACATGGAAACAGAAGCATTACAAGTAATAGTGGAAGTGCTGATATGCTTGAAGCTTTAGGGGTAAATTTAACACTCACACTGCCAAAACAAGTAGAGATGCTTGAACAGACTGGTTTTGTATTTATGTTCGCAATTAATCATCATCCTGCTATGAAAGATATTATGCCAATACGAAAAGAGATTTCCCATCGTACAATTTTTAACATCATAGGACCACTTAGCAATCCAGCCAATGTTAAAAAACAATTGATTGGAGTTTTTGATAAAAAATTTGTTCCGATTGTAGCTGAGGCATTAGCAAAATTGCATGTAAAAAGGGCGATGGTAGTAAGTTCTGCTGATGGAATGGATGAGATTAGTATTAGTGATGTTACCTATGCTGCATTTGTTGAACGGGGAACTGTAAGGGAGTTCGTTTTTGACCCTAGAGAATATGGTTTTGATTTTTACCCAAAAAGTGAAATTTTAGGTGGTGATGCAAATGAAAATGCTTCAATCACAAGAGGTGTTTTAAGTGGAGAGATAAGGGGCGCTAAAAGAGATATCGTGATAATAAATACAGCAGCTGCACTTTTAGTTGAGGGTTGGGTTAGTTCAACAGAAGAGGGTGTTGATATGGCAATTGATGCAATTGACAGTGGAAAAGCTTTAGAAAAACTTGAACAGATTATAAAAGTAAGTAATGAACTTTAAAGATTAGAAGTTAAATGGGTATGGTTTTAAAAAAAGAAGTTTTTGTTTGTGGCGCTTTTGAAGTTTTAGGTGTCGCATCTTATTTGCAAAATATTATTAAAAATAAAAATATTGTTGTTTTATTGATGGGTGATCTTGGAAGTGGTAAAACAACTTTAGTTAAAGAGTTTGTAAAACATGTTGGTTGTGATGATTTGGTAACAAGTCCAACTTTCTCTTTACAATCTGTTTATGGTGAAACTATTTTTCATTATGATATTTATAATAAAACACTTAGTGAGTTTGTATCTTTGGGAATACTAGAAGAGTTTGAAAAAGATGGCATCCATTTTGTTGAGTGGGGGGATGAAAAACTTGAAAATATTTTAGATGAATATGGGTTTAGGCATCTTAAAATAAAAATTAAAAAATTAGATGAATTGAGAGAATATACGATTGAAGCATAGATTAGAAGCTAGAAATATTAAAAAAAACATAGGGAAAACTCACATATTACACGACATTAGTTTGTATGTTAGTAGTGGTGAAGTTGTTGGGCTTCTTGGTCCAAATGGAGCTGGGAAAACAACCTCATTTTATACAATTTGTGGACTTGTGCCACCATCTAGTGGGGAGATTATTTTTGATGATGAAAATATTACGTCATATCCACTCCATAAAAGGGCATTAAAAGGGATAGGGTATTTGCCACAAGAATCTTCAATTTTTAAAGATTTGAGTGTTGAAGATAATCTTATGTTGGCTGCTGAAATATCTATCAAAAATAAAAACGATAGGATACGAAAAATTGAGGAGTTACTTGAGCTTTTTAATATCGAGCCAATTCGTCAAAGAAACGGGATAAGTCTTAGCGGAGGGGAGAGAAGACGAGCTGAAATTGCAAGAGCTTTAGTTGCAAGTCCAAAATTTTTGCTTCTTGATGAACCTTTTGCTGGGGTTGATCCTATTGCTGTTAGGGATATTCAAGATATAATCGCTAGTTTAAAAAATATTGGAATAGGTGTTCTTATAACAGACCACAATGTTAGGGAGACTTTACAAATTTGTGATCGCGCTTATGTTATGAAAGCTGGAAGTGTATTAGCTAGTGGAACTTCTGATGAGATAAAAAATAATCCACTTGTGAAAGAGCATTATTTGGGTGAGGATTTTGTTTTTTAATCCTCATATTTGAGAGAAAATTTATTTATTAAAATTTTTTACTTTTTATAAATAGCTTTTAGATGTTCAGCTTTTGAACCCATATTTAAAAGCAACATATCAGCCAAAACAATACTCATCATAGCTTTCGCAACAACACTTCCTCTTGTAGCAACACAAGGGTCATGTCTTCCACTTAGTTTGTATTTCACTTCATCTTTATCTGTGTTTATAGTATTTTGTTCGATAAAAATTGATGGTGTTGGTTTGAAATATACTTTTGTAACTATCTCATCGCCATTACTAATTCCACCTAAAATTCCACCGCTATGGTTTGAGCTAAAGCCATCTTTTGTTAATTGGTCATTGTTTTGGCTACCTCTTATATTACTACTTAAAAATCCATCACCAATCTCAATAGCCTTAACAGCATTTATACTCATCATAGCATCAGCTATCAAGCTATCAAGTTTATAATAGATTGGTTCCCCTAGTCCAATTGGAACATTTAAAGCTCTAATAAGTGCCACACCACCAACACTATCATGGTCATTTTTTGCATTTATTATTGCATCGTATTGTAGTTGTTCTTTATCTTTATCAAGTGAAAAGATAGGGCTATTTTGTGCGTACTCAAAGTCATAATTTTCACATTTTATACCATCAATCTCACAAACTCCACTTTGCACAACTATTCCAACTTCCCTTAAAATAAGTTCAGCAATAGCTCCAGCTGCAACTCTTGCACTTGTTTCTCTAGCACTACTTCGCCCACCACCTCTATAATCTCGGATTCCATATTTGTGAAAATATGTAAAATCAGCATGAGCGGGACGGAAAATATTTTTTACATTTTCATAATCACCACTTTTTTGATTTCCGTTGTAAAGTACCATTGCGATTGGCGTACCTGTACTTAACCCTTCAAAAACTCCACTTAAAATTTCTATTTTGTCATCTTCTTTTCTTTGTGTTTGAGTTTTATCTTGTCCTGGTTTTCGCTTATCCATTTGTGCTTGGATAAATTCTAAATCGATTTTTATCCCAGCAGGGACACCATCAACAAGACAACCAAGTGCCACACCATGACTTTCTCCAAAAGTACTAAATCTAAATTTTCTCCCAAAACTATTCATATTATTCACCTTGTAGTTGTTTTAAAACGATTTTAGCGGCAGCTTGTTGAGCTAATTTTTTACTATTTCCACTAGCTGTTGCATAAAGTTTATCACCAATCCAAAGTGAAAGTTCAAAAACTTTAAGATGGTCAGGTCCAGTTGCATTTTCTAATTTATAAACAGGTATCGCTCCAAATTTAGCTTGAGTTATCTCTTGAAGAGCTGTTTTGTAATCACTAAAAAGTTCATCAAGATTGATATTGTCGTAGTTTTTAAGTAATAAATCAAGTACGATAGGTTTTAAAACTAAAAGCCCAGCTTCAAGATAAATAGCCCCCATAATAGCTTCAAAAGCATCAGAAAGTATAGAAGCTTTAGTTCTTCCGTTATTTCTCTCTTCTGCTTCTGAAAGATATATATATTCACCAAGTTCAATTGCGTTAGCAAGTTTTGTAAAACCTTTTTCATTAACCAAGCTAGCGCGTATTTTGGATAAATCACCCTCGTGTGAGTTTGGGAATTTGTTGTATAAAAACTCCCCAACAATTAAGTTTAAAACAGCGTCACCTAAAAATTCTAGCCTTTCGTTGTTGTATGCTTTTTTAAAACTTTTATGAGTTAGAGCCTCGATTATCAGATTTTTGTTTGTAAACTGATAACCCAAACACTTCTCAAGATGTGTATATTTCTTCATAATTTTCCTTTGTTTTAATTTTTATCGTAATTTTTCAGCTTCATTTTTAGCCAAAATATCACACCTTTCATTTTCAATATGTCCAGCATGTCCTTTTACCCAAATAGCAAAAATTTTGTGTTTTTTTGATACTTCAAGATACTCCTGCCAAAGTTCAAGATTTTTAACAGGTGATTTTGAAGCTGTTCTCCAATTGTTTTTTTCCCAATTTTTTAACCACTCATTTATCCCTTGTACAACATATTTGCTATCACTTATAACTTCCACTTCACAAGGCTCTTTTAGTGCTTTTAACCCTTCGATTACACCTGTTAACTCCATTATATTATTTGTTGTGTTTGGTTTGTTTCCACTTAATTCTTTTGTGTTATTGCCATATTTTAAGATAGTTCCCCAGCCACCAGCACCTGGATTACCCAAGCTACTACCATCACTGTAAAGATGAATTTTTTTCATAGTAACCTTTGCTTAATTGTGGTTTTGCTTTTAATGTCAAAATGGAATAACAATGTGGGCATCTTGTTTCATACATTGGGGCTGTTTTTTTACATTTATTACAAATAAAATAAAAATTCAAATCAAGATTGACATCTAAAGTGGAATTTTTTGTAGAGATAAGGACGCTAAGTTCAAAAATATCACTTCTTTGGCTGTTTTTGACATACCCTTTTGCACTGTATAGATCTGTTAAGAATTTATCGGTTTTTACAATATCAAAATCAATATCACTAAAATCAAGATACCAAAGTAGGTCTATAATTTTAACCATATCAAATTGGGTGATATTTTCCCAAAAATACCCTTTATCAAATCGTAATAAAAACTGTAAAAGTAACCTTTCGATGATTTTATTTTTGTTATAAATTTCGAGTAGTAAAGATGTTTTTTCACTATTTTGTAACTTTACATCATCAATTATTGTAAGTGCTTTAAGGTACAATTTGTCAAGTTTTACATCTTCATCAATCTCATCGAGTGATTCTAAAATATCTTTTGCTTTTTCATAATCTTTTAGTTTTTCATGAATTAAAAGGAGATGAAATAGTGCTTGTTTGTTTCGTGGAGAAAATTTTAAAATTTTAAAATAAACATCTTTACTTCTTTGCAAAAATCCACCCCTAAAGTAAGTTTTCCCTAAAAGTTCCAAAAGCTCCTCTTTTTTTACAGGTTCTTTTACATGCAATAAAAGTGCTTGATATACTGAAACTGCCTTGTTGTATTCCCCTTTGTGAAGAAATGACGAAGCTAGTAAAATTATAGAGTCAAATGGGAGATTGTAAGTTGTGTAAAGGTTTATATAGTCATCCTCTTTTAAATCACCTAGTTCAAATTTTTTGACAAAATCTCTGTACTCTTTTCTTGATTTTCGCTCAATGTAGATATTGTAAGCATAGGTAAGAAAAGATGCTACAAATATTATTAGAAAGATTGTAAATATTCCAAAAATAGGATCACGATAATCCACAACTAAACTATTCAAAAAAAGTTCCTTAAAATTTAAAAAAATGATTATAACGAACTTATACTTATGGTAGCAAAAGATGATAAGTGTGATAAATTTTAACTTAAGGGAGTATGTTGGTTAATGGAAGTATGATTCCAAAATTTTAAGATGGAGCTATTTATGACATTGTTAGAGAGAATAGAGAAGAAGGTATTTTTTAGGATTGTAAGAACAATCACATTTTTTGTTGCATTTTTTGCATTGATTGCTATTATTGGTGGATTGTACACATCTATTGACTCATCATTAACTGCTGAGCCAAACAATATACAGATTGTAAAAGAGGAGATAGATAGTGTTTTAAAGGTTGAGTCGCAACCAACTAATAAAGAAGTAAAATCAGATACGCAACTTGTAGAAGATAACGAGCAAGGTGAGATTAGAAAACTAGCGGAATCTATTGCTAAGAAGATTTTTACAATACAGGAGATTGGCTCAACTAGTCCAAATTACAATGCTGACTTAGGGAGAATGGTTGATAATATTTTAGGGGCGGTGATTGATTATGATAACAAAACAAAAATAAGTGTCCTTGCTCAACTTGATGGTCTTGTCTTGGGCTTTAAAAAAGATAAGCTTTTTAATCAAATAGATGTTTATTTAGCACTGTTTAAAAGTAAATTTAACCATGAGCAAGCTTTGGCGGATCAAAAAAATATAGCCTCTCAAACAAACAAAACTTTAGCTTATGGTGTTCTTGGCGGTGGTGTTGTTATTTTTGCACTTTTTGTTATGATTTTAGTTCTGCTAAGAATCGAAAAAAATACTAGAGCAGTTGATTCTGAATCGGACGAATACAACTCAACAGACAAGAAAATTTTAGCAGCAATCATTTTTACAGGGATATTGATATCTGTTTTGATAGGTTGGGGGCTTAAAAGTTCTGTTGTGGAAAATACAGAATTTGATGCAGTTCAAGAGCTTAGAACAATATATGCAGAGCAAACTGTTCAAGATGCACCAGTTGCAGAAGTGCCAGTTGCACAAGAAGCTGAACCATACGATGCTACTAGCGGTGAGGATTTAGCCAAAGAAGCCGCACCAGCAGAGGTAGCTCCAGCTGTAGCAAATTAAAACAAATTGCCAAAGCCAAGAAATAAAATGGTTTTGGTACAATCATCTCTATGATTACAAAAACTTCAATTGAAAATCTCAAAAATAGTATCGATATAGTTGATATACTCTCAAGTTTTATACAGGTTAAAAAAAGTGGTGCAAATTTTAAGGCTTGTTGTCCATTTCATGGTGAAAAAACTCCATCTTTTGTGATAAGTCCATCAAAGCAAATTTACCATTGTTTTGGGTGCGGCGTTGGTGGTGATGCCATAAAATTTATTATGGAGTTTGAAAAACTTACCTATCCTGAAGCGATTGAAAAACTAGCGATGATTTCAAATTTTTCACTAGAATATGACGATAATTATAAAAAACAAGATTATGGTGTAATTGAAAAGTTAAATAGTTATTATCAAAAATTACTTGTAACTAACAGTGAGGTTTTGGATTATTTACAAAAAAGGGGTATTTCATCTTTTTCAATTGAAAAATTTGAATTGGGTTTTGCTCCATCATCAAATGAAACTATTCATTATCTAAAAAATAACTTTTTAAATTTGGCTGACGGGAAAGATTTTGGACTTATTGACTATGGGCAAAATGGTATTTTTGCAAGATTCATTGACAGGATTACTTTTCCGATTTACACACCAAATGGTCAACTTGTCGGCTTTGGTGGTAGGACAATTAGTGGACACAATGCAAAATATATAAACTCTCCACAAACTAAATATTTCAATAAAAGTAAATTGCTTTATGGGTACAACTTAGCAAAAGAGTATATTTTTAAAGAGCATAAAATAATAATTACAGAGGGTTACCTTGATGTTATTATGCTTCACCAAGCTGGTTTTAAAACAGCAGTGGCAACTTTAGGAACAGCACTTACAAATGAGCATTTACCGCTTCTAAAAAGGGGTGAACCAAAAATTATTTTAGCTTATGATGGAGATAGTGCTGGATTAAATGCAGGTTTTAAAGCTAGTAACTTACTTAGCCAACATGGTTATGATGGCGGAATTGTGATATTTAAAGATGGGGTTGACCCAGCTGATATGGTGCAAAATAGACAAACGGATATATTAAATGAGATGTTTTTGCACCCAAAACCATTTGCAGAATTTTGTATAGATTTTATTTGTAATTCCCATGATTTAAATAATCCAAATGAAAAACAAAAAGCATTAGATGAGATAAATGAGTATTTTAAACATTTATCTCCAATAATGCAACAATCGTATCTCTCTTATGTTTCAAGTAAATTAAATATCAATTCAAATCTAGTAAGCTTAACAAGCGAGAAGCAAAAAACCAGAAGGACAAATTTAAGTCAAATCGATATTGCTGAGCTTAGCATTATCAAAACTTTGCTAGAAACAGATTCTTTAATAAATATGGTTTTGAACGTTATAAATGAAGAGATGTTTCAAACACACAGAAATGAGTTTAATTTGTTTTTGGATGATAAAGATGATTCATCATTAAGGGGAATTTTGCTGCAAGATGAGGTTAAAGTTTATCAAGTAGATGAGTTAAAAAGTCAATTAATGATACTTTTAGTTCCATACTACAATAAAAAATTACAAATGATATCAAATAATAAAGAGATAAATTTTAAAGAGAAAGCAAGACAAATAAGGGTGTTGAAAGACAATATTGATTTTATTAAAAAAGGTGAAATAGATAGAATTGAGATGATTTAATTTTGTTTTTAGTAAAATCGCAAAAATTTAAATAAAAGGGAAAAAATGGAATTTTTACATACAAATAAAGCTCCAGCCGCAATTGGTCCATATTCACAAGCTGTTAAAGTAAATGGGATGTTATTTACATCTGGACAAATAGCTCTTACGCCATCTGGGGAGATGATAGAAAATGATGTTAAAAAACAAACAGTTCAAATTTTTGAAAATTTAAAAGCTATCTTAGAAGAGGCTGGTGGAACATTTAACGATGTAGTAAAGGTTGGAATTTTTCTTACTGATATGAATGATTTTGGGATTGTAAACTCTATAATGAGTGAGGTTTTTGGTGATCATAAACCTGTTAGAAGTACCGTTGCCGTTAAGACTTTACCTAAAAATGCACTTCTTGAAATGGATATTATTGCTGTTGCAAAAGCTTAAAAGCTTTTGCAGGCTTTTATTTTGAAATATCTATACTTACTCCAGCTTCTGTAAGTTCTTTTTGTCTAGTGCTTAAATATTCCAAATAACCACCAAAATACTTATACTCTTTTTCACTTACATAACGAAGCAACTCTTTAAAATGGAAACTAAAAAGTAAAGCATCAACTGTTGATATAAGTTTTTTATCATCATACAAAAGAATACCAGGTCGATAATCAAGGTTGATAGATTTTATAAGTTTTTTTGGTGTAGTTTTGTTTCCATCAACTCCAATAAACTCTTCATCCGAATTTGCATCAAATCTAACAACGGTATATTTTTTAAACTCACTTATAACATCTTTGTTTTTAAGTGTAGTGTTGTGGAAATAGTCACATTGGGTACAGCTACCATCTTCAAATATTATTGCAACAGGTGTTTTTATATTTGATAAGTCTTTAATTTTTTGAAACATTTTGTTTGCTATTGGTTTGTACAGTGTTTTGTTTTTCACATTTGCTAGAAATTCAGATAAATTTTGTTTTAGATAGTGTTTTCCGTTTACATATTCTAAGATAAGTTTGAAATTTGGAGCAGATCTATAACCATTTAGTCGTAAAACTATTTTTTTATTTTCATCTAAAAATAGAACAGTTGGACTATATTCAACTCCCAATTTAATTGCTAGGTCTTTTTCGCTGAGTGTAGTTTTTTCATCCCAAGTAACCTCTCTACTACCTTTTACATTGAGATTTACAACATCAAAATGTTTTTTTATAAAATCACTTGTTGGGTTAGTTGCAAAAAAACTTTCATTAAGCATTTTAGTACAGTATGGACAGCCATCAAGGTCTATAAAAAGCATAAGATGTTTGTTGTTTTTTGTTGCTTCTATAACATCTTCGTTAATATCTAAAAAACTTTGTTTAAACCAACTTGGCACTTCATGTTCACTTCCACCTGAAAATTTACCAACTGATGCACCATGAGATAGTGCTACACTTAGTAGGAAAATAGTTATAAATTTAATTGTTTTTGACAATTTTAACTCCTTGCAATTTATTTTGGGTAGTATTTTAATCTAAAAAGTTTAAACTACTTTTGCTTCTTTTTTTACTTATGAAAAATCACCGTTTCATTAAAGAAACTTTAAACTTAAAATAGATACAATTCGCTTCATAAATTTCAAAAGGTATATCAATGTATGCAATTATCAAAACGGGTGGAAAACAATACAAAGTATCACAAGGTGATATCTTAAATATTGACAAACTAAGCCTAGAACCAAAAGAAACTGTAAAATTTACAGATGTTATAGCTATTAATGATGGAGCTGCACTTAAAGTTGGTGCAGATGTTGCGAATTCTATCGTTACGGCTGAAGTTATTGTTGAAGGTAGAGATAAAAAAGTTATCAGCTTCAAAAAAAGAAGAAGAAAAGATAGTAAGCTTAAAAGAGGTTTCAGAAGAAGCTTCACACAAGTAAGAATTACTAACATAGCTGCTTAAGGAGAAATAGATGGCTCACAAGAAAGGTCAGGGAAGTACTCAGAATAATAGAGACTCAGCAGGAAGACGATTAGGTGTTAAGAAATTTGGCGGACAAGTAGTAAGAGCAGGAAATATCATAATTAGACAAAGAGGGACAAAAGTTCATGTTGGTTCTAATGTAGGTATCGGTAAAGATCATACTATTTATGCATTAATTGACGGTGTAGTTAAATTTGAAATTAAAGACAAAAAGAGAAAAAAAGTTTCAGTTTACGCTGCATAATTGAAGACTTTCAAATAAACAAAGGGTGCTATGGCTTGGCTGTGGTACCCTTTTTTTATGGCAAAAAGAAAAAGGTAAAAAATGTTTATAGATAAAGTAAAAATAGTCATAGGTTCTGGCAAAGGTGGGCGAGGTTGCTCATCTTTTAGATCTGAAAAAGGTGTTGTTAATGGTGGACCAGATGGTGGAGATGGAGGAAAAGGTGGAGATGTCTTTTTTGAAGTAGATAACAACACCGATACACTATCTTGGTACAAAGGGAGAAATTCAGTAAGAGCAGCAAATGGACAACCAGGTATGGGTAGTCGAATGACTGGAAAAACAGGGGAGCATTTAATTTTAAGAGTGCCACCTGGAACGCAAGTTTTTGATGATGAGACAGGGGAGTTGTTGCTTGATTTATTGCATGAAGGTGAAAAAACAACACTTCTGGAGGGTGGAAAAGGTGGAATGGGCAATTTTCACTTTAGAAACTCACGGAATCAAGCCCCTACATATTGTCAACCAGGACTTGCTGGCGTTGAAAAAACTATTAGATTGGAATTAAAATTAATTGCAGATGTTGGTCTTGTTGGTTATCCAAATGTTGGAAAATCAACACTTATTTCGGTTTGTTCAAACGCGACACCGCAGATTGCAAACTATGAATTTACAACACTTACACCCAAACTTGGAGTTGTAGAGGTTGGTGAATACAACTCATTTGTGATGGCTGATATTCCTGGAATTATTGATGGTGCAAGTGATGGAAGAGGTCTTGGATTGGAATTTTTAAGACATATTGAAAGAACTGATACTTTACTATATATGATTGATATGGCAAATTATAGAGATATGATAGCTCAGTACAGAGTTTTAAAAGAGGAGATAAATAAATTTTCATCTGAACTTGGAAAAAGAAAATATGCAATAGCGCTTACAAAAACAGATGCAATTGATCCTGATGAATTAAATGAAAAAATTGAAGAATTTATTAAGGGTATATCATTAGAAAATTCTACGCTAAACAATTATGGTTTTGCTAAAGAACAATCATTTTTTATACAAGATTTGACATATAGTAAATTAAGTATGGAACTTCCATTTTTTATACTTCCAATATCATCAGCTACCCATAAAAATATTGATAGCTTAAAATATGTACTATATGATTTAATAAAGTTAAACAAATAATCGTAAAAGTTGGTCTTATGAAGAAAATAATTGTACTTAAAGTTGGAAGTGCCGTGTTGAGCGAAAATGGAAATTTAGCGCTCGATAGATTAAAAAATTTGGTTGATTTTATAGCTGAGCTTCAAAAAATTTACCATGTGATATTGGTTAGTTCTGGGGCAGTTGCTTCTGGATACACACTTTTAAAGTTAGATAAAAAAATAGTTGCTAAAAAACAAGCATTGGCCTCTATTGGACAACCACTTTTAATGGAAACTTATAGAAAACATTTTGAAGTTCATAATATCTTGTCGTCCCAAGTTTTAATTGAGGCGAGTTTATTTAGTGACGATACTAGATTGAATCATGCAAAAGACGCTATTTTTGAACTATTAAGAAATAATGTGGTTCCAATTATTAATGAAAATGATGTTACAGCTATCGAAGAGCTTGTTTTTGGTGATAATGATCAATTATCTGCTCATGTAACAAAACATTTTGGAAATGAGTTACTTGTTATTTTGACAGATATAGATGGATATTATGATGATAATCCAAAAACTAACCCTAAGGCATTATTGCAAAAAAATATTTCTAATATTTCTCAAGATGAACTTGAAGCGGAACATAGTGCAAATAATGAATTTGCAACTGGCGGTATTGTTACAAAATTAAAAGCAGCTTCTATTTTATTAGAAGTTAATAAAAAGATGTTTTTAGCAAGTGGATTTGATTTGAGTGATGCGAGAAGTTTTTTGATTGATGGAATACACACTAAAGGAACATTATTTGGAAAATAATATTGAAAAAAAAATTATTTTTATGGGTACACCAGAGTATGCAACGATTATTTTAAAAGAGTTATTAAGCAGTAGTTATAACATCGTTGCTATTTTTACACAACCAGACAAAAAAGTAGGACGAAATCAAGTTTTAACAATGCCTCATATTAAAGAGTTCGCGATAAATAATAATTTTACTTCTACAATATATCAACCAAATTCATTAAGGGAAGCTGGTGTTTTTGAGACTATAAAATCTTATAATCCTGATTTTATTATTGTTGCAGCTTATGGTCAAATTTTACCTCAAAATATTTTAGATATTGCACCTTGTATCAATCTTCACGCTTCACTTTTGCCACAATATAGAGGGGCAAGTCCTATTCAACAGTCACTTTTAAATAATGATAAGTTCGCAGGCGTTACTGCTATGATGATGGAAGCTGGACTTGATAGTGGAGATATTTTGGGTTACAAATACATGGAAATAACTCCTGTTATGTTTGTTGAGGATTTATTTAATTATCTTGCGAAATTAGCTGCGAAATTAACTATTGAAGTATTGGAGCAATACGAACAAATAGCACCAAAAAAACAAAATCAAACCCAAGTGAGTTATTGTCATAAAATTATTAAAGATGAGGGATTGGTTTGTTTTGATAATGCAAATATTATCTATCAAAAATACAAAGGATATAAAGTTTGGCCAGGGATTTATTTGGAATCTGGGCTTAAAATTAAATCATGTTTGGTTGAAAATGAGCGAAAAACTTATAGGTCTGGGGAAATTATAAAAATAAAAGGCGATTGCATAGTTGTTGGCTGTGCTGTTGGTTGTTTGGCAATTTATGAAGTTCAGGCTCCATCAAAGAAAACATTAAATGTTATTGAATATATTAGAGGCGCAAGATTAAATATTGGTGATATCTTAAACTAAATTATGGATATTATTGTTTTAGATGAAGTTGACTCTACACATAAATTTTTAATCGATTATATATTGAAAAATGGGTTTCGATCAACATTAGCTGTTGCTACTTCAAATCAAACCAATGGAATCGGAAGTAGGGATAATTCATGGGATGGGGTAAGCGGAAATCTCTATTTTTCATTTGTAATTTCAAAAGATACACTCCCTTTTGATTTAAAATTGGAATCAGCTTCTGTTTACTTTAGTTTTTTATTAAAAGAGATTTTGAAGTCTTATGGTTCCAATGTTTGGCTTAAGTGGCCAAATGATTTTTATATTGACAATAAAAAAATTGGTGGAACAATTACTACTATAAAGAAAGATTTACTATTTTGTGGAATAGGCTTGAATTTGATTGAAATTTCACCTGAATATGGGAAGCTAGATGTGAAAATTGATAATAATATTTTACTGCGAGATTATTTTTCTAGTATAGAAATGAAACCACTTTGGAAGAGTATATTTAGTAAGTTTCAGCTAGAATTCCCGATAAGTAAAAATTTTAAAACAACAATAAATCAAGAAAAAGTTTCCCTATCTGATGCTACTTTATTAGATGATGGTTCTCTTATGATTAATAATAAAAAGGTGTATAGTTCAAGATGACAGAAGTAATAGCAATAGCAAATCAAAAAGGTGGAGTTGGTAAAACAACAACAGCTGTTAATTTAAGTGCAGCTTTGGCATTAGAGGGTAAAAAAGTATTATTAATTGACGCTGATCCACAAGCTAATGCAACTACATCACTTGGTTTTAGAAGGGATACTTATGAGTATAATATCTACCATGTGATGTTGGGGACTAAAACATTAGAAGATATTATTCTTGATACTGAAATAGATACTTTAAAATTAGCTCCTTCAAATATTGGACTTGTTGGCATTGAAAAAGAATTTTATAAAAATCACAAAGATAGAGAGCTTGTTTTAAAGCGCAGTATTGATGTAATTAAAGATAATTATGATTACATTTTAATAGATTCTCCACCAGCATTAGGACCAATCACAATCAATACGTTAAGTGCAGCAAATTCTGTCATTATCCCAATTCAATGTGAATTTTTTGCTTTAGAGGGTTTGGCTCAACTTTTAAATACAATTAAGTTAGTTAAACAAACAATCAATCGCCAACTTGAAATTAAAGGTTTTTTGCCAACAATGTATAGCGCTCAGAATAATTTAGCGAAACAAGTTTTTGCAGATCTTGCAAAACATTTTGAGAGTAAACTTTTTAAGCTATCAAACGATTCTTATGTTGTAATTCCAAGAAATATAAAGTTAGCCGAAAGTCCAAGTTTTGGAAAGCCAATTATGCTTTATGATCCAACAGCGATTGGAACACAGGCATATGAAAATCTTGCAAAATCAATTTTAGGATAGAGTAATGGCACTAGGTAGAGGTTTGAGTGAAATTTTAGGTGAAGTTGAAGCGGCTTATGAAAATAATATTGACAAAAAAAATATGGTTCAAGAGATTGAATTAAGTAGAATTGAGCCGAATCCTTATCAGCCAAGAAAAATATTTGATGAAGAAAAACTTGAAGAACTTTCTAGATCAATTGTAACTCATGGTTTGTTGCAACCAGTAGTTGTAATAAGAAAAGAAAATAAATTCATTTTAATTGCAGGTGAAAGAAGATTTAGAGCTTCAAAATTAGCAAATCTTAAAACCGTTAAAGCAATTATTGTTGATATTGACGAGAAAAAATTAAGAGAATATGCACTAATTGAAAATATACAACGAGATGATTTGAATATTCTTGAGATTGCCTATTCTTATGCTGGTTTAATTAATGAGTACAATATTACTCATGAAGAGTTGTCAAATATGGTTTTTAAAAGTAGAAGCTCAATAACTAACACACTAAGGCTTTTGACACTAAGTGTGTATGTTCAGCAATTAATCTCTGCAAATAAAATTTCTCATGGACATGCAAAATTAATTGTTGGATTAAAAGAAGATGAGCAGAAATTTGTTTCAGATTCGATTGTCGGTCAAAGATTAAGCGTTCGTGAAGCAGAAGCTTTGGTGAAAAATATAAAAGACAGAAATGTGGAAACTATTCCAAGTGAAAAAACAAATCTTGTAGTACAAAAATTTAATTTGAGTAGATTTGATTCTTTAGTCGATAGATTTACTAGAGATAAACTTATAATAAAAATAAACAAAAATAATATTAAAATAAGTATAAATTCTGATGAAGATATTGAAAAAATATTGAATTATTTTCAAAAAGATTTGTAGAATTAATTAAACATATAAGTAATATTTGATACAATATCAAAGGTTTGTCCAATTTGTTTGTATAAATTGGATTTCTAAACTGTAAAAAAATGTTATGGAGAGATAGATGTTAGACATAAGTCCAATATTATTAATTAGCTCCGCAATAATATTCTTGGTTGTATTATTTCAACTAAACAGAAGCCTTTACCAACCACTATTCAAACATATTGAAGATAGAGATGAGTCTATTAAAAAAGACTTAGAATCTGTTAGAAATAATGCAGATGAAATTGATGGTTTGGCAAAAGAGAGTCAAAGTATTATTGCAAAAGCTAAACAAGAAGCTTCTTCTATTCGTGAAAATGCTTATGCTGAAGCAAAAGCTTTGGGTGAATCTAAAATAGTTAGTTTTAGAAATGAATTAGATTCAAAATATATTTCTTTCGTGGAAGATTTGCATTTTCAAAAAAACTCATTAAAGAGTTCTTTGCTTGAAAGTATGCCTCAGTTCCAAGAAAAATTATCAGCTAAGCTTAGCTCAATATAGGTGGTGAATATGAAAAAAAGATGGTTATTTATTTTTGCTATTTTGATACCAGTGGTGTCTATGGCTGGAGAAGATATTCAAACAGATATTGTACCTAGAACAGTTAATTTCTTTATTTTTGTTGCTATAGTTTATTATTTATTAGCAGACAAAATCAAAGATTTTTTTAGCGGAAGAACTAAGTCGATACAAAATCAATTAGATGAAGTGCAACTCAAACTTGAAGAATCAAATAAAAAAATAGAAGCGGCAAAAGCAGAACTAGAAAATGCTAAAATTATTGCAGCTAATCTAGTGAAAGATGCTGTTGCAGATACAATTTCTATTCAAAATAAGTTGGAACTTTCTTTTGATAATGAGATTAATATTCTTACAAAAAGTTTTAATGATAAAATTGATTTAGAGACAAAAAAAGCTAAAAAAGATGTAACTAAAGAAGTTCTAACTCAATTGTTTAGTGATGAAAATATATCGATTAGCAGAGATAATCTTCAAAACATTATCTTAAAAAAGGTTGCATAAATGAGTAATTTAATAGCTAAAAGATATGTTAAAGCATTGGTTAAAGATAGAGAATTAAATCATATAAAGATTATCAATGAACAATTACAATTTATAGCATCAGCGTATTCAAGCGATAAATTTCTAGATATTATTAATTCAATTGATGTTACTACATATAATAAAGTTGATCTTTTATTATCTTTTGTTGGAAATAATGATTATTTGGTGAATAATTTATTAATTTTACTTGGTAAAAATAGAAAATTATTAATTATACCTTCTATCGCTGAGGAATTAAACAAAGAGTATTCGGTTTTAACTAACCAATATAAAGGTGTTATCCATTCAAATGTTCCGTTGACTAGTGAGTATGTTTCTGATTTACAGGCAAAATTTTCTAATAAATTTGGTGTTAATTTATATCTAAGTAATGAAGTTTCTGGTTATGACGGTATAAAAGTTGAAATTGATGGTTTAGGTGTTGAGATTGGTTTTGAAAAAAATAAATTCAAATCTCAAATGATTGAATATATTTTAAAAGCAGTTTAGAAAAAAAGGAGATTATGAATGAGTACTAAAATTCAAGCAGATGAGATTAGTTCAATTATCAAAGAAAGAATTGATAATTTTGAATTAAATGTTGATATAAACGAAACTGGAAAGATTATATCTTTCGCAGACGGAATAGCAAAAGTTTACGGAATTAAAAATGTAATGGCTGGTGAAATTGTTGAATTTGAAAATGGTGCCAAAGGGATTGCTTCTAACTTAGAAGAAACTTCAGTTGGTATTGTTATTTTAGGTTCAAGTGCTGGTCTTAGAGAAGGTTCTTCATGCAAAAGACTTGGTGTTTTATTGGAAGTTCCAGTTGGACCAAATATTTCAGGTAGAGTTGTAAATGCTTTAGGTGAACCAATTGACGGTAAAGGTCCAATTGAATCTAATGAGAAAAGATTTGTTGAAGAAAAAGCACCAGGAATTATGGCTAGAAAATCAGTACATGAGCCACTTGTAACCGGAATTAAAGCTATTGATGCACTTGTTCCAATTGGAAGAGGTCAAAGAGAGCTTATCATCGGTGATAGACAAACTGGAAAAACAACTGTTGCACTTGATGCTATTATTAACCAAAGAGGGCAAAATGTAAAATGTATTTATGTTGCTATTGGTCAAAAAGCTTCAAGCGTTGCAAATGTAGTAGGTGCATTAGAAGAAGCTGGTGCAATGGAATACACAACAATTGTAAATGCAGGAGCATCAGAGGCTTCAGCATTACAATTCCTTGCTCCATATACTGGTGTAACCATGGGTGAATATTTCAGAGATAATGGACAACATTGTTTAATTATATATGACGATTTATCAAAACACGCAGTTGCATACAGAGAGATGTCGCTGTTGTTAAGAAGACCTCCAGGTAGAGAAGCATATCCAGGAGATGTATTTTATCTACACTCAAGATTACTTGAAAGAGCTGCTAAGTTAAATGATGAAAATGGTGCTGGATCTATGACTGCACTACCAATCATTGAGACTCAAGCTGGAGATGTGGCTGCATATATTCCAACAAATGTTATTTCAATTACTGATGGACAAATATTCCTTGAAACGGATCTGTTTAATTCTGGTATTAGACCTGCAATTAATGTTGGATTATCTGTATCAAGAGTTGGTGGTGCTGCACAAATTAAAGCAACTAAACAAGTTGCAGGAACATTAAAATTAGATCTTGCACAATTTAGAGAACTTGCTGCATTTGCACAATTTGCTTCAGATTTGGATGCATCAACAAGAGCTCAACTTGAAAGAGGACAAAGAATGGTTGAGATCTTAAAACAAGGTGTTAATAAACCACTTGTTATTGAAAAACAAGTTACAATAATTTATGCTGGTGTTAATGGATTCCTAGATGATATTGATCCAAAAGATGTTGTAAGATTTGAAAATGAATTCCATCCATTTATTGAGCAAAAATATTCAAATATTTTATCTGGCTTAGAAGCTAAAAAATCAATAGATAATGAAATTAAAGAGCAACTAGAAGCTGCTATTAAAGAATTTAAAACTATTTTTAGTGCAAAATAAGGATAATAGCCATGGCTAACTTAAAAGATATTTCGAGACAAATTAAAAGTGTTAAAAATACACAGAAGACAACAAAGGCTATGAAACTTGTTTCTTCTGCTAAATTAAGACGAACTCAACAGTTGGCACAACAAGCAAAAAGTTATGCTGGTAAAATAAATGAAGTATTGAGTGAAATTGCATCGAATTTAAATAAAATGAAAGATGATAATCTTGATTTGGGTAGATCATTTAATACACACAGTGATGTTAAAGTTGTTGATATTATTTTTGTTACTGCTGACAAAGGACTTTGTGGTGGGTTTAATATGGCTACAATCAGAGAGGTTAGAAATCTTATTAAAGACTATTCACAAAGTGGTGTTAAGGTTAATTTAAGAGCTGTTGGTAGAAAAGGTATAGATTATTTTAATTTTCAAAATGTAGAGATGTTACAAAAAGAAATTGGTGTTTCATCTGCTCCTACTTATGAAAAAGCTAGTCATTTTGTATCTGCTGTATTTGAAGATTTTATAGATGAGCAAACTGATAAAGTTGTTTTAGTTTATAATGGTTTTAAAAATATGCTAACACAAGAATTGAAAGTTAAGACATTATTACCAATTGATATACATTGTGAAACTATTAAAGCTAGTGATTCTATGATTGAAATTGAACCTGAAGATGATGAACAAGATGTTTTAGATGAATTAGTAAAAAAATATGTTGAATTCAATATGTTTTATTCGCTTATTGATTCATTATCAGCAGAGCATAGTGCTAGAATGCAGGCTATGGATAATGCTACCAATAATGCTAAACAAAGAGTTAATGATTTAACGGTGCAATTTAATAAAGCAAGACAAGCCGCAATTACAACTGAATTGATTGAAATCATTTCAGGTGTTGAAGCGCTTAAATAATAAATTAGAAAGGAAAGGTACGTATGGAAGGTAAAATTATTCAAATAATGGGACCAGTTGTTGATGTTGAATTTGATGGTTATTTGCCAGCAATCAACGATGCAATTGAAGTTCTGGGAACTAAAGAGAGATTGGTATTGGAAGTTGCAGCACATATTGGTGATGGAAGAGTTAGAACAATAGCAATGGATATGACTGAAGGTTTAGTGAGAGGTCAAAGATGTCAAGCAACTGGAGAGCCAATAAAAGTTCCAGTTGGTGAAGAAGTGTTAGGAAGAATTTTTAATGTAATTGGTGAGCCTGTTGATGATGGCGAACAAGTTCCTGCAAGTGTTGAAAGATGGTCAATTCATAGAGATGCCCCAGCATTTGAAGAGCAATCAACTTCAACAGAGATGTTTGAAACAGGTATTAAAGTAGTAGACCTTCTTGCTCCATATGCAAAAGGTGGAAAAATCGGACTATTTGGTGGTGCTGGTGTTGGTAAAACAGTTATCATTATGGAGCTTATCCACAATGTTGCATTTAAACATGACGGATATTCTGTTTTTGCAGGTGTAGGAGAGCGAACAAGGGAAGGAAATGACCTTTATCATGAGATGAAAGAGTCAAATGTACTTGATAAAGTTGCACTGTGCTATGGTCAAATGAGTGAGCCACCAGGAGCAAGAAATAGAATTGCTTTAACAGGTTTAACAATGGCTGAATATTTTAGAGATGTAAAAGGTCTTGATGTGTTGATGTTTATTGACAACATTTTTAGATTTGCGCAATCAGGTTCTGAGATGTCTGCTCTTCTTGGAAGAATTCCATCTGCAGTTGGGTATCAACCAACGTTAGCAAGAGAGATGGGTGCGTTGCAAGAGAGAATTACGACAACTAAAAAAGGTTCAATTACTTCAGTACAAGCTGTTTATGTACCAGCGGATGACTTAACAGATCCAGCTCCAGCTTCAGTTTTTGCTCATCTTGATGCAACTACTGTACTTAACAGAAAAATTGCTGAAAAAGGTATCTATCCAGCTGTTGATCCACTAGATTCAACTTCAAGAATTTTGAGTGCAGATGTGCTTGGAACTGAGCATTATGATGTTGCAAGAGGGGTTCAATCATTATTGCAAAAATACAAAGATTTACAAGATATAATTGCAATTCTTGGTATGGATGAATTAAGTGAAGCAGATAAATTAGTTGTTGAAAGAGCAAGAAAAGTCGAAAAATTCTTATCACAACCATTCTTTGTTGCTGAAGTATTTACTGGAAGTCCTGGAAAATATGTTGAATTAGCAGATACAATCGCTGGATTTAAAGGGATACTTAACGGTACTTATGATCATATGTCTGAAAATTCATTCTATATGGTTGGTGGGATTGACGAAGCTATCGCAAAATCACAAGCTGGAAAATAAGCTAAAAGGTAAAAAATGGATAATACAATTAGATTATCAATTGTAACACCAACAGGTGAGATAGTTTCAAATGAAGTTAAATCTGTAGTGTTACCTGGTAAAGATGGTGAATTTGGTGTTTTACCAAATCACTCATTGTTGGTTTCGCCATTAACTGTTGGTGTTATTGAGATTTTAAATCTTGATGATACAACTGATGCAATAGCTATCAATTGGGGTTATGCAAAAATTAGTGAAACAAGTGTAGATGTTTTAGTTGATGGTGCAGTATCATTAAATTCAAACGACACATCTGGTTTGGCTGATAAAATAGAAGAAGCGAAAAATTTAGTTAATTCTGTTCAAGATGCTTCTGTATCTATGGCTGCAGTTGAAGCTAAAATAGCATCTTTTAAGTAGTTATATGCTTGAAATAGCTTCAAAATATTTAGAGCACAGTTCGGCTATTACTTTATTAGTTTTAGCTCTATTGTCTCTATATTTTATGTTAAGTTTATGGATTTTTACATATAAATTATTATCCCTTAATGACTCAATAAAAAAAGAATTTCATTCTCTTTCTTCTTTAATGAAAAATAATTCTAAAATTAACCCATTATCAACACTAGGTACATATATAGAATTGAAAGATAGTACAAGCGAGATGCTGGATGTTTACGAAATATCAGTTATCAGAGATGCTAGCTCTGGGCTTTCATGGCAGTCTATAATAGCTTCAACGGCTCCATTTATTGGACTTTTTGGAACCGTTGTAGGTATTTTAGAGTCATTTTCAAGTTTTAAAAATGTTGATAAAGTTAGTTTCAGTTTAATAGCTCCACTAATAAGTGAAGCACTCGTTGCTACTGCAGCTGGAATATTGGTTGCAATATTGGCGTATACCTTTCATCAAATTCTTAACCGAAAGATTTACATATTAAATACTTATGTTAAGTCCCAAATAAATATTGTTTTAGCTAGGAGCTAAAATTGTATGATTTTAATCAAAAGCCAGAATTAAACATTACACCACTTGTTGATGTAATGTTGGTTTTATTGGCTATCCTTATGATAACAGCTCCAACAATGGAATATGAAGAGAATTTAAAATTACCAAATGGTAGTGCCAAAACAGAAATTTCAAATATACAAAATATTAAAATTTCTATCAGAAACGATAAAATTGTTGATTTTGAAGGTAAGCAATACAGCTTTATTGTATTTCAGAATAGTTTTAAATCACTTATGGGAAATACAAATAAAGAGACGCAGATACAAATTCGTGCCGATAAAAATTTGCTTTATAATGATGTTATGAATACACTAAAGGTTATAAAAGATGCTGGTTTTTACAAGGTTTCATTAATTACAGATGGAGTCTAGATTTATATTTTTAGTCTCTATTGTAGTATCAATAGCAACCTACTTAATGATTGTGCTTGGTGTATTTTTTTATATCTCATATGACACTCAAAATGAACCGCAAAAAATAAAAAGCGAAATTGTTATTGATCTTGATCAGCGAATTGAAGCTGAGGAAAAAAGTTCTAATAGCAATAATGAGCAAAATATTACGCCAGAGCAAGTTACAAAAGAACAAATTTCTGAACTAAAAGAGATTAATAAAGATGCTGTTAAAAATTTATTTTCAAAAATTAGTGGCAATACTTTAAAAAATAATGATAAGCAAACTACAAATGAAAATATTCCGCAATCAATGCAACCTAATGAAAGATTTGAATCAAAATTAATCAAAGAAAAGTCTTCAGGGGAATTCGCAATTTCTAAGCTTGTTGATTTTAAATCACCTTCTATTAGTGATACTTCAAATAAGAGCAGTCAAGCCCAAGGAAATTTTGATTCGTATTATGCAAAAATAAATAAAATGATATTAACAAGATGGTATCATCACCCGTTCTCAACAGATATAAAGTATTTCGTCTCCGCAAATGTTACAATTAATAGTGTAGGCAATTTTACTTTTAGCATGCTAAATGTTTCAGGAAATGTAAAAGTTGATGAAGCAATAAGGCAATTTTTAAAAAATCAAACAGCTGAAATTTATCCAATCCCCCCAGATAAATTAACTAAAACGATTAAAATTAATTTTATGCCCAATAAAGAATAATTATATAAAAGGAGTTCAGATGTTGAAAGTATTATTATTGGTATTGTTGCTTATTAATTCCCTCGGCGCAGTTGATGCAGAGATTGATATTGTAAGAAAAAGTAATGTAATCCCAAAAACAATCATTGTTCCAACTGAAAATAGTGTAGATAATGTTTTGAGTGAGAAGATTAAGCAAGTTTTTGAAAATGACCTTACAGTTAGTGGGCATTTTAATATCGAATCGAATGACATTAAACATCAAAATATAGACACTAAGATTGATTTTGAATCAAACAATTTTAAAAATAATGATATTGTAATCTTCTTTGAAATTAAAAAGGCAACAACCAATAGCTTAGTTGTAGAGGTTATTCTTAATGATATTAATACAAAAACATCAAAAAAGAAGGTGACATATTCTGTATCGGATATTCAAAGATACCCATTTTTGGCTCATAGGATGGCAATTGGTATTAATAAAGATCTTAATGCTCCATCGATTGATTGGATGGATAGATTTATTATATTTTCAAAATATGTAAATTCAAAAAAGAGTGAAATTATAGTTGCTGATTACACACTGTCTTATCAAAAAGTTGTGGTATCTGGCGGATTAAATATTTTCCCAAAATGGGCTAATAATTCACAAAAAAGTTTTTACTATACTACTTATGACAGCCTTTATCCAACTTTGATTAAGCAAGACTTATATGGTAAAACATCCGAAAAGATTATTAAGTCTGATGGGATGATGGTATGTTCTGATGTTAGTAAAGATGGCACAAAATTGCTTTTAACAATGGCTCCGGATGGGCAGCCAGATATATATTTATACGATTTAAATACTAAAAAATCAACAAGAATTACAAAATATTCTGGAATTGATGTAGGGGCAAATTTTTTGTCTTCGGAAAAATCTATTGTGTTTGTTTCGGATAGACTTGGTAAACCAAATATTTTTTCAATTAATATTGAGGATGGAAATATTGAAAGACTTGTTTTTCAAGGAAATAATAATAGTCAAGTTAGTACATTTAATAATTCTATTGTTTATTCTGGACGAGATAGTGGAAATGAATTTAATTTATATCTTATATCAACTCAGAATGATTCATTGAAGAAGTTGACAACACAAGGTATAAATCAATTTCCTAAATTTTCATCAGACGGAGAATCTTTGTTATTTTTGAAAAATATCAAAGGAAATAGTTCGCTTGGGGTTATCAGATTAAATTACAATAAGAGTTTTCTGTTCCCTCTAAAAAGTGGTAAATTACAATCGCTGGATTGGTAGAGTGGCTATAAAACTTAAGTTTTGTATTGTACAATTATAAATTAAAGGAGTAGATATGGGTTTAAAATGGGTGAATATATTTCTTGTAATCTCTGCATCATTTGTGATTAGTGGTTGCTCGACAAAAAAAGAGGTGGTAGCATTTAAAAATGATCCTGCTAAACAACAAATTTTTAATGAAAAAGATAATTTAATTGGTAGTTTTAATGATACAAAAACGCCAAAATCTGATCATGACGAAATGGGTGACAATATTGTTTCCACAATTACAGATGGACAGAATCAAAACAGTAAGGTTGTGGATAACTTATACAACACAACAACAAGTAAAATCAATGGTGAAGATGTAGTTTTAAAATCAATCCATTTTGATTTTGATATGTTTACACTAACTGAAGAAAATTTACAAATTTCAGCAGACAATTCATTTAAAATCAACAATGTATCCAAAAAAGATAGTAGTTTTAAAATTAAACTAGAGGGCAATTGTGATGAGTGGGGAACAGACGAATACAATTACGCATTAAGTTTAAAAAGAACAAGCGTTGTTAAAAACGACTTAATAAATAGAGGCATTTCTTCTGATAGAATTGTAACTTTAAGCTATGGTGAAAGTAACCCAATTTGCAAAGAACAAACGGCTGAGTGTTGGGCTAAAAACCGACGCGTAGATCATTATTTGGTACCTTAATTATGAAACGAAATATGAAATATTCACTGGTAGCTTCTCTTTTTGTTTTGGCTTTAAATGGACAAGAGGTTTCAGTATTTGATGCAGGAAACACAGACAATAAAACTCCATATGGCTTAACTAAGGCGGAAAAAATGTCTGTTGCAAATAATGATAAAATAAATACTTTATCATCCAAAGTTGATTCTTTATCATCTTCTCAAAGTGAAAAAATAAACTCATTATCGATAAAAATTGATGCTTTAAATTTTAAACAAGATGAGTTGTTTCAAAAGATAGAGGGTATTGGAACAATTATAGAATCTGATAGTAAAAAATATAACAATACTAAACTAAATGTTAAAAATAATGAAGCAAAAATTGAAGAGCAAAATATTATTGTATCAAATAGGGTAGATTCAGCAATTAGTAAATTGGAACTTTTGGACAAAAAACTTGACGCATTTATTTTGGCACAAAAACAAAATAATAAAATCTTGGAAGAATCAAATATTAAACTTGTAGCTATCATGAATAAGATTAATTCTGATTACATTAAAAAATCAGAGTTTGACGAACTTGTTTCTTTTGTTAATAAGTCAAACAATAAAGTAAGCCAGCTAGCTGTGTCAAAAGCAGTTGAAAAAGTAGAAAAAATTTCAAAAATTGATAAGTCTGAGAAGATTGAAAAGTTAGAAAAAAATGAAAAAAGTTCTTCTGATAGTCTAGGTAAGGAAACTGATAAAAAAACTCAAAACAAAGAATCGCATGATAAAGCAATTGAGTTAGTTAAGACTAGGTATTTTACAAAAGCCTTACCTGTACTAGAAAATCTTTTGGAGCAAAAGTATAAAGTTGCAGAAACTAATTTTTATTTGGGCGAGATCAAATTTAATAAAAGACTATACAAGGAGGCTATACAATTTTATAAGCAAAGTATGATTTCTGATGATAAAGCACCCTATATTCCTACCTTACTTTTACATAGTGCCTTATGTTTTGATAGCTTAAATGAAAAAGATAATGCGATGAATTTTTATACAACAATTATAGATATATATCCAGATACAGATGAGGCAAAAGAAGCTTCCAAAAAGATAAAAACTAAAAAAAAGGAAAAATAAATGATTAAGTTAAATGATGTAGTTGCTATGGAGTATCAGTTGATTGATGCAGAAACTAAAGAGGTAATTGATAGTAATGTTGGAAATGATCCTCTAGAATTCATTATGGGAATGGGGCATATTATTCCAGGTCTTGAAACCCAAATGATAGGGTTGGAAACAAATAAAATTCACGAAATTACAGTAAGTCCAGCAGAAGCATATGGAGAGTACAATGATGAGGCTGTTCAATCATTACCCAAAGAGCAATTTGCTGGAATTGAATTACATAATGGCATGGTTCTTTATGGTAGTGGCGATGATGGTCAGACTGTACAAGTGGTTGTTAAATCATTTGATGATGAGGAGGTTACAATAGATTACAACCACCCTTTAGCAGGAAAAACACTAGTATTTACAATTACTGTTATGGGAACTAGGGTTGCAACTGATGAAGAGCTTGCTACTGGAATAGTCGGCGGAATGTCTAGCGGTGGTTGTTGTGGTGGAGGATCATGCGGGTCACATTCTCATAGCCATAAAGAAGTTGAGTGTTGTGAGGGTGAAAAGCACGGCGAAGAGCATGAATGTTGTGGTGGGCATGACGGTCATGGTTGCAAAAATAGTTAATTTTTACAAATATTTATAGATTTAAAACTCCTGTTTCAATTTGAAATAGGAGTTTTTCTAATTTTAATGGTAGAAATAAGAGAAAATAATTTAAATAAAAGGTAATAAATGAAAAAAGTAGGTTTTATATTTCCAGGTCAAGGAAGTCAGTCTGTTGGAATGGGTAAAGATTTTTATACAAATAGCGAATTGGCAAAATCATTAATCAAACAAGCTAGTAACAAAATAGATGTCGATTTTGAAAAATTGATGTTTGAAGAAAATGATGAGATAAATAAAACACAATTTACACAACCAGCAATTTTACTTGTGAGCATGATAGCATTTGAAATTTTTAAATCAAAAATAGATATTAAACCTGAATTTGTATTGGGACATTCTCTTGGGGAAATTTCAGCCATATGTGCTGCGGGCGGTATTGACTTTCTTGATGCTATTGAACTTACACACAAAAGAGGTGAGTTTATGAGTGAAGCTTGTGATGGAATAGGTGCTGGAATGATGGCGCTTTTGGGCATGGAAGACGATGCAGTTGAGGCTTTATGTGCGCAAGAGAGAGAGAAAGGAAAAAAAGTTTGGGCTGCAAATTATAATAGTGATGGACAGGTTGTATTAGCTGGTAGCAAAAGTGACCTAGAATCTCTTGTAGATACATTTAAAGAAGCAGGTGCCAAAAGAGCGATAGTTTTACCAATGAGTGTTGCTAGCCATTGTCCAATTTTAGAATCAGCAATTGCAAAACTTGTACCATATTTAGAAAAAATGAATGATACTTTTGAAGTTCCAGTAATATCAAATGTAACAACAAAACCATATAATACAAAAGATGAAGCGGTTTCATTATTGTCAAGTCAATTGATAATGCCAGTATTATATAAGCAATCAATTCAAGAAACAATGGATAAAGTTGATATGTTTATAGAGTTTGGGAATGGAAATGTATTAAAAGGTTTGAATAAAAAAGGGGTAAGTGTCCCAACATATAATGTTAGCGATATAAAAACCTTAGAAGAAGTTTTAGAAGTTTTAAATGACTAGATTAGCAATTATGGGTGCAATGGAAGAAGAAATTACCCCTTTATTAGAATATTTTACAGATATAAATGTTGTTGAGTATGCAAATAATAAATATTATGAAGCAAAATTTGGTGAACTTGATGTAGTAATTGCATACAGTAAAATTGGAAAAGTATTTTCAACTTTAACAGCTTCAACAATGATTCAAAAATTTGCTTGTGATGCACTGTTATTTAGTGGAGTTGCAGGCGGTATAAATCCAAAATTAAAAATTGGTGACTTAATTGTAGCAAACCAACTTTCACAACACGATTTAGATATTACAGCATTTGGTCATCCATATGGATATGTTCCAGGTGGAAATGTCTATGTTAATACGGATAAAAAATTAAAAGAGATTGCATTGGAAGTTGCAAAAGAGAATAATATCTCTATAATAGAGGGGATTATTGCAACAGGTGATCAATTTGTTTGCGATGAAATGAGAAAAGCTTTTATAGAAAAAACTTTTAATGCAGATGCTTTAGAAATGGAAGGTGCTAGTGTCGCAGTTGTTTGTGATGCTTTGGAAGTACCATGTTTAATTTTAAGAGCTATTAGTGATACAGCGGATATGGATGCTGGGTTTAATTTTGATGCATTTTTGGAAACAAGTGCTAAAAATTCTGCAGAATTTTTAATTAAAATCATAAAAAAACTTCAATAATTGAGAATATTAACTCTTGCTTATTAAAATCATAAAATTAGAAATCCCTAAAATATGGGATTTTTAAAATATAATAAAATATTTTAAAAACTTTCCAAATCTCCCTTACACATTAAGCAACCTCTAAGCAACTACCCATTATAATTCCCGTCCTTAAACACAGGGGAGCTTGTCTCTACCAAAGTTTAAAGAGATGTTCTATACACACAACTACTGTTAATGGT
>JAIFNA010000015.1 GCA_020048055.1 Arcobacter sp. | reverse complement strand
TTCATACAAAGAACTTATCACTTTTGTGGAAGATAGAGCAGGACATGATAGAAGATATGCAATAGATGCTACAAAACTTGAAACTGAACTTAGCTGGAAAGCAGATGAGAATTTTGATAGTGGGATAGTTAAGACTATTGAGTGGTATTTGGAAAAATATGAGGCTAATAAATAGATGAGACTATCACAAAGATATATTGATACAATAAAAAAGTATTTCAAAGAGTTTTTTAAAAGTGGTGAAATATATCTTTTTGGTAGTCGTGTGGATGATACGAAAAAAGGTGGGGATATAGATTTGTATTTGGTACTGCAAGAGCATTCAAATCTATTTGAAAAAAAGATAAAATTTCTTTCACGAATCAAAAGAGAACTGGGTGAGCAGAAAATCGATATAGTTTTTAATACAGACAATACAAGACTTATAGAAAAGGAGGCTCTTGCATGGGGAATAAAACTTTAGTTTATAAACAAAAAGTTCATGACAATCTCAATGAAAGCCAAAAGCATCTTTTAAGACTTGAAAATGCTTTCGCGGCTTTGGGTAGTCATTATAGCTTTCCTATAAGTATGGATGATTTTAAAAAAGTATTGGAAAGTGTAGAACACTTAGCTTATAGCGACCAAATCATCTATAGATTTTCAAAGCTTCAAGACTGTATGGGTGCGAAGCTTTTCAAATCGGTGCTACTTTATGAGGGTGAAAATGTAAATAAACCATTTTTGGATATTTTGAATCAGCTCGAAGCCATAGATATCATCAATGTAGATGAATGGTTTGAGATAAGAGACCTTAGGAATGAAATAGCTCACGACTATGAGGACAATGATGAAATAGCTTTAAATATACTCAATACAATCTATAAACTTAAAAATGATTTGAAAGAGACTTTAGAAGCTGTTGAAGGTTTGTTAAAATAATGCAAAGTAATCAAAATACGGTTTGGAAAGTAGGTGAGAATTTGGATAGCGGGATTGTTAAAACTATTGAGTGGTATCTGGGAAAATGCAACAGATGAATATTTTAGTTACAGGTGGAGCTGGATATATAGGATCTCATACATTAGTTGAGTTATCAAATGCTGGATATGATTTTGTTGTGTTTGATAATCTTTCAAATTCATCAAAAGAGCTTAAATAGGGTAGAAAAAATTATCAACAAAAAAGTAATTTTCGAAAAAGGCGATTTAAGGGATATTGATGTTTTAAAAAATTTATTTACTAAATACAAATTTGACTCAGTTATCCATTTTGCTGGACTTAAAGCTGTTGGTGAGAGTGTTTCAAACCCACTTAAATATTATGACAACAATGTAAATGGAACATTAAAATTATTAGAAGTCATCTCTTTATTTGGTTGTAAAAAAATTGTTTTTTCAAGTTCGGCAACTGTTTATGATGAGGTTGATGCTGCTAACTATATACCACTTAGCGAGCAAAATAAAACAGGAAAAACAACAAACCCTTATGGTACTTCTAAGTATATGATTGAGAGAATTTTAGAAGATTTGTATGTGAGTGACAATAGTTTTCAAATAGCAATTTTAAGATATTTCAATCCAGTTGGTGCTCATGAAAGTGGAACAATAGGGGAAGACCCAAACGGAATCCCTAACAATCTTATGCCTTTTATCGCTCAAACAGCAGTTGGTAAAAGGGAATTTTTAAGTGTATTTGGTGGAGATTATGACACACATGATGGGACAGGTGTGCGGGATTATATCCATGTTGTTGATTTGGCAATAGCCCATATAAAAGCAATAGAATATCTAAATAAAAGCGCTACAAAACCATTGGTTGTAAATATTGGCACAGGCAAGGGGTATTCGGTTTTGGATATGGTAAAAAGTTTTTCTAAGGCAAGTGGTGTTGAGATTCCTTATAAAATATCACAAAGAAGAGCAGGGGATATAGCAAAATGTTATGCTAAACCATCTTTTGCAAAAGAGATTTTAGGTTGGGAAGCCAAAAAAACTTTAGAAGATATGTGTGTTGATAGTTGGAGATGGCAAAAGGAAAATCCTTTTGGCTATAAGCAAACTGATTGTTAGTTTTTTTTAAAAATTCCAATAAAGATTAAGGGAGATGAGATGATTCATAGTTTAGCAGATGTGCAATCACCTTTTGTAGGTGAAAATACACAAATCGGGCAGTTTTGCGTAGTTTTAAAAGATGCAAAAATAGGAAGTAACTGCATTATAAATGCTGGAGTTTTAGTAGAAAACGATGTGATTATTGGTGATAGCGTTACAATTAAAAGCGGTGTACAAATTTGGGATGGGATAATTTTGGAAGATGATGTATTTGTTGGACCAAATGTAACTTTTACAAATGATTTTTTACCAAGAAGCAAACAGATTCAAAAAGAATTTTCGCAAACAACAATAAAAAAAGGGGCTTCAATCGGTGCCAATTGTACTATTGTTGGTGGGGTTGAGATTGGGGAGTATGCTATGGTTGGCGCTGGAAGTGTTGTTACCAAAACTATTGGAAACCAAGAACTTTGGTATGGAAATCCTGCAAAACACAAAGGGTATGTTTGCAAATGTGGACAAAAAAGTGATAGAACTTTGATTTGTGATGGCTGTAAAGGGAAAATGTAGTTTAAGGTATCGACTAAAAAGAGTTTTAGTAAGGGTTTGATAAAATAAAAATTAAATATATGGATTAAATTTACTAGATTTGATAAAAGATAAACAAGGAGAAAATTAAATGAAAGTATTATTATTAGCTGGGGGCTTTGGAACTCGTCTATCAGAAGAAACAGATATTCGCCCAAAACCAATGGTAGAAATAGGTGGGAAACCAATTCTTTGGCATATTATGAAAATTTATAGTCAGTATGGATTTAATGAGTTTGTAGTTCTTCTTGGCTATAAAGGGTATTATATAAAAGAGTATTTTGCTAATTATTTCCTCCATCAAAGTGATGTGACAATAGATATGCAAACTGGGAAAATGGAAGTATTAAATAATTCAAGTGAGCCTTGGAAAATAACTCTTTTGGACACAGGACTTAATAGTATGACAGGTGGGAGAATTAAGCGAGCACAACAAATAGTTGGAGATGAGCCATTTATGCTTACTTATGGTGATGGTGTGAGTGATATCAATATTGATGAGCTTGTAGCATTTCATAAATCTCATGGTAAAGCTATGACTTTGACTGCACATTTACCTGATGGAAGGTTCGGTGCATTAAATATCAATGAAAACAATCAAGTGAATGAATTTAAAGAGAAACCAAAAGGTGATGGGCACTGGATAAATGCTGGATATTTTGTGTGTGAACCTAAAGTATTTGATTATATCACAGAAGGGGATGAAACAGTCTTCGAGCAAGCACCACTTAAAAATCTTGCACTAGATGGGGAACTTTTTACCTACAAACATGAGGGATTTTGGTCACCAATGGATAGTTTAAAAGATAAAAATGATCTCAATAAACTTTGGGACACAAATAAAGCTCCTTGGAAAACTTGGTAATGGAAAATTTATTTTCAGGAATCTATAAAAATAAGACGGTATTAGTCACTGGTCATACAGGTTTTAAAGGTTCATGGTTAGTTTATTGGCTAACACAAATGGGGGCAAAAGTTGTAGGATATTCTTTAGAAGCTCCAACTACTCCAAATCATATAGGAATTTTAAATGTTGATATTATTTCAGTTATTGGAGATATAAGGGATTTAGGGAAATTAAATCAAACTTTTGAAAAGTACAAACCAGATATTGTATTTCATCTTGCAGCTCAACCACTCGTAAGATTATCGTATGAAAATCCAATAGAAACCTATGAAACAAATGTGATAGGAACTCTAAAAGTATTTGAAGCTTGTCGAAAAAACAATATCAAAGCAATAGTAAATATCACAAGCGATAAAGCTTATGAAAATAAAGAGTGGATATGGGGATATAGAGAAAATGACCCAATGGGCGGTTATGATCCGTATAGTTCATCAAAAGGTTGTGCTGATTTGTTGGCAAATTCTTATCGAAACTCATACTTTAATCCAAAAGAGTATAAGAAAACTCACAATACTTTACTTGCATCTTGTAGAGCTGGAAATGTGATAGGTGGTGGTGATTGGGCACAAGACAGACTTATCACTGATATTATGGTTTCGGTCTCCCAGGGTAAAAAAGTAAGTATCAGAAATCCATACGCAACAAGACCTTGGCAACATGTACTTGAACCTCTTAGTGGATATTTGCATATCGGACAAAAACTTCTTGAAGAAAAAGTGGAGTTTGGTGAAGCATGGAACTTTGGACCAAGTGATGAGGGAAGTATAACCGTTGAAGAAGTTGTAAACCATGTAAAAAAACATTGGGCTAAAATAGACTATGAAATCAACTCCGACCCACACCAGCTTCACGAAGCAAATTTGCTCAAACTTGATTGTTCAAAAGCTCATATCTTACTGAAATGGAAAGATGTTTGGGATAGTGAGACAACTTTTCTTAAAACTGTGAAATGGTATAAAGCTTATTATGAAGAGGATAAAAATATTTTAACTTTTAGTGATTTGGAAAGTTATGTGGCTGATGCGAGAAAGAAAAATATTGAATGGAGTAAATAATGGATTTAAAACAAATTTCAAAAAATATCAGAAAATCAATTGTTAAGATGAATGCAAAATCATCCGCTTCACATTCAGGAACAGCATTATCAACGGTTGATATACTGACAATGCTATATTTTAAAGTCATGAATATTGACCTTAATAATCCAACTCTAAAAAGTAGAGATAAATTTATTCTCAGTAAAGGTCACGGAAGTTCTGCCCTTTATGCAACTTTAGCTGAAAGAGGATATTTTGCCAAAGAATTACTAGATGGATTTTATGTAGATGGTGGAAAGTTACCCGGACATTTAGATAAAGATGCTGTTCCTGGAGTTGAAGTATCTTCTGGTTCTTTAGGACACGGACTATCAATAGGTGTCGGAATGGCTTTAGCGAATAAAATTGATAATCTTAATAGTCAGGTTTATGTAATGTGCGGAGATGGTGAACTAAATGAAGGTTCTGTTTGGGAAGCAATCATGTTTGCACCACATAAAAATCTTGATAATTTAACAATGATTGTAGATTATAATAAACTGCAAGGTTACGGAAAAACAAATGAGGTTATAAATCTTGAACCACTTCATGAAAAACTCAAATCGTTTAACTGGGAAGTTATTGAAATCAATGGACATAATTTTCAAGAAATAGAAGAAGCATTAATTAAAAAAACCAATAAGCCAAAGGCTATTATAGCTCACACGATAAAAGGGAAAGGGGTTAGTTATATGGAAAATGAGTTTATCTGGCATTACAAGTCTCCGAGTAAAGAACAATTGGAACAAGCAATAAGGGAGTTGTCATGAGAAATATATTTATTAAAACACTAGTCAAACTAGCCGAACAAGATGAAAGAATATTTGTAATTACTCCTGATTTAGGTTTTTCAGTTTTGGAAGAGTTTGAAGAAAAATTTCCAAATAGATTTTTAAATGTTGGTATTGCCGAAGCTAATGCTGTAAGCATAGCATCAGGTCTAGCATTAAGTGGTAAAATAGTTTATGTCTATAGTATTATGCCTTTTGTAACTATGAGACCATTTGAGCAAATTCGTGTGGATGTTGCTTATATGAATACAAATGTAAGACTTGTAGGTGTTGGTGCTGGAGTTACTTATGGTCCAGCAGGAGCTACTCATCATTCAATTGAGGATATTGCTATTATGAGGGCATTACCAAATATGACTGTATTTTCTCCATGTGATCCTTATGAAGTAGAAAAGATTACAGAAGAATCTGTAAGCCATCAAGGTCCAATATATTTTAGACTAGCTAAAAAAGGTGAACCCATAATCAGCAATCAAACATCAAAAATAAAATTAGGCAAAGCAAATGTTATAGAAAAAAATGAAAATAGTAATATAGCTATTTTATTTACTGGAAATGCATCTGATATAGCTTTAGAGGTTTCAAACGAACTCATAAAAAAAGGATTTATATCTGATGTAGTTAGTTTTCATACTATAAAGCCTTTTGACTATGAGATATTAGAAAAAATAGTATCTTCAAAAAAATATATATTTACAATAGAAGAGCATAGTATTATTGGCGGATTAGGAAGTGTTGTTTCTGAATACATCGCAGAATCAAATTTTAATCCCACTTTTAAAAGATTTGCTCTTCCAGATGAATATTCTCACTATGTAGGAAGTCAATTTTATATTAGAGAAAAGTTTGGATTTAGTGCAAATTCAATATCGAATAATATTTTTAAAATTTTAGGGAAAAAATAATATGAACATCTTTATAACAGGTTCAAATGGTTTTGTGGGAAGTCATCTTAAAGAGTATCTCCAAAAAAACTATGCAAATTACACTCTTTTTGCACCATCAAGTGTTGAGCTTGATTTGGCATGTAAGGTAAATACAAATGAATAAAGAGATTAAAATTCTTAATGATTTAGAACCAACTGACTATAAGATACTTATTAAACAAATAGGTAATTTGCTATCACTTGGGAGAGATAAAGTTGCAAGCAGTATCAATACTATTTTGGTGCAAACTTACTGGGAGATAGGGAGATATATAGTAGAGTTTGAACAAAATGGAAATGAAAAAGCTGAGTATGGTACTGCACTTTTTGAGAGACTTTCAAAAGATTTGACTTTTGCTTATGGCAAAGGTTTTGGCAGATCAAATTTACTCTATATGAGAAAGCTTTATTTGACATTTCCAAAAAGTGGGACACTGTCCCACCAATTGACTTGGAGCCATTATTATGAGATACTCAAAGCAGAAAATGAGCTTGAAATAGGTTTTTATATCAATCAAACCCAAAAAGAAAAGTGGAGCGTAAGAGAACTAAAGAGACAAATGAAAAGTATGTTGTTTCATCGTTTGGCACTCAGTACGGACAAGGAAGGTGTTTTGAAACTAGCTACTGATGGTCATGAAGTAGAGAAGGCAGAAGATTTACTCAAAGACCCATTCGTGTTAGAATTTTTAAATATACCAGAACAATATCAATACCTTGAAACTGATTTGGAAGAGCGACTTATCACAAATTTACAACGATTTTTACTTGAACTTGGAAAAGGTTTTGCATGTATAGGGCGACAATATCGTATGAGTATTGGTGGAAAACATTTTAGGGTTGATTTACTTTTTTATCATCGGATACTTAAATGTTTTGTGTTGATTGACCTAAAACGAGGGGAAATAGACCATCAAGATATTGGGCAAATGAATCTCTATCTAAACTATTTTAAAAAAGAGGAAGCAACTGAGGGAGACAATGAACCAGTTGGTATAATTTTAGGTGCATACAAAAATCATATTTTGGTAGAATATGCGACTGATAGTATCAAAAATAAAATACTTCTCGCAAAATATCAGCTCTATCTTCCAGAAAAAGAGTTGTTAGAAAAAGCTTTGAATAGGTTGCTAGAATCATGAGAAAAATGAACATCTTCATCACAGGTTCAAGCGGTTTTGTTGGAAGTCATCTTAAAGAGTATCTCCAAAAAAACTATGCGAATTACACCCTTTTTGCACCATCGAGCAAAGAGCTTGATTTGGCAAATGAAAAAGCTGTTGATGATTATATATTGTCAAATAAGATAGATATCATTATCCATCTTGCCAATCGTGGTGGTGGAAGAGATACTGCTGATATGAAAAATGTCACAGAGTACAATTTACGGATATTTTTCAATATTGCAAAACATGAAAAAAATGTACAAAAAATCATCTCTTTTGGAAGTGGTGCGGAGTATGGTAAACATAAGCCTATTGTTGATGCAATTGAGGAAGATTATTTGAATGAACTTCCATTTGATGAGTATGGATTTTATAAATCTATCACTTCAAGATATATAGAAAAATCAGACAATATCACACAGCTTCGTATTTTTGGAGCTTATGGCGAATATGAAAATTATAGATTTAAATTTATAACCAATGCGATAGTGAAAAACCTTTTGAAGTTGCCAATAGTGATAAATAAAAATGTCTATTTTGACTATATTTATATCGATGATTTAATAAAAATGATAGATTGGTTTATCCATAATGAGCCAAAAGAAAAGATTTACAATGTGACAACGGGACAAAAAATAGACTTATTAACTTTGGCAAATTTAGTCAATGAAGTGAGTGATTTTAAATCTGAAATAAGAGTTTTAAAGGATGGATTAAACAACGAATACACCTCAAGTAATGAAAGAGTTATGAGAGAATTGAGTACTTTCATATTTACTTCACATAAAGATGCCATAATAAAAATGAGAGAATATTTTAGTTACAATCTTGATAATTTAGATATAGAAAGTGTGAAAAGTGACCCATATCTTCAAGTGATAGATGCAATTTGGAAGAAGGAGTAGGAATGTGTGCGCAATAGAATATTATACTTACGATGACTATGTTTCTTGGGAAGGAGACTGGGAATTGATCAATGGTATAGCTATTGCAAGGCATGGCTCTGTAGCTATGGCACCAGCTCCAATGAGAAAACACCAAAATATTGCTGGGCGAATACTCACACAATTGAACAATCAAATTGAAGAATGTGAACGATGTGAAGCACTGATGGAGGAAGATTGGAAAATTGGTTTTGATACTGTCCTAAGACCTGATGTAGTGCTTGTTTGTGATGAGCAAAATGACTCATATCTTACAAAAACACCAGAGATTATAGTTGAAGTGATAAGCAAATCAACTGCAAAAAAAGATGAAAAATATAAATTTGAGATTTATGAAAAAGAGAAAGTAAATTATTATGTTATTGTTTATCCTGATGAGCTAATAGCAAAAATTTATAAACTTGAGAATGGAAAATTTGAAAAGCAAGGTGATTTTTATAACCAAGCTTTTCTTTTTGAAAATACTACATGTAAGCCAAAGTTAGACTTTGAACAATTATTTAAAAAATTTAAAAAACAATAGGAGAAAATTAATATGACAAAACAAGAACAATTAAAACAAGAGATACTTCAAAAAACAAAAGAATACTATGAATTAGTACATAAACCAGTTCAAGAAAAAGAATTTGTGGCTGGAAAATCAAGAGTAAATTATGCAGGACGAGTATTTGATGAAAAAGAGATGCAATATCTTGTAGATAGTAGCTTAGATTTTTGGCTTACTTACGGAGATTACTCTAAAAAGTTTGAAAAGGAACTAGCTAAGTTTTTAAATGTACGATGGGCATTTTTAGTAAACTCTGGAAGTTCTGCAAATCTTCTTGCATTCTATACTTTAACTTCACCACTTCTAAAAGAGCGACAAGTTAAACGTGGTGATGAAGTTATCACAGTAGCTGCTGGGTTTCCTACTACTGTAGCTCCAATAGTACAATATGGTGCAGTACCTGTATTTGTTGATATGGAACTCACTTGTGCAAATATCGATGTGTCTAAACTTGAACTAGCCCTTAGCCCTAAAACAAAAGCTATTATGATAGCTCATACTTTAGGAAATCCATTTAATCTAAGAGCTGTTAAAGAGTTTTGTACAAAACACAACCTTTGGCTGATAGAAGATAACTGTGATGCTCTTGGTTCAACTTATGAGGGGAGACCAACTGGAACTTGGGGAGATATAGGGACAAGTAGTTTTTATCCACCACATCATATGACAATGGGAGAGGGTGGAGCAACATATACAGATAATCCACTTCTTAAAAAGATAATGCTTTCTATGAGAGACTGGGGAAGAGACTGCTGGTGTGAAAGTGGGATAGATAATACTTGTGGATGTAGATTTTCACAAAGTTTTGGAAGCTTACCAAAAGGGTATGACCATAAATATGTTTACTCACACTTTGGATTTAATCTAAAAGTTTCTGATATGCAAGCAGCAGTTGGTGTAGCTCAACTTGAAAAATTTCCAAGTTTTGTAGAAAAAAGAAAACAAAATCAAAAGAAACTATACGATGGACTTAAAGACTTAAAAGAACTTCAACTTGTAGAAACTCAACCAAACTCAGATCCAAGCTGGTTTGGATTTATGATGACACTAACTGAAAGTGCAAAATTCACTAGAAATGAGATAGTAGAATTCTTGGAAAGCAACAATATCCAAACAAGAAATTTATTTGCTGGAAATATGACAAGACACCCAATGTTTGATAGTATGGCACTAGATACTGACTATAGAATAGTTGGTGAACTTACAGTTACAGATAAGATTATGACTGATAGTTTTTGGATAGGATTGTATCCTGGAATGGGTGATGAGGCTATTGGGTATATGATTGAGAAGATTAGAGAGTTTGCGAGTCAATAAAGGTAAAAAATGATAAAACAATTTTCATTTGAAAAGTTTGGACCGCTTACTGAAATCAAAAGTAATTCGTTGTCAAATATCAATTTAATCATCGGTTCTAATAGTGTTGGAAAAACATTTTTATTAAAATCGCTTTATTCTCTTATTCGCTCACAAGAGGAGTACGATAAGGGTGACGATAGAAGAGAATTTGATGAAGTATTGAGTGATAAGCTTTATTGGACTTTTCAAATTGAAAAATTGAGTGATTTGGTTCAAAAAGGGAGTGGAAACAGGCTTAAAGCATCTGTAACTATGAGTGATAATACAAGTTTGGCATTTGAAATCGGACAAGATACAAACAAAAAAATATCATCGCTTCATAACAATCTTTCAAAGAGAGAGGCTAACTCTATATTTTTACCTCCAAAAGAGGTTCTGACACTTTCAAAAGTGATTTTAAAATCAGGACTTCAAGATAAATCTTTTGGCTTTGATGCTACTTATGTTGATTTGGTTTTGGCTTTGCAAACTCCTACTCAAATGGGAAGAAATTTTGAAGCATTTCGAGCTTCAAGAAATAGTCTTGAAAAGATGTTTCAAGGGAAAATAGAATTTGATACGAATAGCGACAAGTGGATATACAAAAAAGGAAATAGCAAATTTTCTATAAATGCTACAGCAGAAGGAATCAAGAAAATAGCTATTCTTGATACTTTACTTGGCAATAGATATCTCTCCCCCGAATCGGTAATATTTATAGATGAGCCAGAATCAGCACTGCATCCTGTAGCGATTAGCCAATTGCTTGAAATTATCTCTATTTTGGCAGAAAAAGGGATACAATTTTTTATAGCGACACATTCATTTTTTGTAGTCAAAAAGTTGTATCTTATCGCAAAGAAAAAAAACATTGATTTACCAATATTTTTGCCGAGTGGAGATGATAGTTGGAGACAAGAAAATCTTAAAGATGGCATACCAAATAATGAAATAATAAATGAATCTATAAGACTTTTTGATGAGGAATTAGAAGTTGGCATGGATGAATAAAATTTCCATAAGTGAATCTGGAGTGTTATTTGGGGAATTTGCCTTAGAAAATATTTTTCAAATAGAGAAACTTTTGACAGATTTAAATTACGGTGATGGTATCAATAAAGTGGAGTTTGTATTGAAACAAGAGAGTATAAAACCTGCCATTTTATTTGTAGAAGCCAAAAGTTCGATACCAAGAGAATCTGATATTTTTTTTGAAGAGATTAAACTTAAGATGGTTCACTCTTTGAGTTTATGGTTTAGTTTAGTTTCTGGAAGACATTCTTTGCTTCAAAGTTCTTTGGTAAAAAATCTAAAAAGCTTAAGTAATTTAAAGCTTCCAATCAAATTAATATTAGTGATACCAACTATTCCAGACCAAGTACTTGAACAAATTAATCAAAAATTTCGAAAGTCTTTAGAAGTAGAAAGAAAGATATGGGATATAGATTATTCTCATATCTTAGTACTCAATGAAAGCAGAGCAAAAAAATACAAACTAATAGGACAAGTATGCTAAAAACTATCCTAAGTCACGATTTCCGACATACTGCTATAAATCAGATTTGGAGACTTTTTTCAGGTCCTTTGATGCTGATACTTATACCCTTATATCTTAGTGCAGAAGCACAAGGGTATTGGTATACATTTGTGAGTCTGGCAGCTTTGGCTGTGTTTGCCGATATGGGATTTTCAACTATTTTACTTCAGTTTTCAGCTCATGAATTTGCATATTTGAAATTTGAATCAGACAAAACATTGTCAGGTAGTCAAAAACATTTGGATAGATTGGCTACATTGCTAAGATTTGCTATAAAATGGTCTGCAGGTATGGGACTTGTAGCATTTCCTATTATTCTGGTAGTTGGATTTTTTATACTTGATCAAAAACAAACAGATATAGATTGGGTAAAACCATGGGTGATATATGGTTTAGCTTCTGTATTTGTTTTTGTAAATAGTATGTTGCTTTCTTTTATAGAAGGATGTAATAGTGTTGGAGAAGTTCAGAAAATACGATTTCTCATCTCACTAACTACTGTGGTATCAACAGTTTGTTTACTACTTCTAGGAACAGAACTTTATGCTTTGGCAGTTTCCCTTTTTGTTGGAGCATTAATTGGTACGATGCTTATTTTGTACAGATATACAGATATGCTAAAACAGCTCTATGTTATCGGCATAGAAGCATTGCATGATTGGAAAACTGAGATATTGCCTCTGGTTGGAAAATACGCTATTAGTTGGGCAAGTGGTTATTTTATATTTTCTATTTTTACCCCTATTGCATTTCATTATTATGGGACTATAGAAGCTGGGCAAGTTGGGCTAAGTATCGCAGTTTGTACAGCTATTTTTGGTATATCAAATATTTGGATGACTATCATCATCCCAAAAATAAATATGTTAGTGAGTCAAAAAGATTATGCAACACTTGACCCTATTTTTAAAAAACACTTGATTTTATCGGTTGTTACGTACATTTTTGGAATAATCACACTTTTTATGATAATCACACTTTTCAAAGAATATGTGCCATTTGATGAAAGACTTGTGAGCCCATTTTCACTGATGATAATCTCTTCTGCATGGTTGTTGCAAATTATCATAAATAGTTTAGCTATTTATATGAGAGCCCACAAGGAAGAACCGCTTGTGATTCCCTCATTTTTGAGTGGAATATATATTAGTTTAGTTACTTTGCTTATCGCTATTTATTTACCTTTTGAGTATTTTTTCTTAGGTTTCTTAAGTAGCTTTATTTGGGGAATGCCGTGGGTTTTGGTGATTTTTAGAAGATATAAAAATCACAAGGATGATAAAGATGAGATTATCATTAAAATATAATGAAAATAAGATTTAAAAGGAGTTTCAGATGGCAGTTATAGCGATGTTTTATGGGATTATCGTATCGATGTATTATTTTGATAATAAAAAACACAATTTACCTCATGTGCATATAAAATATCAAGGTGATGAAGCTATATTTTCTATACCAGATGGTAAAATTATTGAAGGTGAAATAAAAACAAGCAAGCGAAAACTTATTGAGGCTTGGATTGAGATTCATCAAGATGAACTTATGGCTGATTGGGAATTGGCTATAAATGGTGAAGAAGTGTTTAAAATCGACCCTTTGAAGTAGGAGTTTGTGATGTATGCAAGAGTGAAAAATGTAAAACCAACAGATAATTATAATATTATCGTTACTTTTGATAATGATGAAGTAAAACTTTTTGATGTCAAACCTTATCTCGATAAAGGATTTTTTAAACAACTCAAAGACAAAAGTTATTTTCAAACAGTTAAACCTTTTATGGGGAGTGTGCAATGGCAAAATGGTCAAGATTTTTGCCCAGATACACTGTATCAAGAAGGAATTCCACATAATCACAGTAACTTTATAAATGAAACAAAAGCAACACTTAAATGAAAAAAATATTAGTAAAGATATAAAAAGGAATTATGAATTAATGCAGCCACATAAACAGCTCCTGAATAACCTTCCAATTAATGAAAATAATATAAAAAGTAAAATAAATGTTATTAGTAATTTACAAATAAAAGTTTATGATGACAAACTTGTGATGTACAACGGAGCTACTTTAAGTCAAGAAGTACCTATAGAAAGATTTGATAAGCCACATCAATCAAAACCTTTCAATTCAACTATTGCTTCTGTGTTTTACAAAGCTGGTTTCATTGAAAATTGGGGGAAAGGTACTTTAAATATCATAAATGAATGTGTAGAATATGGACTCCCAAAACCTACTTTTGAGTACGAATGGACGGCTGTAAGAACAACTTTTTATAAAGCCCAAGAAACCCCCAAGAAAATACAAAAGAAAGGATATTGGCATTGTTAAGTGAAAATAAAAATTACTCCTTGAAAGAGATTGCTGCTATATTGAATAAAAATGTTGATACTGTCAAAGAGCATATAGCAAATCTAAAAAAAGAGGATAAGCTCAAAAGAGTAGGAAGTACAAAATCAGGATACTGGGAAGTGATAAGTTGATAAAGAAAACCAAAAATATAAAAGGAATTAATAATTAATGGAAGCAAATAAACAACTATCGATATGTATCCCAACATACAATAGAGCTGACTTTTTAGACTATAGCCTAGAAATGCATATCCCAATGGTAGAAAAATACAACATTCAAATATTTGTATCGGATAATGCCTCAACAGACAATACATCAGAGGTTATGCAAAAATGGATGGCTAAATATGAATTTTTGCATTATAGTAGAAATGAAACAAATATAGGATTTGATGGAAATATATTACAAGTTTCTAAGCAAGCTAATACAGAATATATATTGTTTTTAGGCGATGATGACATTGTAATTGAAAAAAATTTGTTTTTATTGTTGGAAGATATTAATAAGAATCTACCTGATGGAATTTTTTGTAACTATAAAGTAGAGCTATTAAAAGCAAATCGTCAATATAATGCATATTCTCTAAGTAGGAGTAGAATGAACTTGAGTATTTATAATATTTTCGATTTACTCGGTGAAAAAATTACATTTATGTCATCTTTAGTTATTAAAACTGATTTGATAAATTATAATAGTGATAATTTGAATATGGCTAAAGGAATGTATTTTATGCATTTAGCAATAATGTTTGATGCACTTAAAAAAAGTAATAAAATATATTATTTCGCAAATCCTATTGTAACAGCGAATGATGCAAATCCCCCAACTTACAATCATTATGAAGTTTTTATCCATGGACTCGGAAATTTAATCAAGCTTTATTTTCATAACGATGAAAATAATAGTATATCTAGACTAAGATCTGAAATAATGTTATTTGTGTTATCAAATCATAAAATTACTAAATTGGAAATTCACACAATGAAAGAATATGGATATAAGAAAACTGCAAATTATATACTGAGTTATATTAATAATTTTTTTGGCATTAAAAGTATAAGGATTATTAATAGAATTATTAGATTAAACAAAAGATTAAAAGAAAGGTTAATGTAATGATGAAGTCTATATTATTTATCTTCGGAACTCGTCCAGAGGCTATAAAAATGGCTCCGCTTATAAAAGAGTTTCAAAAGTATGATACATTTGATGTCAAGGTATGTGTAACCGCTCAGCATAGACAAATGCTTGATCAAGTTTTGGAGCTTTTTGATATTAAGCCTGATTTTGATTTGAATCTTATGAAACCAAATCAAGATTTATATGATATTACAAGTAATGTTTTACTGGGGCTTAGAGATATTTATAAATCATATTTGCCTGATTTGGTGTTTGTTCATGGGGATACAACTACTACTTTTGGGGCAAGTTTGGCTAGTTTTTATCAAAAAATTCCAGTAGCTCATATAGAAGCAGGTCTCAGAACAAATGATATCTATTCTCCTTTTCCAGAAGAGATAAACAGACAACTCACATCAAAAATAGCCACTTATCATTTTGCACCAACAAAGGTAGCAAAAAATAACTTGCTAAAAGAAGGAATTGATGAAAGTAAAATAATAGTTACAGGAAATACTGTAATAGATGCTTTGCTTGAAGTTGTCAAAAAACTTGAAAATAAAAAGATAGATATAGATGGATATGAAGTAGTAAACAGGAAATTTATTTTAGTTACAGGACATCGAAGAGAAAACTTTGGAGATGGATTTTTAAATATTTGCGAAGCACTCAAAGATGTTGCTTTAGCAAATCCAGATATTGATATAGTCTATCCTGTACATCTTAATCCAAATGTACAAAAGCCAGTATATCATATTTTGGATAGTGTGCAAAATATTTATCTCATCAAACCACTTGACTATGAACCTTTTGTCTATCTAATGTCAAAATCATTTTTTATTGTGACTGATAGTGGAGGAGTACAAGAAGAAGCTCCATCTTTAGGTAAACCAGTGCTAGTGATGAGAGATACAACAGAACGTCCTGAAGCTGTGGAAGCTGGTACGGTAAAACTTGTAGGGACAAGCAAATGGACTATCATAAAAGAAGCTCAAAGATTATTGGACGATAAAAATGAATATGAAAAGATGAGTAAGGCACATAATCCATACGGAGATGGAAAAGCTTGTGAAATAATTATTAACAAAATTAAGGAATTTTTAAATGAATAAGAAAGTACTATTTTTTGCCCCATATCCTAATAAGGACAATATTAAAGATGGTATGATACAGAGAATTTTTAGTATTGACAAACAGATAGAAAAATCTTTAAGAACATATATGCAGGTATCATTGAAATCAAATTTTAAATTGAAAAAAAGTATATACAATAATTTAGTATATTATGAATTGAATTTATTTATACATTTACCAATTATTTTATATATAATTTTCAAACACAAGAATATATATTTTCATTCATTACATAATTTCTTTCTCTTGGCACCAATATTTTTGTTTATTGATAAAAATACTAAAAATATGATTTTAGATATACATGGTGCAGTTCCTGAAGAGTTAGAATTTATGGGGAAAAATTTTAAATCAAAGTATTTCGAATTAACCGAATCTATTTTATTTAAAAAACTGAATTATGCAATATGCGTTAATGAAAGTATGAAAAACTATTATCAAAATAAATATAAAGCAAAAGTACAATACATAGTTCAACCAATTTTACCACAAAGTATTAATTATAATTTTGAGTTATCTTCTGAAAATGCTAATGAAATCAATTTCATATATTCAGGTAATACACAAAAATGGCAAAATATTGATAAAATTCTTCAGATAATACAACGAATAAGCTCTTGTAAAAATTATACTTTTACCATATTAACTGGAGATAAAGTTAAATTTGAAAAAATGATTCAACAATATAATATCAATATGAATAAAATATTGATAAAATCAGTTCAACCACACGAATTAAAAACATATTATATTAATGCTAGTTATGGATTTTTGATTAGAGATGAACACGTATTGAACAAAGTTGCAAACCCTACTAAACTTATGGAATACATGTCTTATGGGATTATTCCAATTGTCGATTATTATGATATTGGCGATATGTTAACTTATAAATATGATTATATTCACTATGAAAATTTAGAATGTGATATGAATAAATCAAAATCCTATCGTAATATTGATATTGTAAAGTCAATTAGTCAAAACTATAGTTTTAGTCTAATATCTATTTTAAAATAATTCGTATGATTTATAAACTATTTATATTTTTCTTACCATTTATATCTATTGGATTTTTCTATAATTTTTTAAGAGGATGGTCTGTAAACCTATCTTTATATTTTTTATTGTTTTTACTTCCTTTAGTTTTATTGAAACTTTTTAATAAAAAATTTAGCTTTATATTAAGAAAAAAAGATTCTAAAATTTACTTCATTGTATTTTTAATTTTCTTTTTAATGATATTTTCTACTGTAATTATGAATATTTTTTTTATTTTCATAGATAATGAAATTGATATTAGAATTTTAAATATTATGAAAATTTTTTTCAATGTTGGTATCATGATTGGTATATTTATTATCACATTTTTATATAATAACTCTATTTCAAAAGCACTAATAACACTTAAATATATTTTATATAGTTCTATATTTTTAATTATATATGGTTATCTTCAAATGTTAGTTATGTTTAGGATTCCTATATTTTTTGATTTGTATACTTACATTCATCCTATTATTGATTCAGGATGGGCTGGAGAATTTAGAGAATTTAATTATTTAGAGTGGTATTTTAGGATAAATTTAACAACTCCTGAAGCTTCTGAAGCTTCTCATGTTTTAACTGTTTTAATAATACCTTTTTTATTAGCAAGTCTAATATTAAAGAAATCGTTAATATTTAAAAGTTTTATGGTTGAAAAGATCTTATTTTATTTAACATTACCTATATTATTAATGATTTTTTCGACTTCAGGATACTTTGTAATCATTATTCAAATAATTGCTGCATTTCTTTTATATAAATTTTATTTAAGCCATAGTGTAAATTTATTGAAACTATCATTATTGCTACTTTTTTTGATTATATGCGTATACTTTTATCTGGTGTATATGAACGATTTAGTAAATGACCCATTGTTTTTTTTACTTAAATTCTTAGACATGTCTAATGGTTCTACTAATTCCAGATTTACACTAACATTAACATCTTTATTAGTTGGGTTTCAGTATTTCTTGTTGGGAACAGGATATGGCGATAAATTTGTTCTAATGAAAGACAATTTGCCATCAAGTGCATATTCTAATGCAGAAATTTTAAATTCAATATCTGAATATGATTTACCAGCACTTAACTATTGGACAGATGTCTTTTCATCATATGGTATATTCTATTTAATCTTATATTTTTTACTTCAATTTATAATAAACTATAAACTTTATATAAAAAGTAAATATAGTGAAATAGCTAAATATTTTTTTATTGCACATACCTTATATTTTATAGGTACATTTCTACAAGGATTTAACTCTATGAGTAATTATTTCATTTATGTATGGTTTTTATTATTTTTTTTCCTTGTAATTTCACTACAAAGGTATCAAAAACATGAATGAAAATATTGCTACAATAATTATTGCATATAATCCAACATTAGAATTAGTAAGTAATATACAAAAAATACATAAACAGCTAGATAAAATCGTTATTTTTAATAATGGCGATATCAATAATATACTGTCTAAAATTGATAATGTAATTATATTAGGAAATGGAATAAATTTAGGAATTGCTGAAGCTTTAAATATTGGAATCAAATATGCAAAAATATTAAATATAGATTATGTTATAACTCTCGACCAAGATTCTATATTACCAGATTATTATATTTTGAACATGATTAGTAAGTATAAAGAGCTTGAGAAGTATTATAAGATAGGAATACTTTCACCACATTACATAGATAAAGATTCTAAAATGGGTACTAAACATGTTTTTTTAAATAAATTTAGCTTTAAGAGACAATTGTGTTGTAAAAATTCAATTCTAAATGCTTCTATTCCAATAACATCTGGTAGCTTATATAATATTTCTATATTTGAAAAAATTGGATTTTTTAGAGAAGAATTTTTTATAGATTATGTTGATACAGAATTTAATTTACGTGCAATATCTAACGGGTATAAATTATTTGTTTTTTGTGATATTGTACTAGAACATAAACTTGGTGAAAGGGAGCAAGTTAAAAAACTTGGTATTCATTTTCACCCTACTAATCACAATAAAATAAGAAAATATTACATAACAAGAAATAGGTTGCAGGTAATACGTGAATATGGAATTAAAATGCCATCATTTCTATTTTTTGAAATTGCTGCAATAAGTTTAGATTTAATTAGAATAGTATTTGCAGAACATAATAGTATCACTAAGTTAAAGTATATATGTTTAGGTATTAAAGATTTTTATAAAAAGAAATTCGGAAAATTAGATGAATAAAATATCAATGATAATCCCAACATATAATGCAGAGAATTATTTAGTAAAGTTATTAGATAGTAACAAAAATCAATCTGTACAAGAATTTGAGCTTATCATCATAGATTCATCTTCAAAAGATAAAACAGTTGATATAGCAAAACAATATACTGATAATGTGATAGTGATAGCTCAAAGTGAATTTGATCATGGTGGCACTAGAGCAAAAGCTGCACAGATAGCAAAAGGGGAGATACTTGTATTCCTTACTCAAGATGCCTTACCTTATGATGAAAATACTATAGAAAATATCATAAATGTTTTCAAAGATGAAAAAGTTGGTGCATCTTATGGAAGACAACTAAGCTATGAAGATACAAATTTGTTTGGGAAACATTTAAGAGAGTTTAATTATCCAGATAATACTATAGTAAGAACAAAAGATGATATAAAGAAGTACGGCATCAAAACAGCTCAACTTTCAAACTCTTTTGCAGCTTATAGAAAAAGTGTTTTAATGGAAACTGGAAACTTCAAAGATGGATTGATACTTGGTGAGGACGTATATACGGGAGCTAAGATGATATTAGCTGGATACTGTTTGGTCTATACTGCGAATGCAAAAGTCTATCACTCTCATAGCTACACAGTATGGGAAGAGTTTAAAAGGTATTTTGATATAGGAGTATTTCATAAGTGTGAAAGCTGGATACTTGAGAGTTTTGGAAAAGCTGAAGGTGAGGGCATGAAATATATTAAGTCAGAAGTAAGATATTTAATAAAACATGGAGCTTGGTATTTACTACTTGAATGGTTTATGCGAAATGGGATGAAATATATGGGATATAAACTTGGACAAAAATATGAAAAATTACCTATGTGGATGATAAAAAAGTTTAGTATGCATTATAGATGGTGGGATAAGTGAGTACGCTTTCAGGTAATGCACCAGAATTAAGATGTTATGTAGAAGTAGATAATCAGCAATATGCAGATTTACTTGTAAAGTAAGTATTGTCCAAGATTAAGTGATATTGGGCTCATAGAAGTGATGATTTCAGTAGAAGTTAATATTTGATATAATGACTAAAATTTAAAAAAGAGAAAAACAAATGAATAAACTAGCTGATACAAAAAAGATTCTCCAAAAAAGACTTAACAAGCTTGCAAAACAATATGAAGCACTAAAAGACTATAAGATTCTTATTGAGCAGTTATTGAGTGAAAAAGATATTTATAATCAGTTTATTTTTAACACTTTGATACCTCAAGAAAAAGCAATTCTTGATGCTTATCTCAAAAGATTTAGTGCTGTTCAGGATTTTTTGGGTGCAAAAATATTTGTGTTGCTTTTGGAAGTAGCTGGTATTTATAGTGGTAAAATGAGTGAGGTTTTAAGCTATATAGAAAAAGAGGAGATTATTGATAATATAGATGATTGGATAGAGCTAAGAGAGGTCATAAATGAGCTTGACATGACTATCCAGAAGAACTTCAAGAGGCTCTGGATGATTTGAAGTTTTGTATAGATAGTTTTGAAAAGATGGAAAATTATTATTTTAATTCACTCAAGTTTGCTAAAAAGTATATCACATGAGACTACAAAAAAGAATCTTGGATAAACTCGAAACTGCTCTACATCATAGCTTCGGAGATGTGAATGTCTATCTTTTTGGAAGTCGTGTAGATAATACTAAAAAAGGTGGTGATATAGATATTGCTATACAAAGTGACATCTCACGGGAAGAATTTCGTAAAAACAAGGTTAAGTTTTTGAGATATTTACTAAGTGATGGTTTTGACTTTCCTATTGATGTAGTAAACTACAATACGAAAGATGAATTACTAAAAAACCAAATAATGACAACAGGGCAAAAGATTTTTTAATAAGCCCCCTTTTTAAACACCATAACCAAAATAGTTTGAATAATAATTTTAATATCACCCCAAAGTGTTTTGTTATCGATATACTCCATATCTAATGCTACTCTCTCATCGTAGTTTATATCATTTCTTCCACTTACTTGCCAAAGTCCTGTAACTCCAGGCTTTACACTGTATAGTTTGATAGCATATTTACCGTATTTGCCAACTTCTTTTTCTACTATTGGTCTTGGTCCTACTACGGACATATTTCCAAAAAGCACATTAAAAAATTGTGGAAGTTCATCTATGCTGTACTTTCTCATTCTTTCACCGATACCTGATATGATTCTTGGGTCATCTTTGAGTTTAAAGTCTATTTCATATTCTGCTTTTATTTCTGGATGATTTTCAAACCAATCTTCTAAGATTTTTTCTGCATTTGCTACCATAGTTCTAAACTTATATACTCTAAAAAACTTGCCATCTTTTCCTATTCGTCTGTGAGCAAAAATCACAGGAGCACCTGGAGACTTTATCTTGATAAGAAGTGCCACTATGATATATATAGGTGTGAGAAGTGTAATGGCAAATAATGAAAACCCAATATCAAAAATTCTTTTGCCAAATTGTTTGCCACTGTCGTGCTTGATATCTTGAAGTACTTTGAAGTTTTTTTCATTAAACTGTATGTGGCATTTGTTTAAAAATTTTGCTGAAAACTCAGAAAAAGTTATAAATTTCACTCCATTGTAGTCAAGGTCTTCTAGGTAACTTTCCAAATCAAGACTAATATTTACATCAAGATTGAGTACTATGTATGATACTTTGTCATTTTTGATGTGTGCTTCTATTTTAGTGTACAAATTTTGTGAACTTGCTCAAATTGTTTGGTTATTATTTTTTCATCTTCTGGTGAGATTTTGTATTTTTTTCCTAAGATAAGCATATGTGAGGAAACTCCTTGATGTTAGTTTATTATTATGAGAGTAAAATAGCAATGATTGTACCTAATACATAATTATGTTTTATTGAAATATTGGCAAAACTTAAACAAAAATAAGCTAATATCATTAAATTTTAGTGTCAAGTAACAAACAATTTATAAAATCAAAGGGTTGTAAAACTATGAAAATCAATAAAAGAGCGTTAATATAAATACTATTTTTACATTTATCTTTTATATATGCCTTATATCTATAGAGTATCTAGCCACAACTACACTTGAAATTGAACCCATCGAAAATTCTTGGGATAAAGCAAATCATTTTGTAGCATTTTTTACTCTCTATCTAACACTATGATACACAAAACTTGAAGTTCTTAAAAAGGTTGTTTTGCTTTTAGCTTTTGGATTGCAAATAGAGATAGTACAATACTTTTTGCCAAATCGTGAATTTTCACTTTTAGATGTAGTAGCTGATGGAGTTGGAATAGTTTTTGGACTTGTTGTGGCAAAAGCTTTTTGGTATGTTATGGATACTAAGATGAGTGACAAAACACAATAAAGCCAACTTCGGTCGGCTGTTTGTTCTGTGTGTTTGTGAAACTTGTTCGACGAAACAATTGATGAGAATTCCATAGGTCAATTTTTAACGAGAATTTGCATTTGAGGTATTTACAGGTGGTGACAAAGTGAGTTTATCTTATAAAAGTCAAATGGTAAAAGAGCTCAAAGATGATTGTATCATCTATGAAAATAAACAATTTTTTGACCCAATGTTTTTGCAATGATTGAAACAGTAGGCTTAGAGTATGAGCTTGCTAGAAAAAAGAATGGTCAATTTTTTACGGGCTAAAGCCCTTTTTTCCCGACAACCACCAAAATTGTTTTCCATATCACTTTTACTTCAATCCATAAGTTCCAGTGTTTGATATAGTAAAGGTCGTACATAAGTTTTTGTTTTGTGTCTTCAAGATTTGCGCCATATGGATAATTAACTTGCGCCCAGCCAGTGATACCTGGAGCCACAAGATGTCTTTCGTGGTAGTAGGGGATAGCTTTTTCGTAGTTTTCAACCAATATATCCCATTCAGCTCTTGGACCTATTAGGTGCATCTCCCCTTTAAAAATATTTTTGTATTGTGGAACTTCATAGAGTCGGACTTTTCGCATAAAATCTCCATAAGGATAGATTCTAGTGTCGCCTTCCTGTGTGTATGGATTGTGATGTGAGTCCTCATTCATAGTTCTAAATTTGTAGCATTTGAAGTTTTTGGCATCTTTACCAACTCTATCTTGTAAAAAATAAAGTGCTCCTTTTGATTGTTCTTTTTGTTTTTTTGCAATGATTGGTTTTGCAAATGTATGTACCAAAAAAAGAACTAAAACACCAAAATCTATAACCCTCTTAAGTCCATATTCAAGCCAATTGTATGGTTTTATCTCCTCTAAAAAGTGTAAATCTGTATGGTTTTCTGGGATATAGCACTTTTGGAGATAATCTTCCAAAAAAATGCTCAATCGTAACAATTCTAAACTTTGTGTTGGTATGTTTGAACTGAATATTTGTGAGGTATCTGATGATATCACCACCAACAATTTTTTTTGTATTTAGCACAAGAAGCGTTGAGCCATAGGTTTCTATCGTTGCTTTTAATTCTGTAAGAACATCATTTTGTTCTCTGTTTGTGTATTTGACTATTTTTATAGATTTAAACTTTTTTTCAGTCTCTTTAGCTCAAGATCTGTAAATTTGTACTTTCTTCCTAAGATAAGCATATTTTAAAAAAGTCCATATTTATTTAAGGCGTTGATATATCACTTTTAAGATAATGTTTCTCTACAATATCGACATCTGAAGCAGTTTTAATCGATTAATAAATAGTTTGCTACAATATTTTCCATTGTAGTATTAATTTATTTGTAAAATGAATTTTACAAATCATAAAATAAAGCGGAGTAAAGATGTTAGAAAAAAAGATATTAATAACAGGTGGAGCAGGCTATATAGGCTCGCATACACTTATTGAGCTTAGTAGTGCTGGATATCAATTTGTAGTCTATGATAATCTATCAAATTCATCACAAAAAAGTATCAAAAAAGTGGAGCAGCTTATAGGTAAAAGTATAGATTTTGAAGAGGGTGATATTCGAGATATTAGTAGATTAAGAGAGGTGTTTTGGAAGTATGATTTTGACTCTGTTATCCATTTTGCTGGATTGAAAGCAGTTGGTGAATCCGTTGCGTTTCCTATTAAATATTATGACAATAATGTCATCGGTACACTTAGACTTCTTGAAATTATGAGTGAATTTGAATGTAAAAAGATTGTTTTTTCAAGTTCAGCTACTGTTTATGGTAATCCACATACAACTCCCATAAAGGAAGATTTTCCAGTTGGTGCTACAACAAATCCTTATGGGACATCAAAATATATGATAGAGCGAATTTTAGAAGATGTGCATATTAGTGATAACTCTTTTAAAGTGGCTATTTTGAGATATTTTAATCCAGTTGGTGCACATGAAAGTGGAGAAATAGGTGAAGACCCAAGTGGAATACCAAATAATCTTATGCCATTTATTACTCAAACAGCAGTTGGAAAACGAGAATTTTTGAGTGTATTTGGAGATGATTATGATACACATGATGGCACTGGTGTGCGTGATTATATCCATGTTGTTGATTTAGCAAACGCTCATGTAAAGGCTATTGAATATCTAAATCATGGTGATGATTTAAAGTTTTTAAAGGTAAATATTGGGACTGGGATTGGCTACTCTGTGCTTGATGTAGTTAATGCTTTTGAAAAAGCGAGCGGACAAAAAATACCACATAAGATTGTGGAAAAAAGAGCAGGTGATATTGCGAAGTGCTTTGCTGATCCTAGCTATTCAAAACAGATACTTGGTTGGGAAGCAAAATACACAATAGAACAAATGTGTAAGGACAGTTGGAGATGGCAAAATAAAAATCCAAATGGTTATTAATTTTTTAATAACTAATAAAAAAACAAACAAAAATTTAGTATAATCCCGCTTTTTTAGAGAATAGAAAAAGTAAAACATCTTAAATACGGGAGAAAATCGATGATGACAATAATGATGATTGCAAGCGTTATCTTAATCGCAACTGCAAGCTTATATACTGCAAAATCTTTAGTAAGAGTAAAATAATACTCTACTAATAGTGCTAAACGAACATTAGAGCAAAGTCTAGCTCTATAAAATCTTAAAAACTTATCTCTTTTTGTTATCTTTATGACTGTATGATTTTTTATTTATAATTTATATATGTGAGTTTGATTAGTTGATTGGTGGAGTTGTCGGGGATCGAACCCGAGTCTTAAAACAGCTAATATTAGCGTCTACATGTTTAGAAGGATTGAATAAATTCACCTTACAGCTTCTCAACCCGCAAAAGCAACTGCAAGGCTAAGATTTAAAATGTCCTTCTAGTAAATAATCACTTCACTAAAAGTAAGCTATATATGATGAGCCTTCCAATGATCTACTTATATAGCATCAGTAGCGGAAAGCCTCCTAAAGTTTGTTAAACTTACGCAGCGTGAGCGTAAGCAGGAGCGTAATTTGTATTGTTTGCGTTTAAAAGCGATGGATAGATTTACGATATATCCAAATCGACATGCAACTAATACTCACTGCTCTAATCGATACCAAGTCAACCCCACAAGATTATTGGTTACCAAAAAGGTGAGAAATTGTATCTAATTTTTTGTACAATACCACTTATTTAAAAAAAAGGGTTATAAATGGAAAACAAAGATGGTATTTTGATAATTGGTGCTGGCGGAGTTAGTACAGTTGCTACTGTAAAATCTGCTATGAATATAGAAACATTTAAAAAAATCACACTAGCAAGTAGAACACTAAGCAAATGTGAACAAATTAAAAATATAGTTAAAGAAAAAACTGGTGTTGATATAGAAATTGCACAAATCGATGCTGATGATACAAATGCTGTTATTGAACTTATCAACAAATTAAATCCAAAAGTTGTATTAAATGTTGCTCTTCCTTATCAAGATTTAACAATAATGGATGCTTGTAGTTCTACTGGAACTCACTATGTGGATACAGCAAATTATGAACATCCAGATGAGGCAAAATTTGAGTACCGCCTTCAATGGGAAAGAAATGATAATTTTGAAAACAAAGGATTAACTGCACTTCTTGGAAGCGGATTTGACCCAGGAGTTACAGGTGTATTTGTAAAATATATCGAAGAAAATTATCTAGATACTATTGAATATATCGATATTATGGATTGTAATGCAGGGGATCACGGATATAAATTTGCTACAAACTTCAATCCAGAAATCAACCTTAGAGAAGTAAGTGCAAACGGAAGATACTTTGAAAATGGACAATGGATAGAAACTACTCCACTTCAAATAAGAGTTGATTGGGATTATCCTGAGGTTGGCGTAAAACCATCTTATTTGCTTTATCATGAAGAATTGGAAAGTTTGGCTAAAAATATCAAAGGGGTAAAAAGAATAAGATTTTTTATGACTTTTGGTGATAGCTATATTTCACACATGAATTGTTTACAAAATGTTGGAATGCTTGGGATTGAGCCAGTGGAACACAAAGGGATGATGATAACACCAATCGAGTTTTTAAAAACTCTTTTACCAGACCCAGCTAGTCTTGGAAGTAGAACAAAAGGTCTTACAAATATTGGTTGTGTTTGTGAAGGTTTAAAAGATGGTGTTAGAAAAAAATATTATATCTACAATGTTTGTGACCATCAGGAGTGTTACAGGGAAACTGCATCTCAAGCGGTTAGCTATACAACAGGTGTTCCAGCTATGATTGGGACAAAACTTGTTTATAATGGAACTTGGGATTTAAAAGGTGCTAGAAATGTTGAAGAGTTTGCTTCGCAAGCTTATATGGATGAGCTTATGACTCAAGGTTTACCTTGGAAAGTTATCGAGATGGGGCTGTAAAAAGCTCCTTTTTTATCAGTACTGTATAGTGATACCTGCCAAATATTTGGCAGGTATTTTTTTACATATCAGTTCTTAAAACTGCTCCACTACTTGCATTTGTAACAAGTGCTCTATATTGTTTCAGCCAGCTAGATTTTAACTCTTTTTTGATTGGTGTAAACTCCGCTCTTCTTTTTGCTATCTCATCATCACTTAGATTAACTGATAAAATATACTGGTCAACATCAATATGAATCTCATCACCATCTTCTAAAAGTCCAATCATACCACCCTCAGCAGCCTCAGGACTAACATGCCCGATACTAGCGCCTCTAGTTGCTCCACTAAATCTTCCATCTGTTATGAGTGCAACTTGACTCCCGAGACCCATACCCATAATAAGGCTAGTTGGTGCCAACATCTCTTGCATACCTGGACCACCTTTTGGTCCTTCGTATCTTATAACTACAACATCACCAGCTTTTACTTTGTGATTTAAAATCCCAGCTATCGCTTCATCTTGAGAGTTAAAACAAACAGCAGTTCCTGTAAATACACGACTTCCTGTGATACCTGCTGTTTTTATAACTGCACCTTGCATCGCTAGATTTCCATAGAGTATAGCCAACCCACCAACTGCACTATATGGATTTTCTAAAGTGTGAATAATATTTGTATCAACTATTTTTGCATTTTTAATTCTCTCTTTAATAGTTTCGCCAGTGATTGTAAGGTTATCAATCAAGACATCTCCTCTTCTATCCATTTCATGCATAACTGCATTTACTCCACCAGCCTTATCAATATCTTGCATATGAACTGTTGAGAGTGACGGTGAAATTTTTGCTATATGGCTTACATTTTTACTTATTTTGTTTATGTCTTTAAGTTCAAAATTAGCCTCAGCTTCTTTCGCAATCGCCAACATATGTAAAACAGTATTTGAGCTTCCACCCATTGCCATATCAACGGCAAACGCATTTCTAACTGCATTTTCATTCAAAATATTTCTCATATTGTATTTTGCTTTTTCATTTTCATCCATCAAAGCGATTTCACAAACTCTTCTTGCTGCTTTTCTGTAAAGCTCTTCTCTTTGTGGTGTAAGTGCCAAAATTGTTCCATTTCCTTCTAGTGCAATGCCCATCGCTTCCATTAGTGTATTCATAGAGTTTGCAGTAAACATTCCACTACAACTTCCACCACTTGGACAAGCATTACATTCAATATCTTTAAGTTCATCAGCAGTTATTTGTCCAGCTTCAAACTTTCCAACAGCTTCAAATGCAGTCGCCAAATCGATTGGTGTGCCATCTTTTGTATAGCCTTTTGCCATTGGTCCACCGCTTACAAATACAGTGGGAACATTAACTCTTAAAGCCCCCATAATCATACCTGGTACAATTTTGTCACAATTTGGAATAGCAATCATCGCATCAAGTTTGTGTGCATTCATTACTGTTTCTATACTATTTGCAATAATTTCTCTTGATGGTAAGCTAAAAAGCATCCCGTCGTGTCCCATAGCAATTCCATCATCAACCCCAATAGTATTAAATTCAAACGGCACACAACCAGCTTTTCTGATTTCATCTTTTATGATAGTGCTTACTTTGTCCAAAAAGAAATGCCCTGGAATAATCTCAATAAATGAATTTGCAACCCCAATAAATGGCTTATTAAAATCCTCATCTTTTAACCCAGTAGCTCTTAACAAACTTCTGTGTGGAGCTCTTTGGTGCCCTTTTTTAACTTCATCACTTCTCATATAAATATCCTCTAAGTCTTGTAAATTTAAAAAATTATATCAAATAATTTCTAAAACACTTGACAAAAAAAATAAAGGTTGCTATAATTCCGCCACTTAATTCAAGTGAACTTTGAATTATCATTTACCTTCTGATGGAAACATCATAAAACATGCGAGTGTGGCGGAATAGGTAGACGCGTGGGACTTAAAATCCCATTCCGGTTTCGGAGTGTCGGTTCGATTCCGACCATTCGCACCATTGGTATAGAGAGTTGGCTGAGTGGTCGAAAGCACCGGTTTTGAAAACCGGCGACCTTAACGGGTCCGTGGGTTCGACTCCCACACTCTCTGCCACTAATAATTAAAATCCATAAAAACTACTACAAACACGAACTTCCAAACACTTTTTAAAATATATAAAAATATTTTTTAATCTTATTTTTAGGCTTAATGAAAAAAATGGGTTGCTAAATTATCATTTTTTATTATAGTTACTCAAGTATTCATCTATAAGTTTTACTTTCCTTTTTTTAGCCAATCCTTGGTGCAATTTCATCAGTTTTTTCATATGAGCAAACACTCCTCCGTCTAAAGAATTTGTAGTATTGGGAAAGTTTAGTTTTTTAAATTTTTTGTAAGTAAAAAGATATGGGAGATTAGTTTTTAAACTTTTATATGCAGATAGTAGTCTTGGATGTGTTGGTGAATATTTGAGTGTATTAGATTCAAAGATTGCTCTTCAAGGAAAGATTTATATTTTATATACCAAACATTTAGTACTTCTTCAAAGCGCTCTTTTTTAATATTTGGAAGTTTTTTAGTTATCTGAAGCAAATCAATTGAAGCTTCCAGTCTTGGATTATTTGTCAAATATCTTTTGACAATTGCTACTTGGTGGAAGTGACATAATTGAATAGGAACATCTTTAAAAGCCTTATTTAAGCCTCTCTTTACATCTAATACAACACCAAGAACTTCATATCCTTGTTCTTTGATTGTTTCAAAGAGTTGTTTATAATCCTCAACCGTTTCACTCTGAATATGTTTGCTAGCAATTATTTTATTTGCAATAACATCTTTGAAGACTAAAGTTCCCATTTTATCTTTTCTCTTACCAAAGAAAGTTGCATCAGCAACAATGATTACTTTTGCAGGTGTAGTTTTTATCTCATCAGGTTCATACTCATCAAGATATTTTTTAATCCAAGGAATACTTTTGTGATATTTTATTGAGAGTTGTTTGAGTGTTTGTTTGCCTTGGAAATATTCTAAAAAAAGTTTTTTGATAAGTTTATTTGGTCGTTTTGATGATGAAAAACTATGGTTGCAATCTAGGCATAAATATCTTTGAATTTCTCTCCTTTTGCCATTCTTTTTTACACAAAAACTTTTGCAATTTGGACAAATTCTAGTGCTTTTTTACAACTCATCGTAAATAATCCTTTTTAAACAACGATAATATCGAGCTTTACTTAAGTTTTTAGCAACCCATTTTTTTCATTAAGCCTGAAAAAACAATTGGTTATTTTAGATCAAATGCAAAAGCACACCACACCCACTAAATCACTTAGTAGATTTGTGCAACTCTTAGATGGTAATTTTCCATCTGGTATGTTTGTTCATTCTTTTGGTCTTGAACCACATATTGTTTGTAAAATTGTTTATGATATAGATTCACTAAAGAGATTTTTAAAAAATATTGTTTTAGACCAATATTCAAAAAATGAGTTTGTTGTTGTGAGAAAATATTTTGAGTATCTAGATTCCAATAAATTAGAATTGATTTTTAAATTAGATAGAGAATTTTTAGCGATGTCATCATTTGAATTTTCTAAGGCTTATGTAACATTGGGGGAAAATTATTTTTTGCATCTAAACAGATTAATTATGAAAAAAAAGATTTGTAATGACTGTTTTTCTTATCTAAAAACAGAAAAAATAAGATTTAGCGATCTTTTGCTTTTAAGTGTGTATGCTTATGAACTTGAACTTACTTTAGATGATTTTATAACATTATGGAGTAAAAAAAATATTATTTCAATCGCAATGACATCTTTAAAAATATCAAAAATTAAACCCTCACAAATACAACAAATGCTTTTTGAATTTGACGATATTTTAGAATATTTTGTTATAAATAAAAGGGTAAAAGTTTCAAATTTTAATCCACACTTTGAAGAGATTATCTATAAGCACAAATATTTAGAGCCAAAAATGTTTACAACATAGTTCGATTCTTTTTGAATAAAATTTTAATCAAAAGTAATAGGTAGTTATAAAATTTTAAATTAAAGGAAAAAAAATGAGCTTAAAAATAGGAATAGCAGGGCCAGTAGGAAGCGGTAAAACATCACTTATTGAATCATTAACAAATATGCTAAAAATGGACTACAGTATAGGAATTGTTACTAATGACATATATACAACTGAGGATGCAAATTATCTAAAATCCCATTTGGATATTAAGAGTGAGATGATTATTGGTGTCGAAACAGGTGGTTGTCCACATACAGCAATTCGAGATGATATCTCTATGAATCAAAGAGCTGTTGTTGAACTTGAAGAGAACTTTAATCCTGATATTATTTTTGTTGAAAGCGGGGGAGATAATCTATCTGCTACTTTTTCTTATGAGCTTGTAGACTTTTATATGTATATTATAGATGTAGCCCAAGGGGCTGATATACCAAGAAAAAAAGGTGCAGGTTTATTGTTTTGCGATCTGTTAGTTGTGAATAAAACAGATTTGGCACCATATGTTGGCGTGGATTTGGAAGATATGAAAAAAGATGTAATGGCTAATAGAAAAAATAAGCCGTTTTTGTTTGTGTCAAGAAACAGTATTGAGAGTCTAAATGGGATTAAAAACTGGATTGAAGTTTTGTTATAAAATAATAGGTATTTTTTTTACAAAAATTAACTAAAATCAAAATATAGTTTTACTTATTTCAATTTCATAAGGGTTTTTGTGGAAAAAATTCAAGATATATCATGTGTTATTTTAGCTGGTGGACTTAGTAGTCGTATGGGTGAGGATAAGTCTTTAATCCCATTTATTGGTGAAGATTCACTTGTTTTTAATCAATACAAAAAGTTTTCACAAATTTTTAAAGAAGTTTTTATTTCAAGTAAAAGTGATAAATTTAATTTTCCATGTAAAATTATTTTTGATAAAAGTGAAATATTTTCTCCAATGGTAGCGCTTCAATCAATTTTTAAAGAGATAAAAACACAAAAAGTTTTTATAATAGCAGTTGATACACCATTTATTTTAGAACAAACAATCTATGATTTAATCAAAAGTGCTGAAAATTACGACATTATTGTAGCCCAGGATAATGAAAAAACACACTATCTTTGTGGTTTGTTTGATGTTAATGTTGTTTCTGAAATTGATAAAATGTTAGAGAATGACAACCATAAAGTCAGTTATTTGTTAAATAAACTTTCAAAAACAAAAGTTTTAAAGTTTAGCAATACTTCCCAATTTATAAATATAAATACAAAAAATGATTATATAAATAGCTTAAAAATCATTACTACAGGACTTAACTAACTTCTCTAAAGCACTTTATTGTTATAATGAAAACCATGATAACTAGAAGAAACTTTTTACAACAAACAGCATTTATTGCAACATTGCCAACTATAAATTCATTTGCATCGGCAGTTTTGCCACCTAAAATTGAATTTTTTACAAGCAGTTCGATTTGTCCACTGTGTAGCATTGGCTGTAAAATTGAATTAAATAAAGCTTTAATTCAGGATGAAATGACAGTTTTGGGTCTAAAAGGTGATAATACTTCACAAATAAATAATGGTGAGTTGTGTCAAAAAATTTCAAACCTTCCTTTTAAAAATGAATCAACAAAAACAGCAAGAATTAAAACTCCACTTTTAAAACTTAAAAATAACAAATATGATAAGAATGGGATTTTAACTCCTATTTCTTGGAAAAATGCATTTGATATTATGGAGTTAAGGTCACGAAAAGCATTTAATGATAATGGTGTTAATGGTGTTGGACTTATTTTAAGTGATAGATTATCTTTGTATGAAAGTTATGCAATGATGAAGCTTTATAAAGGTGGTTTCAGGACAAATAACATCTCAAATATCAATTTTGAAACACAAACTGCATCTTTGGCAAATATTCAAAACTTCGGTATAGAGGGTTCTAATGGCTCTGTTGAAGATATTTTTAATAGTGATGTTTTGGTATCTTTTGGGATCGATTTTAATGTGGATTTGAAAATAATTCATAATAAAATTAAAAAACAAAAAGAACTTCAAAACGATAATTTTTTATTTATAAATATTTGTGCAGATAAAAATCATCAGATAAGTGATGCTGATATAAACCTTCTAATAAAGCCAAAATGTGAAAATATTTTAATGAACTATTTGATAAATAAGTCACTTTTATCTTTAACAAAAGAGGAGCTCGATAAGGTAAGAAGTGAAACAATCTTTGCACATATAAATCCAAAAATTCAGCAAACAAGTGACAAATTAGAGCAATGGGAAGTTTCTTATGAAACTTTTATCAACCATTATGCTATGTTTGATATCAACTATTTGATAAAAAATATCAAACATAATGATGAAGATGAAAATATTTTTAAAGAAAAAATAAACACACTAACATCAAGCTATACAAATAAATCAAAAAAAACATTATCGTTGATTGAATCTTTCAAAAATGATAAGTTATTGTCCAATTTAATACTTTTAAATTCGCTTCATATTTTAATAAATAAATACTCAAAAATAGGGTGCGGAGTGATTGGCTTTAATAGTAGCACACTTTCAAGTGTAGCTTCAATAAATACAGGTACTTCTAGTTCAAGACTTCCGATGGGACATTTTATTGAGTACAAACAACATAGACTAAAAACTGAATCAATTTGGAATATTCCAGAGAATACTTTAAATGGTATATTTGCACAAGATGAAAAAGCTCTATTTGAAAATATTAAAAATGGAACTACGAAATTTATATGGTGTATTGGCATTAACAAACATGAGCTACAAAATGGTGATTTTATAACTAAAGATGAAAGAGATAATCCTTTTGTGGTATCTTCTTTATCATATTTGTGTGAAATTGAAGATTATGTTGATTTGGTTTTACCAACCGCTACTATTTTTGAAAAAGAGGCATTATTTGAAAATGGTCAAAGGGAACTTGTTGCTTTGAAACAACAAATTATGCCATTTGGAGAATCAATGAGTGAGCTTTGGCAAATTTTAGAGTTTTCGAAAAGAGTTTTATTAGAAGATGTTTGGGGTGAAATTAAAACTTCTCAAACAAATAAACTACCAAGTGTTTTGGATGGGTTAAAGAAACTTATGATTGATGGAGGGACATCACTTTATAATGTATTATTTGAGACAAAATTTTCCCAAAATAATATACTTGATGATAGAAATTTACAAAATATTAATTTTTTTAACACTGAAGTTTTTGGTGATGCTAGAAAAACAAAAAGTGGAAATAATTTACCATTTTATGGGTGCAATTTTTATATTCAAAAGTATCTTTTTAATGAGCTTCGTACGTTTGGAATATCGCAAGGGTATGATTTGGAATCGTTTGAATATTACCAAAATAATCACTCTAAAATAAAACAATGGCCAATTTTATTAAATAAAGGGACAACTTATAGATTTAATCCAAAAGATGATTACTACGCCCTAAAAGCAACTCAAAAAGGTCTAGAGTACTTATTTTATGGAAAAATGGGTGGTAAGCAATTACCATTTGGTGATGATAAAAAAATAACAGATAGTGTTCAAACTGAACTAAAATTTCGTGCAAAGATTTTTATGGCAAAGGATTTAAATGACTAAATTTATAGCATCATCACCAATATCTCAGCAGATTTTAAAATCTGCAAAATTATCTGCTGATTTACCTATTAACACACTTATTTATGGGCAAAGTGGAGTTGGAAAAAAATTACTTTCTAAAGAGATTTTGCCAAATTCACTTATGATTAGCGGGAAAGATTTAGAAAAATCAATCATAAATAAAAAGATAGATTTAGAAAATTATTCATCAATAATCGTTTTAAATTTAAATTCAATAGTAAATATTGAAGAGTTTTTTTCAAATCTAAAAAACATTAAAATCGTTGGTATAAATCTTGATAAAAATGATAAATTTAACCAATATTTTGCTATAAAAATAGAAATCCCACCACTCGAGGATAGACTTGAAGACCTTGAAGAACTTATAGAAGTTTACAAAAAAGAGGCGATGGGGATTTATAGTACAACAATCCCTTTAAAAAATATTAATCTTGATTTGAGTGGAAATGGGATAACTTTGAAACAATCAATTTATAAATCAATTCTTCTACAATCGGTTAGCACAAACGATATGCTTCAAGTTATGGAACTTTATTTGACAAAAAAACTAAATGATGGTAAAAATTATCGTGATTTACTTGAGATATTTGAAGTTCCTTTGTTGAAAGCCGCAAAAAAAATTTATAAATCACAGCTTCAAATGGCAGATAAGTTGGAGATAAACAGAATAACTTTGAGAAAAAAAATACATCAATATTTTGGGGAATTGTAAAATATGACAATTTATGAAGAACTTTTAGAAAATGATTTAAATCCATTTATACTTTTTGATGGTGATGGTAAAATAAAAAACTTCAATAAAGAGGCGGAATTTTTACTAAATTTCGTGCAACCAAAAGAGATTTTTAATCTAGCTGTTTCTTATGCAAGTCAAACTTTTGGTTTTAGAAGGGAGTTTATAACTCTTAGTTATGACAAACAATCATTTTATGCTATTTTAGTCGGGTATGTTAGTGATGATGAGATTGCACTTAGACTCTACAAGGAGGTAAGTGGAGCAAAAGCAATCAAAATTGACACAAATTTGCAAGAATCAAATATTTTTACACTTATTGAATTATCAAAAAGTACAACACTTTTGGGCTCAAACATGCAAATTGAAGAGATTTATGATGTTTCTATTCCGTTGGCTAAATTAAATGTAAATGAGTTTTTGCTATGCATTAATAATATTTTTGAGCAACTAAGTGTACAAACAAAAAATTTAATTCTCAAAGTTTCTATTAAAACTGGTGAATATGAAGTGATAAATAAAATAAAATACAAGATTATTTCTATAGATTTTACATCAAAAGATGAGATTGAATTTTACCCGCTTAAGGTTCAATCTGGAAAACACAACATCTTCAATATTTCAATTTTAAAAAACACAATCAAGCTAGAACTGCCACTTATTGTATAAAATATAGTCAAAGATTGACCCTCTTTGGACTTTAAAAAACACTATAATCACCATCAATAAAATTTAAACTAACAAAAAGAAGGAGATTTGATGGATATCAATACAGCTTATGTAATAAATACACTTTATGTGCTTTTTTCATTTGTTTTGATTATATTTATGGTTCCAGGTTTTGCGATGCTTGAGGCTGGGATTGTAAGAACAAAAAATGTAACAGCAGTTTTAACTATGAACACAATGATTTACGCTTTTGCATCTATGGGATTTTTGCTTTTGGGCTACAACATCGCTTTTGGGGAATTAGCAAATGACAATATGAGCAAATGGGCAGCGTTACTTTTCCAAATGGCATTTGTTGGGAAAGTTGTAAATATTATGAGTGGTGGAGTTAGTGAGAGAGCTAAGATTGTTCCTCTTACATTTTTTACTTTGATTATGTCAAGTATTTTGTATCCTTTGGTTGTAAACTGGACTTGGGGCGCTGATATGTTAAAAGATACAGCATTTGATTTGAATATGTACGATTTAGCTGGCAGTACTGTTATCCACTCTGTTGGTGGTTGGGCTTTATTGGCTGCTATTTTAATTATGGGTGCTAGAAAAGGTAGATACACAAAAGATGGTGGAGTGAGAGTTATTCCCGCTTCAAATATACCATTGGTAACGCTAGGTGCATTTTTACTTTGGATTGGTTGGTTTGGATTTAATGGTGGAAGTGTAGGCAATATTGCTTCGAAAGAGGGTGCAGATGCGGTAGCTTTAACTATTTTAAATACAAATACTTCAGGTTTAGCTGGTGCTATTGTTGCTGGTGGGCTTATGCTTTTAAAATACAAAAAACTTGATATTACTATGATTCTAAATGGAGCCCTTGGTGGGCTGGTGGCAATCACAGCTGCACCTGATTTGTACAATATCTACCAACCACTTTTAGTTGGTACAATTGGTGGAGCTTTAGTTGTTTTTGCTGTCCCTGTATTTGATAAATTTAGGCTCGATGATCCTGTTGGTGCATTGTCAGTTCACCTAGTAAACGGTATTTGGGGAACTTTGGCAGTTGGGATTTTTACTGAAAAGCTTTTTTTAGATCAATTAAAAGGTGTAGTAATGATTGGAGTTTTTGCATTTGTAAGTAGTTATGCGATACTATTTATCATCAATAAAATATTGCCACTTAGATCTAAAAATGATGAAGAGATGGAAGGGCTTGATGTTAATGAATGCGGAGTTGAAGCTTATCCTGAATTCAAGCGAGCATTTTAAAATAATTACAATAAGTCCCTTTGAAATTGGGACAATTTAAGCAAAGCAAGAGAAACTCGTTTCTCTCTTTAGGATTTGTTACTTTAAGCTTAACTTATTAAGCTGTTAAAAGTAAACATTGAACAATAAGTCCCTTTGAAATTGGGACAATTTAAAAGGAGCAAAATATGAAAAGAATAGAAGCAATAATCAAACCATTTAAACTTGAAGATGTAAAAGATGCGTTAAGTGAAGCTGGAATAACTGGTATGACTGTTAGTGATGTAAAAGGTTACGGTAGACAACAAGGACATAGTGAACTTTATCGTGGAGCCGAGTACGTTGTTGATTTTTTACCTAAAATCAAACTTGACTTAGTTGTTGATGAAAAAGATGTTGATATGGTAACAGATTTAATAATCAAAGCAGCAAGAACTGGAAAAATCGGTGATGGGAAAATTTTTGTTTCACCGATTGAAAAAATTATCAGAATTAGAACAGGTGAAGAGGATGAAGAGGCGATATAGTCGCTCTTTTAACATCAAGGTGAAATAAAATAGTGAAATTTTTTGTACCATTTTTTATTTCCCTTCTGATTCATATTGGTTTGTTTTTTTGTTTTTTTGTTTTTGAAAAAGTAGAAACAACCAACCAAGATAAAACCACTAATAACTCGGTTGTAAGGCTTGTAAAGCTTCTCCAAAATGAAAAACAAGAACTAAATAAAGAACAAACACAAAAACTCCCAAAACAACAACCCGCACAATCGCAAAATGATAATCAACCAAAAAAGCAAGTAACACAAACACAAAAAGAGATAATAAAAGAGTTAAATCCACTTGTTGATATACCAAAAAAAGTTCAAGCAGAAGAACCAATAAAACAAATTCAGCCTGAGCCAAAAGTTTTAAATGTAGAAAAACCAAAAGATGTTGCAAAAGATATAAAAATCGACAATAAGCAAGTGGTAACAAAAGATACAAAAATAGACAATATCACAAAAAGCTATCTTGAGTTATATAAAGATGATTTTGACACATTTAGTGAAGAGACAAAAGTTTATCTTTTGAAAAATTTAAAAGATATTGGATTTATAACTGAAAGGTATCTGATTTATCCTCATCTAAGTATCGATGCAAAACAGCAAGGATTAAATGTAATTGAATTTTGGCTTTATCCTGATGGAAAAATCAGTAAACCAAAAACAATTAAAAGCTCTAGTTATTTTCTTTTAGATGATAATAGTGAAGAGACAATTATGAAAGCTTATAGGGATTATCCAAGACCACAGAAGCCAACAGTTATAAGAATTTATGTAAAATATAAATTCATTTAAACAAATAGCAAACAATAAAAATAAAAGGTTAACAAGATGGATATAGTAGATTTTTTAAACAAAGGTGGAATTATAGTTTATATTTTGATATTGTTAAATATTGTAGGATTCGGATTAATCTTGATGGCAATGTACAATCTATACAATTTTAAGGAAAATATGCCAAATATTGTATTTTCAATACTTTCAAAAACACAAAATAACCATGAGGATTTAATTGAGATGATGGTTCAAACAGAGATAAAAAAACTTGAAACCGGTTTAAATACAATCAAAATAATAGCTACTGTTTCTCCACTTTTAGGGCTTTTAGGGACTGTTATTGGGATATTTTTATCGTTTGATGAGATAAGTAAAGTTGGACTTGATAACCCAATGGCATTTTCAAGTGGAATATCTTTGGCTTTAATTACAACAGTTGTTGGACTTGTTGTTTCTATTCCACACTATATTTTTTATAACTATTTTATTGGCGTCCTTGATAATAGTGAGATAAAACTCAAAAGTGAAGTTTTAGAGAGTTTATAAAAATTTATGAAAAGACGAGAACCACTAACCCTTGATTTAACTCCACTTATTGATGTTGTTTTTATTTTAATTATATTTTTTATTGTAAGTTCATCTTTTAAAAAAGAGGAACACGCTTTAAATCTTACTCTACCTAGCTCTACGGGTGCATCAAAGCAAATGGAATTTAAAAATATCACAATTGAATTGGATCAAAATACTCTAGCTTACAATGGAGAAAAAGTAGATTTTTTAGAATTAACAAGAAATCTTGAAAGTATTAGTGATAAACAAAAGCCTATAATTGTAAAGATTGATAAGAGTGTACCGTATCAAAAAGTTGTTGAATTAATTGATATATTGCAATTAAATGATTTAAATAATTTAGCTTTAGTTACAAACCAATAAGGGAAATCGCCACTATTTTATTAGTGGATGATTCTCTAAAGTTTTTTTATTTGTTTCACCATTAATATTTACTGTGTGGATTTTTCCTGCACCTTTGGATAGGTCATTTGCTAAGTCATATATCACTCCAACTATTGTAAGTTGTCCAGATTTTACTTGCTCACTAAATTTGCTCAAACAATACTCAACTTGTTGGTTTACATTTGCTTCAACAGCTGCTGCCCATTGCTCAATATTATCTCCAACTAAATGAGCTTTTCTAATTGATAAGCTAAGCGTATCAACTTCTTTTCTAATAGGGCTATCTTCACTTGTGTAGTCGCTAAGTGCGGCTTTTATGGCTCCACATCTTGTATGACCAACTATTATTAAAAGTGGTGTGTGTAGATGCATTACACCGTAACCAACTGAACCTTCATTTGAAGTGTATTGATTTCCTATATTTCTTATTACAAACAGGTCATTTTCTGGAGTAGAATCAAGTACAGACTCTTGAAATCTTGAATCAGAACAGCCAACAATTGTAGCTCTTGGACTTTGTGAAATTGTAAAATTTTTGAAAAAACCATCACCTTTTTGTTTTGCATAAAAATCGTTGTTATTTATGATCTCTGTGTACATTTTTTTTGCAACTGCTTGAAGTTCACCACTTGAGGCTACTACTTCACCATGTCCACCTGAAGCAAATACAGGAATTGTAGTTGCTCCTAGTCCTATTGCTGAAAACTTAATAAAATCTCTTCTTTTCATCTTGTTGCTCCTAAGTTTATATTTTAAAAAGTTTATCATATTTGAGTGAAGTAAAAGTGATTAAGTGATAAAACTCAATAATTAATTACATTTGTTATAATTGTGAAATTTTTTTAAAGGATTTTTTTGATATTGCATGAATTTAATGCTAATGATTTTCTCAAATTTTTAATATTTTCTTTTGTCTTGATTAGGGTAGGAAATGAGAGTCAGCATCTATTTTTATATCCTGATGGAGCTGATTATTTGGTGTTTTCAAAAAATGGAGTCCAAAGAATAGACAAAATAAATTTACAAACTAAATATCAACTTAATCTTGAAAAGAATCAAGAGTACTTTATTGTAAGATTTAAGCCATATGCTCTTTATTATCTCCAAAAAGAGTATTTAAAATATGAAAATTTATTAAAAGTTATCTCCAAAAACATAACAACTTCAAATAGTGTAATTGTAAAAAAGAATTCAATTGCCCTATTTATAATGGAGTTACTTGATGCAACATCTTTGGAAAATCAAATCATTAATATTTTTAATCTAATAATTGAATCCAAAGGCAATATTATGGTTTCACAAATACTTCTTCAAGAAAATATACATCCAAAGAAATTACAGAGAGATTTTAAAATCGTTTCCGGACTTACCCCTAAAGAGTTTATTAATATTATTAAATTTCAAAATGCCATAAGTACATTTTATTGTTCCGTTAATAAGTCAAAAATAATTAAAACAGACCCCTATTACGATTATTCTCATCATTCAAAATCATTCAAGAAATACTTAAGAATAACTCCAAAAGACTTTATAAATACGAAAGAAAGACACTTGAAATCAATATTCAATCTTTAGTTTTTAGGTTTTAGAAATATAGATGTCGTATTTTTACATACAGTCACATTAATTTTAATGATATTGGGGCTTCTTTTTTGTTACTATTCATCAAAAGATATTGCAATTAAGTGAAGCTTTTAGTTTAAAAATTTTACTGATTCGTTATATTGGTAAGTAATTATAAAAGGTATTGATAAATATGAGTCAAAAAATATTGCCCAAATCATTTTTGGTAGTCGGAATTGGTGCGAGTGCTGGCGGTTTGGAAGCATTGCAAGAATTTGTAAAAATACTTCCAAAGCAAACAAATTGCGCTTTTATTTTAGCTCAACATCTTTCTCCTACTTATAAATCTATGATGGTTGATTTATTAAGTAGACAAACAAATAAAAAAATAGTTGAAATAAAACACGGTTCACTAATTGAGCCAGAAATCCTATATATTACCCCACCAAATAATGATGTGATTGTTCAAAATGGAAAGATGTATCTTAAGCCGCCACTTTCTCAAATTGGTCCAAAACCTTCAATTGATATATTTTTTGAATCTTTAGCAAGGGACCAAAAAGAAAATGCTATTGGAATTATACTAAGTGGAACAGGAAGTGACGGAAGTCATGGTGTCCGTGCTATAAAAGCAGAAGGGGGCATTACAATAGCTCAAGAGCCAGAAAGTACAAAGTATGATGGTATGGTTATTTCTGCTATAAATACTGGCAATATCGACTTCGTTCTCCCAGTTTCTAAAATTGTTGAGGAGATAGACAATATAAGTAGATATTCATATGAAAATAAAACTATTGAGTATTCAAATGAAAACAGATTTGATCCATTTAGTGAGATATTTCAAATAGTACAAGAGAAAAAAAGTGTTGATTTTAAAGATTATAAAATTTCAACTATCAGAAGAAGATTAGCAAGACGAATGGCTGCACTTAAAATTATTGCAATTTCAGATTATGTTAGTTATCTCAAAACAAACGCTAAAGAGGTAGATGCACTTTATCAAGATATTTTGATAGGGGTAACTTACTTTTTTAGAGATAAAGATGCCTTTAATGAGTTAAAACAAAATCTTGAAATAATGATAAAACATAATAAAGATAAAGAAAATATTAGAGTTTGGATTCCAGGTTGCTCAACTGGTGAAGAAGCTTATACGATAGCTATTATTTTGCATCAAATATTGGGAATAGAACTCTTGAACTATAAAGTTCAAATCTTTGCTACCGATATAGATGATGAATCACTTGAAATTGCACGAAAAAGTAAATACCCTGAAGCATCGTTCCAAGATGTTGATAGTGCAATTTTAAAAAAATATTTTGTAAGGCAAGGTCAACATTATAATGTTATCAAACCAATACGAGATATGGTGATTTTTTCCCATCATAATATTAATATTGACCCACCTTTTTTAAGGGTTAATCTTATAAGTTGTAGAAATCTACTTATCTATTTTAATCAAAAACTTCAAGAGAAAATTTTTCCAGTTTTTCATTATTCATTGCATCCAAATGGGATACTTTTTCTTGGTAAATCAGAATCGGTTGGAAAGTTTTCAACTCTTTTTGAAGTTGTAAATAAAAAAGAGAAAATTTACAAATCACAAATAACAAAAAGTTCGCCACTTTTGGTGTATCAATTGCAAAACAAAACAAAGCCATACGAGATACCAAACCATACAAACCACATTACAGAGTATTCAATTCAAGAGGCAACAAAAGATACTATAACAAATATATTTTTGCCAAATAGTGTAGTAATAAATACTAATCACGACATTATTTATTTTCAAGAGGAACTTTTTTCATACCTTAAAGTAAGTCCAGGAAATGCTACTTTTAATATTTTTAAAATGATAGATGATAGGTTAAATCTTGAACTCCGCTCTATTTTACATATTGCACTTAAAGAACGAGCAAGTAAAAAAAGTCGTTTTATAAGATTTGAAACAAAAGAGGAACTCCTTTTTGTACAAATTATTGTTACGCCTCTTTTAAATATTATCGATAAAGAACTTTATCTTGTTAGTTTTCTTGAGGAAAAAGAATATGAAGTGCGAAGCATGGGGGCAATTATTGATGAAGATAGTGAAAACATTAGAACCAAAGAGCTTGAATTTGAATTAAAAAGTACTAAAGAGCATCTACAAACAGTGATTGAGGAGCTTGAAACTTCAAATGAGGAGATGCAGAGTCTAAATGAGGAACTCCAAAGTAGCAATGAAGAACTTCAAAGTAGTAATGAGGAACTTGAAACATCAAATGAAGAGTTGCAAAGTAGTAACGAAGAGCTTCAAACTGCTTATTCTGAATTAAATCATATAAATAAAGAATTAGAAAATAAATCAATCGAGATTGAAAAAACAAATAACCTTCTTAACACAAAAAAAGACAAACTTTTAGTTACTACAAAAAGATTTGAAACAGCACTAGAATCGACTGATGGCGGTATTTTTGAGTATTTTCTTGATGGGTCAAAAAAAGGATTTTTTAGTACAAAATTTGCCAATATTTTAGGTTATCAAAAGAATGAAATTGCAAAATATGAAAAAGATATTTTTGGATTTTTACAAACTATTATCGTCCCAAATCAGTTGGAAATTTTTATGAAAGGCTACTCTGTATTTCTAAAAGAGCAAAAAAAATATGATATGGCACTAAAGATTATCACAAAAGATAATATTTTGAAATTTGTCCATATTTATATCAAGATTATTCCAATGGAAGGATCTAATAAAGTCGTTGGTTTGATTATAGATGTGGATCAAAAATACAAAGATACAGTAGTTTTAAATTTGCAAAAACAAAAACTAGATACTATTTTTGATGCAGTAGATAATATGATTTTGATAAGTGACGGGGAGGAATTACTTGAAGTTAATGGTGCATTTACAAGATACTTTCATCTTACTTTGCAACAATTTAAAAAACACTATAAGTGCATTTGTGAATTATTTCAAAATGATGAAGATAGTAAAGATTACATTGGTTATGACATAGAAAATCCAAGAAATTGGGTTAAACAACTTCTTGTTTCCAGCAATGAAAGAAAAGTCAAAATTAACATTAATGGTGTGATTTATCATTTTAAAATAACACTTAAACAAATCAACCTTGATGCTAATATAATTGGATATTTGATCTCTTTAAATGATATTACTACTCAAGTAACTTATGAAGAAAATTTGAAGCAAGAGGTGGAAAAGAGAATTGAGCAGATACGAAAACAAGATGAACTCCTTTTAAGTCAATCAAAATCAGCTGCTATGGGTGAAATGATTAGTGCAATAGCTCATCAGTGGCGTCAACCACTCAATACACTTTCGCTTTACAATATTGCTTTAGAATCGAAAGAGTTATTATTAAAAGATGACATAAAGGAATTTAGGGAAAAAAGTAACAATGTTATTAGACAAATGAGCCAAACAATAAATGATTTTAGAGATTTTTTTAAACCAAATAAAAATAAAGAGAAGTTTTTCATTTTTGAAAGTATCGAAAAAGTTTTAGGGATACTATATGCGCAACTAAAAGAAAAAAATATAATAATAAAAAATAATGTAGATCACGAGTTGGATCTATTTAATTTTAAATCGGAATTTGAGCAAGTACTTATAAACTTAATTAATAATTCAAAAGATGCTATTTTAAAGGCATCTGTCAATAAGTCAAAAGGTATGATTGAATTTAATTCTCACATAGATGATGGAAAAATAGTTTTGGAGATTTTAGATAATGGTGGCGGAATTGATACGAGTATAATTGATAAAATTTTTGAACCTTATTTTACAACAAAATTTGAGTCACAAGGTACAGGTCTCGGGCTTTATATGTCTAAAATGATAATTGAAAGAAACATGGGTGGACAAATTGTTGCTGTAAATAATAAAAGTGGAACTACTTTTAAAATTATTTTTGGTACCAATAATGAATAGCTTTGAAAATTTGAAAAATTATACAATTTTGTATGTTGAGGATGAAAAAGAGAGTATAGAGATAATTAGAACTCTTCTTGAAAATAAAATAAAAACTATTTTTGTTGCAAATGATGGAGTTGAAGGGCTTGAACTTTATAAAAAGCATCTCCCAGATATTGTTATTAGCGATATTCAGATGCCAAATATGAATGGTATTGAGATGGCGCATGAGATAAAAAAACTTAACCCAAAACAAAATATTATTTTTATTACCGCCTTTAATGAAAATCATCTTTTGCTCGAGGCGATAAATCTTGGGGTCGATAAATATATCATAAAGCCTATATTAACGTTAGAAAGTTTACTTAACCCGATTGACAATATATGTAAAGTCTTAAGTTATGACAATGAGACAAAGATGGAGGAAAGAATTGAGGCTATGGAGACAATATTGCAAACTATCTCTCACCATTGGCGGCAACCTTTAAACCTTTTATCAATTGAATCAAGCGCAATGCTTTTTCATTTACAAATGGAAAATGTATCAAAAGAAAAACTTACCGAGGAACTTACAAATATTGTCAATACAACTCAGTCACTATCTCATATGATTGATGATTTTATAACAATGTTCAGTAGTACGGTCTCACCACGAAAAGAAAGATTTTCTTTATTGTTAACGATTAAAAGTTGCATCTTTATATTAAACAAAGAGATTATTGCTAACAATATAACAATGATAAGCGATATTGCCGAAGACATTTATCTTGAACAGAATTTGCTCCTTTTTGAACAAATTATCCTTAATTTATTAACAAATAGTATTGAGGCAATTATAGAAAATCAGATGGATTATGAGAAAAGATACATTGTGATCGAATCTGAAAAAAAAAGCGAAACCGATTTTATACTTTCAGTTACAGATAGTGGAAATGGAATTGATGAGCAAATAAAAGATAGTATTTTTGAGCCTTATTTTAGTAGAAAGAAAGTTCATAGTGGAACTGGAATGGGGCTTTTTATAACAAATAAAATTTTAAAAAACCAATTCAATACGCAGCTTTCATCTAAAAATGAATTTTTTCAGGTTGACGACAAAAATCTTTACGGAGCTAAAATGTCGATATCTTTTTTTCCTACAAACTCTATGGAGTAATATTTCTATTTTGGTTAAATTCGTTATAATCCAAAAATTTTAGGAAATAATGGGCAAAAATACTTAATAAAGGGAATGTATGAAACTAGCAGTATTTGATTTTGATAGCACACTGATGGATGGTGAAACGATAGATTTTTTAGCAAATGAACTAGGTCTTGGTGAAAAAGTTGCAAAGATAACAGAGGAAGCGATGAGTGGGAGGCTTGATTTTTTTGAGAGTTTAACTACAAGAGTTGCACTTTTAAAAGGTTTGCCATATCAAAAAGTTTTAGATATTTGTGAAAATCTTCCACTTATGAATGGTGCAGTTGAAGTTGTAGCTGGACTTAAAGCTAAAGGTTACAAAGTTGTATGTTTTAGTGGAGGATTTAGAACAGGTACAACTCCAGCAAAAACTAAACTTGGGCTTGACGCTGATTTTGCAAATATTTTGCACCAAAAAGATGGGGTTTTAAGTGGACTTGTTGGTGGAGATATGATGTTTGATAGCAGTAAAGGTGATATGATTCAAAGAATTCAAGCACTTCTTGGGGCAACTATTGAAGATACTTTGGTGTGTGGGGATGGAGCAAATGATAGAAGTATGTTCCCTTATGCTTCTAAAAAAATAGCATTTTGTGCAAAAGAGATACTCAAAAAAGAGGCAAATATCATTATTGATAAAAAAGATTTGCGGGAGATTTTAAATCATATCTAATAGAGCCAAAAGATTTATTGGATTTTAAACTTCATATTATTTTGTATTGTTATCTTTAATTACCTCATAAATAAAATCTGAATTTTGATTAACATTTAGAAAGTTCTTGTTTATATTGTATCCATTTTGCAAAGGTACTATTGCCAATATTTTTCCAGGATGTTTTAAATCTTCTCTTTGAAAAAACATCTCTTTAAATTTTGATATTGATACTTTGATATTTCCAAAAGATGGGTCAGCCAAATAAACATAATTTTCGTCCATACTTTTATAGACCGTGAAATGTTCATCTTTTCGCACTTTTACAAATAAAATCACTGGCACTTTAAGATTCTTTAGAGAATCCATATCGATTGCTAAACCTATAGCTTTAAATCCTTTTCGTTGTGAAAATTCGGATAAGTCAAAAAAAGATAAATTCGTCTCGCCACTTTCAAGCAATATTTTTTTTGACACATCAAAACCTTTGGATTTTAATATATCATCCAAAACATCTTTCTCCTCAACCTGAAACCCATAATAGTATTTAAGTATAGTAGCAAGTGTTGCACTACCACAACTATAATCATATTCTTGTCTTACAAGATTTTCATTTTTGAATTCTATCCAAGACCTAATAGGCTTTTGAATGCTAAAATCTTTTTGATAAATATTAACCGCACCAAAGAAAATGGTCGGTAGAACTAAAATAGATAGTATGCTTTTCATTAAAATTTATACGACAAACTCATATTAATATTGTTCATAGAGTATTCATTGTTATCATTTTTTTCATAATCTAGTGCAAAAATTGTTTTTGAGTTAAACTCATAACTCACACCAAATAACATACTTACAGATGAGCCACTGTTTGAGACGATTTTTTCATCTACTTTATTTTTACCTGTAAACTGATATTTAATACCCCAATTTAGGTTGGCAAATGGATTTACGGCAAAATATATTTGAGGGGTAAGTACTATAATTTCTCCATTATCAAGAGATTTGTTCGCATCTTCTTTTTTAAGATTGAGTCTATAGTCAGCTTTTATCAAAAAGACTAAAGGGTCAACAGTATAATAACTTGTAGCGAAAAATGAATAACTTTTAAACTTTTGAGTTTGTTTATGGTTGTCACTAAATTGAGCATTTTCTAACAAATCTACACTTCCACCTACTAAAAAAGATGGCTTATCATCTTCTTTTTTGATTTGATAAGTAAGTCCTAAATTTAGATTATTAAACCCTTTATCGCTCTGTGTTTCAAAACTATTTCCAGAAGTATGAGTATCGCTTGTGTAGAAGTTTAAGTTTGAAAAAACTTCCAAATCTTTTGAGATACCGTATTTTAAAGCCGTACCATAATTAATATAATCTTGGTTTGAACTATCAATCCCTAAATAAGTGGGTATCGTTACAAAATCTCCGCCATTTGTTTGATATGTAATCGGAGAAAAACTACCTGTTTTTCGTGTGATATTTGAGTAAGCAATCGAAAAATCACTTTTAAATTCATTTTTATCAGTCAAAATCTCATCAACTTTGACAGGTTTTGCCATAAGCAAAAATGGTGTTAGTAATAATAGAAGATTTTTTATATGTTTCCTTTAATGTGGTATTTGAAGTAAAAAATGGATAAAAATTATTGGTATTTATCATCTTTTGATAAAAAACTAATCATCTCAAAAACAAAGAAAATAAGTGCAATTATACATACTATAATTCCACCTATTTTAGATGATTCTTGAAATATTCCATAGCCTACAAAAAATGTAAATACTGGCATAGTTAATACATTCAATATAAACTTAAAAAAGTTACCCATTTTGATGATTTTTTACTTGATTAAATTTAAATTTTAAAGCAATAAATGACAATACGGAATAACAAATTATTGAAACTATATCAGACAACAGATAATCTATATATTCGTCAAAAAGCCATGAAAGAGGAAATACTAACATAAACAACAGAATATAAAAAAAACCTAGTCTGTTCCCATATTGTTTAATATTTATTAATCCAAGACAAGATATGAGAAATAAAATTGAAGATATAATTTCATATAAATCAACACTCATTTTTGTTTGTTACCAATTTCTATATCTAGTGGCTCTACCTTTGTAAACTTTACCTCCATATGATGGAGCATTAGCAAATGATACATAAGTAAAAGTTAAACCCCACACAATAGGCCAAAATTCTCCATCTGTAGCTTTCATCTCATCACTGCTTAAGGTAAGTACATTTGAAGCAACACTATTTTTAAATAAAAACTCACTATCAGCCTTACTGATACTTTGTTCACCAAATTCACTTGTAGGATTTGCAAATGCAATACCTGAAGCAACAACTAATCCTAATAAAACCTTGCTAATTTTTAGCATAATAGCCTCCATAAATTATTTCAAACTTAAAAAAAGTTCGCAGGAGATTATACCCCCCCCCATAGCTTAAAAAACAATCAATTAGGAAATTTTAAACTCCAACTCAATTTTTTTTGCTTCCTCTACCCCTATAAAAGTTAAACTATCTTCAGTTAGAAAATTCATATTTTTTAGTTCAGTTAGATATTTTTTACCAGTTTTAATATCAAATACACGACTATTTTCCATCATTTTCAAAACATCACTAAAATTTTCATTGTGTTCTTTTTTATAAATTGCTAGTAGTAAAACTCTAAGTTCGATATTGTCTTTGAAATCCATTTTTTATCCCTTTAAAATGTCCCATTTTAAAGGGACCGTTTGTTTAATTTCTACTTTTAGCGGATTGAAACATCAATCTTAAAGTAGCAAATCCTAAAGTTCGAATTAATTCGCTTTAATCAAAATGTCCCATTAAAAGGATATTTTGTTAAATTATTTTGTTTTTAATATACCATTTTTATAATAAAATGCTATCAAAATAAATGAAATACCAAGTAAAGCAGTTACAAAATATAGCTCAAAATAGATAGCCAACATACCAGTTATGATTGTAGTTGAGGCATTTGTAAACATAAAAAACATCTCATTGTATGCTAAAACACGACCTAAATATCTTTTTTCAACTTCCTCTTGAAGCATGGCGTAGGTAAAAGACCAAAGTGTTGTGGTGGCAAGTCCAGTTAAAAATAATCCAAATAATCCAAGGTAAAAATTATATTGAAGGGTTGCCCATAGCATTATCCCAAAACCTTGAATTAAAAAAACATAAAACAACCTCTCTTTGTTTACCCAAGAACCAAGCACAAAAGGTCCCACCATAAGAGCTAACGACCTTGTAGCGTTTGATAATCCAATAGCAAGTGGAACAGCAATTACATATTTGTAGTGAAAATCAGCCAGAAGAGTAACAATAGTATCAAATGATGTAAATCCAACGGTACCGTGCAATAAGATAAGTTTAATTAGATGTTTGTTTTCTAAAATATATTTTATTCCACTTTTTATTGCCATGATTATTTTTTCATGACTTGTTTCGTGGGTATATTTTATGCCTGTATTTATGAGTGTTAAAAATGCGAATAAAAAAAAGACTCCATCGATTATAAATGCAGTAGTTGTCCCATAAAAATTTACAACCAAACCACCAATAGCCATACCGGCTGTAAATGTAAATGACCAAATAATTGAGTGGATTTCATTTGCTTTGCTTAATATTTCCAAATGCAAAAGTTTTGGCAACAGGGTCATTTCAGTTGTAAAAAACATCGATGATGAAGTCATCCTTATGAAAATAAAAATAAGCAATAACCAAACATCATCAATACTTTCTATCATAAGAAAACACATTGTCATTGAAAATTCAACTAATAATAAAATCCCTAAAAGTTTTTTAGCATCAATCCTATCAACAATTGTCCCACTAAATGGAGCTAACAAAATCCCAGGGATAAAATGCATAGCAACAACAATTGAGATCAGTATGGGGCTAGCATTGAAACTAACTAGCATACTATAAATCGCTACATTTGAAAACCAAGTTCCAAAATATGCAAAAAATTGGATAGTTGCTAATTTCCTTACAATTGGATTTTCCCTAAAAAGTGTTTTGTAGCTCAAATTATTTAAACTCAACTTTGACTAATTTGGAAAATACTTTTGGGTTGTTGATTATTATCTCACATTTATATGTTGAGATGTTTTTTTCATCTGCAATTTTTGAGATTTTATTTATTTTGAGATTTGTTTTTACACCATTTATGTAGATTGTTTTGTTTTTGAATTTTTCAATCTCATTTATTGGTAAAAATATTTCGAGTTTCCCTTTGCTTAAATCAAATGCTTTATAAAGTAAACTACCAGAATTTACAAAATCCCCAACTTCAACTTCAATAGATGATAGGTAAACATTTTTTAATTTGATGGTTTTTTTGGAGATATTGTTTTTAAGTGTTGCTATTTTTATCTCAATATCTGCAATATTGCTACTTAGAGTTAGTACTTTTATCTTTTGGGCATCTCTTTCTAATTTTGTTTTTGAGGAGATTTTGTTGAAATTTTCCTCCAACTCTTTTTCGATTTGATATATCTCTTTTAGGTTGTTTAATTTGATTATTGTTTGGTTAAGCTCAACTAAATCAACGCTATCATCAAACTTAATTATAGTTTCATTTTGTATGAAACTTTTTTCACTTACCCTTTTTACAAAAGTTACTTCACCTAAAACTGAAGATTTTACAGCAAAGGTTTTATATGGATTTATTGGACTATAAAATTCCTCACAAAGTCCGTATGAAAATATAGTTAATAGTGCAAAAAAAGATAAAAATATTTTATTCATTTTAGATTTCCTTTTGGTTCTTTTAGAATTGCCATTCTAACTAAAATAATTTTATTTCATATTAGTTGCTAACACAAAAGCACTAGCCCAAGCCCAGTGCAAATTGTATCCACCACAAGCTCCATCTACATCTAAAACCTCGCCACAAAAATAGAGTCCTTTTTGCTTTTTTGATTCCATAGTTTTTGTCTCAACTTCGTCAACACAAATACCGCCACAAACAACTTCCCCAAACTCAAAACCTTTTGAGCCTTCAATATTTATTTTGATAGATTTTAGCGCATATACTATATTTAAAATATCTTTTTTATCAAGTTCCCCTAGCGTTTGTTTGTGGGGGGAAATTTTTGATTTTTTCTTTATAAACTCTATAAGTTTTGTGTTTATTAGGCTTAGAAATAAAAACTCAATTTTTCTATCTTTTAGATTCTTTATCTTATTTTCTAGTAGCGAAATAAGTTTATTTTTATCAAGTGATGGGAAAATATCAACCAAAATATCAACACCAAATCGACTTTCAAGTGCTATGTTTACCTCGCGACTAAGGTCTAAAATAGTATTTCCAGAAACCCCATAATTTGTAAAAAGCAAATCCCCAAAAACTGTTTTAGTCGCTTTATTATTTATGTAGAGCGTTACGGTTGCTTCTGTCTTAACACCACTTAGTTGGTGAATATCAAGATTATTTGAAGTAAGTTGTACAAGTGCAGGTAGTGGCTCAATTATTGTGTGTAAAAATTGTTTTGCTAATGTATATCCGCTATCACTACTTCCTAGTTTTGCCATCGCTTTGCTTCCTGTTGCTATGATGACTTTGTTAAATTTTTTGATCCCATTTTGTGTTTTAAGTTCAAATTTGTCAATTCTTTCATCAAATTTTAGATCTGTTATAAAGCTATCAAAATTAAATTTAACACCATAAAATAGAGCATTTTCGTACAAAATCTCAACAACACTTGAAGCTTGAAGTGAAGCTGGATATGTTTTTCCATTTTCGTTCGTTACTAGATTTAGCCCAATTTCATCGCAAAATTTATTAAATTCTCTAAATCCAAAAGTTGTAATTGGGTATTTTATAAACGATGGATTGTTTGAGAAAAAATGTTCAAGTGAAAGATTTTTGTTTGTTATGTTGCATTTGCCATTTCCAGTTGCTTGGAGTTTTTTCCCTGCTTTTGGATTTTTCTCAAAAACTTCAACTGTAAAATTTCTTTTTGCTAAGATGATTGAAGCCAAAAGGGATGATGCTCCACCACCTATGATTGCAATATTTTGCTTCATAAATCTATAAACCTAGTGCCACTAAATCCAACTTTTTTGATACCAAAATCTACTTGATTGTCTTTTATTTGAATATTTCCAAAAAGTTTTGATTGGTTGGTTATAAAGTACTCTAAGCCCAAAACCACAGAGTAGTTTACCCAGTTATAAACTACATCATGGTCAAAAAGTGAAATTGACTCTTCAATCTCTTTTGGAAGTGGTGAAATTGAATTTGTCAAAAGAAGTTTGACTCTCTCATCCTCTTCCGTGAGGTTAAAAATAACGGGTGCATAATTTAGTTGAGTTGAAAAAATCTCTTTAGGGGTGATATTTTTCTCTTTTAGGGTCGATAAGATAATCGCACTCTTTACAATTGAAGTGTTTAGTATAACTGTTGAGTTTTCTAGTTTACTTGATTCATTTGCTAATATATTGTAATTTTGAACTTTACCTGCTATTTTGATACCTTCTATGTTTGGAATATTTAAGCTTAATAAATCATTGTGTAGAGTTGTACTTATTGTACTATCATCATAAATCTCTACTATATTTGATGTAGCATTTGTACTTAAAAAACTGAATTGTTTTTTATAATCCATCCCGCCAAACACAAAATTTGGTTTTGGATTTTTTACTCCTATTTTGTTTACAAGTGGCATATAAAAATTAAATTTTGATATGTTTGGATAGCTATGAAGTGTCCACATTGTGTTTGTTGTTAGTAAACCTATCACTTTTTTAATCCCTTTAGCTTCAATCTCATCTAGTGCTTTTGTTATATTTTGTTTGTTTTCAACCTCTATATTGAAAAATTCTAATTTAAAATTGATATTTTTATTTAGTAAGTATGCCATCGCTACATTAGAAGCTTCAACGCCATACTTTGCAACAGCATTTGAAGCGTATAAAAATGCAATTGTTTCATCTTTTTGATTTTGTATTTGCTGTTTTTGTGGTTGTTTTATAGCTATTTGCTGTTGTACTTTTGGCTCCTCTTTTGTTTCAGCTCTTAGCTCAACCTTATTGATCTCTTTTGTTGTTTCTTTTTTGATTTCTTGTTTAACTTCTGTTTTGACTATCTCTTGTTTTTTTATTTCTTGCTCTTGCTCTTTTTTATTTTGTATCTCTATATTTGTTTTTGCCTTTTTTTTGACAATCGGTTCACTTTCATAAAAAGTAATTTTTGGCTCATTTATAGGATTGATTGACACCCCGTAGAGAAAATTTTGTGTTGATGAAATAAAACTCATAAAAATAAATAGTGATTTTAAAAGGTTGTTTTTCATATTTATTCTTCCAAAAGTAATTTGATTTTTTTTAAATCTTCCATCGCCTCTTTTTTAAGTGATGGATTTCTAAGGAGCAAATTTGGATGATATAGAGGAACTAGGATTTTGTTTTGAAATTTTAAAACTTTTCCTCTGACTAAGTTAAGTTCACTTTCATCACCACTTATGTATTTGTAGCTATCTCCAAGAGTGACGATAATTTTCCCATGATAATTTTCTAGTTGATTTAATAGATACCCCTTGCAAGATGATACAAAACTTTCAGCCATCTGATTGTTTTCTTTTATGTCACATTTGATTATACTTGTTAGATATATAGATTCAAAGTCCATTTTTAAGACATTTTGAACCATTTTAATAAACATCTCTTTCTCTGCACTTTCAAACGATGGAGTTGTAGTAATAAAAATAATTTGTGAATCTGGATTTCCAAAACTATAAATTTTATCTTTTGATAGTTTTGAAGCATCACACAAAGTACACAGGTTGAGCGTCTCTTTTGACATAAAATCAAAATCACTCTCATCTTTTTTTATCTTAAATGGTAAGGCATATTTGTAGCCAAAACTTTTTTGAAGTAGAAGGTTTTTTAAAATTAGATTTTTTGTATTTAGGGTCATTGGAAAATTATACAAAAGGTATACTTTTTATCCCCTTTGTCCTAATATAAGGAACAATATATAAAATAATATTGACTTATGTTCCAATTAATTGTACAATACGACACAAAAATTTTATAAGGCAGTTTATGTCATCAGAAGCACCAAGTTTAAGAAAATTAGAAAATGATTTAGAGATAAATAAAACAACACTTCATAATTGGAAAAAAACTAGACCAAAATTGTATGAATTCATAATTGAGTCGTATAAAGATAAAGAGTTATTGAAGAAAAATTTAACTTATCTTGTAGAGCAGAGAAAAAGTCTTGAAAATGAGATTGAGATAACTTCAAAAAGGGTTTCGTAAAAGTTTAATTTTGAGGTTACGCACTAATAAATAGAGTCATGATGTTTTAAGATTCCCATTAAATGTACAAAACTCTTCAAACATCATCGCTGTGTTTATGGTTTATAAAACGGAGCACACTTTTGGAATATGCATACAAAAACAAGCACCTTTGTAGTTAATATCATCGATTTTTGTCGATATATTGTTGGCTAATAATTCACCATTCATACTTTTTTCAACAATATCTTTGCTCATGTAAAGCCCTATACCAGTCCCTTGACTTTGATGTTTTGTTGTGAAATATGGGTCAAATATCTTATTTATTATCTCGCTTGGAATTCCACCTGCATTATCTATGATTTTTATAATATTGTATGTTTCGTTTTCATCAATATCAATATATATTCGTCTTTCATCTTTTGGCGTTTTTTCAAGTAAAGCATCTTTTGCATTATTGAAAATATTTAAAAAAACTTGAGATAACTCATTTGAATAGCCATAACTTTTGTGTGTAAAGGTTTTGTCTTTCAAGTATATTTTAATATTGTTTTCACTGTAAGTAACTCCAATAATTCCAAGTGTTAAAACTAAAATTTCAAATAGATCAAACTCTTTTTTCTCTTTATCGCTTGACAAATAGCCTCTAAAATCTTCAATTGTTTGGTTTAAAAATTTTGTATAACCCATAATTTTTGAAAATCTCTCCATAATCTCATCTTTGCTAAGGAGACCTAATTCAATTTGCAAGTTACTTCCTGATGCTGTTGAGCTTATCGCTGAAAGTGGTTGACGCCATTGATGGGCAATATTCCCCATCATCTCTCCCATTCCAGCATATCTTGATTGGATTAAAAGTTTCTGATCTTTTTGACGATTTTTTTCTACTTCAGAGGCAATTCTCTCTTCAAGCGTATCGTTAAAATCTCTCAATTCTTTTGTTGAAATATCCAAAGCTCTTTCAAGTCTATAAATGTTTGCATCGGTACTATCGTAAGTATCTTCTAGGAGTTTGATTAGTTTTTCAAATGTGTCTTTATCTATAGAGCTAAAATCATCAATTTTTAATTTTTTTAACTGCCGCGATAAGACCTTATTTTTAGTTTTCATTTTTTGGTTCTATCTCCCAAAAACGAGTAATTGTCATCGTTTGGTTGTGTAAATCGCAAAAACCATTTGCAAGTGGAGATAATTCACCATAAGAGTAGTATCCAATTTGTTCTATGTTTTCTCCATTTAATTCATGGACAACTTCAAGCTCATCTTCAGTTTTGTGTGCCAATACAAGTTTTCGCCCAACACAACTTATTGCTATATTGACAGCAACTTCACCTTGGTAGTTAAAAGACTTAAGTTTTTCCCCAGCTTCTAATGCACCAGCTATAAGTTCAGCAAAACTTGCTCTCATAAACATCACTTCGCTATTATTAGGAATATCACCAGCAAAAGTTATAGATTGCTCATCCTCGTTTACAGCCAAAATTGTTCTTACTTTTGATTCTAAATCACCGGTTTCTTTTATCATTAAAGGATAAAGGAGTCCAGAAAAAGGTAGTTCATTTGAACTTTCACCGAGATATGTTTTGTATATTTCAAGAGCAGGTTTATTGTCTAATTCATATAAAACATTTCCTTGTGATTTTGTTACAACTCTATCTATTCCAAATTTTTTCCAACCACCTTGTGAACCATAAGCAATTCTAAAATTATCACCATAAAAGCCAACTGCAACGATATGATTTGGTAGCGGTTTCCCGTTAGCTAATACCCAAGTTTTAGCAAAATTTGCATCATCTCCAGCTAATCCGCCAGTTATAACTATATTGTTTGCAATATTTTTATTGAGACCTTTTGTAAGTGTTGAACCATTTGTGTTTAGCCCATCTGCTAAAATGAAAATAGCTTTTAGGTTTTCATCTAAAAGATTTTTTGATATATTTTCCCCTATTTGGAATGATTGATCACTATTTGTTATTGTTTGTGAGGATAGTTTTAAAGTTGTGCTTTGAAATTTAATAACCATAACAACCAAAGATTTTTCGTAAAGCATCTCATCTTTAATCTCGCCAGAAGTTGAGCAACCAATAATGTTTGAATTAGAAAAGCTATTTGTAAGTAAATCTAATCCATCTTGGATGTCACTAAGTTCAGTACTTCCAAAACATATTATTAAAGTGTTTTGACTATCAAGAGTTAAATCAAAAGGTTTATCCCAGTTCTTCTCCTCGTAAATGTAACTTTCTTTTATCACAATATTTCCTTATCTTAAGACTTTAATATTTGCACTTATTTTTAGATTTTCAAAATAATTTTTCAGATATTCATTTTCACGATTTGTCATAATAGTATTAAAAATCACCTCTTTAACATTTTCAAAAGGTATTGTTTCATTTTCTAATTTATTTGAAACAAACAAAACATTGTATGTTTGATTTTCTGTAAATATTGTAGAAAAAGATTTTTCTTTTGTTTTTGAAATTATGTATTTCATTTGCTCACTAACACTATCAATCAAAATCGTTTTATTTTCAACACTTAAATTCGGATCTGATAGCATCGGATTTGTTTTGAGTGATTCTAATAATTTTTTATCTTTTGAAATGTAGTGCATTGCGTCTATTTTTTTGGCAATTTGAAATTCATCTTGATGATTATTATAATATATTTTTAAATCTTCTTCATTTGCTAATATCAGTTTGTTTGAAGCTATTGCGGTTATTAATTTTTGATGTCTTAGTTGAAGTCTTATTTTTTCACTAAATTTTTCAAAATCTTCTTGTTGCGAAACAGCATTTTTAAATTCAAATATCGTCATTTTGTTATTTTTAGCAAGTTTTTCCATATAGCTATCAACATCAAATTTGTCAACCGAGATTCTATATTTGTCGATAGATTGAAGATATAAAGCTTCATCAATTAGAAGGGCAAGTGCTTCATTTTTGTTAATTTGTAGCTCCTCCATTTTGTTGTCAATATCAACTAAAGTAATAGGATACTCGTTGACACTAATTGCTACACCGTTGATTACTCCTCCATTTAGTGAAAGTGCTAGAATCGAGCATAAGAGCCCTATATGTAGTGTTTTCTTTATCATATATTTTTATCCTTTATCTATGCGGGCTAAAATTTGTAATTTTATTGTAAATTTTTTGCTCTTTAAAGCGGAAATTATTTTATCATAAAAATTGTGAAATCATTATCTAGATAATCATTCTTTGTAGCTATTTTATTAGTTAGAGATGAACTAAAGGATATAACTTCTTCTAATTTAATATTATTGAAACTTTTATTTTTTAAAAAATTAAACACAAACCCTTTTTTTGAAGCATTAAAACATTTCTCTATAAAGCTATAAAATTCTTTTTTATTTAAAGTATTTATAGCGCCACTGCAAACATAGTAATCACATGCATTCAGTTCATCTTTTAAAACATCAATTTTACTAAAATCGACTCCAATGAATCTTTTTTTTGAAATATTAATCATCTCATCAAGGGAATCAATTCCAGTGTATTTTTGTGGCAACAAATTGTTATTTTTTAAATAGTTAAAATATTCTCCAAATCCACAACCAGCATCAATTATAGTGCTATTTTTTATATCATGTTTTATAAATTCTGTGATTATTTCAAATCTTTTATATTGTGTAAATTCACTATTCCAATGAACTCCAAGTGCTGAAATTCCATATTTTTCTATACTTTTTTTATAAAAAAGTCTATTTGTTTCGCTAATTATTTATCCTTTAGTTGCTCTATTGCAACTCCATTATCGCTTAAAAACTTTGAAACTATACTTGAATTGGTGTGCTCGTAAGATTTTAGATATACAATTCTTTTGATACCACTTGCAATTAAATTTTTACTACATTCACTGCAAGGCTCGAGGGTAACATAAATTGTACCGCCTTCTATACTTATCCCTTTTCTAGCAGCCCAAATAATTGCGTTCATTTCTGCGTGGATCTCATAAGTTTTACTCCATTCATGATGATCTTTTGTATAATTTCCATCCCAGAAATCACAACAATTTTGAAATCCAGCAGGGGTACCATTGTATCCTGTGCTTAAAATTCTCCCATCTTTTACTATAACTGCACCAACTTGCTTTGATACACACTTTGAAGCACTTGCAATCTCAGTTGCGATATTTATAAAATTCTTGTCATTTAACAATCTAATTTCCTCTTCTGTGTTGTTTTATGTTAGTATTGTAACTACTTTCAATAAAGTTTATCCCAATAATGAAAGAGAAAAGTGAAATTAAAACATATCTCCATGAATGACTTTGTAACAGGATACTCATCTTTAAATTACCTAAAATAACCTCTAATAGATATTTTGAAAATTGATAAAAGTTTTGTTGATGGTTTTCCTGATGACAAAAATGATATGCAAATATCAAAAGCTATAATATCAATGGCAAAAACATTGGGCTTAAAAACATTAACCGAAGGTCTTCAAACAAATGAACAGCTAGAATTCTTACAAAATGAAGGTTGTGATTTTTATCAAGGATACTATTTTATTAAACCAATTGTAAAGGATGAATTCTTAAGAATATTAAAAGATATTTAAGGTTGTCGTGTTATAATCCCACTCACAAAAGCGGGAGTAGCTCAGTTGGCTAGAGCTCCTGCCTTCCAAGCAGGTTGTCGCGAGTTCGAGTCTCGTCTCCCGCTCCACTTTTGTAAATCTTTTAAAAATCACAAACAATCAAAAAATAAATTTTCTAATCTATTTTCTTTTAGCTTTTAGATATACCCTTTTTGGTGCAGGATAACCCTCAATAGTTTTATTATCATCATCGCTATCTAAAAAATCTTCCAAACTACACTCAAAACTCCAAGCAGTTGCTCTTTGTTCTGTACTATCAGTTTTTGTGATTTCAAGTACTTCTATATCTTTAAATCCAGCACGATTTAGCCAATTCTTAAAACATTTGACTGTTGGTATAAAATATATATTTGGAATCATCGCATATCTTTCAAAGGGTGTTAGGCAAACTTCATCTTCACCATCAATCATAAAACTATCAACTATTATTTCCCCATTTGGATTTAAACTTTTTGCTAAAGATTTTAGAGTTCCTATTGGATCACTTCTGTGGTATAAAACACCAAGCATAAAGATAAAATCAAATTTATGGTCGTATTGCTCAATATGCTCAACACCAAGCATCTCATAAACTATATCACTTTTAACAAAACTATTTACAAAATCAAATTGACTTCTAAAAACAGCAGATGGATCAAAACCAACAAGTTTTTTAGGATTATCTTCAAGCATTCTAAACATATAATATCCGTTGTTGCATCCAACATCTGCAACAATTTTATCTTTGAGGTTAAAATATGGTCTTAGAAGATTGTATTTTTTATTTGATTGCCATTCGCTATCAATTTTCAAGCCACAAATATCAAATGGTCCTTTTCTCCAAGGTATTAAAGTTTTTGCATTTTTTGTTAATAAATCAAACTCATCATCATTTAAATCATCACGATTACCAACCTTAAACCAATCAATTGGCGTAAATTTATAATTTCTTAGTGAAATCGTGCTTATATTTTTAATTGCTTCTCTCATTGGAACTATATTTTTCCAAGTTAGCCACTTTTCTCGTTCAATCTTAATTTTTTCTAAATCTTTCATTTTCCACCACTAATTAACACTCACTTAACACTGAGCTATTATAATTCCCTACCTAAAATAAATAAAGCACTTCCAAAACATATCATAAAATTATCACTTCCACTAAATCACCAACATTTAGTGGAGCTTTATCTTCACCTTGAACTAAAAGTCCAGCATCCAACATATTTGTTAAAATTGCACTTGTACCATCTTTTTTACCATCAAAATCAACATAGTATTTACCATCAATAAGCTTTATATTACAAGCCTCAAATGTTGTTTTATTGCCTTTTCCTTTGTGATTTTGATTTAGTATTGCTTTTATTTTTGTTAGTTTTTTATCAACTCTTTGAAGTTTGAAAAGTATCGGCAATACATAAAGGATAAAAGTAACCGTGCTACTATATGCAAATCCAGGGAGTCCAATGATAAATTTTTCATCTTTCTGTGCAACTATTATATGTTGTCCTGGCTTGATATTTACCCCTTGAAATAAAACATCTGCCCCAATTTCATTTTTAATAATATCTTTTACAAAATCATAATCCCCAACACTTACCCCACCAGTTGTAACAACAATATCACAACTTTTCAGTGAAGATTTTATGAGGTCTAAAATCGAATTTTTATCATCTTTTACAACTCCCATTTGCTTTACATCTGCCCCATACTGTTTTGCTAGGGCTTCAAGTGTTAGGTGGTTTGTGCTTCTTATTTGTGATTTATTTGTTTGAATTTCACCTAGATCTAAAATCTCACTTCCTGTACTTGCGATTGCAATGATTGGGGTTTTAAATATCTCAACTGTTACTTGATTTAATCCAGCCATCACACCAATCTGTGCAAATCCAATCTTTGTTCCACTTTTAATTAGTAAGTCACCAGTTTTATAGCTCTCCCCAATCTCTCTAATGGCAAATCCTTTTGGAACTTCATTTATAATCTTAATCTCACCGTCTTTTACAATTACATTTTCAATTGGAATAAGTGTATCGCACCCTTTTGGAATTAGTGAGCCTGTAAAAGTTTTGATACAACACCCATCTTTTAACTCTAAATAATCATCACTTCCTGCTGGATTTATCCCATCAATTTTTAAAAATCGATTTTTTTGATTTTCAAATTTTATAGCATATCCATCCATCGCAGAAGTTGGAAACTCTGGGTAATGCGAGGTTGCTATAATATCAATGGCTAAAACATTTCCAAGACTCTCCATTAGTGGAACTGTTTTTGTGTTTTTATTTTTAATAATAATATTTTCTAAAATCTCTAAACTTTTGTTATAAGAGATAAATGTTTTTTTAGTCTCGCAACTCACAATTAATCCTTTTTTGTATCTATAATTTTTTTATTTTTTCAATCTCATCACGAAGTCTGATTGCCTCTTCAAAATTTAAATCTTTTGCAGCTTGATTCATAAGTTTGCCGAGTTCAGCGACTAATTTTTGTCTCTCACCTGCTGGCATTTTTGTAAGTCTATCAAGTTTTAATGCAACAGTGTCATACTCTTCCATTTTTAAATCTTCATCAAGCCGTCTGATTGTTGTTGTTGGTGTGATATTGTGGATAGTATTAAATTCTTCTTGAATTTTTCTCCTATTTTGTGTTGTTTCAATCGCAAATTTCATACTTTCTGTTATTTTTTTTGCAAATAATAAAACTTTCCCATTGCTATTTCTAGCAGCTCTTCCCATAGTTTGTATAAGACTTGTTTTGCTTCTTAAAAATCCCTCTTTATCGGCATCTAAAATAGCAACCAAACTAGCTTCAGGAATATCAAGACCTTCCCTTAAAAGGTTTATCCCAACAAGAACATCAAAATGCCCAAGGCGAAGTTGTCTAATTATTTGATTTCTCTCAATAGCATCAATTTCAGAGTGCATATATTTCACTCGAAGTCCTAAATCATTGTAATAAGTAGTAAGCTCCTCCGCCATTTTTTTAGTTAAAACTGTTACTAAAACTCTTTCATTTCGCTCCACAACTTTTTTTATCTCATCGTGTAGCCTCTCAACTTGATAGGTGCTATCTATTATCTCAATTAATGGGTCAAGAAGCCCAGTGGGTCTGATGATTTGCTCCGCTACGACACTACTGAGATTTGTTTCTAGTTCATTTGGAGTAGCACTTACAAAAAGATAATTTGCTTTTTTATTGATAAATTCATCAAACATAAGTGGACGATTATCAAGTGCTGATGGGAGTCTAAAACCATAATCAACTAATACAGTTTTTCTACTTCTATCCCCAGCGTACATTCCGCGAAATTGTGACAAACTTACATGAGATTCATCAACAATTAAGAGATATGGACGGTTCATCGCTTCAAAATAATCTATAAGTGAATATGGAGTTTCCCCCACTTTTTTATCTGTTAGAAGCCTTGCATAATTTTCAATTCCCTTGCACATTCCTGTTGCTTCAAGCATCTCCAAATCAAACTCAACCCTTTGTTTTAATCTTTGGTGTTCAACTAATTTATCATTGTCTTTAAAATATTTTAGTCTCTCATCAAGTTCCTCTTCAATTGTTTTTATTGCATTTGCCAATCTGCTTTGGGACACAATAAATGGATTTACACTATAAAGGATAAAGTCTTTCAGAGTTTCTGTTTTGTTATTTGTTAGATATTCGTGTTTTGTAATAGATTCAACATCATCCCCAAAAAACTCAATCCTGATATATTCATCTTGATAGTAAGCTGGAAAAACATCAATAACATCGCCATTTACCCTAAAATCACTTCTGTCAAAAAATTTATCATTTCTTTTGTAACCCATCTCGACAAGTTTCAAAAGAAGTGTCCTTTGAGAATATTGTTGCCCAACTTCAAGTCTTTGGACATTTTGCTTATATTCATCTGGATTTCCTAAACCATAATTGGCACTAACAGATGCTACACAAACAATATCCTCAAAAGAAAGAAGTGATGCTGTTGTTGAAAGCCTCAATCTCTCAAGTTCGGAGTTAATTGAGCTGTCTTTTTCTATAAATAAATCTTGCCTTGGTATATAAGCCTCAGGTTGATAATAATCATAGTACGAAATAAAATACTCAACATGATTATCAGGGAAAAAGCCACGAAACTCACTATAAATTTGAGCCGCTAAAGTTTTATTGTGAGTCATTATAAGTGTTGGCATTTGTAAAGCTTCTATCACTTTTGCCATCGTATAAGTCTTACCACTTCCTGTTACGCCAAGAAGTGTATTGTATTTGTTGCCTTGCTTGATAGAAGCTGTGAGTTGCTCTATCGCTTTTGGTTGATCTCCTGCTGGAGTGTATGGGGTGTGTACTTTAAACGGTGTCATAGATTTTTTTGTTCTTATTGTGATTTAAATTTGCAAAATATTATCATTTTAAGCTTCAAGATAAGAGATAAAGTTTGTGTTGATTTGTATTTGTTAAAAAGTGAATTTGATGGTGCGGTCGGCGAGAGTTGAACTCGCACACCCGTAGGGCGCTACCACCTCAAGGTAGTGTGTCTACCATTCCACCACGACCGCAAAAAGTAAGAATAATAATTTTTGGCTCAAGAGAGACCAAAAACTAGTAATGTTCTAAAAAAGTAAATTTCCTTACTTTTTTAGTGGTGCGAATTACCCTAAAAATGGATTTGCATAAAGTGCAATAAGAGCGATAACAAGTGTATAGATAACTTGAGCTTCAATCATCGCTAATGCGATAAACATTGTAGTCATAAGTTTTCCACCCATACCTGGGTTTCTTGCAGTTCCAGCGATAGTTGCAGCAGCAGTATTACCCATACCAATAGCTCCACCCATAGCAGCGATACCAAGACCAATACCTGCAGCAAGTACAGAGTATGCCTGAATCATAGATGTTCCAGCTTCTTCAGAAGCGAAAGCAGCAGTTGCGAATGCAAGTACTAAAAATAAAACTTTTTTCATTGTGAATTCCTTGTAAATATTTTGTTAAATAATTTTTTCGGCTAGCGTAACATAAAATGAACTTATTAGTTTATTTTAAGCCATAAATACATAAATGCACCTATGTTCCTACTCAAATTTTTAAGCCGCGAATAATATTATAGTTATTATTAATTTTTTGTTAATTTCTGATTAATAAATAAAAAAAGAGTGAGTTTTAGGAATTATTAAATAATTAAAATTATCTTATAGTATTAATAGCTAATGGAATAGAATAATAAAACATTAAAGGAAAGAATATGATTGAAAACTTAACACATAAACAGAAAATGTTTATAAATATGCTTATGGCACAAGTAGGTTTTGCCACCTTGTCTATCGTTGCGGTAACATTAAGTTCACCATTTTTAACTATTGTAATTCTTAATGTATTGTTTGCTATTGCTATTGCATTTTTTAATTGGCTTGCATATAAAAGAATTTTAACGGGAATCACGAATTTTAAAATTTATATGGATGAGATTATGAATTTTGTATTTATGAAAACAAACCGCATAAAATCAGTAGAATGTTCTAGAAATGACGAAATAGGCTTGATAATAAACGAGCTAGATCAATACGCAATAAAATTTGACACGATCCGAAAAGATGACATGAAGGTTCTTGGTGAGATTGTTATTGTATTAAATAAGATGGAACAAGGCATCTATATGTGTCGTGTTAGAAGTCAATCATCTAATTTTATGATAAGGGAACTTTGTCGTGCTACAAATGCAATGGTAGATT
>JAIFNA010000006.1 GCA_020048055.1 Arcobacter sp. | reverse complement strand
AAGTATCATCACCAGCTCCACCTAGAAGCTTATCATTACCAGCTCCACCACCTAAAACATCATTGCCAACACCACCATCGATTGTGTTTGCTAGCGAATCACCTATTAAAGTATCGTTAGCACTTCCACCAATTACATTTTCAATCTTTTTGATTCTATGGTCACCATTATTAGTTCCAACATTTACAGATATATCCGCATTTTCACTGAGGATTAAAGAGATATTTTGTCCAATTTCACTGTAATCAATGGTATCAATATCATCTCCGCCGTCAATTGAATCATTTGCTGTTTGATTGGTAGCCATTTTAATCAAATCATCACCAGCTCCACCCCTAATAGTATCAGCTCCAGCTCCACCATCAAGAGTATCAGCACCAGCTCCACCATCAAGTATATTTGATAACTCATCTCCTAAGATTGAATCATTTTGTCCGCTTCCAATGATATTTTCTATATTTTTAATAATATCATTATTGCCGCTAGCAACTGTTACTGTTGCAGTAGCTGAGCCAGCTAGGCTTACACTTATTGCTCCAGCTGAAGCACTATAATCTGCAGTATCAAATCCAGCCCCACCGTCATAATTATCAGCTCCATCACTAGAAGATGTAGTGACAAAAATATCACTTCCATTATCTCCAAACAATAAATCATCTCCATCGTTTCCAGTTAGCTTATCATCTCCATCATTTCCATAAAAGGTATCAGATAATGTGCTACCACCTAAAGTATCATTACTATCGCTTCCTTTGATTGTTTCGATATTAGTAAGAGTATCCACTCCTCCATCATTTTTATCGATAGTATATGTTGATGCAGAGCCGTTGTCGCTTGAACTTAAAATAATTTTTTCTGTCACAGTAGCATTTAAACTATTTCCTAATGCTATACTATAATCAACCGTATCAGCACCAGCTCCACCATCAAGTGTATCAACTCCTTTACTTCTGTAAAAAGTATCGGCACCATCTTGCCCGTTAAGCGTATTATTAACGCTGTTACCAGTAATGATGTCATTATTTTTACTTCCCAAAACATTTTCAATATTGACTATAGTGTCGGTTGAAACAACAGAACTTATTGTTTCAATGCCACTTTGTGTTCCAAGATTTACAATAACGCCATCAATATCAGTTGTGATATAGGCATAACTTATTGTATCTCCCGTACCATTTGTATGAGCTCCGCCATCAATATAATCATTTCCAGCTCCACCTGCAATAGTATCATCACCATTACCACCCATGAGCGTGTTATTGGCACTACTTCCAGTAAAAGTATCATTTCCGCTTCCGCCAATAATATTTTCTATTCCAAAAATTTTATCCTCTTCGCTTCCACCAACAGTAAGCGTTCCACCTTCACTTAGTGTTCCAGTTAGACTTTCCGTTCTTAATTTGTAGTCAACTGTATCATTTAAACTAGTGTCAGAATTTGAATCAGTAGATGTGTTACCACCATAAATAACATCATTACCAAGTCCTCCGGCTAGAGTATCATCTCCATTTCCACCAATTACAGTGTCTATACCATTTCCACCATTTATAAAGTCATTACCATCTCGTCCATCAAAAACATTTGCTATCTCATCATTGGTATCACCAATAATGGTATCATTTACACTTGTACCTATGATATTTTCAATCCCATAAAGTCTATCGGCTCCATTTTCCCCATCATTTAAAACATAGCCAATATTTATTGAACTATCATCATCATTACTAGTTGTCTCCGATCCGTTATAGTTAACTGAAATACCACTGTTTATTAAATGTGAGTAATCTATCGTGTCAATAGCTGTGTCACTGTTTGTACTAATATTACCCAAAGTATTAATCGATGCTATCCCACCAACGATAGCATCATCGCCAGCACCACCTCTAAATGTATCACTTCCTTCTCGACCTATAAGTGTGTTTGCACTGCTATTTCCATATATGATATCATCTGCGCTTCCACCTTCAAAGTTTTCAACATTGAGTATCTGAATATTTCCTGTTGCTCCTCCATCTTGGTACTTATAAACTGAATTATCCGCTTCATTATAGCTGTGTCCATCGCTACTATTTTCACTATAACTAAGTCCTAGATTTATGGTAACTGATGTTGTAGCATTTGCATAACTTACAAAATCTTCACCACCATCTCCGCCATCTAAAATATCATATTCAACGCCACTAGCTCCACCACCATTAAGAGTATCATTTCCAGCTCCACCCTTTAATATATTCGCTCCATTTGTCCCTGCCATAGTATCATCTTGTGCTCCACCTATTGCACCTTCAATACCAAAAAATGTTGTACCAGTGATGTTTGTTCCATTAAGCTGAAAACTATTTGTAGCTAAATTAACAACTAATTTTTGAGTAGCTGCAACTATCGAAAAGTCAACCGTATCAACAGCACTATCAGCATTAGTTGAACCATCATAAGTTGTAGAACCACTTGCTCTAACTATAAAAATATCAGCTCCATCTCCACCAACTAAACTATCTATACCGGTGTTTGCTCCACCGCCATCTAGTGTATCATCACCAGCTCCACCTTGAATAGTGTTAGCTTCAGAACTTCCAATTAATATATCATTTGCACTTCCACCGATTAGGTTTTCTACTCCAACTAACTTATCTGTTTCAACGCCGCCAACAGTAAAATTTGCGCCCAAATTATTTGTGCTAACTGCAAGAGTACCAACAATTGAACTATTTCGTAAACTATAATCTGCTGTATCGCTTCCAGCTCCACCAATTAGTGTATCATTGCCTTCACCACCAGCCAATGTATCATTACCAGCTCCACCATCAAGGATATTTACGCCATTATCACCTAAAATTGAGTCGTTATTGGCTGTCCCTATAATGTTTTCTATATTTTTAATAAGATCGGTTGCTATACCATTTACAGTTACAGTTGCTTCTGTCGAGCTATTTAACGTAACTTTGATGCCATCTAAAGTTGCATCTGAATTTGTCATTATTGCACTATAATCAGCTGTATCAATATCAGCTCCGCCATCATATTTATCGCTTCCATCAGTTGTTGAAATTGTTTTAAATAGATCATTTCCAGCACCGCCAATAAATGTATCAGCAAGATTTCCACCACTAAATGTGTCACTATAATTTGAACCTTTAATCTCTTCGATTCCAGTTGCTTTGTTGATATAATTTGTATTTACTCCATCAGCCGTGTAGGTTGTGGCAACTGTATATTTTGTAGTTGTTGTATCAGTTGACGTAAGAACTATACCTTGAAGTTGATCTTTAAAATCTAAAACATCAACATCATCACTTGCACTATCATCTCCACCTACAAAAACATCATCACCTTTTGTACTAAAAAATGTATCGCTCCCCTCATGTCCATCAAGTGTATTTTTGTACTCGTTTCCAACGATTGTATCATTTACACTTGTACCTTTAATATTTTCTATGTTTACAATTGTATCTTTTTCATCGCTTGTTTCATTAAAACCTGCATTATTGTCTGTGTTTAAAATGGCTTTGTTTAAAGCAAGATTGATATTAGCTGCTTCGTTTCTAGTACTATAATCTGCCCAGTCACCTTTTCCAGTACCTGCATCATCAGAGCTTTGTCCGCCGCCACTTGTAGTGTGACTTCCACCGTCTAAGTAATCATTTCCAGTTCCTCCTGAGAGTATATCATCACCCAAACCTGATTGAATAGTGTTGATTGCTGAACTTCCAGTTAATGTATCATTTCCTGTCCCACCAACAATGTTTTCTATATTTTTAACGCTATCAATCTCACTCACTCCAACAGTAAAGTTTGAACCAGTTGCAACTATATTTAAGGTACCAACAACACTTTCGCTTCTATCACTATAATCAATTGTATCATTTCCAACTCCACCATCAATTGTATCATTGCCTGTTCCGCCATTAATTAAGTCTTCACCTTGACCACCATCAAGTATATCATTTCCACTATTTCCATAAATACTATCGTTTCCATTTTGTCCATAAATTGTATCATTTCCACTGCCACCTAAAAGTGTATCAGCATCCCCAGATGTTGACTCAGTACGAGAACGAGAAGAATTTTCAAAGCCGTAAATAATATCATCTCCAGCTCCTCCATCAATATAGTCATTTCCTACGTTACCCTCTATGATATTATTAAGACTATTATCACTAACAAACACTCTTTTAATGTCCATGCTATTTGTAAGTGAGATTTCTATGTTTGTAAACTCGTGTATTCCATCATTATTTAAAATAATTCCATTATCACTAGAGGCTGCTGTCAAAATACTAGACAATGGTGATGAGGCATTGTTTATTGCATCAATTAAAAATGTTAATTTATTATCATTAGTCAGTCCATTTGAAAGTGTAAATGTACCATCTGAAATACCATCATTGTTGCTATCAAAAGTAACTATTGCACTTCCAAATGTACTACTAATTTTTACGCCATCAATCGTAATATCCAATTTATCTGAAGATTTAAGCGTTGTATTTAAAGGCTCTATTTCTTGCGAAATATTATAATTTTGATCAGCAGTTATACCTCTTATGCTGTCTTCATATGCGCTTCCATAAATATTTTCAACATCATATACGCTGTCTCTAAAGCCATCATGTATAACTTGAGCAGTAGTTAAATTGCCATTAAATAAAATCGCTCCTCCACCACTATAATCAACCGTATCAACACCTTTTCCACCAAATATTGAGTCATCTCCCGTTCCACCATCTAGTGTATCTTTACCATCTCCTCCGTAAAGTTTATCAGAACCTCCAAGTCCTTTTAGAGTATCATCTCCCGATAAGCCTTTTAAAACATTATCAAGATCATTTCCTTTTAAAACGTCTTTTAATATACTACCTTCGGCATTTTCAATAGTTTCTAGCTTTACCCAGCCGCCTTTGCCAGTATCTTGTGCTCCAGCATTTGCCAAATCAACGCTTACTCCAGTAGTACTAGTATCTCCGGTTAAAAAATCAAAACTAACATAATCTTCCCCAGTTCCACCTTTTAAAGTGTCTGCAGTTTCTTGAGAGCTTGCACCCTTTCCAACTAATGTATCATTTCCGCCTCGTCCATCTAAAATATTTTTACCAGCAGTACCAATAATAGTATCGTCTTTGAGTCCGGCAATTACATTTTCTATGCCAATAAATGTATCAATACCTTGCGATAAACTTACTTCGAGCGGACTGCTATCAGGTGATAAGTTAATATAAAGATTTTCACCACCTTCAGTACTATAATCAACTACATCAGTACCATCTCCACCATCCAATAAATCATCACCAGCTCCACCACTTAATATATCGTCCCCATTGCCAGCCAATAAAATATCAGCTCCAGCTCCACCACTTAATATGTCGTCTCCGTCTCCTCCATCAAGACTATCAGCTCCAGATCCACCATCAAGAATATCGTCACCGAATCCCGAATAAAGAGTATCATCTCCACCACGACCATACAATGTATCAGCGCTATTGCCAGACATAAAAGTTTCAGATACATCTCCACCTATGATTGTATCTGTTGAATCTGTACCTATTACTCTTTCAATACTGTCAAGATCATCAAAATTGCCAAGTCCATCACTACTGACCTCTTGGGTTGTATTTGTCATATCAACTTTTATTCCACCAAGTGAAGAGCTATAATCAGCCAGGTCATTGCCAGCTCCACCAAAAAGTTTATCTATTCCGTTTCCACCAATTAATGTATCATTGCCAATTCCACCATCAAGTGTATCCGCTCCATCTCCACCATTTAGGTAATCATCCCCGAGTGAGCCAAAAATTGTGTTAATGCCACTATCGCCCGTAATTGAGTCATTTGCCAATGAGCCTATAATATTTTCAATATTGTACAGCTGACTAGTATCGGAACCATTTTCTTTTACTTGTGCGTATCCAGTAGTTGTGTTGCTTAATTCTCCAAGATTTAACTCAACAGAGTCTGATTTTAAACTAAAATCAACCGTATCATTTCCATCACTTCCAAAAATTGTATCGCTTCCACCACTTGCTATGAAAGTATCGTCACCAGATGTTGCGCTATAATCCGCACTACCTCCATATAAAATATCATTGTCATCGCCACCATCAATAACATCATTACCGGTATCACCATAAATAGTATCTTTACCACCCATTCCGTATAATTTATCCTTGCTTGCTCCACCATCGATTATATTCGAAAACACATCACCTCTAATAGTGTCAGCATATCCGCTACCTATAACATTTTCAATATTTAAAATTGTATCCATTCCCTCGTTTGTATTTTGTGCCATGCTTACAGATAAATCAAGCATTACACCTAAAGAGCTAGAGGCTGATGGGACAAATTGACTAAAGTTAATCGTATCATTTCCGATTCCACCGTCAACATAGTCATCTCCATTTCCTGAAGTGACAGTATCTAATCCTGAGCCGCCGAAAATAGTGTCCATTCCATTTCCACCATCAACAATATCATTATCGTCTCCAGCATCAATATAGTCGTCTCCATTTCCAGAACTTATAGTATCATTTCCTTTATTTCCATAAACAGTATCATTGACACTGATAGTTGGTGCAGAAATTACATCTCTAGCAATTGAGCCATTAACTGTTGTTGACAATTGAGCCATTGTTATAATATTGTCATTGATATTTGTTGCAAGAACAAATCCATTTCCAATAGTTGTCCCATCAGCTCTTAATACAGGGTCGTATATGTATGTAGCATTAAGACCAGGATCAACCTCTCTAATATTTATCCCGTATTCTGTGTCATACGTCACTGATGTTTTAATAGGAGTTTTAATCCCTGCTTTCGTCCCCTCTGCCACATCAAAATCAGATTGACCTTCAATCTTCATAGCAAAATCAACATCCAAATCCCTGCCATATTTGATAGCAAACTCTATAAATCCATTTTTTTCTACAAATCCAGCTTTTGTCAAATTTCCAGCCTCATCGTATTCTGCTCTCGTTATTGTGTAACTGTTAGAGCCATCAGAAACACCATCAACAATTGAAACACCTGATTTTAATTCACTAATAGTAATTTTACTTAACCTAAATCCTTCAGGGTGTTGCGGAGTTAATTTGATTGTTCTTGAAACAAAATTTTCATCCATATAAGTTGAGTTATCAGCATTTATTACTAATTTTGTATAATTTGTATTTGACCCACTTACACTACCATAGTCAAGTATTTCAGCATCACTTTGCTGTTTAAGTTCGCTTGGTAGCACATCATTTGGATATGAATTCAAATATGTTGAACCTCCTCCTCCAGATACTTCTTTGTATAAAGTTGAACCACTTCCTAGATTTTTTTCAAGCTTAAAAATATGCTGAATGTTGATATCGAATTTTAATGTAGGCATTACCCCTTCAATTTGAGATGGGGCAATATCATTTTTTGTCGCAGAAGAACTTGAATCATCAGTAAATGGAACTGCTACAACCTCTGGTGCTTCTACTGGCTCATCTTCGAATTTTCCTTTAGATTCATCCTTATTTTGAGCATCATTTTCGTTCAACTCTTCAACAATACTAGCTACCCTTGCATTAACTTCTTCAGGAGCTTTAGGTGGAGTTGGTTCTCCATCATCTGAGATAGCATCAGTAGTAACTTCAACTTTTGTGTTTGTGATAACTGCATCTAGGGGAACATTGTTTATCTCTTCTATATTTGACAATACCTTATCAAGCGATACTCTTTTTCCTGCGCTATTAAAAAATGGGGCATTTTCACTATAACCCATAAGTGCCATAGATACAAATGTTATAGTACTTCCGTTTGGCATTGTTAAAACAATATCACCACCCACTAACCTTGTTTCAAGGTCATCGATGTTGATACCATTAATATCCATAAGAATCTCATCACCTGGTCTTGCATAAACAGCTTCACTTTCACCATCTTTTGGTAATGCATTTATAATAACTTTGCCATCTTTGTAAGATACGATTTTGTTTTTATTTGTTGAGCTATTTGTTGTGATTTGTTTATCTTTTGCCATTTTATTCCCCTAAATTATAAAAAAAGTGTTAATTTCATTTATTTTACCATATTTTATAGGGGTTTTGGATTGTTTTAATGTAAAAAACATAAGATTGGTATTCTATGTATGTTTAAAATCATAAATAGTTTATTAAGCACTATAAAATAGTTATTTAAAGACTAATATTTACTTATTTATTTTAAATTCCCTGCTAAAAATCCACTTGAAAATGCCCATTGCAGATTGTATCCTCCACAAGGTCCATCAATATCAATAATTTCACCTGCAAAATATAAATTTTTAATTATTTTACTCTCCATAGAACTTGGGTCTATCTCTTTTAAATTAACCCCTCCGCGAGTAATCATAGCTAGCTTAAACCCATCACTTCCGCTAATCGTCATTGGTGTTTTTGTAAATATCTTCAAAACTCTACTTTTATCTTCACCACTTAAACTAAAATATGTCAAATTTGGATCGATATTTATGATTTTTAACAATTCCAAAGCAACTGATTTTGGAATTATCTGTAATAAACTATCCATGATTATCGCTTTTTTATTAATTTTAAAATGCTCAATCAGATCATTTTCATCTCTATTTTTTACAAGATTTACTACAATTGGTATCTCATTTAAAGTGTCAAACAGTGGCGTAATCTCCCTTGCAAAATCAAGAACAACTGGCCCTCTTATCCCATTTTTAGAAAAAATCAAATCTCCTGTGGCTTTTAATTTATTATATTTTTTAATATCAACCGAGATAGTCGCTTTTGCTATCGTATCAGCCGTACAATTTACAACCCAGTCATCTTTTACAAGTAGTGGCATCATCGCTGGGTAGAGTTTATTGACGCTATGCCCAAAACTTTTTGCGACTTCATAACCATCACCTGTTGCCCCTAGATTTTTGTATCCAAAACCACCAGTAGCTACGATTAAATATTTTGCTAAAAATTCATTCTGCTCTGTTTTGATATGGAAAATATCATTTTCTTTAAAAACATTGACTACTTTTTGACCACATAAAACCTCAATATTTTCAAGCGTTAATTTATTTTTTAGCCCATCTATAATTGTAGATGACTTATGTGTAGTTGGAAAAATCCTAAAACCATCAGGTGCATGTGTCTCAACCCCTATTGATTTCATAAAATCTTGTAAATCCTTAGATGAAAATGCAACCAAAGCATCTCGCATAAATCTTCCATTTTTCCCAAACTTCTCCATAAATGGCTCTAAAGATAGTGTATTTGTAAGATTACATCTCCCTCCGCCTGTTGCTTTTAATTTCATAGCAATCTCATCTAATTGCTCTAAAATTAAAATCTTTTTCTTATGTTTACTAGCAGAAATTCCCCCCATCAAGCCAGCTGCACCACTTCCTATAACTACAACATCGTACATTTTTCACCACTTTTTAAATTAAGTAAGACTCTAAAAACAAATATCTTTTTTGGTATGATTTTAAAAAATAAATAGGAGTCTTTTTATGCATTATATATTTTTAATCTTAGTTGTATTTTTTATTGGTGGATGTACTGGGCAACCAACCGCGTGTGTTTCAAAGCAAGAACTCATAAATAAAAGCTATGATGAACTGGGTGTTGTAGCTAAATCGATAAAAAATCAAGAAACTTCTATGAATGAGTTTTCCACTTTTGTTGGGATTATGAAAAACTATGTTAGTGATTATTCAAAAACAATTCAAGCAAGCGCTTACTTCTCAAACGCCCTTCGAGTTTTGCCTATACCGTATGCGGGAGAAATTTCAAATGCAACCAAACTTGTATCAAATAGCTTGGTAAATCTCAACAACACGGCAACCGCTATAAATTCATATAAACAAAGTAGCTCAAATTTTATAAAAGGGTACAACCAACTTAATCCAAATTCAACGCCATCTGAAATAGCAAAGCTAGCAAAATATGCAGATGATAAACTTATCATTGATGCTTTAAAGCTAGAGGGAAATATGGAGCAAATCTCAAAAACAACTGAAGCACTTGTAAGTGTTACTCAAATGGTATCAAATAGTTCATCGAGTGCATTTGATTATTTAGGGAAAGCAAAATCATTATTAGGTAATGACGAGGTGATTCCTCTTGAGGATAAAAACAAAATCGCAAAATCAAGTGATGGCTTTAAAGCAAGTCTAATACAGCTCAACAATCACATCTCTTCACTAAAAAATAGTGCCATAACAAATAGACAAAATATCTCAAAAGCTAGAGTTATTTCAGATTTAGCAGTTGAACTTGATAGCAAAAAATAAAGTATCTAGTCAATGAAAATCCAAATTATTTATTAAGTAACTTGTAATTTTCACAACCTAAATAATGGCCATTATCGCAAGCTTTTTTAAACAGCTCTTTTGCTTTTACCAAATCTTGCGCAATACTTTTTCCTAGATAATAAATCATGCCTAAATTATATTGAGCAACATATTCTCCGCCATTTGCACTCAACTCATAATAACGAATAGCCTCATTCAGATTGATTTTTGTACCTTTTCCTTTTTCATACATCACTGCAAGATTTGATTGGGCTAACACATAACCTTTGTCCGCACTTTTTTTATAGTATTCCAAAGCCTTAGTATAATCTCTTCTTACCCCTTTCCCATGCTGATACATAACAGCCAAATAGTGTTCACCACACATATTGCCTTGGTTAGCGCTTTTTTGGAAAAGTTCTACGGCCTCTTGATATTTTTTTTGTGCTTTTTTAACAAGTCCAAAGTTGCATTCTCCGTCTGCGTAACCTTGCTCTGCACTCCAACCATAATATTTTGAAGCGATTTTAAAATTTGCATTAATACCCTGTCCGCTCTCATACATAATCCCAACATCATTTTGAGCCTTTGGATCTCCAGCATCTGCCAAAGGAATAAGTATTTTCAATACCTCTTTGTATTTTCTAGCTTCATATAACTTCATTGCCTCATCATACGAACTTGCAAACAATGAAAAATGTACAATAACCATTATAAAAAACAATTTCATTCTCTTCCTCCCCATCAATGTTTATTATTTCTATACATTAAAATATTTTGCCTCTTTATTTGGTACAACTATTGCTACTGTGCTTTGTTCTGGATCTATTTGATATGTTTCACTAAGGGTAATCCCAAAATCTTCTGGGATTAGCAAATCAAAAATCTGTCTATTCATCGCCAAATCAGGACAAGCTGCGTACCCTGGGCTATATCTGCATCCTTGATATTGTTTCATTCGTACATCATTTAAAGTTGGTTTTTCAGTTTTAGCAATATCTAAATCAAGTCTTATTTGCTTATGAAGTATCTCGGCCATTGCTTCAGCTAATTCGACCCCAAGCCCATGTACTGAGTAATATTCACTAAATTTTCCCTCATCATAAAGCCTTCTCTCAAACGGTGTGATTTGATGCCCTGAACTTGCCAATGTAAATCCAACCACATCAAATTCATCACTTTTAAAGTAATCCGCCAAACATCTGTGAGGTTCTTTCCCTTGTCTTGGGAAAGTAAAAGTCGTCAAGATATTTTCTTTGTTTTCATCATAAATATGAAGTTTATTGTCCTCACTTTTACAGTAAAAATGCCCGTACACTCCGATTGGGTCAAAAATATTTTCATCCAAAAATTGTTTTTTGAGTCTTTCATACAAAGGGAAAACCACTTTTTCTTCTTGTTTTTTAAACTCATCAACTCCCATTTTGCTTCGTTTGTATCCCCATCTTTGACGAAACAACACTCGATGATTTATCCATTTAAAAGCCAACTCTTTATCAAAACTACTATTGCACTCTATTTTGGAACATTGCCCTTTTGGCTCATCTCCTAGATACTCTTTTGGAACAACAACTACTTTTCGCCCAATAAAAGGTGGATTATATTTTTTATGGTTAGTTAATAATTTTGGAGTATGCAAACTAGAGTCAAAAACTATTTTCTCCTCTTTTTCTATCCCACTCTCCAAAATCAAATCAGCTGCCATATCAGTGTTAAGATTGCTGTAATCCCCATTTGCTTCTTCAAGTCTTTGCATAGCAACTACACCGTCAAAAGCATCTCTACAATAAAAAATAGCCCCATCATAGATAGGTCTGCAAAAATCATCAACAAACTGTTTAGTTAGTGCGGCTCCACCAATTAAGATAGGTAAAGAGATTCCAGCATCTTTTAGCACTTCAAGGTTGCTTCTCATCTCATTTGTTGATTTTACTAAAAGTCCACTCATACCAATAGCCATAGCATTACACTCTTTTGCCACCCTTATAAAATCATCGATACTAACTTTTATCCCGATATTTACGACCTTAAAGCCATTGTTTGAAAGGATAATATCAACTAAATTTTTCCCAACATCATGAACATCTCCTTTCACTGTCCCCAAAACCAAAGTGGTATCACTAACTTTTTCAATTTTAGGAAGATATGGCTCTAATGCATCAACACAAGCTTTCATGGTTTCAGCACTTTGAAGTACGAATGGGAGTTGCATTTGACCATTTCCAAAAAGTTCCCCAATTATTTTCATCCCATCAATTAGCCACTCATTGACGATAACCTCAGCCCCAACCTCATCTTTAAGTTCAAGTGCAAGTGCGATAATTTTCTCTTTTGCTCCATCAAGGAGGAGTTTTTTGATTTTTTCATCATTTGAAAGTTTCGCAAACTCCTCATCACTTTGTTCGGCGACCGCTTCAATATCGCTAAAATGTTCAATAAAAGCAAAAAGGGGGTCACCATTAACTCTACGATTAAAAAGTAAATCTTCACAAGCTCTGATATCCTCTTCTCTCATTTTATGTCTTGGAACTAAGTGTTTTACATTTACAATCGCACTACTAAGTCCAACTTCAATACAATGGTGCAAAAAGATACTATTTAGATAAACTCTAGCCTTCGCATCAAGTCCAAAAGAGATATTTGACAATCCCAAAGTTGTACTAACTTCTGGGTGCATCGTTGTAAACTCTCTTATTGCTTCAATCGTCTCAATCCCAGCAGTATGATATTCCTCATCACCCGAACCAATTGTAAAAACAAGCATATCAAAAACTAAATCTTCAGGATCTAGTGTGTGAAGATTTACTGCTCTTTGATAGATTCGTTCAGCAATCTCCACTTTTTTCTCTTTCGTTTTTGCCATAGCAACTTCATCAATTACAAGGCAAACTAAACTTGCCCCAAACCGTTTTGCTAATTTACAAATCTCATCAAATCGCTCAATCCCATCTTCAAGATTCACTGAGTTAATAATCGCTTTTCCACCAATAAGCTTCAAGGCCTCTTCAAGAGCTTTAATCTGTGTACTATCTGGCATAAGAGGAAGTGCGATTTTTGAAGCGTACAAAGAAACAACTTCATTCATATCTTTTGTTTCATCTCGTCCAGCAAACCCAACACTTACATCAATCACATGAGCCCCTGCACGCACTTGCTCTTGAGCAACACTTAGAGTCGCTTCATAGTCATTTGCTTTTAAAAGTTCCCTAAAGGCTTTACTTCCAGTCGCATTACTTCTCTCCCCTACTAAAAGTGGAGCTGGTTTTTGTTTGAGTGGCACAGAGGCAAAAAGGGAAGCTAACGATTTTGGATGATTTCCAAGTGGGATTTTAGGGGTCATCTTTGAAACAGCCTCCGCTAAAGCTTTGATATGTTCTGGTGAGGTTCCACAACATCCACCCAAAAATGAAACTCCATTATAAGCCATAAATGTTTGCTCGATTTGTGCAAATTCATCAGCGCCCATCGGATAAAACGTTTTTCCACCTCTATTTTGAGGCAAACCTGCATTTGCATGAACAGAAAGTGGTTTATTTGAAATTTGAGACAGTATCTCTATATGTTTTTTTACTTGCTCTGGTCCAGTTCCACAGTTAAACCCTAAAGATAAAATATCAAATGGCTCCAAGATAGTTGCTATCGTATTGGCATCCGTTCCAATAAGCATCGTACCGCTTAGCTCAATCGTCACACTTACCATAATTGGAATTTGAGGCGCAGTGTCAGTTAAAGCGTGAAGTGCTACTTTTATTTGCAATGGGTCTTGGCAAGTTTCCACCAAAAAAACATCAACGCCACCATCAACAAGCCCCTTAGCCATAGTTACATAACCACGATACATCGTATCATAAGTGATATGCTTAAGACTCGGTAATTTTGTCCCTGGTCCAATTGAACCTAACACAAACCTAGGCTTTTCTAGCGTTGTATATTTCTCGCAAATTTTCTTTACATGTGATGCTCCTAGTTTTGACAACTCGTAACTTCTATGTCCCATATCATACTCATCAAGCACCCAATCCATTGAACCAAAAGTATTGGTTTTTATCATATCTGCCCCAGCTAGTACATAACTTTCGTGAATTTGTTCCAGAATGTAAGGTGCTGTTGCATTCAAAAGTTCATTGCAACCCTCTTGATTTACACCATTTTCATCCATCCAAGCACTTTGTGGAATATCAAACGACTGGAGCTGTGTCCCCATCGCACCATCAATTATTAGTGGTTTTTGTTTTATTAGATTTAGTATTTTGTTTTTCATAAGGTTTACATTTTACTACAACGAGGTTTAAGATTTTATAATAGCTTTTTGGCTACAATCAAAGATATTACTGACTTAAGGAAGCTAATGAAAAAACAAATTTTAGTCACATTTACACTGTTTTTTGTATTAGGATTTATTGTTTCAATTCTCTTGTCGTTAGACAAAGAGAGACGAATAAAAATGTATCTAGAAAATCAACTTCTTATGTCAAGCACACAATTTGATGTGACATACAAAAATTATAACAATCTATCCAAAAGTATCTATAATAACATACTTACAGATAGTGAAATAGTTGGACTAATAGATGAAGCTTCCACAACAACTTCAAAAGAGACGCAAGATAAATTACGTCTAAAACTTCAATCATCACTAACGCACATATATCAAAACTGGAATGCGATCGGGATAAATCAACTTCATTTTCATCTAAAAAATAATGTTAGTTTCTTAAGAATGCACGCACCTTCAAAGTTTGGGGACGATCTGACCAAAGCTCGATATTCCGTAGCGACGGTCAATAAAACACTTCAGCCAATAGATGGATTAGAGATGGGAAAAATAGACAATGGATTTAGATTTGTTTACCCACTTTTCAATAGCAACAAACATATAGGTAGTGTTGAAGTATCTGTGTCGGTAATTGATTTTTTACAAAAAATTGAAGATTCTTTTCATGCAAAAGTTGGTTTTTCTATAAACAAACAAGTAATAGAACATCTTTTAGTTCATTCTGAAGTTAAAAATATGTATGAACTATCGCCAAATTCTCCATATTATTTAAGACTAAAAAGGGATATTGGAAAATATGGAGTTACACAAATTCCAAAAAATATTAGAAATGAAATAAGCCAAAAGCTTCTTCAAAACAAGCCATTTTATGTCTACTACAAAACAAAAAGTGGTGATTCTAGTGTTATAACATTTTTACCAATCAAAAATGTACAAGGAAATCGTGCTATTGCCTACATAGCAAAACACACTGACGGTAAATATATAGATGAGCTCGAATCAGATTATTATTTAGTTTTGGCGATGATGCTTATAATTCTTGCTGGGATTTTATTTTATGGATACAAAGATTATATGTACAAAAAAAATATTACAAAAAGCTTTGATACGATAAGGGTACAAAAAGAGGAATTGGCTCACTCTGTTGAAGAACTTGAAAGACAAAATATCCAAATTACCGCTTCAATTGATGAAAATAGAAAAAAAGATAATCTCATAGCCGAGCAATCAAGATTGGCTTCTTTGGGTGAGATGATAGGAAATATCGCTCATCAATGGAGACAACCATTGAGCGCTATTAGCACGAGTGCAAGTAGCTTAAGCGTACAAAATGAATTAGGGATTTTGAATCCAAATGAATTAAATCCAGCACTAAATAAAATCATAGAAAAAACACAATTTTTATCACAAACAATAGAGGATTTTAGAAACTTTATTGAAGGGAAAAAAGAGAAAAAAGAGTTTGTTATATCATCAGCAATTGACAATGCTCTAAACGTTATAGACTCAAGCATAGCAAATTCTCAAATTATCATTAAAAAAGATTATGCAGAAATTATTTTTATTAACAATTTTAAAAATGAATTTATTCAAGGTATCCTCAATATTATAAATAATGCAAAAGATGTTCTAAATGAAAGAAATGAAAACATTGAGAAAGTCATTTTTATATCTGTGAAAAAATTTAAGAACAAAGCTATTGTAACGATTCAAGACAACGCTGGTGGAATAAATGCTGATATATTAAGTAGAGTTTTTGAGCCATATTTTACAACAAAACACAAAAGCCAAGGGACTGGACTTGGGCTTTATATGACACACCAAATAATAACAACCAGTATGGGCGGGAATTTACTCGTTGATAATCACGAATTTATACACAATGACAACAGATACTTTGGAGCAAGATTTATAATCGAATTACTTATCACAAATGCAAATGAAACAAACATGAAAGACGAGGAAGCAGATGCTTAATACAGATTTTTTAAAAACACTAACGATACTTTATGTAGAAGATGATGAAACAATAAGAAACTCACTCGGAACCATCTTAAAAAAAATATTCAAGGATGTTATAACTTGTGTTGACGGAAGAGATGGAGTGTCGAATTATGAACTTTACACAAGCAAAATGGATGTCGTTTTTGATGCGATCATCAGTGATATAAATATGCCAAATTTAAATGGCTTAGAGATGGTTAAGAAAATAAGGGAACACAACTCAGATATTCCAGTTATTATGACAACTGCGCACGGCGAATCTAACTATCTTATGGAAGCAATAAAGCTTGGTGTTTCTGGATATACACTAAAACCAATCGATACAAAAGAGATGATAATGACTGTTCAAAAGTTTTGTGAGATTAAAAGAAATCAAAAAATAATCAAAGACAAAGAGGAGGAATTGTCTGAATATATGGAGTTCATAAATACAATTGCCACAATCGTAAAAGTTGATACTAAAGATTTCATTCATGAAACAAATTCTCTATTTTGTGGGATGCTAGAGATTGAAAATGAGCAACTTATAAATACAAAAATGATTGGACTTATCCATCCAGATGCTATTCCGCTTGGCTACAAAGAGATGAAAGAGTACACAAAAAATGGTGAGACTTGGAAAGGAAAACTAAAATTTATATCAAAAAATAAAGAAGTTTTTCATCTTCGTACAACTGCAATACCAACAAGAAATCACAATTCAGGTGAAATTACTGGATATATCTTGATAGGCTTTTTAGCTGATGATGAAGAACTAGAGAAACAAGAAACAATCATAAAAGCAAAACAAAATATTATGGAGGAGAGATACAAAATCTTAGAACTCAATAAAAGAGTAAAAACATTAAGAAAGAATGCAAATAGTTTCGAGTCAACTTCGAGTGAACAATCTGTAAGCCTCATAAAAGAGACTCTAGAGGGTGAAAAAAGAAAAAATCAAGACCAATTAAAACAAATCCAGCACTATGAATACCAAATCAGTCTTCTAAAAGATAAGCTTTTAAGTATTGCAGATAATGAAAAATTAAAACGAACTGGCTCATTAAAAAGAGTAAATGAACTTTCACGGGAAAATGCTATTTTAAAGGACAAAATAATTTCACTTCAAAATGAAATTTTAGCAATCACACAAAAAAAAGCCCCAAAATATGTAGAGTAAAGGGCTTATTTGGAAGCTCTTATCTCTATTTTAGTTATCTATTTTTTTATACTTCTTGGATTTTTATCAAAAAAGATCTTCAAAAATGAGATTGAGGAGAGGTCTTTAATCCTTATCTCAATTTACTTCTTACAGCCAATTTTAACTTTTTGGGGACTAACTAGAACTAAAATTGATTTTAATCTTGTGTTAACTCCATTTATATATTTTGTTACCGTTACAACTGCACTTATTTTTTTAGTTTTTACAAGTAAGATGATATTTCAAAACAGTAAAGATAGGGCAATTTTTACAAGTACGGCACTTATTGGAAATACAGGAAATCTTGCTATTCCACTCGGTATTGCACTTTTTGGAATGGAGAGCGTCCCTTACACAAGCATCATAAATATCGCGAATATCTTTTTTATCTACACAGTTGGAGTCTATTTTTTAGCTAGAGAAAAATACACCCTAAAACAATCTCTAATCTCAATGGCAAAAATCCCAATTTTATGGTTTGCACTATTTGCTATATATTTTAACTACTCAAGTTTTGCAATAAATCCACAAATTGATAGAGCCTTAGAGATGGGTGCTTATTCAACTATTGTTTTGCAATTGATTATTTTTGGGATATATTTAGCAAAAGTTGGATTTAAAATAAACAACTTCAAGCTCACATTTGCAACCTCATTTGCAAAACTCATTTTCCTCCCTGGACTTGGAATTTTAATGGCATTTTGGTTTTCACTTGCACCATTTGTTGCTACGATTTTAATCATCTCACTAGCAACCCCGCTAGCGGTAAATAATGTAAATCTAGCATCTCTATATGATTGCAAACCACTCGATGTTACAAGCATAATACTATTTTCAACCATCTCATTTTTACTATTATTTTACTTTTTACTCCAAACACTTCATCTTATTTTTGGGACTTTATAATGTGTGGGATACTTGGAATTAATTTTACCCCTGCTTCAAATTTCAATGAAGCATTACAGCTTTTAGAAAAACGGGGACCTGATAATACTAACTCACTTCAAATTGGTGAAAATCATTTTGGACACACAAGATTAAGTATCATAGATTTAGATGACGAGGCAAATCAGCCAATGGAATTTGATAACCTTTTGATAGTTTTTAATGGTGAGATTTACAACTACAAAGAGCTTAGAAAAATGGAAAATCTAGCCTGCGTGACAAACTCTGATACTGAAGTGATTATAAGACTTTATCAAAAATACGACACAGAATTTTTAAAACTTCTAAATGGTGCTTTTAGTTTTTCAATTTTTGACAAAACCAAAAATAGATATTTTTGCGCTCGAGATAGATATGGAAAAAAACCATTTTACTACTACCTTAAAGATGAAAAATTTATCTTTTCAAGCACCATATCACCAATCATAAAATTACTGGGCTTCACACCAAAACTAAACCGCATAGCACTTAGTCAGTATCTTCAATATTTCACTCCGTTAACCCCAAATACCTTTTATGATTGTATTTTTAAGCTCCCTAAAGGCTCATACTGTGTGTATGAAAATGGGCAATTGAAAATAAAAAAATATTACCGCCTAAAAACATACAAAAGAATTTTACAAGAGCAACAAGCTTTAGAGGTGTGCGAAAATCAACTTTTAAAAAGTGTAGAGCTTAGAATGACAAGTGATGTGGAGATTGGCTCACTACTTAGCGGAGGAGTTGATAGTAGCCTTATAAGCACTATCTATGCAAACTTAAGTGGTGAAAAAATAAAAACTTTTAGCGTAGGGTATGAGGAGTATGAAAAATATTGTGAACTTCCGTATGCCAAAAAAATCGCACAAAATATAAAAAGTGAACATTTTGAATTGAGATTTAGCAAAAAAGATTTTATAGACAATTTAGATGATGTTTTAAATGCCCTAGAGGAGCCTCATGGTGACCACGCATCAAACCCACTTTTTTACTTAATGGAAACTATCAAAAAAATTGGGATAAAAACAGTATTGAGTGGCGAGGGTAGTGATGAGATTTTCCTAGGATACAACAACTATCAAAAATTTTATGATTATTATGAGTTCAAAAAAACACTCTCAAATGAACAAAAAAAGTTTTTAAAACTCAATCTTGGCACAGCATCATCAAACACAAAAGAGATAGAGTATCTTCAAAGAATCTTTAACGATGAAAATCTTTATAATAGTTTTGGTGAGATTTTTACAAAGCAACAAAAAGGGAAACTATTTAAAAAAATTCCACATTTTCCTGAGCCTATTGAAAAAAATGATCCAATCGATTGGATGAGTAGTATCGATATGGAGATATGGCTTGGGGAGGGGTTACTATCTAAAATTGATAAAATTTCTGGTGCACATGGTATTGAGATACGAAATCCATTTTTGGATTTTAACCTTGTGGATACAGTTTTTAGCATCGATAGCAAATTAAAACTAGGTGATACAAACAAATATTTGTTGAAAAAAATAGCCTCAAAATATCTTCCAGATGAGATTGTAAATAGACGAAAAAAAGGATTTAATAGTCCTTATAACGAGTGGTTAATGGAGGAATTTGGCGATGACTTACTTTTTGAAATATTAAAAGCAAACAAAAACCACAATCTTTTTAACGACTCATACATCAAAGAACTTTTTAGTTACGCAAAAGATAATAAACTAAAACAACACACTTATGCTTTATGGCTTTTTAGCGTTTGGTATAACAAAACTTACAGTGCAAGTGGTATTTGATGGATTATTTTTATCTATTTATCATTTCATTTTTATCTGCTACTATCTTCCCTTTTGGTAGTGAAGCACTTTTTTTATACGATTTATCTATCGATTTAAATATTTTTTTACTTTTACTTTTTGCTACTTTTGGAAATGCTCTAGGGGCAGTTGTAAACTATTGGCTTGGGCTAAAAGGTGAGAAATATATCATCTCAAAAACACTTTTAAACGAAGCAAAATTGACAAAAGGGAGGCTCTTTTTTGATAGATATGGAGGTGCAACACTCTTTTTTTCATGGCTTCCTATTTTTGGAGATGCTTTTACTTTTATAGCTGGTATTTTAAAATACAATAGGGTTAGATTTGTAGCAATTGTTGCTATTGCTAAATTTGGAAGATACCTGTTTTTAGCTTTGGGATATTATTATTTTAGTAGCTAAGGTTCTAAGAGAGATTTGATTACAATATACTAAACCAAATGGTTACTGTAAGATATTAGAGTTAGACCAAGCAAAGAGATTAATTCCTTCAAGATCTTCACAATAACTAAAATCCCAAAAAAGGAAAAAAATGAAAACACTTCTCAAAATATTTCTAGCGAGCATAATAGCTTCATCTGCACTGCAAGGAGCTTCGAAATGGATAGATCCTACACGAAAAAACTGCACTTCAAATGGTGGAGAGATGAGTGCGGATGGAGTATGTAAAGCTACTTGGGCAAATGCGAATAGAATTTGCGATTCTATCGATGCAGAACTCCCAGATATCATTATGTTACGAGCAATAGTAGTAAAATGTGGCGGAACACTAAATGATTACAATAACAACAGAAATGACTCAGCTTATCAGTCTTGTTACAAAAACAAGGGGTTTAGCCCTATTGAGGATTATTATTGGTCAAACTCAACCGATGCTTCAGGCTATATCAATGTTTGGGGTGTTAACTTCAACTTTGGCTATGATGGCGTAAACAATAAAAATAATAACTATTTTGTACGTTGCATTAAAGAGTAAAAACTGTTAGGTGGGCAACAAAATAGCAAAGTGCATATGAAACTTGCCCTTACATTACCCCTTTTTTGGGATTATTGTAAATATTCTGAATAACAAAAAGGGATTAAAAATTAGGCAGAAGCTTTTGATGGAAAATAGACTCAAAATAATTTTTTAGCTACCTTCTTAATCTTATATTTTTTGAAAAAATGACTAATTAAGGGGCAAACTAAATTCAGACAAAGATTTTCATAGTTATAAGTTAAAACAACACTAACAAATCTAGGTATAAATTGTATTGGTGACTAATTTAACTCTTCATAAATCTCTTTAATACTTTTTCCAGTCATTTTTGAGATAAGTTTAGCTTTTTGTTTTGGCGGTAAATCAAGAGATTTGATGTCATTAATTGTAAGATTTTCACCATCATTTCGCTTGCTACCTTTGATTATAATCACCCATTCACCTCTTAAATCAACTTTGCCACTTTGAAACTCTTTTAAAATATCCCCGACTTCCCCTTTAAGATATCTCTGATGAAGTTTTGTAAGTTCTTTAATTGCAAAAACTTCCCTTTTGGTTTCAAGTTCATTAAGTTCCTCAAAAAGTTGCATTATCCTATGGGGTGATTCGTACAAAATCGTAAGATATGGGCTATTTAAAATATCAAAAAGTGGTGATTTGCGATTGCCTGATTTGTGCGGTAAAAATCCAAAAAATGTAAACTCTTTCTCATCAAACCCACTCATAGCGTACGCCGTTAAAAGTGCATTTGCTCCAGGGATTACATCATAAGGGATATTGTGTTTGATACAAAATGCAACTAATTTAGCTCCTGGGTCGCTAACGCAAGGCATTCCAGCATCACTTACATAAACAACATTTTGATTTTTATAGATATCTTCAAACTGAGCTGAAATAAAATTTTCTTCATTGTGGGAATGGACACTTAAAAATTTTTTGTTTGTATCGATGTCGAGATTTAGTCTTTGATTTAGGAGGTTGATAAGTTGTTTTGTAACCCTTGTATCTTCACAAAGGATAAGTTCCCCATCTTTTAGAGCCTTGATGCTTCTAAAAGAAATGTCCTCTAAGTTTCCTATTGGGGTTGGGACAAAAGTTAGCACTTTTTTAAAAAATTATTTTTGTGCGTATTTAGCGTTGAATTTCTCTACTCTACCAGCAGCATCAACGATTTTTTGCTCACCAGTAAAAAACGGGTGACAAGCTGAACAGATGTCAATTCTAAGTTTTTCAACATTTGATTTTGTTTCAAATGTGTTACCACATGCACAGCTAACTACACAAACTTTATAATCTGGGTGTATCTCTTTTTTCATTTTAATTTCCTTGTTTTCTTTGTTTTTTTATGTGTGAAAGGTCGAGTTATTAGAGCTATCGCCCTTCATCTTATAAAAGTTCGCGATTGTAACCAAAAAAATCTTAAGCACTTATAATTTTTAAGCCCAAAAAGGAGGAAAAATAACACAAAAAAACTAACCCTTAGTAAGTTTTGGTAAAATAAAACCAAATACAAACAAGAAAAATTAAAATAATTAATAAAATTACAACCCAAAGAAGGAAAATCGTAATGATAGAAAAAGTTAAAAACGAAGTACAAAAGGTGATTGTAGGTCAAGAGGAGCTTCTAAATGGTATGCTTATCGCACTTTTAAGTGATGGACATATTTTAGTTGAAGGGATGCCAGGACTAGCAAAAACAACAGCGATTAACTCTTTAGCACAAGCTTTGGGGTTTGATTTTAAAAGGGTTCAGTTTACACCTGATTTGCTTCCAAGTGACATCACAGGAAGTGAAATCCTTGATCTTAAAAATAACAATTTTAAAATCAAACATGGACCAATTTTTACAAATCTTTTACTAGCCGATGAGATAAATAGAGCTGGAGCTAAAGTTCAGTCAGCCCTACTTGAAGCGATGGCTGAAAAACAAGTTACAATAGGTGATGAGAGTTTTAAGCTTCCAACTCCATTTATGGTTCTAGCAACAGCTAATCCAGTTGAACAAGAGGGAACCTACGAGCTTCCAGAAGCTAGTTTGGATAGATTTATGTTAAAAATAAAAGTAACTTACAACACAATCGATGAGGAACTTTTAATTGTACAAAGAGCAGCAAGAGATGGCTTTGAAATAATAGAAAAAGTGTTAAATTTTGAAGAGTTTACCACTATAAAAGAGGAGATAAACAATATCCACATAGATGAAGAGCTAGCAAAATATATGTTACAAATCGTATTTGCAACAAGAAATCCAGAACTTTATGAGCTTGAAGAATTAAAAAAATATATCGATTTTGGTGCAAGTCCAAGGGCTAGTATCGATCTTTATAAAGCCTCAAGAACTTATGCTTACCTAGATGGGAAAAGTTATGTTACCCCTTATGATGTAGCAAAAGTTGCTTTTTTAGTCCTAAGACACAGGATAATTTTAAATTACCAAGCAACAAGTGAAGATATCACAACTGATGATATAATCCAAAAAATAATAGAAAAACTACCAAAACCATAAAGTAAAAAGATTAAAATGAATCCCCTAAAAGAGAATAAAACCAACCACAACAACCTCCAATTTGCGACACACAAAAGGTTATTTTCAAACCTAAGTGGTGAGCATAAGAGTTTTTTTCATGGCTTTGGACTTGATTTTAGGGAACTTAGAGACTACACAACAAACGATGATATTAGAAAAATCAACTGGAAAGTAACCGCAAGAACAAAAAACCCATGTATAAACCTTTTCAATGAAGATAAAAAATTAAATATCACGATTGTTTTTTTATTAAATGGTGGGGGATATTTTGGTTCAAAATACTCAAAATATGAAACCATGCTAGATATTTTAGGTCATCTTTCATTTGCTTCCCTGACCAAAAAAGATAAATTATCTACGATTTTTTTTAGTAACAAAGAGGAGTTATTTATCCCGCCAACTACAAATAAAGCAACCCAAAAACAATATTTAAAAACTCTTGATGGTATAAATATTTTGGGAAAAGAGGTTGATTTTATTGCGCTTGAACAATACCTTTTGGAAAAAATCAAAGGGAAATCTTTAATATTTTTTATTGGGGATTTTTTCAAACTCCCCAGTTTTAAACTTCTAAGTGCCAAACATGAGTTGTATTGTGCGATTGTTAGGGATAGATTTGAAGAGGACTTGCATCTTTTGGGTGATTTTAGTATTTTTGATACAAATTCAAACAAAAATGAAAATATTTTCCTAGATACACAAACTATAAAAAATTACAATCAACTCTTAAAAAGTCACGATAAAGAGTTATTTTTATTGTTAGAAAAATCAAAAATAAGATACAAAAAAATCTACACAAATGAGGTGATAGTTCCAAAATTATCCCTACTTCTAAGAGACTAAGATGTTAGAAAATCTAAAGCCTATAAAACAAAATATTGATATTTCACTTGGGATTGAAACTTACTTTTATCTCGTTTTGATATTTGCGTTTTTTATTTTTACATTCACCCTTGTAATTAAATTTTTAAAAAGACCAAAAAAAAAGGCTACTAAGTATGAATTAGCAAAGAAGTATCTAAAAAATCTCCCGTTAGATAATTTAGAAGACAAACAACTAGCTTATCAATTTACAAAATATGGAAGATTGGCGTTAAATCCATATTTTGAAGATGAATTTGTAGCAATTGAGCGGCAACTTGAAGCTTTTAAATACAAAAAAACAATCCCAAAGATTGATAACGACCTAAAAGAGCAAATAAAAGAATATATCAAAGTGAGAGTTTGATGGAAAATTTTAAAGATATTATTTTTACAGAACCACTTGTTTTTGCCCTTTTAGTAACATATTTTTTGTGTGTTTATTTTTGTAAAGAGAAAAAGCAAGGCTTTTATTTCTCAAATATAAAGATGTTGCTTAGTGCCACTTCATACCAAAGTAGTATTATTGGGGTTTTAAAATTTTTGATATTTTTTGCAATGCTACTAGCTTTAGCAAACCCAATAAAAAAGAGTGAAATCAAAGTTGAAGATAGTAAGGGGTATGAAATCTCTTTGCTTTTTGATGTGAGTGGAAGTATGCTTGAAAATGATAAATTTACCATCACAAAAGAGATACTTGATGACTTTATCGAAAAAAGAAAACTAGATAAATTGTCTTTAACTATTTTTGCAGATTATGCTTATTTAGCTTCACCTATGACTTTTGACAAACAAAGTCTTTCTAAGCTTTTAAGTCTCATTGAGATTGGTGTTGTGGGGGATAGAAATACTGCGCTTTATGAGGCACTTTTTTTAAGTGGAGACTTATTCAAGGATAGTGTTTCAAAAAATAAAATTGCGATTTTAATAACTGATGGGATAGATACAGCAAATACAATCCCGTTAGCTCCAGCATTGGAAAAAATGAAAAAATATGGCATCAAGGTTTATACTATTGGGATTGGGGAAATTGGGGATTACAATAGTGAAGTGCTTTTACAAATAGCAAAAGAGACGGGCGGAAAATTTTATGAAGCAAATACAAAAGAGAAAATTGAAGGGATTTATCAAACAATCGATTCTTTAGCAAAAAGTGAGATAAAAACAAATAGTTATGATAAAAAAACTTACCTCTATCAATATCCCCTTGATGTTGCTATTGGATTACTTTTTATTTTGATTTTGATTAGGTGGAAACAATTATGAGTTTTTTTAATCAAAATGGCTTTTTTGTACTTTTGTTACTGCTTTTACTTTTGGTTATAAAAAGTAGTGTAAAAAATATCTCAAAATATTTTTCCAAAGATATGGAGGGGAAAATCTTTATAGGGAAAAATCAAAAAAAGATAAAACTTTTCTTTTTGATTTTGGCATTTATTTGTTTAGTTATCGCTCTTTCAAGACCAGTTGAACTTAAAGAACCAATCAAGATAAAACAACCAGTTATATCTTTGGTTGTAGCTTTTGATATATCAAAATCTATGTCCTCTAAAGATGTTTTTCCAAATAGGTTATCGTTTGCTAAAAATAAATTTACACACTTCATCTCACTACTTAAAAATGAAAAAGTTGGCGCACTTGCCTTTAGTCAAAAAGCATTTTTAATCTCCCCAATTACAAGTGATTATGAAACGCTAAAATATTTAGTAGCAAATATGAAACCTGATTATGTAAATAGGAGCGGAACAAACCTCCTTGAAGCACTTAAAGGGGTTGAAACTATAAGTGAAAATGAGGAGAAAAAAGCTTTAATATTTTTTACAGACGGTGGAGATGGAACTGATTTTAGTCAAGAGATAGCATTTGCAAATGAGCATAAAATCAAAGTTTTCATATATGGAATTGGTAGCCTTAAAGGTGGCGTTATAGAAGACAACGGAGACTTGCTTCAAGATAAAGATAAGAATATTGTAATTTCAAAAATCAACGAAAAAATACAAGAACTTGCAATAAAAACAGATGGAGCGTATCTTGATTTTTCTACATCAAATGATGATATGGAGCCATTTTTAGATGAAATTAGAGCTAAATTTGAGCCAAAAACAAAAGATGAAATTCTTATAAATCAAAACAAAGAGTGGTTTTTTATCCCACTTGTTTGTGGTTTAGTTTTCTTTAGTTTAGCTATTTTTGGGGTTGGCAGAAGATGAAAAGTTTAATATTAATTTTTACAATTTCCACTTTTTTATTTGGTAGCCCTAGCGATAAATATCACCTTTTGATGTCAAAATATTATGAAAATAGCGATACAAACAAAACACTTTATCACTATTTACAAATCAAAGATAAACCAAATAGTGTAAAACTAAATCTTGGAAATATATTTTATAAAATGAAAAATTACAACGAAGCAATAGTAAATTATTCACAAATAATACCACCCGAACTAGAGTTTGAAAAACTATATAACCTTGGAAATTGTTATGCAAAACTTGGCAAATTTGATGTGGCTTTGCGTTTATACAACAAAGCAAATAGACTAAGAGAAGATAAAGACACAAAAAGCAATATCAAAATAATCAAAAAATTACGGGAAGCAAAAAGAGATGAAGAGGATAAAACAAATCAGAAAAATAGACCCTCAAGCCTAAATGGAAAATCAAGAGATGACAACCAAAATGAGCCAAAAGTTGACAATGGGAAAATCAACGAAGAGAAACAAGCACAAAATACAAATATGAAAAATAGTGAAAAAAACGAAAGGGGAAACTCAACAACAAAAAGAGAAGACGAAAAACTACTTCCGACAAATAACCATAAAACAGAAAAAAATCAAATAAAAAACAATAAAAAACTAACCCAAAACAATACAGATATTGAAGATGAAAAATGGAGAAATATCTTAAACAAAAGGGAATTCAACACCTTAATGGTGCCACTAAATAAATCAGGAGCAAAAAATGATAAAACAATCAATCCTTGGTAAAATTTTGAACACAACAATTTTTAATCTACTTTTTTTACAAACTTTACTTTTTGGAAATGTTATAGCGACAGTTGATAAGGAGATATTTTATCAAGGTGATGAAGTTACGATTGAACTAAGGGCAAACGGGCAAACTGTTGAATTTAGTGATCTTAAAAGTATTGGTGGCTTTAAAATTGAAAAATCAAGTAAATCAGAACAACTTGCAGTAGTAGATGGAAAATCTCAAAAAAATCAAGTTGCAAGTTACACTTTTAGTCCAAATATCTCTATGGAGATACCAGCGATTTTAGTAAAAATAGATGGCAAACCATACAAAACAACACCAATTAAAATCCAAAAAAGTGAAGTTATAGTTTCGAAACCAAACGATGATTTTGTACTTCTTATGGAAACATCAAAACAAAAAGTCCTTGTAGGTGAGGCTATTGTTATGGCTATTGTTTTTAAACATAAAGCTGATTTAGAGGTTCTTGATGCAAAACTTACCCCTTTTGAAAGTGATGGATTTTTAGTAAAACCACTTCCAAATAGCCCAAAAATTGAAAAAAATGGCTACATCTTTTATCAAAATAATTACATCATTTTCCCACAAAAAAGTGGTTTGTTTACTTTACAAAATCAACTTATAAACGTGGCGACAAGGGAGAGAAAAACAAACTTTATGTTATGGAAAAGGATTTTTTCAAACATCAAAAAGATTGAAGTTTTAACATTGCCAAACAAAATCAATCATCATGGGGATTTTACTTTAAAAGCATCAGTTGATAAGAAAAAAACATCAAACCAAAATCCAATCAATCTAACGATAAAGATAGATGGAATTGGAAATATCAACGATATTGGGGAGTTTCCACTAAACCTTCCAAATGTTGTTATGTATAGCAAAAAACCACAAATTAAAACCTCAATCAAAGATGGAAATTTTGGTGGTGAATTTATCCAAAAAATCTCACTTATTAGTGAAAATGATTTTACAATTCCACCATTTACATTTCAGTATTTTGACCCAAAAACAAACACAATAAAAAAACTTTCAACCGAGCCAATAGAGATAAAGGTTGATGGGGATAGTGAAGCGGCAATAAATAAAATTATAAATAGTGCAAATATCCCAAAAAATGAGGAGTTTTTCAAATATCTTTTTGCTCTTGTTGGATTTATTTTTGGTTTTTTTGTTGCTTATGTTTTTATCAAAAAAAGCAAATGGAAACAAAGCGATACTCCACTTATCAAAAGGATAAAAATAGCTTCAAACGACAAAGAGCTTTACGACATCCTTTTGCCTTATGCGAACAAAAGTGAATTAAAAATATTTATGAAAACACTTGAGGGGAATATTTACGGTAAGCAAAAAATTAAAATAGATAAAAAAGCGATAATTGAACTTTTTGAAGATGATGTGGAACTTAGATGAATTTCTTACACGTTATAAAAAAAGCAAACAAAGATTTTGAAGATAAAAACTTCAAACAAGCGGTTGTGGGTTATGAAAAAGCACTAGAACTTGAACCAAAACACAAACAAATTTTTTATAACCTTGGTGTTGTTTATCTTCATTTGGAGGAGTTTTATAATGCTATTGAGTGTTTACAAAAAGCTATTGCACTAGACCCACAATACACCTCGGCATATACAAATTTAGGGATTGGGTACAAAAAAATAAAAGAGTACACTAAAGCTATAAATGCTCTTTCAAAGGCTTTAGAAAAAAGAGGAGATGATCCAGATATTCTTTACAATATGGCAAATACTTTTGCTTCACTTGAAGAGTATGATAAGTCATTGGAGTATTTTGATAAAGTGCTAAGGATTGATAAAAATTACTACAAAGCTCATCATGGAAAAGGGCTTGTTTATAACTATTTACTAGATTTTGATAACTCTGAAATATCCTTTCAAGAGTCGTTAAAAATAAAAAATAATTACCCTGATGCTGTTTTTGCCCTATCTTTAATTGAACTTAGACGAGGTGATTTTTTAAATGGCTGGAGAGATTATGAAGCAAGGTTTGAAGCAAACAATCCACTAAAAAAACCAATTTATGCCGTACCTTTTTTTGATGGTGAAAACCTTACAAAGAAAACAATTTTAATCCAAGAGGAGCAAGGATTTGGGGATAATATTCAATTTATAAGATATATAAATCTCATCAAACAACAAAATCCAAAAAAAATATATGTGGCGGTTAGAAAAGAGTTGATGAGGGTTTTTGCTACAATTGACGATATTTGCGTGGTTACCGATAATGACACACTCTATGATGTTGATTTTATAGCTTCACTCCTTTCTATGCCTAGAATTTTTAAAACGACACTAAATACAATTCCAAAAGCGATAACTTTTAAGCTTAAAAATGAAGATAAAAAACTAACTTCACACATCAAAACTACAAAAAATCTAAAAGTTGGTTTTGCATATCAAGGAAACAAAGAGCACAAAAATGATAACTATCGCTCAATACCGTTGGAGATTTTTAAAAGCCTTTTTGAACTAGAAAATATTGACTTTTATAGCTTACAAATTGGGGAAAATAAAGAGTTCAAAAAGATAAAAAATGATTTTACAAATATAGCCGATTGTTCGGATATTATTGGTGATTTTTACGATACCGCACAAATTATCTCAAAACTTGATTTGGCTATTACGATAGATAGTGCATTAGCACATTTTAGCGGAACAATGGGGATAAAAACTTTTTTACTTTTACCACAAAATAGTGAGTGGAGGTGGCTTACAAATAGAGATGATTCCCCTTGGTATCCATCAATTAAAATTTTTCGACAAGAAAATTTGGGCTTTTGGAGAGAAACTTTATCTCAAGTTAAAATGGAATTAAAAAGTCTTGAACAGCAAATTTGTGGTGCTTCTAATTAAAAACTAAGTATAATCATCCCCTTTTTAAGGACGATTGTAAGAGCGGTTTAATTTGCTACCTTGGAAAGGTAGTGTGGAGCAATCCACCATAGGTTCAAATCCTATATCGTCCGCCACTAATTATTATTCAAAAGACAATCAAATTACTAAAAACTGGCACTTAAGTAAAACTTTTGTACAATAATAATTAAAAAATTGCGAAAAAATAGATAAGGTTAAAGATGTTTGAAATTTTAAAAGAGAGTAGTTTGAGAATAAAAACTGGTTTAGCTATGCTTGGTGTTTTATTTCTTGTTGGATTATTAGATAATCTATTTGTAACTTGGCTATTTCTTGGTGTGGTGATGCTTTTTGGCGTCTCAGAAGCTATGAAACTTTTTGGAAGTGAGAGAAATCTTATATATTTAGTAGCTGGATTTACTTGGATTGTGGCATATTTTTACCCCAATCCACAAGATTTAGTTTTCCTGTTTATTGTCCTTTTTGCATCAATCCTCTCATATAAACAAACTTTTGATAAAAAGCTATTCTTACCGCTACTTTATCCTTTAGTATCGTTTTTATTTCTATTTGCGCTCTACAAAGCCTTTGGCATATCATCACTTTTATGGCTTTTAGCTGTTGTAGCTGGGGCTGATATTGGGGCATATTTTGTTGGTAAAAGTGTGGGGAAAAGACAATTTTCACCAACAAGTCCTAAAAAAACACTAGAAGGTGTAATTGGTGGTATCTTGATTGCTGTCTTTTTTGGAGTACTTGCAACACTAACCACAAATTACGATATCTTACTTATAATAACCATATCATTACTTGTAGCTATTGCTTCAGTTTTCGGTGACCTATTTGAAAGCTACTTAAAAAGGGAAGCAGGAGTTAAAGATAGCGGAGACATTTTACCAGGACACGGTGGTATTTTAGATCGAACCGATGGTTACCTTTTTGGTGGTATCGTGATGTTTATCCTCCTTAAACTTTTCGCATAAACTCTATGGTTTTACTTGGTTCAACTGGCTCAATTGGTGTAAATGCACTCCATATTGCCTTAAAATTTCATATCGATATTGAAATTTTAGTTGCTGGGAAAAATATCGATTTACTAAACAAACAGATAAAAATACACAATCCAAAACTTGTAATTGTTGCAAACAAAGAAGATATAAACAAGGTAAACCACACTTGCGTCAAGGCAGGTGAAGAGGCAATTTTGGACGCCATAGCAAATAGCTATTCAAACCTTGTAGTTAACGCTCTTGTTGGGTTTAGTGGATTAAAACCAACTTTAGAAGCTTTAAAATGTGGTAAAAAATTAGCCCTTGCAAACAAAGAAAGTTTAGTCGTTGCTGGACAATTTATAGATACAAAAAATATTATCCCGATAGATAGCGAACACTTTGGACTTTGGTACTTATATGATAAAACAAAAAAGATTGATAGTTTAGTAGTAACTGCTAGTGGTGGAAGTTTTAGGGATTTACCACTAGAAAAACTAAAAACTGTAACGATACAGGAGGCACTAAATCACCCAAATTGGTCAATGGGGAATAAAATCACAATCGATAGTGCAACAATGACAAATAAACTTTTTGAATTAATTGAAGCTAGATGGCTTTTTAAAACAAATAAATGTGACGCAATTATAGAGTCAAAATCCATTATCCACGCGCTTATCAATTTTTGTGATGGGAGTACAACAGCACATTTAGCAAATGTTTCAATGCAACTTCCAATCGCTTATGCAATACTTGAGCAAGTTGATGGGGAGATTTTAGAGAAAGTTGATTTACTTCAAATTGGTAGTTTAGAATTTAAAAAAATAGAAACCTCAAGATATAAGATTTGGGAGTTTAAAGATGAACTTTTAACTAACCAAAATTTAGGGGTAGTATTAAATTCATCAAACGATTTTGCAGTTGATAGATTTTTAAAAGGAGATATTGGTTTTTTAGATATTTTTAAAATCCAAAGCCTTGCATTAAACCATTTTAATGGGCTAAAATTGCAAAATTTAGATGACATTTTTGTAGCCCACAAAGAGATCACAACATTTTGCAAAGGGGTAAAAATATGAAAAAAGTACTAATTTTACACGGTTGGAGTGGAAGCGATTTTCCACATTGGCAATCACATTTAGCGATGCAATTAATTGAAAATAACTACACTGTTTCATTTCCAGCTCTTCCAAATAGAGACTTACCAAAACTTGATGAGTGGCTTAATTATCTCGATGTGGAGATGAAACATTTTAAACCAGATATTGTAGTATGCCACTCTTTAGCAAATATACTTTGGTTTCACTATATAAACAACTATGAAGTTAAAATGATTGAAAAACTGATGTTAGTAGCCCCAGTCCCACCAACTTGTAGCATAGAAAAATTAAGCACTTTTTTCCCATACCTTATACCAACAGATTTAAGAGCAAAAGAAAAAATTATGGCATGTGGGGATAATGACCCATATATAACAATTGAGGAGTCTTACCGCTTACATGATTTGTTAGGGATTGGTCTTAAGGTTTTAGAGGGCGCTGGGCATATAAGTACAGCAAATGGTTTTGGCAAACTTGATTGTGCGTTTGACTGGATAGCAAGATGATGGTGGAAAAATGATTTTAAGCATAGAATCAAGTTGTGATGATAGCAGTATTGCTATTACAGCAATAGACACACTCGAACTTATTTTTCATAAAAAAATATCTCAAGAGATACAACATAGTTTTTACGGTGGTGTTGTCCCAGAACTTGCTGCTAGACTTCACATAGAGGCTTTACCTTTGATTTTAAAAGAGTGTGAGAAATATTTTAGTTCACTAAAAGCTATTGCAGTTACAACAGCACCAGGACTTAGTGTAACACTTAGCGAGGGTGTTATGATGGCTAAAGCCTTAAGTATCGCTCTTAGTATTCCACTTATTTCAGTTAACCATCTAAAAGGACATATTTATTCATGTTTTATAGAGGAAAAAACAAAGTTTCCAATGACAATTTTACTCGTTTCTGGAGGGCATACACAAATTATTGAAGCTACCAATCTACATAATATGAAAATAATTGGGCAAACAAGCGATGATAGTTTTGGAGAGAGTTTTGACAAAGTTGCTAAGATGCTAAATCTTGGTTATCCTGGAGGTCCAGCTATTGAAGATAAAGGGAAAATTGGAGACAAAGAGAGTTATGATTTTCCTATTCCACTTAGACAATCACCAAATATCGAATTTAGCTTTAGTGGACTTAAAAATGCTGTTCGTCTTGCTGTTCTTAAAGAGGAGGAACTTGGTAGTTTGAATGATAAAACTATCGCGAATATTTGTGCTAGTTTCCAGCATACTGCTATAAATCACATTTTAATGAAACTAAAAAAATATTTCAAAATTCAATCCCCTACAAAATTTGCAATTGTTGGGGGAGCTAGCGCTAATATTTATCTAAGGGAAGAGTGTGAAAAACTTTGTAAATCTTACAATTGTGAACTTATCTTAGCGCCCATCGAATTTTGTAGCGACAATGCAGCTATGATTGGTAGAGTTGCTATTGAGCAATATTTACAAAAAGATTTTACTGCATTGGAAAAAATTGATGTTCAAAGCAGGATTAAAAGTTAATTTTTAATCCCTAAGTTGATATGTAATATCACCAGCGCCAACACCCAAAATAACTCCATCACTAATTTGCATAATCAAATGCTCATCTTTCCAAACCTCTAGTACATCGCCATATCTTTTTACATTATCTGCAAAAATTGGATTAAATGCTTGAAACTCTTTAGCAAAGTCAATATCTAAAATTGGCTCATTTACAGTCCAAACGGGTAAAATGATAAGCTCATTACAACCCTCAAAACAAACTTTAAATGCTTCAAGATTATCCCTTGTACGACTGTATTTATGTGGTTGCCAAATAACTATACTTTTATCCATATTTGTAAGTTTTTTATAAAGTCCGATTGACTCCATTGTAACTTTTATCTCAGTTGGATGGTGCGCATAGTCATCAATTATAATAAGTTTTTCACTCTTTTTAACCACATCAAACCTTTTTTTAATCCCCTTGTAAAGTTTCATATTAGCTCTTATCTCTTCTAGGCTCATAGTTTCTAGTGCCACCAGAATTGCCATACTAGCATCAAGTGCAATATGCTCACCAAAGCCCCAAATTTCAAATGTTCCAAAATCTTTTAGGTCAAACTTTGTAAAAGGCTCACCATCTTTTAGGAAGAAATCTATATTTTTAATATCACTTGATGGATAAAGTCTTATTGCCTCACCCTCATAATCTTTTAAAAAATCATCTTCAGCATTTATAACTCTAACTTGTGCGATGTCAAGAAATTTTTTATAAGCTGCATAAAATCTAGTTTCATCATAGTTGTAATACTCCATATGTTCAGGCTCCGTATTCATCACAATTGAACAATATGGATTTGAAAGGATAAAACTCTCGTCGCTCTCGTCGGCTTCAAATACCAAAGTATCATCAACATATCTAAAGTTACTCCCAAACTCTTTACTGATTGCTCCAATTAAAGCACTTGAGCCTAAAATACTTGCTAGCATTGCACTTGTTGTGCTTTTTCCATGAGCTGAACAAATACAATAATTTTTAGTATCTTTCATAATTATAGGTAAAGCATCTTTTCTAGGTACAATTTTTAGATTTTGTTTTACTGCTTCTAATCTTTCTGTGTTTGTAGTTGTAATTGCAGCACTATACACAACCAAATCTTGCCCATTTATAGCAGTTGCACAGTGTGGAATTGTTATTTTTATCCCATCCTCTTTTAAGCCTTTTGTTATTGGGGTTGATTTAACATCACTTCCACTAACTTCATAACCTCTAAAATTTAAAAATCTTGCCAATGCAGAAAGCCCTATTCCACCTATTCCTATAAAATGCACTCTCATCTTAAACCGCCAAAAGGTGTTTTAGCTCTTCGTAAATTGCCTCAAGCGATGCAGTTTTACTATCTAAATAATTTTTTGTATCAAATTTGAAATCTAAAATAAAATACCCATATTTTTCATCTCTTGCTGTTTGCTGATGAAATACTGTTGTTTCATAGAAATTATCTAAATCTTTCCCCTCACTACATGCAATAAGTTTTACATTTATAGCTTCATTTAGAAGCTCATCATCTACAATTTGTGACAACACAAATAACAACTCTTTTGCACCTTGAAAATTATTTCCACTCCATTTTTCAATCGCGTGTTCATAAAATGCTCTAATATATAAAAAATCATCTCCATCTAAAGATAGTTTTTTGTGAGCATCAAGTTTAGCTCCAATTCCATCAAATGCGACTGCCAAAATTGTTTCATATACTTTATTTATCCTATTATCATCAAGGTCTAAAATTAATAAACTATCAAGAACCTCATAAAGTTCTTTGATATTTTTTGATTCTAGTGCTTCTTTCTCTTTTTTTTCCAAAAAACCCAAAAATTCAGGGTTTAATCTTGCTTGTTCTAATTCTTCTGTTGTCATTTGTTCTCCATAAATTGTTTAATTCTTGCTAATACATCAGCTGTTTTGTCATTATCTTCAACCAAAGCTATCCTTACATATCCAGCTCCAACTCCATTTCTCCCAAGATAACTCCCTGGTAAAACTTTTACATTTTTAGTTCTATAAAGCTCCCTTGTAAATTTCAGTTCATCTTTTACTTGCAACCAAATATAAAATGTAGCATCTGGTGTATCTATATTTAAAATATTTCTAGCCAAATAAAAATTTTGTTTATATATCTTTCTAAACTCCTCCACATGTGACTCTTCACTCCACGCAAGTGCTGCTGTTTTTTGTAAAGGGAGCGGTAAAGCACACCCAACATAAGTCCTATAAAGCATATAGTCTTTTAAAATCGCGCTATCTCCAGCGATAAATCCACTTCTAAGCCCTGGTGCTGAACTTCTTTTTGAGATACTATTTAATACCAAACAATTTTTAAAACTTTGATTACCAGCTTCTTTGCAAGCTTCAAGCAGCGAAACAGGTTTAATTTCACCAAAATAAAGCTCACTGTAACACTCATCATTTATAAGGACGAAATCAAATTGTAGAGCTTTTTTAACCCACTTAACAAGTTCCTCTTTTGTTATTGTCGCACTTGTTGGATTGTTTGGATAATTTAAAATCACAAGATGGCAATTTGTAAGCTCATCGTCACTAATTTGTGGTAAAAAATTGTTCTCCTCTGTAATATCAAGATGGATAACTTTAGCCCTTGAGGCAATAGCTGCCCCCTCATAAATTTGGTAAAACGGGTTTGTGTAGGCTATTGTTGGATTTTTTTTATCATGAAGCAAAAATTGTGGGAAATTAAACAACACTTCTCTTGTTCCAAATGTTGGGATAATCTCACCATCTCTAAGAGTAACTCCAAATCTTGTTTTTACAAACTTTTTCATACCGTTTGTTAAATAATCTTCCCCTCCACTTTTTGGGTACTTATTGAGTAAATTTGTACTATTTTTTAATTCATCTTGTATAAACTGTGGTGTTTCAAATTGCGGTTCACCAATTGTTAAATTACTTGGAGAAAACCTTGCATTAGGGATAACATCCTCAAGTAAACTAGCTAATCTTTCAAATGGGTATTTTTCAAATTTCATATCTTCTCTCTTTTAAAATTATTCTATGATTGGGATTATTATCTGATTGAGATATTTTAAGTCATAAGACAATAAGTCACTATCTGTTGTAAAAAAACTAATAATTCGCTTTTTAAACATCTCCTCTTTTAGGGGTAATATTTGCAAAATATTTGTTTTTGCTTTAAGTTCACTAAGTGGATTTTTTCCATTTGTTTCAATCTTAATATCTTGATTAAAAATTTTTGCCAAGCTATCAAGGTGTTGAACCAATTTTGTCCTATCACTATCACCTATTGGATCAGAATTTATTATATTAACTTTGTATTTAAGTTGTGATGTTATATCAAACAACACTGGGGACAGTTGCTCATAATTTTGTGAATTATTTAAAACCATAGTTATTGTTTTTAGATGATTTATATTTTCAACTCCTACTTTAAAAATCGGTTTTTTTGAACTGATAAGTTTTGATACAATCACTTCATTATGTAAAAGTGTATTTGTAATAACAAACATCCCAATATCATATTTTTTCATATCTGTTGAGAAAATAATTTGAGCACCGATGTCGTTATAATCTAACTCTATAATCTTATTTTCTATATGTTTCGTAAGTTCTTTTATTTGATCAATTACTCGTGCAAAAGATGGTCTAGTAATTTTTATAACCAACATTGAACTGCTTAGTCTTTCATGTAAAAATCTAGCTTTTTTAATAGAATTCAATGCGTCCTCTTCACTTTGCAAATAGAGATCTACAAAAACATAAATATTTTTTCCAAAAGGTACAGGAAATTGACCAGATGTAACAGAAATTGCAGCATAAACTTGCAATAAAACTTTTGGTTTTCCGATAACCAAAATCATATCATTTGGTTTCAAAATCAAAGTTGGTCTGATATTTAACATCATATTATTTCTGTAAAGTGCAAAAATTTTCCACTCTTTTTGTGAAATACTACTTATGTATCTATAAGCATAAGAGCTACCAAATGGGATTTTTATCTCCATAATTTCACCCTGCTTTAGCCCAATATTTTGTGCAACAACAGGGACATTTGGTAACCTTTCAATAAGTCCATTTGCCAAAATATCAACCGCATTATAATCTTGGATATTTTTATCTTGAAAATCTATTCCCCACTCATTAAAAACATTAAAATTAATATTTTCATCAATCGCTCTTATATTTTGAGCAACACTAATCGTATCGTTTTTATTTCCAAGAATAACCAATATATCGCTATGTAGGACCTTTGACATTACAAGTTTTAGTTTTGAAAAACTAGTTGGATCAAAGTTATAAAATGTGAAGTTTTTTGGTTTTTTTATTGGCAAAATATTGTCATTCATATAAACAATATCATACATACTATGTGATGTGTCAAGTTCGACTAGCCTTTGCAATAAACTCTTCGCAACAATCCCATCTAATAAAATTAATACTTTTTTCATAAAGTCATTCTAGCTTAAAAATGATTATGTTTCCCAAAGGTATATCTTTTAACCCTTGTTTGGCTATAATATTCGATTAAAAAATAAAGGATTTATGTGGAAGAAACAATAGAAGTAAGAAAAATAAGTAGAAAAACTTACATTTATATGGCGATAATTGCCCTACTTGGTATTGTAATCTTTTATTTGAGTGAACAAGGGAAATCAGGTAAAGCACAAAAGATTTTAGCAGAACTGGGGTACAAGAACACTACTCATGTGGAGGTTTATAGTGTTACTCAATTTGAAAATGTTGACACAAAAATACAAGGCTATAAATATTTTGTAACCTTTAATGATATCGATACAAATCAAGAATGCAAAGGATTTATTGCCAAGGATTTCAAACACAATGTAATTAAAGATTTAACTTGCAAACAAAAATAGGAAAAAATAATATGAATTTTAAACGAACAATCAACTTTTCAATTTGGTGTGATTTTATAGAGAGGGATTTTTTAGAACATGAATTCAAAACCCTGATTGAAACAAAAACAATCCATGGAGCTACAAGTAATCCGGCCATTTTTGAACAATCCATCTCAAGTAGTGATGCGTACACTCAACAAATCATGATGCTTCAAGCGAATGATGGAAAAAGAATTTATGAAGAGTTAGCGATAACTGATATAAAAAGAGCCGCTGATTTACTTAGTGAACTTCATGAAAATAATAGTGATGATGGCTTTATCTCAATAGAAGTTGACCCAACACTTTGTGATGATGCCATGGGTACAATCGAGGAAGGTGCAAGACTTTTTGCGGCATGTGGAAGTTCAAATGTTATGATAAAAATACCTGCAACAAATGCTGGATATGTCGCAATGGAAAATTTAACAGCCATGGGTATAAATGTAAATGCAACCCTAATTTTTACTCCGACTCAAGCATTAGAATGCGCAAAAGCACTTAATAATGGCATTTTAAAAAGTAAAAAAGAGGTTAAGGCTGTTGTTTCTGTATTTGTAAGTAGATTCGATAGAGAGTTAGATGATACTCTAAAACTAAAAAATCTTGAGCCTTTTAGAGCTGGAATTGTAAATGCTACAAAGTGTTACTATGAAGTAAATAGTGTTGAAAATTCGAGCATAAGAACTCTTTTTGCTAGCACTGGAGTAAAAGGTGATGCCGTTGAAGCTAGCTACTACATAAAGCACCTCATCTATCCAAACTCAATTAACACAGCTCCACTTAGTACTATAAAAGAGTACATAAAAGGGGATGAATTTTTAAAATCAAATCTTTTAAGCAAAGATGAGTGTGATGAGTATTTTACGAAACTGCTTGTAAATGGGATAGATTTAAACTCAACAGGTGAAAAACTTTTAAATGAAGGGCTTGAGGCTTTTAAAGTTTCATTTGCTCAAATGTTAAAAAAATTAAAAAGATAAAGGAAAAATTATGGAAAAATTATGGACGCCAAACAGTTGGAGAGATTTTCCAATCAAACAACAACCCACTTATGATGATAAGAAAAAACTAAAAAAAGTTGAAAAAGAATTAGCATCTTACCCTCCGCTTATCTTTGCAGAAGAGGCTAGAAGACTAAAATCAAGCCTAGCAGATGTAGCAAACGGAAAAGCATTTTTACTTCAAGGTGGGGATTGTGCTGAAAGTTTTAACGCTTTTAATGCTGGGAACATCAAGTCACTTTTTCAAGTTATGATGCAAATGGCAGTTGTTATGACTTTTAGTGGTGGAAAACCTGTTGTTAAAGTGGGAAGAATTGCAGGACAATTTGCAAAACCACGAAGTAGCGATACTGAAATAATAAATGGTGTTGAGTATCCAAGTTATAGAGGTGACATCATCAATGATATCGACGCTGATTTTAAATCAAGAAACCCAAATCCAAAAAAACTTCTAAAAGCATACAATCAAAGTGCAGCAACACTAAATCTTTTAAGAGCGTTCGCAAGAGGTGGAATGGCAGACCTTCACAAAGTTCACAAATGGAATTTAACATATATGAAGGACCATACTTTAGGTGAAAAATATGATGAATTAGCAACTAAAATATCTGATGCTTTAAGATTTATGGAATCGTGTGGAATAACATCACAAAACACTCCACAACTAAGTGAAACTGTACTTTATACCTCTCATGAAGCTTTACTTTTAAATTATGAGGAAGCTTTAACAAGAAAAGATAGCCTTACGAATGATTGGTATGATTGTAGCGCTCATATGCTTTGGATTGGAGATCGAACTAGAGGTTTAAATGATGCCCACATTGAGTATTTCAGAGGGATAAAAAATCCAATTGGTTGTAAAGTTGGACCATCTATGGATGAAGATGAACTTATTAGATTAATCGATGCATTAAACCCAAATAATGAAGCTGGAAGATTAAATCTGATTGTTAGAATGGGTGCTTCTAAAGTTGCTGATATTTTCCCAAAACTTTTAAGAAGAGTTGAAAAAGAAGGTAAAAAAATTGTTTGGTCATGTGACCCAATGCACGGAAATGTTGAAAAAGCATCAAATGGTTACAAAACAAGAGATTTTGCAAATATTTTAAGTGAAGTAAAACAATTCTTCCAAATCCATAAAGCGCAGGGTAGTGTTGCTGGTGGCATCCACCTTGAGATGACAGGGCAAGATGTAACAGAATGCACAGGAAGTGCTAGTTGTAACATCACTACTGAAGATTTAACAAGCAGATACCACACTCAATGTGACCCAAGATTAAATGCAGACCAAGCTTTAGAATTGGCATTTATGATTGCTGAAACACTAAAAGAAGCGAGATAAAAAATGAAAGCTCACAACAATAAAAAATTAAAATTTAAAAATGGTTTCTCACTGATTGAACTTATTTTTGTTATTGTTGTGATTGGAATAATCGCCTCATTTGCCTTGCCAAAACTTATGGGAATAAATGAAAAAGCCTCAACTTCAACTATTAGCAATGATATAAAAACTGTAATCTCATCACTGCAAAGTTACTACATTGTAAATAAAAAAATAGACAAAATTAGTGACAGTGTAAATCTAAACTCATCAGTTTGGAATATAGCAGATAAAGAAGTAAGCTATAAAATTGGCAGTAAAGATTGTGTAAAAATAACAGTTGAAAATGCAACTATCAATTTAGTTGTTGATGAAAGTGCTGGTGATGTTTGTAGTGAACTTATCAAAAATGGGATAAAAAGCGAAAACTACCCTTTAAATTAATTCTATAAGTACGTTATTTTTGGATTTATTTGAAGATAAAAGTACCCCTCCCAGATACCAAAGCACACCACAAAAAAAGTTTCCTTGCTGTATTCCTACCCTGGGGACTTGACTTTAAATGCAATTGCAAAGGTCTAAGAGAAGCGATGGAAATATACATAAAAGAGTATTAAAATTTGTTTAATACTTCACGCAAAACGATTTTAGAGAACTAAAACATTTTTACATATCAATATATCTTGATATGTAACCATTTTTAAGCTAAACTCCACCATCAAAACTAAGGAGCAAAGATGTTATTACCAATTGTAATATTTTTATCAACGCTAATTTTAATAATAACCCAACCAAAAGGGGCTCAAATTGGAACAATTGCAATTTTTGGAGCAATTATTTCACTGATTGTTGGAACTGTTGATTTTATAGATGTCTTAGAAGTTACTAGAATTGTTTGGGATGCAACTTTAGCATTTATTGGTATCATCATCCTTTCTATGGTGCTTGATGAGATAGGCTTTTTTGAATGGTGTGCTATAAAAATGGCAAAACTATCAAGGGGTAATGGGCACTTGATGTTTGTTTATGCTTTGCTTTTAGGTGCTTTTGTTTCAGCACTCTTTGCGAATGATGGTGCTGCTTTGATTTTAACTCCGATTTTGTTATCAAAAATGAAGATTTTAAAACTAAATGGAAAAACGATTTTAGCATTTTTACTTGCTGGCGGATTTATAAGTGATAGCGCATCTCTTCCATTTGTTTTTTCAAATCTTACAAATATAGTAACAGCTAATTATTTTGCGATTGGATTTGCTCAATACTTGAGTGTTATGATTGTCCCATATATCGTAAGTGTTGCTATCTCTATTTTAGTTTTATGGTTATTCTTAAAAAAGAATATTCCAGACACAATCGACATTAACTTACTTTCAAATCCAGATGATGTTTTGAAAAGCAAACCACTTTTTTATATCTCGTGGATTTTTTTAGCCTTATTACTAATGGCTTATTTTATAGGGGATGCTTACCATCTACCAATTAGTTTATTTGCTTTAGGTGGGGCTATTTTGTTTTTGATGATTGCTAGTTTTACTAAAACAGTTAGCCCAAAAGAGATAATTAAAAATGCACCTTGGCAAGTTGTTTGGTTTAGCATTGGACTTTATATTGTTGTTTATGGATTAAAAAATGGTGGATTAACCGATTATCTATCTATTATTTTAAAAGATTTATCAACTTATGGAAACTTTGTTGCTATTGTTGGGACTGGATTTATTAGTGCTATTTTAAGCGCTATCATGAACAATATGCCAACAGTTATGATTATGGATATAGCGTTGGTTGACGCTTCCAATCAAGCTTTAGCTTATGCAAATATTATCGGGTGTAATCTTGGACCAAAAATGACCCCTTTTGGTAGCCTTGCTACACTTCTATGGCTTCATGTTTTGGCTGGGAAAGGGGTTAGTATAAGTTTTTGGGAATATAGTAAATTTGGCTTATTGGTTACGCCACCGATTCTTTTTGTAGTTTTGGTGTCATTGTGGGTAGTCATTTGAGATAGTTCAGATGTTTAAAATTATTTTATGAACGATTCTGCAACCTTAGGGTCAAACCTTTTAGGTTTGGGGTACCCATGGTGAAGCCTTAGTGAATAAAATAAATATAAATAGCTAATAACTTGAATAATTTATTAATAAAAGGAGAAAAAAGATGAAAAAAGTATTAGTTTTATGTACAGGAAATAGTTGCCGAAGCATTATCGCAGAAGCCTTAATCAATGCAAAACTTGATGGTGTGATAGCCAAAAGTAGTGGTGTAAAAGCAAGCGGAAAAGTAAATCCAAATGCAAAAAAACTTTTAGAGGAAAAAGGGATTTGGAAAGAAGAGTATCACTCAAAAACACTTGATACTCTTATAGATGAAGAGTTTGATTTGGTGGTAACCGTTTGTGACCATGCTTCTCAAACTTGTCCAATGTTTCCACGCCCAATTCCAAAAATCCATATAGGATTTGTTGATCCAGATGGAAAAGGGTTTGAGGCATTTGAAACCACTTATAAAGAGATAGAGGAAGTTTTACTTCCAGCTGTGCAAAAAGCATTAGGAGTTTGAGATGAAATTAGAGATATTAGGGACAGGCTGTGCAAAATGTAAAGCACTTGAAGAGGTAACGAAACAAGCAGTTGCAAAAGTTGGTGGGTTTCATCAGGTTGTCAAAGTCGATGACATCATGGATATTATGAAATACAATATACTTAGCACCCCTGCTCTTGTAATCGATGGAGTTGTCAAAAGTACTGGAAAACTTTTGAGTGTGGATGAAGTGATAGCATTGATGGGGCAAAAATAGTCTATGTTTGACTGGCTAAAAACATTCTCAAGTAGATTGTTTTTTGATATTTGCTCTAGTCCCCAATGTTGACATTGGGAACTAGCGAAAGTTTTTTGCATTATGATTAGGGTAAATTTTCTCTATATATTGTAAAAATCTCAATTCTTTCTTTATCTAAATTGATTTTATACAAAATTGAATATCCTTGATATACTAGTTTTCTTACATCTTTTCCAAATTCATCTGCTTTTCTACCAGATTCTGGAAATGATAAGAGCATTGAAGAAATATAGGCTTTTAATCTATTTATATAATGAACTGTGATTTCATTTGATAAACTCTTTTTGTAAATAAAATCAGCAATATTTTTAAGCCTTAAAATAGCTCTTTTTGAAAAAATTATGGTTTTAATTTCTGACATATTTACTTGTAACTTCTAAAAAAGCACTATCTATATCTAAAAAATCTCCATTGTCAAATTCTAAATTTGCAATCTCTACATCTTTTTTTATTTTTTGAAATCTAATAAATTCAACAAACTTATCAAGCAAAGTATTTTCATCATTTTTAAATTCTTCACTTATAAATTTTTCTATTTCTGGATTATTTATATTAATTGCAAACAAATTAGACCCCTTTTAATTTTTATTATTGTACCAAAAAATAAAAAGAAACTCTCTCGAAATATTGGACTTTTTTGTTCATTTGTCTTGAGGGGATGATATTTATTACAATTTAGAAAGCACTATTTAGTTCTATTCCTTGATGAAGTGAGATATTATTTATAGCTTTTTCTACTTTTATTTTTGCTTCTTCAAAAGAGATAGCATCACCTTCAAAAGTATCGATTTCAATACCATCTTTGGGTATCGACTTTACAAAGTCATGAAATTTATCAAGATACTGCTCTTTAATGCTTACTTTCATAGTCATAACATATCTGTTTGCATCTTGCACTCTTTAGTTCTCCTCTGAAGAGTGCCATATGTTTGTGAACTTATACATCCAAAACTGTGAACGAGTGAAAGAAATCAATCTGTACCATACTACGACATCATCAAACGAAAGTTATTTTTGCTGTATGGATTCCCATAAAGGAGGATGGGAAGTAGTGCAAAAAGGTTTGATTTTCAGTATGTTTTACATACAATGTCTATCTAATAAATAATTATATAAGGTGACATTATGAAAAAAATATTATTAATATTTGTATTTTTTATATCGCTAAATGCAAAAGACCATCAAGCACAAGCACTAATAAATGGTGTAATACAATCTTTGGAGAATCAAAATTGTAAGACTTTTTATAACTTTTTATCACATCAAGACAGGACGAAAAAATCAATGAATGATTTTTGCTTTGAATTCAAAAAAGGAATAAAAAAATTAAGAAATAAGAAACTTACAGGGAAATTAAATAACATAAAAGATGATTATGGTGAATTAAAATTAACTTTTACAGACAAAAAAACATTTGAAACCGATTCATTAACTTGGGATATAATTAATGTAAATCAACGATGGTTTCTAAATTTCAAGTTTAAATCAAAACAAGAAGAAGAAAAAAGTAAAAATAATATTGACAGAATTTTTAAATTACAAGATATGTTAATTTATTCATATGGTGATAAAATAATTCACGATTATGACAAAAAACTCAAATTATTAAATGAATATTTAGAGCTATTGAAAATTGAAGATTTTAATAAAGATGATGAACAAAAAACCATTAAACTTATCGAAAATACGATAAAAGCTAAAAATATTGATAAAAATCTAATTACAATTATAAATCCAACTGTTTCGGAAGCTAAATATGATGGTTATGGCTTTTTCGCAGAAATTAAAAACAAAACCAATGAAATACTTTCAACTATAATTTTAAAGGTTTATTTACTTGATAGTCAAAATAATCCAATTTACAATGAAAAATACGAAATATATGACTTAAAACCAAATTACATAAAATCGATTGGTCAAAAAATAGATATTCCATCAATATGGAATATTGAAAACCAAAATTTTAAAACGGAAATAGAATATATTGAAATTACTGACGAAGATTAAAATAATTCAATACATCAATATATCTTGATACATATCCTCATTATGATACAATCCATCAAAATAAATAAAAGGTAAGCAATGTTTGACTGGCTCGAAATACTTATGGGTGGATTGGTTTTTGATATTTTGAAGCTTCAAAAGGAGAGTAGTTTAGGGGAGGCTTTGCACTTCTTTTTCTACGACACTATCAAAATCTTTATCCTTTTGGTGGTAATCATTTTTGTGGTAAGTTTCCTTAGAACCTATTTCAACACTGAAAAAGTGAGGGTTTATCTTCAAGGGAAAAGTGAATTTAGTGGAAATATCCTAGCGGCACTTTTTGGGATAATCACCCCTTTTTGTAGCTGTTCGGCGATTCCTCTTTTTTTAGGATTTATGCAAGCACGTATCCCAATCGGGATAACTTTTAGTTTTCTTATCTCTGCACCACTCAATAATGAAATAGCAATAGCGATGCTTTTTGGGCTTTTTGGCTGGAAGATAACGGCGATTTATATTGGGTTTGGGTTACTTGTGGCGATACTTGGTGGATATATGATAGGGAAACTTGGGCTTGAAAAGTATGTGCTTATCCCTGTTACTCCAATGGAGGGGGAACTTGAAGATGTCAAAATTGAGCTTACTTTAAAACAAAGAGCAAAAGAATCATGGGACTACACGAAAGATATTTTTAAAAAGATTTATTTGTATGTGATAGTTGGTGTGGGGATAGGTGCTTTTATCCATGGGTTTATCCCTGCTGATTTTATTAGTCTTTATGCTGGTGGGGATGCTTGGTATGCAGTTCCAGTTGCTGTTTTGATGGGAATTCCGATGTACTCTAATGCTGCTGGAGTGATGCCACTTATTGAAGTTTTGACCGCAAAAGGGATGTTGCTTGGAACTGCACTAGCATTTATGATGGCAGTTACGGCTCTTAGTCTTCCTGAAGCGATGATTCTTAAACGAATACTTCATATCAAACTTATCGCTATATTTTTTGGGATTGTGAGCTTTGGGATACTCTTAGTTGGGTATGTATTTAATGCAATTTTATAAAAAGGGAAATAATGGATATTTTTTTACAAACAGTCGGTGCGCTAAATGATGAAACAAGAGTACAAATACTCAATTTTATCAACAAAAATGAAAGAGTTTGTGTGTGCGATATTGAAAACTCATTTGAGATGATCCAGTCACGAATTTCAAGACACTTAAAAATTCTAAAAGAAGCTGGTTTTTTAAAAGTTTCAAGAGAGGGAAGATGGGCATATTATAGCATCAGGAGTCCACTTGATAGATTTAGGCAAGCAGTATTAGAAGAGATAAGTTATCTTGATTTGGAACCTTTGGAGTTAAAAAAATATTGTAAACAATAAAGATTTGATAGGAGTTTTTAAAAGCAAATTTAAAGAAAAATTTCTGTACTATTCGCAACTTTATGTAAAAATAATTTACAAATTTATGAAAGGAGTTCTAAATTATGCCAAAAATGAAATCAAACAGTGGTGCTTTAAAAAGATTTAAAATCAAAAAAAATGGTTCAATCAAAAGAGGAAGTGCTTTTAGAAGCCATATTCTTACAAAAATGGATCAAAAAAGAAAAGTTAAACTTAGAGGACCACAAACTGTAGATTCTACAGATGTTAAAAGAGTTAAAGCAATGCTTTGTAAAGCTTAATAAGCTTTTGTCCCTCCGATTAAATTCGGACAAGTTCAGTCTATTTAATAGCTGACACCTAAAAATATATAAATATTGCGGTAAAGAAAGGAAATATAATGCCAAGAGTTAAAACAGGTATAGTAAGAAGAAGAAGACATAAAAAAATATTAAAAATGGCTAAAGGTTTTTATAGTGGAAGAAGAAAACACTTTAGAAAAGCTAAAGAAGCGGTAGAACACGCGTTAGTTTATGCATTTAGAGATAGAAGAGCTAAAAAAAGAGATTTCAGAAGACTTTGGATAATTAGAATTAATGCTGGTTGTAGATTAAATGACATCAACTATTCAAGATTTATGAATGGTTTAAAAGTTGCTGGAATTGAACTTGACAGAAAAATATTAGCTGATATGGCTATGCACGATCCAGTTTCATTTACATCTTTAGTTGCAAATGCTAAAACTGCATTAGCAAATAAATAATAAATTTACTAGATAACAAAAAAAGGGTAGGCAAATTTGCCTACCCTTTTTTTATTGGTCAAAAACCTTAATTAATAAGGTTCAACACCAATCCACCCACCTGCAATTCTCTCAATAACTTCAGCAATTCCAGCTTGAACAAAATTTGAGCCTTTTAAAAATTCATCATCTGTCCATTTCATTGTATCCATTGTATTTCTACACACTATAAATTCAACATCGTATTCCATTAAAGATTTTATCCTCGTAAGTGTTGCTGGATCATAATCTTTTCTCATACTTCTTACACCTTGGGCGTAAGTTACAACTGCAATTTTTATTGATTCAGCTGGATATTCCTTCAATACATTATTAATTGATCCTAACATATGATTTACATCTTCAATGTTTGCCGTATTTAATTTAATTACCCATTTTCTTGGATTTTCAAATGTTGGAAGTGGCTCACTAAATTGCATCTCACCAAACGAATAAACACAAAATATCATCATAAGTAATAATTTTTTCATCTGCTTTCCTTTTAAGATGTCCCGTTTTCAAAGAGACATCTTGTTTTTGCCTACTGTTATCAAAATATGTAAAATTGCTAAAGTAGTAAATCCTAACAAAGCAAACAAAATTTTGCTCTTGTAGTTTTATTAAATTATACAGAAGATTACTTAAGAATCTAACGCTAAAATAGATTTAAACTATCTTTTGTACAATGGTGTAAAAAAAGGAAATCTATGGAGAAAATAATCTTATTTGATCTTGATGGAACATTAATAGATAGCACTGAAGCTATTGTTAAAACATTTTACTTTACATTTGAAAAAATGAATTTTAAGTTTAATGGAACCTATAATGACATCGCCCAACTCATTGGCTATCCACTGGATATTATGTACAAAGAATTAGGTATAAAAGAAACTTTAATTGACACTTTTGTTAACAATTACAGAGAAAGATACAGAGAAATCTCGGTAGATTTAACAACGCTACTTCCAGATGCACTTGAGGCTGTTAAATTAGCATCTACATTTGCACGACTTGGTGTGGTAACCACAAAAACAGCGAGATACTCGGTTCCAATTTTAGAAAATATGCAAGTTATGAAATATTTTGAATGCATCATTGGTAGAGAAGATGTTGACAATCCAAAGCCGCACCCTGAACCAATTTTAAATGCAATGAAACTTATGAATATCACAAATAAATCTTATGATATATATATGGTAGGAGATACAAAATTAGACTTGATAGCAGCCCAAAATGCTCAAATTAATGGGGTTGGTGTTCTTTGTGGTCATGGATTATTTGAAGAATTGTCAGCATATTCAAACATTATCGAAAGCAACTCTTTATCCGCTGTAAAAAGAATACAAAGTGAAAAAAAATAAAGCGTAATGTAAGTTGTATTTTCTTAAAATCGGTCAGAAATAAATTGCAAATTATAAAGTGTAGATTTTAATTTATTCTATAAATTTATTAAAAAACAAGGAGACAAAATGCTAGAAATTAGATGGCACAGTAGAGCTGGTCAAGGTGCCGTAACTGGAGCAAAAGGGTTGGCATCGGTTGCTGCAGAAACTGGTAAAGAAGTTCAAGCTTTTTCATTTTATGGTTCAGCAAAAAGAGGTGCTGCAATGACTGCTTACAATAGAATTGATGATAACAAAATATTAAACCACGAAAGATATATGTGTCCTTCATATGTTTTTGTTATAGATCCTGCACTTGCATATACAGATAATATTACACTAGATTGTGACGAAAATACAAAATACATTATTACTACACATCTTGAAGATAAAAATGAATTAATTAGTTTAATACCTGCACTAAAAGGGAAAGAAAAAAATGTATATATTCTTGACTGTCTAAAAATTGCAAAAGAAACCATCGGAAGACCAATACCAAATACACCTGCTCTTGGCGCCTTTATTAAACTATCGAATATGCTTGAAATTGAAGATTTCAAAATGGCAATGAAGCGAACACTAGGGAAATTACCAGAAAAAATTATCGAAGCGAATATGTTGGCGATTCAACGTGCATACGATGAAGTAAAATAGGGGAAAATTATGGCAAAAGAAAAAGATTTATCAACAAGAATCGTTCCTGAACTAGGTGGAGTTAGTGCTACAAAGTCAGTTTGGGATATGGGATGGGACGAATTAGTTCCAGGTGCTGCCTGTTTTTCGTTTGAAAGCGAAATAGATTATACAGTAGTAAATGTACAACCAGAAAATAGACAATACGCAGAAACAAATTCTATGAACAAATATGTAGGTGACTGGAGAGTTATAAAGCCGGTTTGGAATGTTGACCTTTGTATTGACTGCCAAAATTGTTGGCTTTATTGTCCAGACAGCTCTATTATTTCAAGAAATAAAGAGATGGTTGGTATTGACTATGACCACTGTAAAGGATGTGGAATATGTGTAGAAGTTTGTCCTACGAATCCAAAATCACTAATTATGTTTAGTGAAACTATTAAAAATGAAGATGCGTTAACACAATGGCCAAGCAAAGATAAAAGTTTGCCAGATAATGACAATGAGAAAGGTGAATAAATTATGTATATGAATAAGAGAAAAATGGAATTAAAAAAAGTTGAAGTTTGGGATGGAAACTTAGCAAACTCACACGCTTTAAGACAAGCTAGTGTTGATGTGGTTGCTGCATACCCTATTACGCCATCTACTGGTACAGTTGAAGGTTATGCTATGCATCATGCAAATGGGTATGTTGATGGTGAATTTATTATGGTTGAGTCAGAACATGCTGCAATGTCAGGATGTATTGGTGCATCTGCTGCTGGAGCTAGAGCTGCTACAGCAACTTCATCACAAGGTTTAGCACTTATGATTGAAACTCTTTACCAAGCATCTGGTATGAGAATGCCTATCGTGCTTTGTATGATAAATAGAGCTTTAGCTGCGCCACTTAATGTTAATGGTGACCACTCAGATATGTATCTTGCAAACCAGAGTGGTTGGATATCAATTGATGCGTGCACTCCTGAAGAATCTTATGATTTAGTTCTTTGTGCTTTTAGAATTGCTGAACATAAAAGTGTCAGACTACCAGTGATTGTTAATCAAGATGGATTCTTAACATCACATAAAGCACAAAATGTAAGACCACTTAGCGACGAAGAAGCATACAATTTTGTAGGAAATTACCAAGAAGTAAATTCACTTTTAAATTTTGACAAACCTGTAACTCATGGTGTACAAACAGAATCTGATTGGCATTTTGAACACAAAGCAAAGCAACACAATGCAATGATGGGTTCAGTTAAAATCATTGAGGAAGTATTTGAAGAATATGGCAAACTTAGTGGAAGAAAATACAATATGACTGAAACATATTTAGTTGAAGATGCTGATGTTGTACTTGTTTGTTTAGGCACAACTTATCAAACTGCTCAAATGGCAGCAGATAAACTAAGAGCTGAAGGGAAAAAGGTTGGTGTTGTTTTACCTCGTGTATTTAGACCAACACAATTAGAAACATTTGCAAAAATATTACAAAATGCAAAAGCAGTGGTTTGTATGGATAGATCCGCACCAGGTGGGCAAACAGGACTTGTATATAATGATATTGCAGCTGCACTATTCAACACGCCTGCTAGACCACTTTTATCAAACATTATTTACGGATTGGGTGGAAGAGATATAAATATTGAAAACCTAAAAGGTATATTTAATTATGCACTTGATGAAGTTGCAAATGGTAAATTGAATGGTTCAATTCAAAGATTTATTGGGGTTAGAGGACCTGAATTAAAATATTATAACGTGGAGGCATAATTATGAGTTGTAGTACAAACGGTGGTTGTTTACCACAAGGGGTTAAAGAGATTAAAAATCTAAAAGCATTCTCAACAGCTGCTGAAAGATTTGAAGGTGCTCATGTTCTTTGTCCAGGATGTGCTCACTCTATTATTGTTAGGGAAGTGCTAAATGCAACAAATGACAACATGGTTATTGGTTCAAGCACAGGTTGTCTTGAAGTTTGTACAGCTATCTATCCTCATACAAGTTGGGATAGCTCATGGATTCATATTGGATTTGAAAATAGTTCAACTGCGATTGCAGGGGCAGAAGCAGCCAATAAAGCGCTAAGAAGAAAAGGGAGAATTGATCCAAATACTCCTGAGCCTAAATTTGTAGCTTTTGGTGGTGATGGTTCAACATATGACATTGGTTTCCAATGGATAAGTGGTTGTTTTGAAAGAGGACATAATATGATGTATGTTTGTCTTGACAATGAAGTTTATGCAAACACTGGTGGGCAAAGAAGTAGCTCAACTCCAATAGGGGCAAGTGCCACTACAAGTCCTGCTGGGAGTCACTCATATGGAGAGAAAAAACATAAAAAAGATATGATGCAAATTATGGCAGCTCATGGCTCACCGTATGTTGCTCAAATTGCTCCAAACAAATGGAAAGATATGGTTAAAAAAATCCAAAAAGGATTTGATGCTGAAGGTCCTGTCTATATAAATGCAATGTCTGCTTGTACGACTGAATGGAAGTTCTTAGAGCACCAAACAATAGAAGTTTCAGATTTGGCAACAGATTCTTTGGTTTTCCCACTTTATGAAATAATTGATGGAAGAGAATTAAATATTACATATAGACCAAAAAATATTGTTCCTGTAAGGGATTATTTGGGTGCTCAGGGTAGATTTAAGCATCTATTTAAACCAGAAAATGAACATGTAATTACAGAATGGCAAAAAAGAGTAGATAAAGACTGGGATTATTTACAAAGAAGAGAAGCAGCTAGAGTTTAATTTAGACATCTTCTTTAAAGATAAAAAAACCTCGATTATTCGAGGTTTTTTTATTTATGAGATATTAAAATTTAAAAATAAAAAGGAAAATAAAATGAGTGAAATAAAAAATGTTACAGTAAAAAAAGAGGCAAATATTTATTATGACGGGAAAGTAACAAGTAGAGCAATTACGCTTAATGATGGAACTATACAAACTTTGGGGATTATGCTTCCTGGGGACTATACATTTGGTACTGCTGAAGCTGAGATTATGGAGATTATGAGTGGAGAACTTGAGATTAGACTTCCAAACGAAGAGTGGAAAACACTAAATACTCCAGAAACATTTAGCGTACCTGCAAATTCTTCTTTTGATTTAAAAATAAAAACTGTTACAGATTATTGTTGTAGTTATATAAAATAGTTATCAGGGAAGTTGGACTCTCTATTAGAAAGCCTCACTTCCGAAACTAAAAAAGGTTGAGCCAAGGCCCAACCTTCTAAAGAATAGTTAACTAAATTCTTATTAGAATGTATAGTTAAGTTCTAATCTATTTGCACCCATTTTATTATAGTCGCCATCTCCGCTTGTAGCCGTCATCCAAGCTGAAACAGTGAAGTTCTTAACTATCTCATAAGTTGCAGAAAGTTTTGTTTCACTAAATTTAGCATTTCCAGCAGTAGTACCATCTAAATCAGAAGTTTTACCATATTCTAATTTAGCAGTAACTGGACCAACAGGCATAGAAGCAGCTAAATAATAAGCACTTGTATCTTTTAACGCAGTTCCACTAAATGCTTCCATTACGAAGTTTGCAGTTGCATCTCCGTCACCTAAAGTTACATCACCACCATCTTTTCCAGCTTTAACATAACCAGCAGCTAAACTAACACCAGCAACATCGCCAGAAACTACAATTCTTGATTGAGTTGGTTCTTTTGCATCAGCTTTATTTACTGTATAGTTAACTTTTGCATAGTTTACTTCAACATTTACTGGACCAACAGGAGCTTTAAGGTTTAAGTTAACAGCAGTTGCCCCAGCAGTTGTACCAGCAGAAAGAGTTGTTGCAGTTTTTCCATCAGCTTGTAAAGTCAATGCATTTTCACTAATTTTAGCATACCAAGCAGCATAGTCAACTACAGAAGCTTTACCAATAACAGCTAGAGCAGCTATATTGTGTCCACCTAAATCTACATTATAAACATTGGATACTGCATCAGAATTTAAAAATAATCCACCAGCAATTGTAACACCACCAACTGGAACTAAAGCAACAACACCTGTTCCTTGTTGAGAGTCAAGTGAACCATCAGCAAACGGAGTAGCTAAAGCTTGTTTACCAGCAATAACTGTTGCCATTGGCAGAGCAAAAGCAAAATTTGCTTCTTTAATCTCAGAAGCTTGAGGATCAGCATCACCAGAATCATCTGAAGTTGTAGCAGTTACACCAGCCGAAACTGTTGCAGTTATCATTTTATTGATTGACGACTTTACAGTCATATTTAATTGATATTCATTTTGGTCAAGACCCTTTGATGTACTTGTTGCTTCCGCATTTGTATATCTATATCTTAAGTTTCCAGAATAATCTACATTATCTAAAGCTTCTTTAATTGGTTTTGCACTCGCAGTTGTAGTTAAACCAGCCATTGCTACAGCAGCTACTAAACTCATTTTAATCATTTTCGTCATTTTTTTTCCTTGTTTTGAATTGTGTTTTGTGTTTTGTGTTTTGTGTTAAATTTTCGAAATCTCACTTTGTAACAAAATGATAACACTATTGTAACCGTAAATTAAAATTAAATAGACAACAAATTTGTATAAATTTTATACAATTGCTACTTATTTGCGCAAATAATAACCTAATAGCTTTAAAAATTAGTTAAAAAGAGAGAAATTATAACTATTATAATGCAAGTTATTTTTTGTAAAGAGAAAAATTAAGCTTTTAATCTCTTCTCATTTTGATAATTAATGTAAATCATCCAAACAACCGCGATATCAATCAAAACATCAGCAAGGTTAAAGATAGCAAAATCGAAACCGCAATGCCAATAAACATAATCAACAACACCCGCATGGATAAATCTATCAAAAATATTGCTAATCCCACCTGCAAAAAGTATCGCAACAGGGATATAATAATCACTAAACATATCTTTATTTATAGCTAAATAGATAATTCCAACGATAAGCATTCCTATTTGTATATACTTTAAATTCTCATCTAAAAATGCAAACATCGAAAATGCAACACCTTTATTGTATGCCAGAACTAAAGAGATGCACTCACCATCAATACCAAAGCCATCAACAAATAAAAATTTAACATATTGATCAACGGCAAAAAGTGCAGCTACAAGGATTAAAAAAATATAAACTTTACTCCTCATGATTAACACAATTTACTTTTAATAAATCTAACAAGTTCATCCATTGAACTATCAAGTATCTTCTTGTTTTCACCCTCAAGAAGGAGTCTTATCTTGTTTTCTGTTCCAGAATATCTTATCAAATCTCTAAGTCCAAGTTTTCTAAAAGATAGAAGCATCTCCTCTAAACCAACTATATTTTCCAATGGTATCTTTGTTTCAATATTGATATTTTTTAAAACCTGTGGTGAAAGTTCAAATGGATTTAAAACTTCACTAGCTTTTTTTCCACTTGAAATTATAAGCGATAAAACTTGTAGTGCTGATGCTAAGCCATCACCTGTCTTAGCAACATCTCCAAAAATAATATGTCCACTTTGTTCACCGCCAAAGTTAATATTTTTCTCTTTCATTATCTCTAAAACATATTTATCCCCAACATTTGATCTATAAAGTTCGATTCCATTCTCTTTTAGATACTCCTCTAGCGCAACATTACTCATAACAGTAGCAACGCAACTATTGGATGGCAATTTTCCTTCTTTTTTAAGATAAACAGCCAAAGCACCAATTAATTTATCGCCATCGATAACTTCACCATTTTCATCAACAACAACTAATCTATCAGCATCACCATCAAGTGCAATTCCTATATCTGCCCTATATTCTCTAATCACTTTTCCAAGATTTTGTGGATGAAGCGCTCCACAATCATCGTTAATATTAAATCCATTTGGTTTATTATTAAGAACAATCAAATCAGCACCAAGTTCCTCTAAAATTGTTGGCGCTACTTTATATGCTGCACCATTTGCGCAATCAAGGACGATTCTTAGATTATTAAGCGACATAGCTTTTGGGAATGATGTTTTGATTGAAACTATATATCTTCCAATAACATCATCAATCCTTTTAGCTTTACCAATATTTACCCCAGTAACTTGAGAAGATGCAAGTAATTTTTCATCATAAAAAATCTCTTCAATTTTTCCTTCTATATCACTACTTAATTTATCGCCTCTACAATTAAAAAACTTTATCCCATTATCTTCAAATGGATTGTGTGACGCGCTCAGCATAATCCCAGCATCACATCTCATAGATTCAGTTAGATACGCAATAGCTGGTGTTGGCATAGGTCCAATTTGTATCACATCATATCCAACACTAGTAAATCCACTAACAAGTGCATTTTCAATCATATAACCACTTCTTCTTGTATCTTTTCCCAAAAGTATTTTTTTACTTCTTTTAGTTGAGATGTTGTTAAAATAAATCCCTGCAGCTTGAGCTAATTTTAGAGCTGTGACAACATCTAGAAATTCTCCCGCTTTACCTCTTACGCCGTCTGTTCCAAATAATTTCATCTTTAATCTTTCTGTTAATTTAATTCTAAATTTTATCAAATCAATACTTAACATCAATTTTTGGTTATTTTATAGTAGTTTCAAAAATAATTAAACATTAATTAAAGCTTATTTTAAGTGCTTCTTAAGTAGTATTCCACACAAAAATTCGCCTAAGTCCCATTATTAGTGGGTTTCGCAAATAAAAATTAAAAAAATAAGAGGATTACCAATATGGCAAATCATAAACAAACTGCAAAAAGAGCAAAACAAACGATCGTAAAAACTGAAAGAAACAGATTTTACAAAACAAGAATTAAAAACATCACAAAAGCTGTTTTAGTTGCAATAGAAGCAAACGATAAAGAGAAAGCACTTGATGCTATGCAAACTGCTAACAAATATTTACACCACTGCGTAAGCAAAAATATTTTAAAACTTGGAACAGCTTCAAGAAAAGTTAGCAGACTTCAATTAAGAATTAACTCACTTTAATCACCTCAAAAAGTAGATAAAATTTCTACTTTTTCTTTACAAAATACTCCATCTTAAGGCAATCCAATGTTACAAGAAAAATTACAATCTTTTATCAAGAGAAGTGAAGATATCCATAATTTATTGGCTTCATCAGAAATACTTAGCGACATAAAAAAAATGACATCTCTCTCAAAAGAGCAATCAAGTATTGCAAAAATTGTCGCAGCTGCTAAAGAGTACAACCAAATAATTAGTGACATTGAAGATAACAAGATGCTTCTTGATGATAAAGAACTAGCAGAACTCGCAAAAGAGGAATTAAGAGAACTTGAACAAAGAAAACCAGCACTTGAAGAGGAGATAAAGATACTTCTGCTCCCAAAAGATCGAAATGATGAAAAGAATATCTATATTGAGCTTCGAGCAGGAACTGGTGGTGATGAGGCAGCACTTTTCGTTTCAGACCTTTTTAGGGCTTATATCAGATATGCTGAAAATCAAGGGTGGAAAACTGAAATTATGAGTAGTAGCGAAAGCGAATCTGGCGGATTTAAAGAGATGGTTTTCCTTGTAAAAGGGGAATCTGTATATTCTAAAATGAAGTTTGAATCTGGAATTCATAGGGTTCAAAGGGTTCCTGAAACTGAATCACAAGGGAGAGTTCATACATCCGCTATCACAGTTGCTGTTATCCCTGAAGTTGATGATATCGAGATTGAGATAAGAGAACAAGACTTGAAAATTGATGTTATGAGAAGTAGTGGAAGTGGTGGACAATCAGTTAATACAACAGATAGTGCCGTTCGTATTACCCACCTTCCATCAGGAATTGTTGTAACAAATCAAGACCAAAAATCTCAACACAAAAATAAAGAACGAGCGATGAAAGTTCTAAAAGCTAGACTTTACGATATGCAAGAGCAAGAGAGAATGAGCAAAGAAGATGCAAATCGAAAAGAACAAGTTGGAACAGGTGACAGAAGTGGGCGAATTAGAACTTACAACTATCCGCAAGGAAGGATAAGTGATCATAGAATAAATCTTACGCTATATAGGCTAGATAATATTATGCAAGATGGATTACTTGAAGAGATAATTGACCCACTTACAGCTGATTATCAAGCTAGACTTATGGAAGCGGCTGGAGTTTAGTTCTTTTCCTAAATTTTATCGCTAAATGTCGGTAAATTTTTGTCATTTACTACGGTAAACTCCTTAATTTTGCTTTCCATTTGACTTGAACTTTACAAAAACAGTTTTGCTATATGGAGTAAAAATGAAACACTACCTTCTTAAGGCTTTTTGTGAGTACCTAAAAAAATTTAGCCACATAAAACATATCAAAAGAGTTGAAAACAATACTCTAAAATTAGAATTTTCCAAAGATGAAACATTTTATTTTGATATGACTCGTGGAAATTCAATCGTTTACATCAAAGAAAATAGTGAAAATATCAAAAAAGATTTCAAATCGCCATTTGATATTATCTTACAAAAAAAGTTTACAAACTCCCAAATAAATAACACTTATCTTTTAAATGATGACAAAATACTCTGCATAGAGGTTATTTCAAAATCTAGTTACAAAAAAGAGATTGCGACCTTACAATTTGAATTTACAGGGAAAAACACAAACACAATAATTCTTGATGAAAATAAAATAATCCAAGAAGCACTTAGACATATTGATGAGCAAAATTCATCTAGAGTTGTTAGGGTTGGATTAAAATTAGATGCTCTTCCAAAACCAAACTTTACATTTCAAGATGCAATCTGTTCGGATATCATCTATGAACTGAAAAATAATTTTTCACTAAAAGAGACAACTTTACTGCAAAACCTCAAAACACAAAAAATAAGTCAGCTTCAAAAAGAGAAAAATAAACTCGAACATATTATCAATAATCTTGAAAAACAAGATATTTTAGAGCAACAATCAAATGAAACATACGCAACAGCCAATCTAATTTTGGCAAATCTTTACAAAATCAAACCATACCAAAAAACTATAACTTTAATAGATTTCGATGGAAATGAGCTTGAAATAAAACTCGATAACTCATTTGCCTCACCATCAAACTATGTAGATTTTTTATTTAAAAATGGGAAAAAACTAAAGCAAAAAATCAAAAATCAATATTTAGAGTATGAAAATTTATCTGGAAAGATTGAATTTCTAAATAGATTGATAGGGATAATAAATGGTGCAAAAAGGGTTGATGAGATTGAGTTTTATCTCCCAAAAAAAGATAGAAATATCAAAAAAACAAAAAAAATGGAGCAATATCAAAGTTTTTTTATTGATGGGTTTAAAATAATGCTTGGGCGAGATGAAAGGGAAAATATATTTTTATTAGAAAATAGTAAAGCTAGTGATTTTTGGTTTCACCTTCAAGGGCAACCATCTTCACATGTTATAGTTCAAAATAGAAAAAACGATCTACCGGAACAAATAATCATAGAAGCTTCTAAGATTTGCGCTAAGTTTTCGAGTGATAATGGTGGCGTTTTCGTGGTAGATTACACCCAAAGGAGAAATGTCAAAATCCAAACACGCGCAAATGTTCTATACAATCCATACTCAACAATAACGATAAAAATCTAAGCCCTATTTTCCAAAAATAATATATTCAAGTGTTGCGGTTTCAATTTCATCTCTTAAACCCTTTGAGGCATCTTCCAAAGCACTCTCTTTTGAGGTTGAAGATCTGCCAATTGTGCTTATTGTTTTATTTGAAACTATTTTATTTTCACTCAAAACAGATATTGTTGTTGTCACTTTTACTATATTCCAACCATTCGTTATGCTATATTTTGGCTGAACATTTAACTTGATTAAAATATCACTTTTACCTCCGATTGAGCCAATTTTAAATCTATTTTTATTCAATGACTCAATCAAAACATCTCTAAAATAACTCTCAAATAGATTATTTTCAACAGAAACTATACAATCAGATTTAATATCATCTATTTTATCAATATAATTATCATACTTTTTTAAATAGTCCCCATAAGCAAAACTATTGTTTATCGCATTTAAAACTATTGCTTGTGATTTTGCCTCTTTTAAAAGTGGGTACATATCTTGTAAAATATGAATTTGTCCTAGTTTTGACTTTCCATTAAGTGAGCTATAAAGTTCTTCAATTCGTCCATCACGCGAACCAAATTCCCCTTTTTTTTGACTGAAAAGCTCAGCCCTGTCAACTTGCATCAAAAGATAAAATTTCCCATCTATCAACTGATTGTTTTTAACTGTTGCATTTGTAAACTTTATCTTTTGAACTTCAACTTTTACATCTTTGGAAACATCTTTAGAGTAACTCTCTTTTCCATTTGTGATATTTGTTTGTGTATTAGTTTGTAGGTTTGATGAGACACTAACAACCAAACTAGCTGCCATATTACTAAGGGCATTTGATTTTGCAATCTCAAGACTCTCACCCTCACCTGAACCATACAAAAATATAGCCGTATTATTTGGGGAATTTAAATACCAATTTGGTAAAGCAATCTCATCTTTTTGTTTGCTATCTTTTTTTGGTAAAACACTTATATTTCCACCAACACAACCACCAAAAGCTAAAGTGACAACTAAAGCTAAAATCGTTTTTTTACTACTTAAAGATTCCAAAGCTACCCTTTTCATGTGTTTTTTGAATTAATTGTCCAAGTTTTAGACTCATCCCGTCACCATCTTCAATAGTTGCCCATGTCGATGTTGGGGTGATTTGATTTGTTGCTTTTAGCTTTACTTTTGAGATCGATATATCACAACTCTCATTTCCATTCAAAGGATCAACAAGCGAGTCAAAATTTAGTATTTTAAAAATTTGATTCTCTACAACTTTAAAATCTCTCCCAACATTTACTTGAGCCACAACATCTTTACCTTGATATCTAAGTTGAGTAATATACCCTTTTACAGAAAAATATGTAGCAAAATCTTCATTTAAAGCAGGAAGCCCATCTATAATATTTTTCTTCACTGCTCCAACAATTTGATCATAACTTGGATTTTTAAATTTACCAATATTAGTTGAACCGCCTAGAGTTCTTGAAAACTCTATTTTGCCCGTTTCAACATCAATTATTTTAATTGTTGCTTTTGATGTTATCACCATTCCATCAGTTGCAGCAGCTCCTACTTGAAGAAGTAATCCAACAAGTCTAGTTGCATTATCTTTTGAACGAGCTGTCTCATTCCCTATTGCATTTGCGACTGTTCCATTATCTGTAAATTTCAAATCAACATTATCAATTGAGCCTGTGATAATATATTTTGCTCCAACTAATTTTCCAAGTTTTACAACTGTTTTTGGATCAACCAAGCCACTATCTTGCAACTTTAGTTCACTATCAATTTTATCCATATCGTTTCGACTAAGCAAAACAGCTCCACCACTATTTGATACCATATCTTCTAATGGACCACTAAATGCTTGTTCGAGTCTTGCTTTTAAATCCCTATTTTCGCTGTTTGATACAGTGTTGCTTTCTCCAACACCCGCACCGACAAATCCACTTCTACCAACTTTTGTACCGCCAATAATAGCTGAACTATTTGTTTGAGATGTCGTTCTGTTAATCTGCCCATCGCCAAATGTTGAATTGTTTGTAAAATCTACAACAGCTACTTTTGGCATAGCTGAATTATATTGTGGTTTGCAAATATCAGGAATGGTAACTTTTTCTTTGATTTTGTTTTGATATGACGCGATATCAATCTCATTTTTAGCGCAACCAGTAATTGTAATAACTACCATGACAAATAAAGTTGCATTTTTTACTATTTTAATCATCTCTTCCCTTTATTAAATTCTCTAAAGTTTACTAAAATCACTATTAAATCTATATTCTTTGAATTAGCTTTTTAGTAAATCCCGCAAACTCTCTTTTGGATTTTTCCCATCAAGTATCAATTTTACTTCATTAGCAATTGGTGTATAGATATTAAACTTTTGAGAAAGTTTATATATCGCTTCACTTGTTTTAACACCCTCCGCAACCTCCCCAATCTCTTTTAAAATATCCTCAATTGGTTTATTATTGGCTAGTCCTAGCCCAACACGATAATTTCTACTTAAAACTGAAGTGGCTGTTAAAAAAAGATCTCCAGCCCCACTAAGCCCAATAAAAGTCTCATTTTTCGTTTCACCAAAATACTTTGAAAATCTCTCCATCTCAACAAGTCCACGAGATATTAAACTAGCACTTGCATTTTGTCCAAGTCCAAGTCCAGTACAAATTCCACTAGCTATCGCTAATACATTTTTATAAGCCCCTGCTATTTCAGCACCTATAACATCATCGCTATAATATGTTTTTATAAAATCTGGGAAAAATGGAGCAAATTCATCATAAAAAATCTTGCTTGTTGAATTTAAAACCAAAGCCGTTGGCAAACCCTTCATAACTTCACTGGCAAACGATGGACCACTTATAAATCCTAAGTTATCAGGCTCAACATACTCTTCATAAATCTCTTTTAAAAAACATCCAGTATCTGCTTCAATCCCTTTTGCTGCAACTAAAACTTTTTGCCCTTTATTTACAAAGTTATCCTTTAGCCACCCCCTGATACTTTGAGCTGGAATTGCTATAACTAAATACTCACACTCCAAAGCAAAAGATAAAGGTACAAAATTTTTTATCTCTTTTTTGGTTCTCGAAGTTATCAAAACTTCATTTTTGCATGATAGTGCAAAATGTAGTGCTTCACCCCATTTTCCTGCACCTATGACTGCGATTTTCCCCATATCTTTTCCCCTTTTAAAATGTCCCATTTTAAAAGGGACCTACAATTTTATCTCTACTTTTAGCACAATTTATAAAAAATTGTTAAAGTAGCAAATCCTAAAGAAGCAAACAAGTTTGCTTGCAAAATGTCCCATTTCAAAAGGGACATAATATTTTATCTCTGCTTTTAATACCTAATCCTCGTAAGATAAAGTCCATTTGGTGGAGCCAATGTTTTTGAAACTATTTTCGTGTGATTTAGTTGATTTATCAAATCACTTACGGTAAATTTTCCATCTGAGATTTTCAATAAAAAATCAACCATCATCCTAATTTGACTCCTCAAATAACTATTTGCATTAAATTTAAATACCACAAACTCCTTGTATTTATAGATTTTTATCCCATAAATCTCCCTTATTGTGCTTTTTGGCTCACTTCCACTTTTACTAAAATTGGAAAAATCGTGTTTCCCAATAAATACCTTTGAAGCCTCTTGCACTCTTACAAGATTGACATTTTTATGGTGGTAAAAATAACTACAACTAAATGGTGTTGTTGGCTTTAATGAGATTACATAGCGATATTCCCTACTTTTAGCGCCAAACCTAGCGTGAAAATCAGATTCTTTAACATCAATACTTTTAATAAAAATAAATTCTCCTAAAAGTCTATCAAGTGCTACTTTTAATTTCCCCAAATCTTCCCAAAATATTGGAACATCAAAAGACACAACTTGGTTTGTACTATGGACATCTTTATCTGTTCGTCCACTAAAAACAGTTTTAGATATTATCCCTAAAATTTTTAATGCCTTTTCAAGTTCACCTTGAACAGTTATCAACTTTGGTTGTTTTGCTGAACCATTAAATTTACTTCCATCATAGGAGATTGTTAATTTTATTTTCATAGCTTAATAGTAAGGCTTAACTTTCACACGATATGTTGTATAAGATAAAAATACCCAAACACCAACAAAAATATAAATCAAATCTATATTTTTCATCTCAGCAACCTTTTGCATCGAAATCATATAAATTGTAGTTAAAACAATCGCATAAATCGTATTTTTATTTTTCTCATATCTAGGGTTATAAAAACCAAATGCAACATAAAAAAGGAGTGAAATCAAAGGGAAAAGTGAAATAAAAATATTTTGGATTAGTGTTCTTTTTTTTGGTGATGTCGGATCAATTTTACTCCAGTAGGTTATCAAATCTTCAATAGTATTTATCTCTTCGGCTTGACTTGTTTTGTATCGCATCATCATCTTTTCAAAATCTATCTGTTGAAATTTATTTGTTGAAATATTCATAGCTACGCCGTTTGAAAGTTCAAGTTTTAAAGCATTTTGTTCATTTTGTATATTTGCTTCTTTTGCCATAACAAATGTATCTTTATTTAAATTTGGTTCAAACAACGTTACATCCTTATAAATTCCACCATCTTTCCCCTCGACATAAATAAACCAAGGACCAAAAATTTGCCCATATTCGCTAGGTTTAATATTAAATTCCGCCTCTTGTTTTTTAAGTGTTACAAACTTATCCTCAAGGTAATCTGTTTGTGGGATAAGGACAAATGAGATTACAAAAAGTGCCGCACTAGCCAAAAAGGAGACTGGCAAAAGTATAAAAAGCAAACGAAGCGGGGAGAATCCAAAACTTGAAATTACTATCAATTCATATTCACCAGATAGTTTTGAAAGATTTAATACCATCGCTATAAAAAATGTTATAGGCAAAGTGTAGTATAAAATAACAGGTACTTTTAGAAGATACAAATAGGCGAGTTCCCCAAATGTGATAGTTATCACAGATGTCAATGCAGCGATTTTTACCAAAAAAACAACAGAAGTTATAGTAAAAAGTGATAAAAAAATTGGGAAAAAACTACTTTGTAAAGTTCGAGATAAATATTTTTTTAGCAATCTCATTAAAACAATCCTAATTTCGTTGCAATCTCATAAATGTTTTCACCAAATAAAACAACAAGAATAAGCCCTAAAGATAAAAAAGGGATAAATGGAGTTTCAATATCTTTATGTTTTATTTGCCCATAAATTGCTGGAATAATAGCTAAAATGGAAGCCAAAATAATTGCAAACAATCCAAGCTGAACCCCCAAAATGCCTCCAATTATTGCAACTATCGGTATATCACCTTCCCCTAATGCTTTTTGAGTTTCTAGCTCCTCATTTTTTGTTATTTTTGCTTTGATATTTTGGATATAAAATGTAATCACAAAATCAAGCAAAACAAATCCACCAGCAAAAAGCAATGCCCCTTCAAAACTAAAAGATGGGACAAAAATAGCCAATATAAATGCAATTAAAAGAAGATAATCTGGAACGGCTTTGTACTTGAAGTCGATAAATGACAAAACCAAAAGAGTAGAAAATAGAGCCAAATAGATAAAAAAAGGTACTCCAAAACCAAATTTTAAAAACAATAAAACAAAAAATAATCCACTCAAAAACTCGACAATAAAATAATTTATCGATATTTTTTCAAAACATTTTGAACATTTACCATTCAAAATAAGATAAGAGATTAGTGGGATATTGTCAATCCACCTTATTTGTGTATTGCAGTGTGGGCAATATGATCTTTTTGGATTGATAAGTGAAATTCCAAGTGGGAGTCTATAAATAAGTACATTTAAAAAACTACCAATTATAATTCCAAAAACAAATACGATTACTCCATCAAACACCGCCAAATCTCCTATCCCTTAAACTATAATCGCTAATAATCTCATCAAGTTCATTTGAATTAAAATCTGGCCACAATGTAGAAGAGAAAAACATCTCACTATAAGCGCATTGCCAAAGTAAAAAATTTGAAATCCTCACTTCACCACTTGTACGGATTAACAAATCAACATCAGAAAAATCAGCTGTATCAAGATTTAAAGAGATGTTTTCTTCATTTATTGTTTGATTGCTTGAAACTAATTTAGAAACTGCCCTTGTTATCTCGTCACGAGAGCCATAATTTAGAGCTAAAATCTGTGTAAGTCCGCTCATATTTGATGTTTTATCTTCAACATCTTTTATAATCTTTTGTAAAGATTTTGAAAATTTTGATATATCCCCAATTGCTCTAAATTTAATATTATTTTCCAAATAAATAGGCAATTCACTTTTAAAATACCTCTCTAAAAGTTTCATCAAAAACTCAACTTCAAGTTTTGGACGCGTCCAGTTTTCTGTACTAAATGCGTACAAAGTAAGATATTTAACCCCAAGCAAACTACAATGTTTTGTAATATCCCTTACAACTTTTGCCCCCTCCTCATGTCCAGCTGTCCTCTTTAGCCCTTTATTTTTAGCCCATCTTCCATTGCCATCCATAATAATTGCGATATGATTTGGGCAACTACTCACTAAAAACCTCTTTTAGATTTTCTAAAAGTTCAAATGAGATAGCTAGCTTATCGCCACTTACTCTGAAACTCTTTTTTTGATGTAAAAATTCTATTGTATTTGTATCACTTCCAAAACTATTATGAACATCTAAAATATTTAAACAAACTCCATCAAGTTTTTTATTTTCTAACATCAAAAGTGCGTTTTCTTTCCCATTAACTTTATCCATTTCAGCTTTAAAGCCAATTGCATAAATCCCATCTTTTTGTAAATTTGCCAAAATATCGATATTCTTTTTTAGCTCCAAATTCCAAGTTTCACCAATATCATCTTTCTTAAGCTTCCCATTTTGTGGATATTTTGGAACATAATCACTAATCGCAGCTACTCCAAAAAAATATGGTTTTTTCTGAATTAACTCTATACTTGAGTTATCCATCAGAGTTGCATTTGATAATTTTCCTTTTTTTGCCACTCGAATGGAGTCAACCAAATACCCCTCCATCTCAATTGTGCTTGTTGTTTTGATAATATGTACTTCACTTGGAACTTTAAATTCACTACTTCCAACCAAACAAACATCAGCTCCCTTGTAGTAAAGTGCAGAGGCTAACGCCCCAGCCATCTTTCCACTACTAAAATTTGAAATAAATCTAACATCATCAATCTTCTCAATAGTTGCTCCACCATTTAAAACAACTTTACGATTTTCCCAGTAACTATCTTTTAAAAGCTCCCTGAGTGTAGCATCGAAAATATCCTCTACTTCTGCCATTGCTCCATTTCCAATATCTCTACAAGCCAACTCTTTAGTAACTGGGGAGATGATTTTAAAATTACAAAGTGTAAGCATTTTAAGACTTGCTTTTGTGATTGGATTTTCTATCATATTTGTGTTTGCAGCGGGACAAAGGAGTTTCATTCTTGGATATGCTAAAGCAGTTTGAAGAAGAAGATTATCAGCTATCCCATTGCTTAACTTATTTATCGTATTTGCACTTGCAGGAGCTATTACAAAAATATCTGCCCATTTTCCAATAGCGATATGGTTATTGATAGAATCTTTATCCCAATTTTCATTTGTATCATCTAAAACTTTTTGTTGAGAGATTGCCTCAAAAGTAAGTGGTGTGATAAATTTCTTTGCTCCATCTGTTAGGACAACTTTCACATTTGCTCCAGCTTTTACATAAAGACGAATAAGCTCTAAAGATTTATAAATAGCAATCGAACCAGTAACTCCAACTAGGATATTTTTATTTTTTAGTAGCATTTCACCTCTTTTACTTGAATCTTGAATATTTGAGAAGATAAATATTGGAAGTATTTTACTGAATTGTCAGACAATAATGGCATATTTTCATGATTTAAAATCCACCAAATGATATTCTCAAATGTATTTAATTTTCTTGTATGTATTTTATTACTTATGATATTTTGTAATTTTTGCTGTGCATTTAATAAAGGTTGAATAGAAATTAATTGCAATGATAATATAAAAAGTTCTATATCTTTATTTGTTTGCAACGCGTTTATAACATCGCTAAAAATATCTATTTTTTGGATTTTATTTTTTGGATTATTTAAATATTTTTTTCTAAGTGATTCTTTTAATAGCAAACCTTTGTTTAGAGAATACAAAATAAAAATATCTTTTATTTGCGATTCACTTAACTTCAAATTATAAATATTTTTAAACATATCATTGCACTTATTTGAGAACATTATTAATTTAAACCTCTTTGATTATTTCTACTTAGCTCTTTAACAACATTCCAATTTTCTTTATAATGCTCAATTTGACTTAACCTTATATTTTTACATTCTTCATCGCTTAAAGTATCAGCCCAATTCATTGGAATGATATAACATATGCCTACTTGCTTGTCAACTGCTACATATATATCACAATCTTGAGCTGTTATTCTTTTTCCAATATTTCTTTCATGTCTGTGGTCGATTCCTTGTCCGCCTCTATCTCTATCTTTAAAACTTATAGTATTTCCAGTACTAATTCCTTTAATTTGAACTCTTAATAATACATTCTCAAAATCTATAATTGCATCATATCTACTACTTCTTACATCTACACTACTACAATTAAATCCTGCTAAAATTGCACGAGCTACAAAAATAAACTCTGCACTATCTCCAGCATTTGCAGTCATTACACCACTTTCAACATGGTTAATATTTGTACTGAATCCATTAGTCATGGCTATTGATAAAGTTTTTTCAATAATCTTTTTCATATCACTTTTTATAAAATTAAAAACTTTTTTCTCTTCATCAGTTAGGTTCGAATTAATATGGTCTATATTTAGTTGAGTAAGATTTTCTAAATCTATTTTTTGTGAAATCTCTCTAAAAAAATAAGTTGTATAAAACTTTTTTAATTCACCTTCTGTTAACCCACATTGTTCTGCTATGGTTTTAACTTTATTCTTTTTATAGTCATAATTCTTTAGAGCTTCGAGTAGTTCAATTTCAGTCATTTTTTACTATTCTTTTTTTTATATCTTTTGCAATATGTCGAATTACACTTACAACTACACTATTCCCACATTGTTTATAAAGTTGAGAGTCCACTAGTTCTTTTGGCAAAATAAAATTTTTGGGAAAGCCTTGAAAGTTCGCACACTCTCTAGGTGTTAGTTTTCTTATTCCAAAACTATCTTTAATAATAGGTACATTATGCCCACCTGTTCCCATATTTGCAGTTAGTGTCGGACAAACCTCACTTTTATTTTCCCTTACATACTGTCTTCGCCATTGATACACTGATTTTTCGTTTGTTACATCATATTTTATTCGCTCATAAAGAGGTTTATCGTTGTAGTAGTATTTTGTATCTACTTTTTGCTCTAGCTTATCTTGAATCGATACGCACTTATCTAAAGCTTTTGGAAACTCAAAATCCACTTCATTATCTAAAAATCCAACAATATAAATTCTCTCCCTATTTTGTGGCACTCCGAAATCTTTTGCATTTAAAACCTTCGAGAACACCTTGTATCCTAGTTCATTTAAAGTTTCCTTTACAACTTTAAAAGTATTTCCTTTGTCATGATTAACAAAACCTTTCACGTTTTCCAAAAAAACAACTTTTGGCTTATGATGTTTGATAATTCTTGCTACTTCAAAAAACAATGTCCCTCTTGTATCTTCAAATCCAAGTCTTTTTCCTGCAATAGAAAAAGCTTGACACGGAAAACCAGCCAGAAGTATGTCATGTACTGGTATATTTTTTTCATCAATTTTAGTAATATCACCATGTGGCATTTCACCAAAATTTGCATAGTATGTCGTTTGTGCGTATTTATCGATTTCAGAACTAAACACAAACTCAATATCTTCTTTAAAAGCTTCAGCAAATCCAAGTCTAATTCCACCAATTCCCGCAAACAAATCTATTGCTTTGAGTGTATTTGGCTTGTTCTTTGGCAGATTATTAAGATTTAATTGTTGTTGCATTATTTTTGTCATTATCATCCCCTCAAATTTTTAATAATTGTAACAAAGCAAAATAACTTTTTAAAAAAATATTGCATTTTGACATATCTTATTTTGCCCCAAAGAATTTATAAAAAAACTTTGAAATCATTTTTTGAGGGGTTCTGCTTAGTACCAAATCACCACTTTGGACATCTTTTGTCACAGTTGTACCAGCTGCAATCATTACATCATCAGGAATATTTAAGGGGGCAACAAGTTGCGTATCACTCCCTACAAATACATTTTTACCAATAATTGTTTGGTATTTATTTTTCCCATCATAGTTACATGTTATCGTTCCAGCCCCAATATTTGAGCCACTATCAATCACACAATCTCCCAAATAACTTAAATGCCCAGCTTTTACCCCAGTAAGTTTCCCTTTTTTTACCTCTACAAAGTTTCCAATATGAGTATCTTTTAAAATGCTTTGTGGTCGTATTCTAGCCATCGGTCCAATATCACTATCTTCAATCAAACTATCTTCCACAATGCTGTTAGCTTTGATATGACTATTGATAATCTTTGTTTTTCCAAGAAGTGTTACACCATTTTCTAATATACACTCCCCCTCAATAGTAACCCTACTCTCAATATAGATAGTTTCAGGCAATCTCATAATTACACCATTTGCCAAAAATCTCTCTTTTATCCTATGTTGATGGATAACCTCAGCATTTGCTAAATCCACTTTAGAATTTACCCCTTTAAAATTCTCTTCACTAACACTAACAGGTATAACTTCTAAGTTTTGCTCAATCGCCATCTCAACAAGATCAGTTATGTAATACTCTTTTTGATTGTTGTTATTTGTAAGTTTTGGTAAATTTGCCAATAAAAACTCTGTATCAAAACAATAAATTCCAGCATTTGCAATATTTATTTTTAACTCCTCATCACTACAATCTTTTTGCTCTACAATCTTTCTAACAGCTCCATTTAAAACAACCACTCTTCCATAACCATTTGCATTTTTAAGATTTAAAACAGACATAGTAAGTTTACTATTCCCAACCAGATTGGTTAGTTCACCAGCTTCAATCAGTGGCATATCACCATTTAACACCAATGTTTTTGAATATTTTGGCTTTATACCCATCACAGCTCCGCCAGTTCCAGGGAAATTTTGATGGTCTTGAATATGATAAGTTACATCATTAAAGTACTTTTCCATAGTTTGCTGTACCCAAGAAGCTTGATGATAAAGAACTACGCTTACATCATCACTTAATTTTTTAGCCTCTTTGATACTGTAATAAAGCATCTCATAGCCTGATATTTTGTGTAAAACTTTTGGTGTGTTTGATTTCATTCTGGTCCCTTGACCAGCTGCTAAGATAATTATTGATAGGTTTGTTTTCATTTGTTTCCGCTTTATAGTTTTAAAGTGGGATTATAGCAAATCATCATAAAGCTTGAGTGGGAAATTTTGATTGATTAAAAATTCTGTTTTGAGACAAATTTATAGTTTATCTCTTTGAAGGAAAATTCCAAACTATAAGCATGAAGCATAAGCCTACTTTCCCCAATAATCATCATTCTATCATCAGATGATAAGGTTTTGCAAAGATAACTATCAGCCACTTCATCACAAACACCATATATTGGGTCGCCCACGATGGTATGCCCTATGCTATGCAGATGAACTCTTATTTGGTGTTGCCTTCCTGTTTTTGGGTTCGCACTTACTAAAGTTTGATTTTTTATTTCATCATAAGTAAGCGGTGTAATGATTGTTAAAGACTCTTTCCCATCATCTTTTACAGCCATTCTTACACCTATTTTTCCATTTTCCCTATCTATTGGGGTATCTATGATTATCTCTTTATCAATTTTTCCTTTTGCGATTGCTAGATAATTTTTGTCATAATCTTTGTTTACAAACATCTCTTTTAAAGCAACATCACTCACTTTGTTTCGTACAACAAGGACGAGTCCTGAAGTTTCTTGATCTATCCTGTGAGCCAAATTTGCATCTTCTCCAAAATGAAATCGTATCTCATCAAGTAAAGAATATTCAGTTTTTCGTGAAACTGGATGAACTGGAAGCCCTGATGGTTTGTCAAATATAGCAAAATCATCGCTAACAAACATAGGCTTTAGCCCTCGTGAAATCCCCTCAAAAGTAGCAACTTCGATATATTCACCAATTGGAATTTCACCATAAAGTAAATTTTTACCACATTGGTCAAAAACTCTCCCTTTTGAAAGTAATCTTTGAGCTATACTTCTTTCAAAGCCAAGCTCATTTTGGAGTAAAAATTGTATTTTTTGAGTTGTTTTAAAATGGTATTTTTTTAAGAGAAATGGCATTTTATTTTTACCCTCTTATCTACTAATCATAATCACTGTTGAAGCAAATTTATTGTTTTCGAGGAGTTTTAAAAACTCATCAAATTGGTATTTTTCACTTCCGTTTGAACTAAATTCAGTTGCTCCAAAACGATTAAGATTAAGTTTTATAGGTGAACTTATCACAAAATACCCCTCAATTTCCCTCACTTTTTTGATAGAAGATGAGAGTTCAAACTCTTGTGCGGCTTCTGGAAAAGTATATTTTACATCACTTTTAAACTCTTTATTTGCAAGGACTACATTTACTTTCCCACCCTCATAAATATTAAAAATACTCAAATATCCTTTTGGAGCATCTATTGTTAAATGAAATGCTTCATTGTTTTTGAGCTTTGTTTTGGTTGCATTTACACTCATTCCATTTGAAACAGACTCAAGCAAAATATCGAAATCAAAATCGACCCTTACAAGAGAAGTCCCGATATAATTCACCCCATTATCAAAAGTTGGCAATATACAATTTGTGAGATTTGCTTCCATCCCATCAGATGCAAGTTTTTTATAAAATCCAGTATTAAAGAGGTACGGATGTGGCGATTTAGCACATTTTACACCTTCTAATTTTTGTATCAATTTTGTTGTAATTGGGCGATTATCATAGCTTAATGCGACATACCAAGTATCTCCATCTTTTTCATTTTGCAATATTTCCACACTTGAAAGTGCGACTGATGTATCTTGCTTTGAAGTTGAAGTTGTATTTTTTGTGTACTCATTTTGTTTTGATTCTTTGGTAGTTTGTATCTCACTTTTGATATTTACTTTTATCTGTTTTGCTATCTCATCCCTTGCATTTTGTTTTGCTTCATTTAGATTAAGAGCCTCTCCGTAGCCGATGATTTCGTATGAATTATTTGGCTTTATAGTACCAAACCACGATGGAGTGGCAAAAAGAGAAGTGGTAAATGCAACACAAAAGATAGGGATTAGTTTTTTCATCATAACCCCATCCCAGTATTTCCCTCTATTTGAGGAACTTGTCGTTTATTATCTCCCATCTTAAAACTTTCATCTTTAACTCCAACTGATACCTCTTGATACAAGCTATTTATATCCAAATCAGCTCTAGTAGCTAATCCTTTTGCTACAAAGTAACTAAAAAGTCTTTGTCCTTTTTCACTATAAGCATTTGAAAACTGTCCATTTGTTCCAGCTGTGAAAACTACCATTTTAGAACTATCAAACTCAACTTTTTTAGTTTTAAATACTCCAGCAGCTACCCCTTTGATATTTGAAATACCATCTGTTTTTCCACTATAGCAACTATCGACAAAGGCTACTATTTTAGAGGCTTTGCTATCGCTTAGTTTTTTGTAGATATTTCTAGCCATAAATTCAGATTCTCTTGTAACATAATCAGCAATCACATCTTTTGGCAAGATAAATGCTTCTCCATTTTCTCCACTTGGAATCCCATGTCCACTATAGTAAAAATAGATATTATCTCCTTCTTTTACATTTTCTAATAATCTTTCAAGTTGTCCTTTGATAGCTCCACCTGTTGCTTTTTCATCTATAAGTGCATAAGTATTTCGCTCACTAATTCCCAGTCTTTTTTGCATAGCACTTATCATAGTTTTGGCACTATTAGCGGCATAGATAACAGCATCTGCTTCATCGTAGTTTTCTATTCCTATCGCAAAGAGCCAGTTTTTTGGATTTGGTTTTGTTGTAGCCATTTTGGAGATAAGTGGTGTTAGGTCATCTGTGTATTTTAGACCCTTAGCACTATTTGATTCGCCGTAACCTAATGCTGAAACTTGGTATTTGTCAACTAAGTTTGGGTTTTGAAGTTCATTAAATGCTACTTTTTTATTTTCTATTGTTACGGCTACTTTTTCTGGGATAAAGTCTTTTTGGTTTAATGTTGCTACTAAGTTTTTATTTTCAAAATCTATATCGATATTTTTAAGGATAAATCTATCATTTTCATATTCAAAAACCACTTTTGTATTTGCATTATCGATACTATTTTTAAAATCTTTAGCCAAACTTCTATCTTCTATTTTTATCCCTACATTTTTCTTCCACTCTGCATTACTCATACTGACATCAACAAACATAGTATTTGTTTCCGCATCAAAGATTGGATTTAATAATTTTGGAGTTCCCATTACCTCGTCAAAACTTTCAAGAGCAAACTCTTTTTTCTTTTCATCTATATTTTCTTTTCTATTTTCTAATTCATTATTTCTTTCTTCAACTTCACTTCTAAACTCATCCTGTAACCTTTGTATTTCAATTTCTCTTTGGATGGTTTCATTTTTTACCCTTTCACTAAATTGAGCTTTTGATTCAAATTCATTTTTGACTAAGTTAAGTGGTTTTGGAAGTCTTGGTGATGGAATCGTTGTAATAGTAAGATACTCATTTAATTTTTGTTGTGTAAGCTTTTGAATATCCTGAAATGGTTTTTTAGAGTACTCAAAAGATACCATTCCAAACTGTTCCTTTAATTCATCTTTAGTTCCAAAATAATTTTTACCATATTTAACTAAACATAATTTTGACTCGCTATAAATTGCTGACAAGGATTTTGATTTAAGTTTTTTCCCACTATTTGAAGTTTTAACCTGTTCCAAAAATGAAAAAAATGTTAAAGGAGTAAAATTAGTATTTTTAACACAACGAATTCGATTATCATAAAATTTTTCACAACTTTTGTGATTACCAATATCAGAAAAATCAACATACCATATGTCATTAGGACCCCAATCTGGAGACAAAGTTGAAGTCCAATAATCACAAGACATGATATCTGAATCTAAATTTTTAAAAAAATTCTTTTTAGGATAAATATTCTGTAAAGATTTAATATCTGGTAGTTTCCAATCATTGTATCCAGCTAAAGAGAGATTTTCACAATAATCCATTGCACCTTGCCATTTTTTTTTCAATGTTTTTGCTTCAATATTATCTTGCCACATAAGTTTTGTATCAGTATCATAAACTACTTCTTGACTTTCGCTTCTTAGCATCTCCGCATTTGCAAAAGTGAGCCCAACTGTTATTGCTAGGCACGAAGCCAACGATAATTTTATAAGTCTGTTTGTTTTCGTTTTTTTCATCTTTACTTTTTATCCTATTTTATTTCAGGAAGATTCTGATTAAAAATCTCCAATATTTCTATAGCATCTTTTGGGATATTAATTCGATAGATAATCGAATAACCACCAAAAATCATATCTCTTATGTTTTCATCCTGATAATAAAATGATTTTCTATATTTGTATGGGGAGTTTATAATATTTTCTATTGCTAGCTTAAGTCTTGCCATAAATTTCTCGCTTGCAATTTTTTTATCTTTTGCTATAAATTGTTTTATTTGAAGAAGATTTTGTTTTGAAAGAGGAGTATAAATTATTTTCATACTCATTTTTCCAAATCAGCCCAAACATCCTCATGAGAAAGCATCTCCAAAGTACCATCATCTATAGCTTTGATAGTCTTATCCAAACTTGTTTTTCTTTCATAAAAATATGGGTCAAGTTTCAGATTTTCAACATCAACAATCTCGATATTTCCACCGCTTTTAGCTACAAGCTCATCGATAAGTCCGCTGTAGCTTTCATCATATCGTATCATTCTTGCTGTCATTTTGTCCCCTTTTATTATGTTCAAATTGTAGCTAGTTGTTTTTTAAACTGTCATTGCTTGATTTTAGATATTTGCAAAGAGAAATAGCTCTTTGCTCTGTAGTCTGAAGTGGAAAATAGTAAGTTTTAAAACCCTAAATTAGAAGCTAGTTTGCTTCCAATCTATTGTGTTTAACAGATGACCAAATAGATAGTCCTATGAAAAGTATTCCGATAAAGCCCGTGATAACTTCAGGAATGTGGAATTTTAGACTTAAAAGCATAATAATAGCCAAAATACCAATAGCATAATGAGCACCATGCTCTAAGTATCTATACTCCGAAAGTGTCTCTTTTTCAACAAGATAAATAGTTATAGCTCGTACAAACATAGCACCAATACCAAGTCCAATCATAATAATAACAATATCTTTAGTGATAGCAAATGCACCAATTACACCATCAAAAGAGAATGATGCATCAAGTACTTCAAGATACAAAAATCCACCAATACTTCCTCTTTTTACAAGTTCTCCTGCATTTAAATCAGGTTTTTGGTGTTCCATAAGGCTAGCCAACATATCAACCCCGATATATATAACAAGTCCCCACATTCCAGCCATTAAAACTTTAAATTGTTCAGCTTCAGGTACCATAGTTATACAAAGTAAAAGTGTAGAAAGTGCAATAAAAATTGAGATAGTCTCTATTCTACCAAGCATTCCTAGTTGCTCCTCAAGTTTTCCAAGCCAGTGAATATCTCTTTCATGATCAAAAATAAAATTTAAAAATACCATCAAAAGGAACATTCCACCAAAAACTGAAACTTCAGCATGGTGTGAAATAAGTGCTTTTGAATATTCATTTGGATTTGAAATAGCTAAATTCCAAACATCTAAAATCCCCATATCAGCAGTCATAGCAACTATAACAAGTGGGAAAAGTAGCCTCATACCAAATACAGCTATTATCATACCAACTGTTAAAAATAGTGTTCTCCAGTATTCATCCCAGTCTTTTAAAATCGCTGCATTTACAACGGCATTATCAAATGAAAGTGAAATCTCCATAGCTGATAGTACAAGCGCTAACCAAACCATAGCTAAAGCCAACATTATCCCCCCATTTGAAAATCCCCACCAACCAGCAACACCAAGTGCCACAATTGCAAAAATTATTGAAAATCTAAAGTGTTGCATTTGAAATCTTTACAATATCGGCAAATTTTTTAAAGATATATTTACTTTCATGTGGTCCTGGACTAGCTTCTGGGTGATGCTGAACTGAAAATATTGGCTTATCTCTATATCGTACACCCTCAATTGTTTGGTCAAATAGATTAATATGTGTGATGTCGGCAATCTCAGTAATACTATCTGGAACATTATAATTGTGGTTTTGTGCTGTTATCTCAACAGCGCCATCTTCATTTCCAACTGGATGGTTTCCACCATGTTGTCCAAATTTAAGCTTATAAGTATCATGTCCATGAGCTATACTTAACATTTGATGTCCAAGACAAATTGCAAAAATTGGGATATTTTTATCTATTAGTTTTTGAATTTGCTCTTTTTCTTTTGTAAGCGTAAGCGGATCACCTGGTCCATTACTAAGGAATATTCCGCCAATTTCACCATTTTCAAATCTTGCAATTAAATCATCAGCTTTAAATGTATTAGGTATAACCTCAACTTCAAGTCCAGCCTCAACAAGTTCATTTAAAATATTTCTCTTAACTCCAAAATCAAGTACAACTACTTTTTTATCACTCATAACAGCTTTATTATAATCCATAATTGCGTGGTTCCAAGCACCATATTTGTGGATGTAAGCCTCTTTTGTGCTCACTTCATTGATATAGTTAATCTCCTCAATTCGTGGGTTGCCCTCTAGTACTTTTTTTAGCTCATCTTTATCGCTAATAAGAGTTGATGCTACCATCATCATAGCGCCCTCATCTCTTATCATTTTTGTTAAAAATCTAGTGTCAATATTGCAAATTCCTAGAACGCCTTGCTCTTTTAGAAGTTCACCAAAACTTCTTTCCCCTCTAAAATTTGAATAAGCTTCGTTGTAAGCTCTTACAATCACACCTTTTGAGTAGGCAACTTTTGATTCATTATCTGCTTGATTTACACCAACATTTCCAATTTCTGGCATTGTAAAAGTTATAAATTGTCCAGCATAACTCGGATCAGTTGTAATCTCTTGATATCCAGTTAGAGAAGTATTAAATACTATCTCCCCAACACTAGTGCCACTAGCACCAAAACTATCACCTTCTAAAAAAGTGCCATTTTCAAGATAAAGATAAATTCTTTCCATTATAACAATCCTTTTTTTATTAATTCTTCCTCGTAAAGTCGTTTAAAAATAAGCTCGTAATCCTCTGTCCCAGGGATAAGTTTTCGTTTATAGTTTTTGATTTTATCATAAGCTAAACTATCAGCTTCATCATATCCTTTGATAAATTGGTCAATTGAGTTTGCTATTAAATTTTTTACTTGATTGTCTGAAACTGTAAAGTGGATAAAATCCTCCTCATACAGAAAGTCCATCATATTATGTGCGATGTTTGAAAATCTATCTTCAAAATTTAGATTTACATCAAACTCATTTGCTAATCTTTTTTTTGTCATCCAGAAAAGTTGTTTGAAATCGGCATTATAAAATGAAATATCATCTTCCATATTTTCTAAAATAACATTTACTTGCTCATCAAGTTTTATCTCTTTTTCTATATCTTCAAGCAAAATTCTTTCACACTCTGCTGATATTGCCATTCTATCTTTTCTAGCTTCTATAAATTCACTATTTAATAAATCTTTCGTTATTTTTCTTGCTAAAAAGTTTGCGTGTTGTTTTTTTAGTTTCATATTTTTACTCCTTAATTTTTGTTCCATTTCATTTAAAACAAGTTCCAAATAAAATCAATCCTAATGCCTTTGTTTGCTGTTATTAAGCAAATAATCAGATAATTGTGAAGTTTATCTAATTATCGTATCTTCTCTTTCAGGTGAAGTTGAGATTATCCCAACTTTTGTTTTTGTAAGCTCCTCTATCCTTGTGATATATTGTTTTGCCGAATCTGGCAATTTATCAAAATCCCTACATCCAACAACACTATCCCACCCTTTAATCTCTTCATAAACAGGCTTAACATTTTCCAAATCACTAGGCACAAAATCGATAGTTTCACCGTCCAATTCATAAGCAACACAAATTTTTAAAGTATCAAATCCATCTAAAACATCTAGTTTCATTAGTGCTAATTGATCGCAACCATTTAATCTACTTGCATATTTAACAGCAACCGCATCAAACCAACCACATCTTCTTTTTCGTCCAGTTGTAGTTCCAAACTCTTTCCCAACTCTAGCCATAGTTTCCCCATCGTCACCAAAATCTTCACTAGGGAATGGTCCATTTCCAACTCTTGTGCAGTATGCTTTTGTGATACCTGTAACTATCCCAATATCTTTTGGGTTAAGTCCAAGTCCAGTACAAGCTCCTGCACTTACTGTATTTGAACTTGTAACAAACGGATAGGTTCCATGGTCAATATCAAGCATAGTACCTTGCGCACCCTCTAACAATACCCTTTTGTTATCATCTAATGCTTTCCATACGTAATTTGTTGTATTTATAATAAATGGTGAAAGCTCTTTTGAGTACTCATCGATTTGAGATTTTAGCTCCTCATTTGATGGTAAAACAATATCTAAAGCATCAAAAATAATTTTATTCTCTTTAAAATAATTTAAAATATTTTCATAAAGTTTTGTAGGGTTTAAAAGCTCTCCTGCTCTGTGTCCTACCCTATTTATCTTATCAGCATATGCTGGTCCAATCCCTTTTCCTGTTGTTCCGATAGCATTTGAGCCTTTCATTTTCTCTCGTGCAATATCAACTAGACTATGATATGGGAGATTTAATTGAGCTTTTTCACTTATTAAAAGTCGCCCTTCAAGATTACTAAATTGAGTCAGCTCTTTAATTAACGATGGTGGATTTAAAACAACACCATTTCCAATTACATTAACAGCATTTGGATTTAAAATACCAGATGGTACTAAGTGAAGAGCATATCGTACCCCATCAACCCAAATAGTATGTCCAGCATTATGTCCACCTTGGCTTCTACAAACTACATCATACTCTTGTGCCAGCTTATCAACTATTTTCCCTTTTCCTTCGTCACCCCATTGGATTCCAACTATAATATCTGCTTTGCTCATTTTTCTTCCTCCTTAATTTTTATACTAAAAATGAAGGAAACCTTCACTTTTTTGTTTTATTTTACGAAGAACAAGTTCTTCCTAAAATCAATCCTAAACGACAATCTGACGATTGCCGTTTAGGTTAATATTTTTAATAAATTATCTGTGCAAAGTGCGAATCCTAAAGATTCAACACCATCGCTATTATATTGCCCACCTTTTGCTATTGTCTCATTTCCTTCAATTGCTCTAAAATAAATATCATCATAATACTTCATACTATCAAAATAAAGTGGTGAAATTATCATATTTTTGTACGATAAATCATCACCAATTTTTATCAATTTTAAAACTTCATCTTTCAAACACTCTGGTAAAGATGGGTAAAGCTTCTCTAAATCATCTTTAGTGGATGCATATAATAAACATTTTAACCAGTCAAGTTTTAGACCAAAAAGCTTCACAATCTCTCCATCTCTAAAATAAGAAATTGGAATATTGAACTCTTTTGAAATTATTTTTGGGATATTCAAATTTGCAATTTGGATAAGTGGATTTATCTTTAACATATCAAAAATCTCACTTGTAATATTTATAATATCACTAATTTTTGTATGCTCAAGCCACTCACACCCAATTTGATAATTTTCAATCGATGGATATAAAAAAATTGGTTGTATATAAAACCACTTTTTGTGGTCAGTTGTTCTTCCCAATCTTTTTGTAATAATTCTAGCAACATCAAGTGTACTATCGGCTCGCAAAGTAAGTTGATTATTATCTGTGTCATTTAGCTTGATTAACTTCGTTTCATCATCGATACTTTGGTGTCCAGAGTATGAAAAATTAGGTGTAACTATCTCTAAAAATCCATTTTTATCAAAAAATTCACTTACTTTATTTTCGAGATTTCTTTTCTTTTTAGCAACATCACCAAAATAAAGTCTACACCCATCTGGTATTTCGTGTTCAAAAATCATCTGAAATAAGTTTCCATAAATACTTTATTAGCTGTTCCGTCAAATTTTCGTAAACCAAGCTCATCAAGTGTTTTTTCAATCGCATTAACAGCCCAAGAAGCCTCAAATGGAGCAACAAGCCCCATGTGGTTAATTCTAAAAATTTTTCCATTTAGGTCATCTTGTCCACCAGCAATATTGACATCGTATTTGTTTTTCAAGATTTTTCTAATTTCATTTGATTTTTCACTAAAAATTGTAGTCATACTGTCAGCTGGCGTTTTCGGATAAATTGGAAGTCCAATAGCTTTTAGCGCCTCCCTTGAAGCCTCTGCTCGTTTTTTTGTATCACTATAAAGATTTTCAAATCCATCAGCTTTTATTTTTTCTAAAATTGCGCCAAGTCCGATGATTAAAGTTGTAGCAGCAGTCCAAGCTGTTGTATTTTTTCTTTGATTTTTTAGTTCAGTTGCAAGATTAAAATAATAACCTTTTGCATTTATTTCAAGTTTGTCAACTGCTTTTTGGCTTAGTCCAATCATAGCAAGTCCAGGTGGAAGCATAAGTGCTTTTTGGCTACCAGTAATCAATGCGTCAATATTTGTTGTATCAATTTTTTCAACTCCAACTGCTGTTATACCATCAGCTATTATTATAATATCACTATTTATCTCTTTTACTTTTTTTGCTATCTCTTCAACTGGGTGTCGTAAACCCCCAGCACTTTCACATATTTGGATACAAATCGAATCAATCTCGCTATCATTTTCTATAATCTCAAGCACAGCTTCAACAGATACTGGTGTGTCCCATGGATTTTTAATTTCAACATTTGGAATATTCATAGCTTTACAAATTTTTCCAAATCTTTCGCCAAATTTTCCACTATTTATTGTTAATGATTTTTTAGCCGTAAGGTTTATAATACAAGCCTCCATAGCACCTGTTCCACTTGAAGACAGCATCAAAGCTTCTGGCATATCAAGGATTTCAAGGAGAAGCTCCCGTGTATTTTTAAATATCGCCTCAAACTCTGGTGTTCTGTGGTGTAAAGTTTCAGTTGCCATCGCAGCTCGTACAAATTCTGGTACTGGTGTTGGTCCTGGTGTTAGTAACATTTTTTCCTACCTATTGTAAATATTTTCTCTAAACATTACAAAAGGCATCTACCTCAGCAAGAGATAGACACCTTTGTTATGGGTGGATTATGCCAAAAAGTTTGTTAATGCTAGATTATATAAATCTCGCTCATTTATTCCGCTATAAAATAAGTTTAGAAATTGTACGATATAAGATAAAAATTTGAACATTTAAGGGGTGACATGGACAATTTAATAAAAAAGATAGCATGGGATTCGATTTATAGTAAATTAAATCTCAATCCAAAAAATGAAAAACTAATCACAAAATATGATGCTGTAAAGATTTCTCCTGAATTTGTCCTCCCAAGGGCAACTTTTATCACTTTGAAAAAAAATGGAAAATTAAGAGGTTGTATTGGCTCGCTTGTAGCTCATAGAGAATTTTACGACGACTTAGTCCACAATGCCATTAGCGCAGCATTTAGTGACCCTAGGTTTAAGCCAGTAACTTCCGATGAGATACCAGATATATCACTTGAAGTTTCAATTTTAACCCCTGCAATTTTAGTTAAGTACGACACCATAGAGGATTTAAAAAATCAAATTACTATTGGAATCGATGGTATTATTTTAAAAGATGGACAAAATCAAGCTACATTTTTACCACAAGTTTGGGAAGAACTACAAGATTTTGAAACTTTCTTTTCCCATCTTTGCCAAAAAGCAAGAACCACTCAAGATTGCCTAAAAAACCATCCACAAATTTATAAATATCAGGTTGAAAAAATAAAATGAAATTTTACAAACAAAGCAAAGGGGATAAACTTATCTGCACACTTTGTCAACACTACTGCAATATTGATGTTGGGAAAACTGGTATTTGTGGTGTAAATAAAAATACAGGTGAAAGAATAGAATGTTTGGTATACGGATACCCTGCTGTTATCAACATTGATCCTGTTGAAAAAAAACCACTTTATCACTTTTTACCACAAACCAAAACACTTTCGCTTGGCACTGTTGGATGTAACTTTAAATGTTCATTTTGCCAAAATCACGGCATTAGTCAAGAACACACTATCAATAAAGAAAAATATTATTCCCCGCAAGATATTGTCTTAATCGCTTTAAATAATCGTTGTGAAAGCATCTCTTACACCTACAATGAACCAACAATTTTCTATCCATACATCAGAGATATTGCCACCATAGCCCATCAAAATGGATTGAAAAATATATTTGTCACTAACGGTTTTGAATCAATTGAAGTTTTAAATGATATGAAAGGACTGATTGATGGAGCCAATGTTGATCTTAAGTCATTCGATTCTAAATATTACAAAAAAGAGCTTGGTGGCGATTTAGAAAAACTAAAAAATAATCTAAAACTTTTTAAACAATTAGGAATTTGGATAGAGGTAACCACATTGATTATCCCAACTATAAACGATAGCGATGAGGAGTTGAGAAAAATTGCTACATTTATAAACGATGAACTTGGAAATACTACCCCTTGGCACTTAAGCGCATTTCATCCAGATTATAAACTTTTAGATATCCCTAGAACATCAACTGATTTATTACAAACAGCTTATAATATTGGAAAAACAGCTGGTTTATCCTATGTATATATGGGAAATGCTGGCCTTCCAAATGAAACCTGTTGTAGATCTTGTGGTGAGGTTTTACTTGAAAGGATAACTTACAAAACAACAAAAAATAACCTCTCAAACGGTGTATCTTGTAAAAAATGCACCTCTTTACTTGACGGAGTTTTTCATACAAAAAGAGATATGGGATTTGCTGGAAGTTTTTATAGTAAAAACTGTGATGAGATCAAAAAACAATTTGCCCATTTTGATTTAATGCTTAAAAATTCAGATTTCAAACCACCAATTAATATATTACCAAAAGCGATAATTGTCCCACATGCTGGATATATTTACAGTGGATTTAGTGCAAATGTAGCTTATAGCTTAGTAACAAATCCAAAAACAAAAAGGGTGCTATTAATTGGTCCATCACATAGAGTTGCTTTTAATGGTGCTAGTTTGGCAATGTTTGATAGATATAGTACCGTTTGTGGTGAGATAAAAATTGATTTGGATTATGGGAAAAAGCTATTAAACAATTTCCCATTTATAAATTTTAATAAAGATGCTCATCTTGAGCATTCAACAGAAACACAAAGTTTATTTATCAAAAGAACTTTTCCAAATGCCAAAATTGTTGAGATTGTTTACGGAAGAATTGAACACCAAGAATTAGCAAAAGTTATTGATTTTGCATTAAATGACAATGAAACATTTGTAGTTATCAGTACAGATTTAAGCCATTTTTACGACAAAGCAAAAGCAATGCGGCTTGATAGTATATGTCTTGAAGCAGTGGCAAAACTTGACCTTGATATTTGGAATAAAGGGTGTGAGGCTTGTGGAAGAGTTGGAGTTAAAGCACTGATTGAAGTGGTATTAAATAAGGGATTTAAAAGCAGATTATTAGATTATCGCACAAGTGCAGATGCTACAAAAGATGATTCAAGAGTTGTTGGTTACTTAAGTGCAATAATTTATCAAAATATGTGATTATAGATAATAATCACAAACTTTTGTGTATTCAGTAACCTCTTTTATAAACTCTACAACTTTAAGGTGATCTGGATTTACAGCGTAAGCATGTAGCCCATCTATATTTTCAAACTTAGTATAGATTGACATATCTGTTGCTCTTTGTGCTGTATCAAAATTGATACCAACTTCCATATGTTTTAACTCATCGAGAATTTCACCTAACTCCTCAAATAACTCTTTTGCTTTTTTGATATTTTCTTGTTTATTTTCCTCTTTGAATTTAAACAATACTATATGCTTTACCATGTTGTTCCTTTTTGGTATTTTGAAAAATTTATTTTTTTGAAATTTATTTTGACGATGCAATATTGATTTTTTAAAAAGCGGAAGTTTACCGATTATAACTTTTATTTTGCTTTGCTAAAAATTTTGAGAATAAGTTTTGTAAAAAAGTAAGTATGTGGTGGATTTGAACAGCTCTAAAACTACTTTGTAGAGATTTATTTGTTGGAGATACTTAAATAAAAAAAGCCGACCGAAGTCGACTTTTTAAAAGAAAGATTAGTGAGCAGATGCTCCATCAGCTCCAATACCAGTTTGACATCTGATATTTTGTGCTTCAAAACCTTCTTGATCAAGTCTAGCTCTTTCACTTCTATCAGTGATTGAGAAGAACCAAATACCAACAAATGCAACTGTTACAGAGAAAATAGCTGGATATTTATAAGGGAAAATAGCCTCTGCGTTTTTCAATGTATCAACCCAAACGGTTGGTCCAAGAATAACAAGGATAATAGCTGTTGCAAGTCCTAAACTTCCACCAATTACAGCACCTCTTGTTGTTAGTTTACTCCAGTAAATTGAAAGGAATAAAACAGGGAAGTTAGATGACGCAGCAATAGCAAATGCCAAACCAACCATAAATGCGATATTTTGTTCTTGGAATGCAATACCAAGTAAAATAGCAACTATACCAAGTATAACAGTTGAAATTTTAGAAACTCTCATCTCTTTAATTTCATCAACTTTACCTTTTGCAATAACGCTAGCATACAAGTCGTGAGACACAGCAGAAGCACCAGCAAGAGTTAGTCCAGAAACAACCGCTAAGATTGTAGCAAACGCAACAGCTGAAATAAATCCTAAGAAAATATCACCACCAACAGCTTGACTTAAATGGATAGCAGCCATATTTGTTCCACCAATTAATTTTCCAGCTTCATCAAGATAAGCAGGATTTTGAGAAACAAGAACGATAGCACCAAAACCAATGATAAATGTAAGAATATAAAAATATCCAATAAATCCAGTTGCAAAGAATACTGATTTTCTAGCCTCTTTTGCATCAGAAACTGTAAAGAATCTCATAAGGATATGTGGTAAACCAGCAGTTCCTAACATAAGAGCAAGACCTAAAGATATAGCAGAAATAGGGTCACTTAAAAGTCCGCCTGGAGCCATTATGTCAATATTTGCTTCTTTTGCAGCTTTTGCAGCTTTTGCAGCAGCTTCAGATGCAGCTTTTGCAGCTTCGATTACAGCAGGATCACTAGAACCAATAGCAAGTGCAGCAGCGGTTGCATTAGCTTCTTTTGCTAAATCAGCAGCAGCAGTAGTTCCAACAGCAATATGTTGTTTAATCTCAACAGCAGCACTAAATAATGCATCAAATGAGAATCCATAATGTGCAAGAACAGCAATAGCAATAAATGTAGCACCAGATAATAAAAGAATAGCTTTAATAATCTGTACCCAAGTAGTTGCAAGCATACCACCAAATGTTACATATAAAATCATCAAGATACCAACAAGTACAACTGCGATTTCATAATCAAGTCCAAAAAGAACTTTAATAAGTTGTCCAGCACCAACCATTTGAGCAATAAGGTATAAAATAACTGTTACAAGCGAACCAATAGCAGCTAAAGTTCTAATCTCTTTTTGTCCAAGTCTATATGAAGCAACATCGGCAAATGTATATTTTCCAAGATTTCTAAGTTGTTCAGCAATCATAAATAAAATAATTGGCCAACCAACAAGGAAACCGATTGAATATATAAGTCCATCATAACCCTTCATATAAACCATTCCAGAAATACCAAGGAAAGAAGCAGCTGACATATAATCTCCAGCAATTGCTAAACCATTTTGGAAACCTGTAATTCCTCCACCAGCTGTGTAGAAATCTTTTGCTGTTTTTGTTCTTTTTGCAGCCCAGTAAGTGATACCTAATGTTGCTCCAACAAATAATAAGAACATTACGATCGCAGAAACATTTACACCTCTTTGACCCTCAACACCCATATCTCCAGCACCAAATAAGCTTATAGCACTAAAAGCTAGTACAGATAAAATTAACATAACTTTTTTCATTATTTACTCCATTTTGCAACATCATCTTTGACTGCATTAGAAAGTTCGTCAAATTCTGTATTGGCTCTATTTGTATAAATTCCAGTTAAAATAAATGAGATTACAATTATTCCAACTCCAACAGGAATTCCAACAGTAGTAACCCCTCCACTTAAACTAACACCCAAAAGTGCTTTATCAAAAGCAATTACAAGTATAAATGCATAATACATTACAAGCATAACTATTGTAAGTTTTAATGCGAAAGAGCTTCGTTTTTCAACAAGTTCTTGATACTTTGGATTTGCTTTGATTCTTTCAACCATATTTTGATCCATGATATTCTCCTTTTTTTAATTTTCGTTTGAAGTCTAGGTATTGTAAATAGCATTACAATAGCATTGTAACTTTTTTGTCTCTTGCATAATAATATTTAATTATATTGTTACAATTAGAAACAGTTATAAATACTCAATTTTTACAAAAGTGATACAAATAGTACTAAATATATCTAAGCACCTTTTAGATACAATCCGTGGAAATTTTAAGTAAATAAGCAAGGAAAAAACGATGAATACATACGATAAAATAAGAGGTTTTTGTAGAAAATTTAGAATACTACTTGGTATAGTTTTAATATCAACTGGTGTATTTACTGGGGTACTTTGGTTTTATTTGGGAATTATCCCACTTATTGCTGGAATTATTGACTTTTGTCCACTTTGTATGATTACAAAAAAATGTTCAATCAAAACAAATTCACCTGAAGAAAAATAAAGGAAAAATGATGTCTACTATCTCATACAAAGATGCTGGAGTTGATATTGATGCAGGAAATAGTTTTGTAGAGAATATCAAACCATTTGTAAAAGCTACAAGAATCCCTGGGGTTTTAGGTGGAATTGGTTCATTTGCTGGCGCTTTTGAACTTCCATCTGGGTACAAAGAACCTGTTATTTTGGCTGGAACTGATGGCGTTGGAACAAAACTAAAACTTGCAATTGACAGTGGAATATTTGATACAGTTGGAATAGATTTGGTTGCTATGTGTACAAATGATTTACTGTGTAATTTTGGAGAGCCACTTTTTTTCCTAGATTATTATGCAACTGCTAAACTTGAAGTAGCCGAAGCTACACAAGTTGTAAAAGGGATAGCTGAGGGTTGTATTAGAAGCGAGTGTGCGTTAATTGGTGGGGAAACTGCTGAGATGCCAGGGATGTATAAAGAGGGTGATTTTGACCTTGCTGGATTTTGTGTAGGGATAGCTGAAAAATCCGAAATGAATAGAATAGAGCAAGTTCAAGCTGGAGATATTTTGATAGCACTTCCAAGCTCAGGAGTTCACTCAAATGGATTTAGTTTGGTTAGAAAACTTCTTTTAGAAAAATTAGGGATGAAATTTGAAGATGAGTTTAATGGACGAACTTTGATTCAAACCCTACTTGAACCAACAAGAATTTATGTAAAAGAATTCAAAGCAAACAAAGATAAAATCAATGCGTTAGCTCATATCACAGGAGGAGGCATCATAGAAAATCTTCCAAGAGTTTTACCTGACCATTTGCGAGCCAAGGTTACAAAATCAAAAGTAAAAGTACTTCCTATCTTTGAACTTATGGGGAAATATGTAGAAGAAGCTGAAATGTATCGGGCATTCAACATGGGTGTTGGTATGATTTTGGTAGTTAACCCATCAAACGTAGATGCTATTTTAGCAAATACTGATGGATATATCATCGGAGAGATTGTTGAAGGTGAAAAAGGGTGTGATTTAGTTTAAAGCTAAATCCCCATTAAAATCTATACTCAACTCCGTAAATTGCCCCAAAAGAACTATCTAAACTAAAATCTTTTCCACTTTGTGTTTTAACATCAAAATTGTATTTTAAATATTCAAATTCTAGTCTTCCAAAAAAGTTTTCACTAAATTTATATCTTTTTCCTATATGCAAACCATAAAAATTTCCATCATTTGCTCTATCGACTAACCCATAAGAATTTGCTGTGCTTTCGTTAAAAGTTACTTTAGAATTTCCACCGATTATCCCAGCATAAAGCAATCTTGAGCCAGTTCCTCCAAATGGTATATTAAGTGCTATACTATTATTATCAAGCTCCAATGCGTTTGTTGATGATAGTTGTTTTTTAATTATTAACTCCGTATCAAAAATAGGCACCCCTGCATAAACACTAAAACCAAAACCTGTTTTATCAAGATTTTCACTTGAGAGCGAATATTGATAAGCTCCATCAACTCCAACAAAAGCCCTAATATCAACAATATCAAGTTTAGTTACATCGATATATTCACTATTTTTAACCGCAACATTTTCACCAAAAAGGGAAATTGCAAAAGCTATACTAAATATTATTTTTTTCATTTTTTTCCTTAATTATTTAAATCGTAAAGTTCTTTAAAAATATACGCCTCAACAATATCCTCAAAGTAAAGTTGCGTAGAAGCCACCAAAACTGAAATATTTCGCTCCATAAAAGGCCAAACATACTCGTTTTGATTTTTTACAATTACAACTTCAACATCTTCAATCTCTTCCCAATTATCGTAAAACTTTTCATTTGTTGGCTTTCCACCATCCATCTCAAAATAAAGCCACTTTATTGCCTCGGCTATTGGTACTATTTTTGCATCATCTATATCATCAATATCAACTGGTATTATTATTTTCATATTTTACTCCACATAATTTCATCTATTTTTAACTTTAAAGATTTTATATCTTTTATTATAATCTTCTCCTCGTTAGAAAATGTTGTAAATCCCCAATCAACTAAAATTGAGTCCATGCCACAATCATTTGCAGCGTATAAATCTTTTTTACTATCACCAATTAAAATAGCATTTGTTTTGTGTATCTGAAGCTTTTCAAGGCTATATCTAAGCATATCTCCACTTGGCTTTGGAGCATTTACCATATCAGCACCAACAATCAAACCAAAAAACTTTTTTATCTCTAAAAAATCTAACATTTTATGCGCATAAACACTATTTGCATTTGTAGCTACACTTAAAACATATCGATTGGATAAATGAGATAAAAGCTCATAAATGCCATCATACAAAACTATATCACTAATACAATGAACATCATAATATTCGTTAAAATAAACCCTTTGCTCATCAGTAAATGCTTCAGTTCCATAAAAAAATTTAGCACTGTTTATACCTGGATCATTTAGATTTTCAAGCATTATCGCTTTTGCTATTGGTTGTAGGTTAAATTTTGACCTAACATAGTTGATTGTATTTGTAATAACCAAACCACTATCAATAAGTGTCCCGTCCATATCAAATATTATTAATTTTTCCTCTTTTTTCATTGGGAGATATTAGCCAAAGAGTTATTAAAATAGTCCATTATAACGCCATGCAACTCTAAAACATCACCTTTATAAACACCCTCAAATTGACCATTATTAAAAGTTCTTTGTCGTTTTGCTAGTCCATTTGTAGCAAATGCTATCCTATCTTCCAATTCTAATTTTGTAATTTTTCCATCAAGATATTCTAGTCCCTCTTTTATCCCAATTGAACCCATAGGTAAAATATCCCTTGAGTATTTTTTCTCTAAAAATATCACCTCATCAAGAAGTCCATTTTCTATAATCTGTTTTGTTCTTAGTCGTATTCTAGTTCGCAAAATATCCCTATCCCAAACTATCTCAAAAAGTTTTATTTCATCTTTATTTATTGTTGGTATTGGAGGATTTAATCTAAAAAACTCACTAGGAATCAGTTTTGTTTCAAGATACAACGAGAGTGCTTTTTCAATCCTGTAACTATCTTGTGGCTTTATATCTTTCATATAATATGGGTCGATATTATGTAAATATTGATATGAATTTTGAAGATTACTCATCATCTCATTTGCTGCTAATTGAGTTTCATTAGAGATAATTGGAGCATTTGAAATACCATAGATTAGTGCTTTGAGATAGAAACTTGTTCCGCCAACAATAATGATATTTTTGTTGTTTTCCTTAGCAAATCTTTTAGCTTTTTCATAAATTTCTATAAATTTAATAACATCAAAAGGCTCATTAGGGGAAATTTCATCAATCCCAAAATGTACAATTCCACCCCTTTCACGAAAGGTTGGTTTTGCGGAACTTATATCTATCTCTTTATATATCGAAAGGCTATCAAGTGAAACAATAATACTATTTGTTTGTGTTGCTAATTTTATTGAAAGTGCTGTTTTCCCTGAAGCCGTTGGTGCTATGATTGCTATTTGTTTCATTGCTGAATTAAAAATCTCTATCTATCATCGCTTTCATTATTAAAATCAAATCATCATTTGATTCATCTTTAATAGCTTCAATAGCCTCAAAGCCATATTTTTTCCCCATATCAATACTGTCTTGTATTGCTAAAGTTGTTTCCATCTTAGTTTTTATCCAAGATAGTTCATTGGCATTTAATGTTTTTTTATAAAGAGATACTAGTTTACTTTTATCCTCATCATCCAATCTATCAAAAAGTAAAAGATATGGGATTGTTACTTTTCCCTCAACAAAATCAAGCATTGCAGGTTTTCCTAGCTTTTGACTATCTTCAGTGATATCTAAAATATCATCAACCATTTGAAAAGCTAGCCCCAAATTTCTCCCATAAGTTTTAAAATTTTCAAGATTTTTTGATGACAAACTAGCAGCACTATAAGCACTCGCCTCAATCAATGAAGCTGTTTTTTTATAAATCATATCTAGGTATCTATCATAAGAAGTATTAAAAGTTTTACTAAGTTCAACATCTAAAAGCTCACCAACGCTAAGTAAAGTTACTGCATTTGAGATAGCATAAGATACATCATTTGGCATCTTTGTAAGTTCAGTAAATGCTTTAGAGTACAAAATATCGCCAAACATAATTGATGTTTTATTATCAAACAAACTATTTATTGTCTCTTGACCTCTTCTAGTTGTAGCATCATCAATCACATCATCATGCAATAATGAAGCAGCGTGAATCATCTCAACAATTGCACAAAGTCTTATGGATTGCTCATTAGCCCCAGCAATTTTTAAAATTAGTTTACTTCTTAACATTTTTCCAGATGGTAAAAGTTCAAGCAACTCCTTACTCTTACTATCTGATATCTCATCAACATAAGATTTTATTTGCTCTTTTACTAATTCCAACGCTTCCATCATCTCTCCAAAAGGGTATTTTTTAAACTTTCTCTCATCTTTGACTCACAATCTTCATACCAAGGGGTTTCTCTATCTGCTTTCACAGTTGGAAGATAGATAATATTTATATCACCACTTGTTTGAATAACCCTTTTTGAATCAAAGACATCAATTGAGCCAACTATAACAATTGGTTGAACTTTTAAACTATACTTTTCAGCTATTACTTTTGCTCCAGCTTTAAAACTTCTAAGTTCTTTCCCATCAGTTCTTGTACCTTCAGGAAAAATACAAAGTTGCCTTCCACTATCAAGTCTATCTTTAGAATCCTTCAATAGTCCTACCAAACTTCTTTTGCTTTCTCTTTCAACTATTATCATCTTTGGGGCTTTTAAAATATGTCCAAACCAAGGGATAGATGCTATCTCTTGTTTTGCAACCCATGCTAAATCTCGAGAAGCTATCGCCTCAAATAAAACAATATCCATCATCGATTGGTGGTTAAAAATAAGCATATCAGCATCACTATCATATTGACCATTTGAGATTATATTTGCACCCATAAGTTTAAGTTGCATTTTCGCCCAAAATTGTCTTACGGTTCTATTTTTGCCGTTAAACAAATACATCAAAATTATAGTTATTGAAACTGTAATTCCAAATTGCATCAGGATAAGTATACCTCTTAATTTACTCACTTTTTACCCAACCGATATTATTATTTTTAAACAATACCTTTTTAAATCCATCTCTTGATAACAATACTTCAACTTCCTCTTCTTCTGCTATAACTTTAAACACTGTTGAATTCGATGTTGGCAAGATATATACTTTTTCATCTTTTTTAAGTGTTGTATTTCCATTTGGCATCAACATATTAATTAAGATCAAAGATGAAATTACAGCAATAAACAGATAAATTTTATTTTTTCTATAATAATAAATCATAAAAAAAGTTGTCGCAATAAATGCAAAAAATATTTGCTTATAAAAGTCCATATTTCCTTCATTTGGATTAAGTCCTGTTTGTGTGCTTACCAAATCTTCCTCTAAAATAATAGGGATTTCAGCAGTTACAACAGTTTGCTGCATAGAATTAAAATAATCAAATCTTAAAATTGGTGTCTCAATTGGGATAATTACAAAATAATAAAGCACCTCTTCACCATTTCGTTTAATTAACTCTTTTCTCCCTTGGTTTGAATATTTTGGAATTCTAAACTCACCCAAATTACTCCCTGTTCCATGTATCTCCATTGAACAAAGAAGCTCACTGTTGCTATATTGTTTAATTTTGAGATTTTTAACACTTAATGTAGAGGCAGTAACATTTGTATAAAACTCTTTACTTGTGGATAAACTTTTAAATTTTATGTTATCAAGAACAAGTAGCGTCTTATCGATTGTTGCATTATTTGCATCAAGAATAGAAAGTCCAATAATTGGAAATTTAAACTCTTTGTTTTTTGACTTAAATGTAAGCGTTGCTTCATATTTGCCATCACTTTTTTTATACCAAACAATTTCGTCGGTCATTTTTTCTAACTCTGGCGTGTCTGGAATGTCGGTAAACAATGAAAATACACTATCTTTTGGCATCAAAACACTAGCTTCCATCTTAACTTCAAATCTCTCTTTGCTTCTTACTTCACTAGGGTATGATATATATTTTGCGTACAAAACTTTTGAAGTTTGTTCTGAAGTTGTGGTTGTGCTTGGTGCAGATTGTGTTGAAAAAAGTGCTTCAACATCAGGCTTAGCACTAGTTTCATCAGCACAATAAAGTGGTGTTAAAAAAAGTGCAATTAAAAAGCTAAAAATAAATAAGAAATTTTTTATCATATTTTATTTGCCGATTATTTCAAAAAGCCCTGAAGCATTTTAATCCCATCATCACATCCAAGCAACATCTCCATTGCTCTTTCAGGATGAGGCATAAGACCAAAAACATTTTTGTTTTTGTTACAGATTCCTGCTATTTGCTCAATGCTTCCATTTAAAACTTGATTGTTTCCGTTAACATCACAATATTGAAGTAAAATTTGTCCATTTGCTTTAAGTTCACCAAGTCCTAATTCATCAATATAGAAATTTCCATCATGGTGAGCAACTGGGATATTTAAAACATCTCCAATTTGTAATTCTTGTAAAAATTTATTGTTGTTATTAACAACTTTTATGTGATGATGTTTTGAGATAAAATGTAAATTGTCATTTCTTTTTAAAGCCCCTGGCAAAAGTCCAGTTTCAGTTAAAATTTGAAATCCATTACAAATACCAAGCACATTTCCACCATTGTCTGCGTAAGTTTTTACAGCATCCATTATATGTGCGTGTTTTGCTAAAGCTCCGCTTCTTAAGTAATCCCCATAAGAAAATCCACCAGGCAATATCACTAAAGTTGTGTCGCTCGGGATTGAAGTTTCCTCATGCCAAACAATTGAAACTTTAGCTCCTAATTTTTCAAATGCATATTTTGTATCATATTCACAGTTTGTCCCTGGAAATTGTAAAACTACTACATGCATCTTTTAAGCCTCTAAAATAATTTCATAATCTTCAATAACAGTATTTGCCAACAAATCTTTACACATCTTTGTAACTTCAGCCATAGCTTCATCTTTATTGTTTGTATTTAATTCCATAGTAATTTGTTTACCAACCCTAACATCTGAAACTAATTCACCAAAGCCAATAGTTTGAAGAGTATGGTGAGTCGCTTTTCCACCACTATCAAGTACACCTTTTTTAAGACCTATATTTACGATTGCTTTCATTTTATTACCCCAGTATTCTATTTAAAACATTTTCATAAGCTACTTTTAGCCCACCTTTACCTTGTCTGAATCTATCCTTATCCAAAGATTCCCCAGATTCAATATCCCAAAATCTACAATTATCTGGACTTATCTCATCGATCAAGATGATTGCTCCATTTTTATCTCTTCCAAACTCAAGTTTAAAATCAACAAGCTTCAAACCTTTTTCAAAAAAGTATGGTTTTAAAATATCATTTATTTTTCTTGCCATTCTTCTTATCTCATAAAGCTCATCTTCATTTTTAACAAGATTTAAAATCAAACAATGTTGATCATTTAATTTTGGGTCCCCCAAAGCATCATTTTTATAATCAAACTCTACGAGTGTAAATGGCAAAACTGTACCATGTTCAATCCCTAAATTTTTAGAGAGACTTCCAGTTGCTATATTTCTAACAATAACTTCTATTAAAATTACTTCACAAGCTTTATGAAGCATATGGTTATCATCTAGCATCTCTACAAAATGTGTTTGAACCCCTTTTTCATTAAGAAGTTTAAAAAGTTCTGTTGAGATTTTATTATTTAATGCGCCTTTACCCTCTTCGCTTGACTTTAGTCCACCATTAAATGCTGTTAAATCATCTTTGAATTCTGAAATTAAAAGATTTGTATCGCTAGTTTTCCAAATCTTTTTTGCTTTCCCTTCATATAATAGCTCTGTTTTTTCCATCATAATTCCCCTCTTTAAATTTATTTTATTTTCCCATTAAAATCAGAGATTTTAAAATATCGATCCCAGATTTTAGTTGGTTATCTTTTTGCAAATCCTCATCAGTTATAGTTTTTTTCTTCCCATCCATCAAAGTTCTCTCATTTAACTCTTCATCTTCATCTCGCTCTTTTATATCTTTTGTATCTTTTTTTGGCATATCTATAATTTTTGGTTCATTATTTTTTGAAGGCTCTGTTTTTTCTAACTCGTTTTCAAGATGTCTCTTCAAATCTCTCTCTTTAATTGTTACTCTATCTTCGTTTCCATTTTGTGACTTTGAAAATGATACTTTAATATCAGGTGTAACACCTTTTGCTTGTATTGTTCGCCCGCTCGGGAGATAATATTTTGCAATTGTTAATTTTATAGCTTCACTTTTATCATTTTTAATTGGCATAAGCATTTGAACTGAACCTTTTCCAAAAGTTTCCTCTCCAACAATTACAGCTCTTTTAAAATCTTGTAATGCTCCACTAACAATTTCACTTGCACTTGCACTTCCACCATTTACCAAAATTACCATTGGTACTTTTGTAAGGGTCGCACTTTTTGTAGCCGAATATGAACTATCTTCAGATTTTATTTTCCCTTTTTGGGAAACTATAACACCATCATCAACAAACATATCAACAGTCATAACAGATTGCTCTAAAGAGCCACCTGGATTGTTTCTAAGATCTAAAACAATACCTTTTGTTGTTGCTTTGTGTTCTTTTATAAATCCGCCCAATAACTCAGCCACATTATTGTCAAACGATGCAATTCTAATGTACAAAATTCCACTTTCATAAGTTTTTGCGCTTACAGATTTAACCTTTATCACACCCCTTAACATACCAATTTTTATAGGCTTTGGCTCCCCTTTTCTAACAACAGTAATCTCAACAGGAGTCCCTTTTTTACCCTTCATAAGTGAAACAGCTTCATCTATTGTCATTTTTAAAGTTGCCTTATCATTAATTTTTAAAATAATATCCCCAGATTTTACACCTGCTTTAAAAGCTGGCGTATCATCGATAGGTGAAATAACAGTCAAAGCTCCATCTTTCATTTCAATCACAATGCCAAGTCCTTCAAATTCGCCATCCATACTTTCATTTAGTGCCTTAAATGACTTTTGATCCATATATGAACTATGAGCATCGAGCTCACTCATAAGTCCAGAAATAGCTTTATTTACAATTCCATCGAGCTTAACATCATCAACATAATATTTTTCAACAGATGATATTACCGCCATAAGTTTTGCTAGGGATTCTTGTCTTGAGGGTGCTGTTTTATTCTCATCTGTTTTAATCTTTGGTTTTTCATCAAGTCCAAACATAAATCCAAACACTATAAAAAGCGTTAAAAAAATAATTCTATCCATTTTCACTTGCAACCTTTAAATATTTCAATTTTGACCATTTTTAAGGTTTGAATTTTAACCAAATTTTAATAAAAGTAATATTTTATAAATTTTTGGTTAAAATCGCTACCCTAACAAGCAAATGAGCAATAAACTAAACAAAATAGAAACAAAAAATTAAGGAATCTACACCATGAGTTTAAAAGAAAATATATCATCAATCAAAGAGGAGATTTCAACGCAAGAACAATTCTTTGAAAACTTTTTTAAGATCGAAAAATTTTACAGAAAATATAAAATAGTTATTTTTGGAGCTATAATCGCAGCTATTTTGGCAATTACGTTTTTTATTGCAAAAAGCTATATTGATGATAAAAATCTACTTGCATCAAACGAAGCATACAATAAAATACTAGCCAATAAAGATGACAAAGCAGCACTAAATGAACTAAAAGAGACAAATGAAAAACTATACAACATCGCGCTATTTCAAATCTCAAAAGAAAAAACAAACGCAACTGGTGTTGAATATTTAGAGGATATTGCTTTATACAATAAAGCTGTAAAAGATGGTGATATCAAAGCACTTGACAATATGATTTTAAAGCAAGATTTTTTACTAAAAGATTTTGCAGTCATAAGCAAAACTCTTATCTTAATCGAAAAAGAAGATTATAAAAAAGCAAAAGAGACAATTGCAAAAATTGATTCCAAAAGTAGAGTTGAACCACTAAGTGATATGCTTCAACATTTTTTATTAACAAAGTAAATAAATGAAATCAATTATATATTTTGCTTTTGTTTTAGCGATATTTTCAGGTTGTTCAAGTAAACAATATTACAATCCAAAAGATACGCAATCGTTTGAATTAAACAAAGAAACTATAACTCTACCAAGCTATATAAAATCCATAAATAGTAGTGGCGCAACAACAAGAGATAACAGAATAATAAATAATTTTGGTCTCTCATCTTTTAAACTCAAAGATGGGTATGAATATATAAACAGTAACAACAGCACAATTATTAGTGGTGACAAAAATGGGAATATCTTTCTAAGCGATACAAACCAAACTATTAATTTTAGTTCAAATGCAATAGGTGCGGCTAAAAAAGAGAATCTTCTTGCGCTTACATTTAGTGATAATTCATTTGGTATTTGGGATATCAAAGAGAATAAATTTAAATTAAAAGAGTATCTTGAAAACTCATTCGTAAACGATACAAAATTTGCGATGCCTGTAATTTTAAACAAAATAACGCTATTTCCAACACTTGATGGAAAAATAGTTATAGTGGAAAACGAAACACTCAAAATAACACGAACCTTATCAATTGATTTACAAAGTGAAATTAAAAATGTAACACTACTTCAAACAGTAGGTGATGTTTTGGTTGGCGGAACAGGCAACAAGATAATTTCTTTAAATAAAGGGAAATTTAACTCAAAAGATATGTTAATACAAAATTATTTTGTAGATGAAGATTTTATTTACTTAGCTCTAATTGACGGGTCAGTTTTAAAACTAGATTTTGATTTAAATATCATCAGCCAAACAAAATTCAAATTTGCTAAATTTCATGCAATTGCATTAGATAAAGAGAAAAATATTTTCCTTTTGGAATCTGGTGGATATATCATAAAACTTTCAAATGATTTCAAAAATAGTGTTGTTGATAGTTTCCCATTTTATGAAGATGAAAAAGTTTTTGTATCAAAAAATAAAATCTACTTTGAAAACAAACTGCTACAATTTGACTAAATGAAAGAGATAACTGAGTTTTTAAGAGAAAATGGATTTTTGTTTTCTGATTTTAAAGTGATAAAAAAAGAACTTTTAAATACAAAAAAACAAATTGATATCTATTGTGGCTGTGATACTAAAAAACACTATATTAGTATTTTTATAGTTATGCAAAAAAGTAGATTTATCTTAAAAGATGCAGAAATACTAAATATCTTAAAAGATAAATTAGCCAACCTTGAACAGCATAATTTTAAACACAATCTATTGATAATAAAAAATGAAATATGCTCAAAATCAAAAACATATTTAAATGAAAACAATTGGAAAATATACAATGATTTTGTGTGATATTGGAAATAGTACATTTCATTTTTTAATAGATAATGATGACTTTAAAATCTCAATAAATGATAACTTAGAAAAACTTGAAGGTTCTTGTTTTGAAAATAAGTCAATCTATTTTATTAGCGTAAATGATGACGCCAAAAAGACTTTTAAAAAAAGATTTCCAAACAGTATAGATTTGGGAATTGATTTAAAATTTCAGACAACATATTCAAATAGACTCGGTATTGACAGAAAAGTAGCTTCAAAATTTTTACAAGATGGTATAGTTGTTGATTTCGGAAGTGCGATTACTGTTGATTTGGTTGAAAACTATATCCATCAAGGTGGGTTTATACTTACTGGATTTGACAGTTTAATTACTAGTTACAAAGCAATTTCAAATAAACTAAACTTTAATTTTAAACAAAATCTGAATATAGACGAATTGCCAAAAAATACAGATGAAGCGATAAGTTATGGGATAATAAAAATGGTTACTTTACCAATCATAGAATATCAACAAAAATACAATAAAAAACTAATTATAACAGGGGAAACAAGTAAATATTTCCATCAATATTTCACAAATTTTGAATACAAAAAGAGATTAATTTTTGAAAATATGAAACAAATAATAGAGGAGCAAAAATGATAACGATAGCACTTCCAAAGGGGAGAATTGCAGAACAAACACTAGAAAAATTTGAAAAAGCTTTTGGTGAAAAATTTGAATTTGAAGACAGAAAACTGATTTTAAAAAAAGCTGGTTTTACATTTTTAAATGTGAGAAATCAAGATGTTCCAACATATGTAATGTATGGTTCGGCTGATCTTGGCGTTGTTGGTCTTGATGTATTAGAGGAGAAGGAATATGACCTCCTAAAGCTTCTTGATTTAGAGATTGGTAAATGCAAGGTTGCCATTGGATTAAAAGCTGGAGATTCAATTGACTGGAATAGATCATCAATAAAAGTAGCCACAAAACACACAACTATTGCAAAAAAATTCTTTGAAAGCAAAGCAATGGCCGTTGAACTTGTCCAATTATATGGCTCAATAGAATTGGCACCGTTAGTTGGACTTAGTGATTGTATTGTTGATATTGTTGAAACTGGTGAGACTATGAAACAAAATGGTCTTGAAGTTGGAGATACAATTATGTTGACTTCGGCTCACTTAATAGCAAATAAAAACTCATTTTATAGCAAGCAAAGTGCTATTTTAGAACTAAAGGAAAAGCTTGAACTCACTTAATCTGTATTCAAAAATAGAGCCATATCTTGATTTTCAAGATGAGATAGATGAACTTTACGATGCATTTTTAAAAATATGTGAAGAGCTTAATGTAAAAAATGCTATTGATATTGGTTGTGGTCAAGGTGAGTTTTTACTTCAACTACAAGAGATGGGAATAATAACATTTGGCACAGATTTAAGTAGTGCACAAATTGAAATATGCAAACAAAAAGATTTACAAGCTGAGTGTATTGATATTGACTTGATTGAAAAAAAGTTTGATTGTGCTACTGCTGTTTTTGATGTATTAAACTATATGGATAAAAAAACGCTAGAAGTTTTTATACAAAACACCCATAAGTTACTCCTGCAAGATGGTTATTTTATCTTTGATGTAAACACTTTGTATGGCTTTGAAGATGTAGCCGATGGCTCTTTAAATATCAATCTTGAAGATAAATTTATTGCAATTGATGCTGTTTTTAATGCAAAGATTTTAAAAACAAATATTGTTTTATTTACAAAAAATAATGATGGAACTTTTGCAAAAGAGGAAGATTTTATCACTCAACATTTCCATGAAAAAAATATGATTAAAAAGCAATTAGATAAATATGGATTTGATGTAAAACAAATAATAAACTTCCACCTTCACAGTGACGAAAAAGCAGATAAACTTATATTTATTTGCCAAAAAAGATAGTTAGCTAATTATAATTTGCTATTTTAGTAACATCAAAACAAATAAAAAAAGGCTAGAGAAAATCTCTAACCTTTTTGATAAAAATCTTGAAAGATTATCTTGCAGAGTATGCAGGACCTGTTAATTGTTTTGTATTTACAACATAAGGGATTAATGCCATATGTCTAGCTCTTTTGATAGCTAATTCTACAAGCTCTTGGTGTCTTTTAGAAGTACCAGTAAGTCTTCGAGGCATAATTTTTCCTCTTTCACTTAGAGATATTTTTAATAACTCCATATTTTTATAATCAATATTTTCTATTTTCATAGCACTATATTTACAGAATTTTTTTGAGAATTTTCTTTTTTCAGCCATATTACAATCCTTTTCTAAAATGGAATTTCGTCATCATCGATGTCGATGTTTATTTCTGGTACTCTCTCTTCATAGGGTTGAGATTTCATACCACCTTGTCCAGCATTATATGAGGGTTTATTATTGTATTGTTCAACTTGTCTTGGTGCTTGATAGCTATCATCAGAGCCAGTGCTTCCTTTAGAATCTAAGAATTTAAACTCCTCAACTCTAAGGGTGTGTCTGCTTCTATTTCCACCATCTTTATCAGTCCATTGTTCAAAAACTAATCGACCTTCAAGCATAACTTTTGAGCCTTTTTTTACATATTGATTGATAATTTCAGCAGGTTTTCCAAAAACATTGAAGTCTAAAAAACAAACTTCCTCTTTTTGGCTACCATCTTGAGTTTTATATTTGTGTGAAGTTGCTATTGCGCCTCGTGCAATAGCTGCTCCACTTGGAATATATTTAAGCTCAATATCTCTTGTTAAGTTACCGATTACAATCAATTTGTTATACATAATAGTCCTTTAATAATCTAAGATTTACTTAGTAACCTATTTTTGCTCTTTTTTTGCAGCTTCTGAACTCATTTTAGTCCACTCAGCAATCTCGTTTTTACCTTCAAATTTAATAAACATAAACTTTAAGATACTCTCATTAACTCTATAATTTCTCTCAAGTTCAATGATTGACTCAGATGGAGCTTGGAAGTAAATTACATAGTAATAACCTCTTTTTTGTTTTTCAATTTCATAAGCCAATTCTCTATTTCCCATATTGTCAACAGATACTATTGTCCCACCATTTTTCTCAATGTTCGCTTTAACAGTGTCGATTTGATTTTTAATCTCCTCTTCTGTTAAAGTTGTTTTAACTATAAACATAGTCTCATAATGTCTAATTCTAGCCATCAATTTCTCCTTTTGGATTTAGCCAAAACTTTTTTATTTGCATAAAATCGTCCCAGCAAGGTTTTTTGGAGGTGGATTTTAGCCAAACAGATATAACAATAAGCTTATACAAAGATTATTTTTGAAATATTCTAAGTCGTGCTTGAAAATAGCTGTTTATACTGATAAGCTTTCCGCTCTTAAGCTCCAATTCTAGCTCTTGGAGAAAACTAAGCATTTGTAAAAAATCATTTTGTTGAAATCTTATTGCAAGTGCGGCTTGTTTATTGGCAATTTTTTGTGGTAATTGGTAGCCCCAAATATCTAAAATATTAAGACTCCCATAAATTTTAAGGTAACTATTTATCATAAAAAGTTGATTGACAAAACTTGAAATTCTATACACTAAAGCGTTCTCATCAACCCCCTCTTCGAGTAAATCATAAATATCTTTATTTACATTTTTTCCCAAAAGTAGTTTCTCCATAAACTCATCAATATTTACATTTCCTAAACCAAAACATTGAAGATTGATAGTTTTTGATGTTATTGGCTCATCTAAAATTGCCAGCTTAGATAGGTCACAAATTGCTAGTCCCAAATCTTTTTGATGCATTGTATACAAAAATTCCAAATCATGCTGCGCTATTTCTAGCCCCAATTCTTTACTTTTTTCACTTAAAATTTGTTTTGCTTCATGTTCTTCAAGTGGATAAAACCTAACAAAAACGCTATTGGTTTTTTTTGTAAAACTACCCTCCATACTTTTAAAATCACCATCTCCAAAACAACAAAAAATAATTTTACTATCACCATTTTTAAATGCCATCTCAACTAATTTATCAAGCTCTTTTTTGGGGACTTTTTTATTGATTTTTACCAATACTATATTGGTTGTGCTAAAAAGTGAACTTTGAGATAATAAATCGATTGTAGACTCAATATTAAAGTCATCAAAATAGAGCTTACTTATATCCTCGCCATTTGCTAGAGTTCTGGCAACTTTATCACCATAATTTTCAATCAGATAATTTTCAGCACCATAAAAAAAGTAGCTATCATAAGTTAGACCTTTTTTAAACTCTTTATCAAACTCGTTTTTATACATCAGCTTTATCCGTATTGGCTACACTATTTTTAGGAATTGATATAGTAAATTTAGCACCAAAATATTTTTTATTGTTGTACTCGAATTGACCGTTAATTCCAATTAGATCTCCATCTAATCTATTTACAACTATATTATATGAATTATAAAGACCCATTCCTGTCCCTTTTGATTTATGTTTAGTTGTAAAATATGGCTCATACATATTTTTTTCAACACCTTCCAAAATACCGCCACCACTATCTTCAATAATAACCTCAACGCTCAATAAATTCTCAACGGTTCTAATTCTAATCACTTTATCGTCTTTAAATTCAACTGCATCTTTTGCGTTTGTTAAGATGTTCAGAATTGCCTGAATTAGTTCACTATCATAACAATAAAGATTTACATCAACAATATCATCAATATCAAAAACTATTTTATTATTACTAAAATACATACCCAAAATATTAACTGATCTCTGAACTATATCTTTGATAGAGCAATACTCTTTTGATTTATTTGTTTGAAAAAAATTAGCGAAATCCTCAATTATTTTTGAAAGGTTCTGAACTGATTTATTAATATCCTCCATCCCTTTTGTAAGCTTTTGAGGCGTTAACATATTCATCTCTTGCTGAAGCTCTATACTTGTTGCAACCGTAGAAATAAGTGATAAAGGCTGTCTCCAATGATGTGCAATATTGTGTAATAATTCGCCCATACTAGCCATTTTTGCGTGATTAAATATTTTTTGCTCTTTCTCTTTAATTAAGTGTTCAGAATAGAGCTCTTTGGTTATATCGTATTTCAACCCTATAAATTCAACAATTTCACCACTATCATCAAGCAAAGGAATAATCGTAGCTTTTTCATATTGCGCCGAACCATTTTTTGTTTTATTTATAAACGTTCCATTCCACTTTTTTTTAGCATAAATAGTTTCATTTAGATTTTTATATAGACTAGGAGCATTTTGACCAGATTGTACAACTTTAGGATTTCTTCCGATGATTTCCTCTTTTGGAAAACCAGTAGTATCCACAAAAGCTTGATTTACATATTTAACTTTTTGAACCCTATCAGTTATCATTACAACATTGTCACTATTTTCAGCTATCAGTTTAAGTCTCTTTAGTTCTAACTTATCTTTATTAAATATTTTTATTGAATATATCAGTATCGCGCACAGTACTATAATTGCTCCAACCAAAATTATATTTACTCCCCTTAATTGATCAATATTTTGCTGATCAAAACCATACATAAAGATTGCATTAATGGAAAAAAGTAAAAAAAGTAAAGATATAAGAGATTTTTTCATCTAACTATTTGTCCAAATATTTTTTTAGAAATTAAATCAACCTCAGTTAAAATAATATTTATTTTATTGTATAACTTTTCCCCTTTGTAGTTTTTTATTTCAAATTTCAAGCCAGCCATAACATCTATTAATTCACCATAAATAATATCGCCAACATCGCAAATATTCCCTTTAAACTCTATATTTAAATTTTTAATAGCCCACCTAGCATATTTTCTACCTTCTAAGTCCCAAACCATTTTTGCTATTTGTCTTTCTGTATTGCTTATCTCTTCACAAATTTGCTCAATATCTTTTGGGATTTTATCCCCTTTTAATATTCTATGAAGAGTCAAATCAGAATATCTCCTAATTGGTGAAGTGAAGTGACTATAATGGCTAAATCCAAGTCCAAAATGGTCACCTAAATGGTTACTATATTTTGCTTGTTGTTGAGCTTTGATAATCATCTTATCAACCTCTTTTTCTAAAAAAAACCTCTCCGCTTCTTTTTGAATATATGAAATTGTAGTATGGATATTTTTTTTCTTTTTCACATTTAACCCAATTGATGCTAGCTCCTCGATCAACTTATCAATTTTTTTAATATCTGGCTCTTCATGAATTCTAAAAATTCCAACATTGCCTATTTTTTTAGCCGCTTCTTGATTAGCAAGCAACATACACTCCTCAACAAGTTGATGGGAAAATGTACTTTTAGATGCTTCAATATTATTTAGTTCACCGCTATTATTTAGATACATTTTAAACTCTTCATTTCTAAAGTTATAACCATGCTCCAATCGTTTTTCTCTAAGTCCTTTTGTTAATAAAAGTAGTTCTAAAAGTTCATTTGGCAGTTCATTTTTTTCTATCTTATCATCTATGACTTCATAACTAAAGTTATTTTTTGATTCAATCAATGCTTCAAAAAATTCGCTTCCTTTTAGTTCTAATTTTTTACTGTCAAGCTTTATTTTGCAAACAAAAGCATATCTTTTTTCATTTGGTTTCAAAGAGCATAAATCACTACTCAAAACAAAAGGTAGCATTGGCAATACATAAGATGGAAAATAAACAGAAAAGGCTCGTTTTCTAGCCTCAATATCAAGCTCACTCCCCTCTTTAATATAATGGCTAACATCTGCAATTGCAACATACAAAGTTTCATTTTTATAATCATAATATATAGCATCATCGTGATCTTTTGCACCAACTGGATCAATTGTACAAAAACTAAGCCCCGTCAAATCAATTCTTTTACCCAAAGCTATCTCTTTGGAACTAACTTTAGTTTCATAATTATCAAGTCTATAATCTTCTTTAAACAAATAGAGTGAAATCTTCTCATCAATCTTTGGATTGTCCAAATTGCCAAAAAATTCATATGAACTATTTTCTAACAAATAAATATCACCGTTTTTTGGATTTTTGATAATCTTTCCATCAAGTTTATTTCCATTTTTTATAGAGATAAAATCTTTGTTTTTATAGGCAACTAAAGTTTTATTTCTACTTTTTTCTACAATAAAAACAACCTTAACTTTTAATTTTCCACGAGGATTAAAAATAACACGAGCAATAACAAAATCTCCCTCATTAGCCCCAAGCAAATCCACTTTCTCCACTAAAGTATTTTTGGATTCTCCTTCGCTTGATAAATAAAATAAATCATTACCAACCTCAATATGTCCTAATTTGTATTTTTTATTTATTTTATACTCACCGTTTTCAAAAGACAAAATCTCCCCGTCAAAAGATTTTATTAAATCTATATTGGCTTTAATTTTTTCATCATTACTTCTCATCAAGTGAGGCTCCCCTTTCAATTTTAAATGGTTTTAATTGTTTTTGTGAGATGATACCTAATATTACCAATTAAAAAGGATTTGTTATGTTTAATTCAGTTTTAAAATCAGCTATTGTAGCTTTACTATTTTGTTCATCTTTACTTGGTGCGGATAAACCACAACTCTTATTTTACTGTGGGATAACAATGGTAAAACCGATGCAATTAATTGCGAGTCAGTTTGAAAAAAACAATAACTGCACTGTAAAGATTATTCAAGGTGGCTCAGAAGACCTTTATGACTCTTTGAAATTATCAAAAACTGGGGATTTATATCTTCCAGGACTTGATAAATATATCAAAGAGTACAAAAAAGATGGTTTTTTTAAAACTGAAGCTTATGTGGGATTCAATCAAGCAGCAATTTTCGTTAAAAAAGGAAATCCAAAAAAAATTAAAAACCTTGAAAGCTTAATTAATCCAAAAATTGGTGTAGTTTTGTGTAATCCAGATAGTGGGAGCATAGGGAAAGCTACAAAGGCATTGATTATAAGCTATAAAGATGAAAATTTTTTCAACCGAGCTTTTGATGCGGCACTTGAGATTGGAACAGATTCAAGAAGCTTAAATGCGAGTCTTTTAAAACCAGAGATCGATATGACAATAAATTGGAAAGCTAGTGGTGAAACCATTGAGAGCTTAAATCATATTACAATGATTAACATACCAGAAAAATATGCACCCAAACAAAACCTAGTGTTGACAACATTATCTTTTTCAAAAAATCAAGATTTGGCAAAAAAATTTGTCAATTACGCATCATCAAAAGATGGTGCAATGATTATGAAAAGATATGGATTTAGATAAGAAAAATGTTACAAAATCTCAGAACTTCTACTAAATTGCATATTCTTGTTTTATTGTTCGTATTTGGATTTTTATCCCTTTTTACAGTAAATCAAGTATTCTCATCGCTGATTGATGACCTAAATAAAAAAACACAAAACTATGAGAGAAAAATCAAAATTGGGGAGTTTGTCTCCGAGGATATTCAAGGGCTTAAAGCTTTATTTTTTGAGCTTTCACTTACAACTTCAGCAAAATCAAGATCAATAGTTGCTGATAAAATAAATACCTTAATTCAAAATATAAACGATTCACTATACATACTAGAACATGGTGGCGTTCTAAAAAGAAAAATTGAACTAAACATATTAGGGAAAAGCTCAATTGAAACACAAATAAATTACAATCCAAATATTAGTGATCAAAAAATATCCCTAGAAGTTATAGACATACGACCAAAACTTATCGAATTAACTGAAATTTTAAGCAAATTAAATGAGATATTAGAGCACAGAAATGAACATCTAAGTGATCAAAATTACAAAGATTTGGCAGAAGCAAATCTCGAACTCACAAGATACTACAAAACAACTCCAGCATTTTTCAATAGAATGGGTGAAAATATTAAAAGATTGCTTTATGAAGGCGATATAGAGCTCAAAAATATCAAAGAAGAGATATTAAGTAAACAAGAAAAATACCTCAAAATTAAGTTGCTATTAATATTTAGCGTTATCTTAGTTACAACTCTATTTGGATACTGGATAAGTAGAATTATAAATAAAGAAAATCAGCAATTAGCCGAAGCAAATAAAGAACTTGGGCTTAAAGAGCGTTCCGTAAAAGCGATACTAAACGGGCAAGAAAATATGGTCATTGTTAGTGATGGTACCCATATGATAGATGCCAATGATGCCATTGCAAACTTCTTTACTTTTCTTGACTCAATCGAACAATTTAAAAGCAAATATGACTGTATTTGTGATCTTTTTGAGACAGATGTACCCGATGATTCATATATCAATAAAAAAGAATATGATGGTGAAACATGGCTAAATTATATGCTAAACCAAAAAGATAAAAATTTTAAAGTGATACTAAATAGTGGTGAAGCGTACCACCATTTTTCAATAGTAGCAAACAAAAAATACTTAGGATATGATGATAAATTTATAATTGTAGTTGTTCTAAATGACATCACAAATGAGGTAAATTCTCAAAAACAACTAGCCGAACTCAACAACAATCTTGAAAATATTATCGCCCTAAAAACAAAAGAATTACAAGACTTGAACAATGGACTAGAGGAAAAAATCCACGACGAGCTTGAAAAAAACAGAGAAAAAGATAAACAAATGATTCAACAATCAAGATATGCTGCCCTTGGTGAGATGATAGGGAATATTGCCCACCAATGGAGACAACCACTAAGTGCGATAAGTTCTACTGCTTCTGGAATTGAGCTACAAATGGAAATTGGTATTGCATCAAACGAGGATATAAAAAAATCATACACAGATATAAAACATTATGTTCAATTTTTAACGCAAACAATTGAAGATTTTAGGGGATTTTTTAAAAAAGACAAAGAACAAATTGATTTTGATATGAGAGATGTCCTTAAAAATTCACTTTCTATAACAAATGCGACGTACAAAGACAACAACATAGATATTAAATTATCTATAAGTAATGAACCTATGTTTTCACATGGTATGCCTAGTGAGCTATCTCAGGCATTTTTAAATATATTAAACAATGCAAGAGATGCTATTATAGAAAATAATCCACAATTTAAAGGAGTTTATGTATCAACACAATCAAATGAAAATGAAAATATTATCTCGTTTCAAGACAATGCTGGCGGAATCCCACCACATATTTTAGAGAAAATATTTGATCCATATTTCACAACCAAACACCAATCCCAAGGTACTGGCATAGGACTTTATATGTCAAAAGATATTGTCGAAAAAAATATGCAAGGGAGCATTAGTGTTACAAATCAAACAATAACAGTTGATGGGATAACATACAATGGAGCTTGCTTTAGAGTTAGTGTGCCCAAAAAAGACTCGATTTAGGTTACCTCTAAATTAAAATTAGATACAATCGCGAAATTTAAAACAAAACAAAGGAAATAATATGGCATTAAATGTTTACTACGACAAAGATTGTAATATTGAATTAATAAAATCTAAAACAGTAGCAATGATAGGATTTGGTTCTCAAGGTCATGCGCACGCTGAAAATTTAAGAGACAGTGGCGTTAAAGTAATAGTTGGACTTAGAAAAGATGGAAGTAGCTGGAATAAAGCTGCAGCTAAAGGTTTTGAAGTATTAACTGTTGCTGAGGCAAGTGCGGCTGCTGATCTTGTAATGATTCTTTTACCAGACGAAAATCAAGCTGAAATCTACAAGTACGAGATTGAACCAAACCTAAAACAAGGTGCAACAATTGCATTTGGACATGGATTTAATATTCACTATGGAAGAATTAAGCCAAGAAGCGACATCAATGTTACTATGATTGCTCCAAAAGCTCCAGGACATACTGTAAGAAGTGAATTTGTAAGAGGCGGAGGGATTCCTGACCTTATCGCTATTGGTGCTAATCCAAGTGGAGTTACAAAAGAGTTAGCTTTATCTTATGCTAGTGCTATTGGTGGTGGTAGAACTGCTATTATCGAAACTACATTTAAAGACGAAACTGAAACTGACCTATTTGGAGAGCAAGCTGTTCTTTGTGGTGGTGCTGTTTCTTTAGTTCAAGCTGGATTTGAAACATTAACAGAAGCTGGATATGCTCCTGAACTTGCTTATTTTGAATGTTTACACGAATTAAAACTAATTGTTGACCTTATGTTCCAAGGTGGAATTGCTGATATGAGATATTCTATTTCAAATACTGCTGAGTATGGGGATTATGTATCTGGAAAAAGAGTTATCAATGAAACTTCAAAAGCAGCTATGAAAGAGATTTTAAAAGAGATTCAAGATGGAAGATTTGCAAAAGACTTTATCCTTGAAGGACAATCAGGTTACCCAAGAATGAATGCTGAAAGAGCAAATGCAAGAGCTTCTTTAATTGAGCAAACTGGTGTACAACTAAGATCTATGATGCCATGGATTGCAGCTAACAAAATTGTAAATACAGAAACAAACTAAAACATAGCAGGGTATCCCCTGCTAAATACTCCACAAAAAGATTTAATATTGTCAACAAAAAAAAGAGGAAGAAGACCTAATAAAAATCGAAAATCGAAATTATTTTATATTAATGCTTTAATAATAGCTTTATCTGTAATTCTTATCGCCGTGCTTATAAAGATATTTGTTTTTGACAAAACTGAAACTACAAAAAATATACCGCAAAACAATCATAAAAATACACAAATCCAAACAGAACAAGATGAGCATAGCAAGTATGAAGAGAAAACAAAAGAGCTAGAAATTGAATATGTCGATGATGAAAAACCTACAAATACAAACAACCAAAAAACAAAAAATCAAACTGATGATATAGATTATGCAAAAGATATAAAACAAGCACTAGAGAGATCAAATATACTAAACGATGAGCCAAAAAAAGATGAAAATAAAACAAAAAGTTTAGATAAAAATACAAAACAAAAAGAACCAGAAACGATCAAAAAAGAAAGTATACAAAAAACAGAAAAAAAACCAGAAATAAAAAAAGAAGAAAATAAAAAACAAGAAAAAATTGAGATAAAAGATAAATTAACCCCCATAAAAGAATCAAAAAAAGATGAAATATCCAATGTAAAAAATCCAATAATAGCCATAATAATAGATGATGTTACAACAAAAGAGCAAGTGGAAAAAATTCAAAATATAGGATTTCCAGTAACTATGGCATTTATGCCGCCAACTTCTGGACACAAAGATTCTGCAAAAATAGCCATTAATTTCACTTCACATATGGTTCATCTACCACTAGAAGCTTCAAATCGCAGTAATGAAGAGTCAAACACACTCCATGTTGGAGATAGCATTGAAACAATAGAAAATCGTATAAAACAAATAAGAGAGTGGTATCCAAATACAAAATATATAAACAACCACACAGGAAGCAAATTCACCGAAGATGAAGCTTCGATGGATAGGTTGATTCAAATACTTAAAAAGTACAATTTTATTTTTATAGACAGTAGAACAACGCCAAAGACCGTAGCAAAAAAATATACGCAAAAATATGGATTTAGATATATAGCAAGAAATATATTCTTAGATAATTACCAAACAAAACAAACAGTAAGTGAACAACTAAAACAAGCGGTAAAAATAGCAAAAAAAACAGGTGCCGCGATAGCAATAGGACATCCTCACAAAATAACACTACAAACTCTTAAAGAATCAAAAGAGCTACTTAATGGAGTCAATGTAGTACTAGTAGATAAAATATGATCAGCACAATAGATTTTCATATCAAAGAGCTAGAGAGCATGAAAAGATATCCACAAAATATATATTTTATTGGTAATGCGGAACTTTTAAATAAACGAAAAATATCGATAGTCGGGACACGCAAACCATCACAATATACCAAACTATTTACAAGTGAACTTGCAAAAAGATTATCCTCTTTTGATGCTGTTATTGTAAGTGGCGGAGCTATGGGAGTTGATGCAATAGCTCATCAAAATAGTTTGCCCAATACAATTGCTGTTATGGCGAATGGCTTAGATATAAGATATCCTGCAATAAACAAAAATCTAATCACTGATATAGAAAAAAATGCCCTGTGTTTAAGTACATACGAAAATAATACAAACGCTAAAGCCTATACTTTTGTACAAAGAAATGAGCTTGTAGTTGCCCTTGGTGAGGTTCTGATTATAACTCAAGCTGATCTTTTAAGTGGAAGCCTTAGAAGTGCCGAATTTGCTCTAAAGATGGGTAAAAAGATATTTGTTTTACCACACAGAATCAACGAAAGCGATGGGACAAATCAACTTGTAAAAATGGGTTTTGCTAGTGCTATCTTTGATATTGACGAATTTTTAACAAATCTTGGTTTTATACAAGAGGTAAATATTCAAAATGATGAATTTTTAGATTTTTGCAAATCGAATCCAACCTATGAAGAAGCTGTAAACCTCTATGGTTCAAAAGTATTTGAATATGAATTACTTGGTAATATCACTATCAACGAAGGAATCGTTACTATTGTCTAATTTGACTCTTATTTCATAACTTAAAGCTTTTTTCACATACTCTACTGGATAAAAAAAGAAAGCCTTAAAAATAATCCCGATTTTTGCATCATCATCACCAACTTCATCAAACAATGGAAATGAAAAAGCGGTAACTGTATCGTTCTTAGGTGTCAAAACGAACTCTAAATTTCGTAAAGCTTTTACCATATTGATAGTTATTTTAAAGTCTTTTGGTGAAAGATTTTTTAGAATATTTCCATCTTTTTCCTCTTTTTTAACCGCATAAAATAGTGCACTTAAAGACTCTTTGTGGATAGATTTTTGCCAATTAATTTTACAATTTGTGTAGTGATAAACATTACTTTTATTTAAAAGTGGGTTTTCTTTTTCCCTTCTCATTGTTTCAATAATTTGTAAAAAATTATTTTTACCACCAAATCTATTAGAAATTTCCAATAATAATTTATTTATATTTTCTTTTTTGTCATGCTCTAATCTGTAAAATTCCATATTTGTTCCCTTAATTTATGGATTAACCATAACCTCTTTTATCAACTTTCCATCGGTATCGAAAAACTGTTTCAATCCGACCTCTTTATCTTCGACAAAAGTTGTCAAACTCTTCATCTTTCCATTATTATGATAAGCAATTTGTTTTCCATCTTTCATATCTTCAAGATAATCTACTTTCTCTTTCAGGTTACCATCTTTATAATATATTTGAGTTAAACCGTTAAGTTTTCCATTTTTGTAGGTGCTATTCTCTTGTACTGTTCCATTTGTATAAAAAATTGACTTTATTCCATCTAGTTTATTATTTACATAATTAGCTCTACTATAAATTGTTTTATCAAGCGAATACACAGCTACAATTCCACTTACTTTTCCTTTAGTGTAAGGCTCTGTTGATTTTAGATTACCATTTTTGTAGTAAATATTTTTTACCCCCTCTTCTAAACCATCTTTAAAATAAACTTCCTCCCTTACATCTCCATTTGGGTAAAATTTCTTAAGCATTCCATTTTTCTTCCCATCAATAAATTGAATCTCCTCTTCCTTTGCACCTTTTTTGTCGTACTTGGCTTCTGTTTTTACCCCTAACTTTTTCTTATCTGTTTTAGTCAAAACTTCCCCTGAATTAAAGATTAATCCACCTTTATAAAAAATTTCATTTTTAACGAGACCATTTTTTTCATAATAAATAGATTTTCCCTCTTGAATATTATTTACAAATTGCAATCTGCTAAACAATTCACCAGTTGTATAAAATTCTTTTTTAACTCCATTAATAGTTCCAAATTTATAGTCAACCTCTTGTTTTTTAAGTCCATTTCCAAAATACTCTATCTCGGTACCATGTTTTTTCCCATCAAGGTAAGGTGTATTTATTTTCACTTTTCCATCAAGATAAAAGCTTTGTGATACTCCTGAAAGTTGATTTGCTCTATAACTCTCAATTGTTCTAACTTCACCAGTATCGAAATATCCTGTTTGTTTGCCATGTTTATTGTTTTTTACAAATTCTGTCTCTAACCTTATCTTTCCATTTGTATAAAAAATTTTCCTAACACCTTCAAGCTGATTATTTACATAAGGCTCTTCGGTGATAATCAAACCATTTTTTAAAAAAGTAGTTTTTATTCCGAAAGCTTGTTCTTCGTCATAAAGTAGCTTTGTTTGGAGCTCTCCTGTATTATAGTAAGTATTTACTAGTTTGATTTTTTTGTTTACATTTTTGTTTGTGTTCAACTCGTCTTCATTATAAAATGTCATAACATTCGCACTGTAAAGCGAAGTGGCAATAGCAAAAATAAAAGATAAATACTTCATTATTGATAGATATCCTCAAATTTTTTCATAGTATCTTCAATATTTTTTATGATTTCACTTGTATCTATTTTTTCAATTTCACAAGTTTTTGGATAATTTGCTATAACTTGTTCAAAATTCACCATCATTTCATCAAGATTTTTACCATCTATTTGTGGTATTTCATACTTTTCTAAAAGGTGCAATTCCCCTTTGTAATGTTTGATATTTCTTTTGAAAAATACAGGATTATTCCCACTCGCCAAAGATTCCAATGCACTATGAACTGAAGATGTAAGGAGATATTTTGTCCCTTTTATAAACTTCTCATAATCCTCATCTTCATAAATTTCACTAAAAAATGGAGCCAATTTATCTTCACTCCCAAGGAAGAAGTAGTGTCCAAGCAATATTGGAATATCACTATTTTTACAATCCTTTGTAAGCTCAAGCATCTCCGCTTCATAATCATCATCTGCGAAAAAAAAGCCTTTTTCATTAATTGTTTTTGTTTTTGTAAAATATGTATCATCGATGATGTCATAAGGGATATCAACTCCCACCTCAAGTAAAATCTCACAAAAATCTTTCATATAGATTCTCATAGTTTCACTAGGCTCAAACGAATCAAATATCAAAATATCTTTTCGTCTCATCATGTGTGGAAGATTTCCTATGATATCGACACCTAAACCTTTTTTAACTCCCAGTTCACTTTTGGCAAAACTAGCTGCTCTATAATCTGCTGTTGCTAAAAGCGGGTCAAGATGGGCTAATCTTTTGTAGATTGCTGAGCATCTTCTTATGTTTTCTAAGCCAAAATTGTGTCCACTTCTTGCGTAAATATATATATTCATTTATTATCCATCTTTCCAATAGCACAAGAAACGAAACTCTTTGCTATTGTTGTTATTTTTTCAATTGTATTTAGTTCTTCTGATGAAAAAGGATACCCAAGAGCTTTAAGCTTTGTTTTTAAGCTTTCAATTTGGTTTTCTTCTATCTTCAAAGTTATCTCTCGTGGCATAACTTCAAGATTGACTTCCACTTCCCCAAACTCCTCAAAAAGAGCCTTTTTGAGAGTGTTTGCACAACCACCACATTTTACATTTTCTATTTTGATTGTTTGTTTATCACTCACGGATTGCCTTTTAAAAAGATACTGAATTTTAACTGTTCTCTTCTAATTGTATGGTTAATCTCATTTTGGAGATTATCTAAAAACATTGATTTTGGAAGCAGATAACTCTTATAAGTTCTTGAATATTTTAAAACCCACTAATCATAAAATCTATAGCATTTAAAATTTCAGTTCTTTTTTCTTTTAAGTTGCAAATTTTATCACCAAGCACGGAAGATGGTATCCCAGCAAGTTGCATAGTAAACATTACAACTTCGGTGTCTTCAATTGTAAAGCTCGGAGTCAAGTGAGTAATTGTTTTTTGATTTTTTACTAAGGGTACTACAACTCTTGTATTTAAACTTTTTAAAATATCGTTTTGAATATCAAGAAGATATGGTATTTCATCATTTGTCTCTTTGCTTGTATTTGTGTAAACATCAAATTGTGCCATTAAAAACTTCTTATATTATCGCTAAATACACCAGTTTGTAGAACTCTTGTATTGTAGTCATCTAAAGCATTTTGATTATTTAATTTCCAATTTTCTTTTTCTTTTTCCAAAAGGAGTATTTCAAGACTTTTTTCCAAAGTGCTAGAAAGATTGATTTTATGTTGTTTTGCTTTTTCTAAAAGCTCACTATTTATACTTACATTTGTCGCTTTTTTTCTAAGTGATTTATCATATAGCATTGTCATCGTGTATTCCTTATGTGCATAATTGATGTTGAATTTTATCATAAATATTATCTGTTAAGGGAAAATCAGCGTCAATAAAAATATTTTGCAGTTTGTGTCGTAATTTTAACTTTGTTGGTTATTTGTGTGTTTGTATGCATTCCCAACGAAAAGACGATGGGAACAAGGAGAAACGATGGGAACGAGTGAAAATATTTTACAGTTTGTGTCGTAATTTAAACTTCTTTAGTTATTTGTATTTTTGTATACAAACGAAGGAGAAAAATTATTTACTATTCCGATTTATCTTCAATTTGATTTATAATTGTGACTTCAACATCTACAATATCTTCTTTATGTTCAATTTGTTTATTTTCTTTTTTAAGTGGATTTAATTTATTTATTATATTTGTAAATGTTTCTGCAATCGGTTTTAATACATCATCATGAGTAGCTTTAATCATTCCATTAATTTCATTTACAATAAATTTTGCTTTTTCTATTTTTGTTAATGATTGATCAAGTGTTGATATTAACTCATTTATTTTATCCAATATCATTTGTCTTAATTTTACGTCAAGTGTAGTTGATTTATTGACAGTTTGTTTTATATTTTGTATCATATTTTGAATTTCTTCATATTCTTTGTCTGAAAGTTTTCCTTCGGTTGTTTTTACAAATAAATCAACATACATATTAATATCATCATCTAGTAATATTTCTTCCAAATAATTTGTTAATCTTTCAATATATTCACTTCTTTCTTTAGGTAGTTTATCAAGATTAATTTTTTTCAAATTGTATGTAGTCGAAAAACTTTTCACAACATTTAAAGCTTTTACTGCTTCTAGTCTATTAAAATCAAATTGTGTGGTCGATTTAATATTTCTAATAATATTAGTCAATATGCTTTCAAGTTTTATATAATTACTTTTTTGTTCTTTATTAATTATTTCTTGACTAAGATATTCAAATTGTTCCATTATTGAATTTGTCCTTTATTTTTTATCGTTCCACTCTCCTGAATGAGAACTTCTTACCTCATAAATTACTATTTCTTCGTTCTCATGTAAGATACATTAAAATTTGATAATGATATTTTAAGCATGAAATCCCTTAATTTCTTTGGATTTTACAGTATTTCATGTTAAATATACCAATCTTAAAAGTTTAAATAAATATGTAAAATATTGATAATGATCTATTAAATAATGATAATACTGGATAATTATATTTATATGTCATAATATAAAGTCATTCAAGGAGAAAATTTTCGTATTTTTTGCTCATCTTCTTCTCTAAGAGAATAAAAATCTAGAACAAATTTTTCAATTTTTTTGGGCTATTATGAATTGTTGGAGAACTAATTGAATATTCATCTCTCTTATTGTCTCTTGAAAGTTTGATAATAAAGGAATTTTATTTTTGCTTCTAAAATGTAGTTCCTTTAATATCATGATATTTAATTGAACAGAACTTTTTTCAAATTTAAGATAATCAAAATCTGGAAAAATATTTCCTTCTATATAAAATTTTTTTCCAATTCCTTGAACTTGTTTTGAAAAATCATCATCATTCTTAAATGCATAAGCATATGCTACGGATATAATATCAGCAATTTGTATTGCATAGCTTGTTTTTGAATCAACCATATTTATTCCCTCTAGTAAATTAAAAGTAAGAGGAATAGTAGTTTTAATATATGGACTATATACTTTTTCATTTCCTCCAATGAAACAATCAAAGAATGTTTTATCATATTCTAAAGGTTTTGAACTATCGCAAAAAACTTGTAAAGAATAATTGTTGTCTTTATTCCAATGAGCTAATAATATGTATAGAGAAGCTGTTGTTAAATCTAATGTCCATTTAGGTAAGTTCTCAATTTCGTCTTTAATGATTTTATAATGAATTTTAATAAAATCTACTATCATGGGTGTAATAAAATTATTGTGATTATTTTGTAATTCACTAAATAAAGCTTCTAGTTTATTAAATTGTTTAGTTCGAATAGATTTCTCAAATTTTTCAAATATTTGTTCAGCATTTAGGTCGTTTACACTAAAAAGCATGTATAGGAAATTTGCTATAAATAAATGAAAGTCATTTTTATAGAATAAGGTACTTGAACTTGCTATAACTGGTTCAAAAATATACTCAAAAAATTTACAAGCTAAAGCGAATTTCTTATTATGTATAGATACCTTATATTTCCCATTAAAATGTCTTAAAACCTCTAAAATAGCTTCTTTACCTTTACCGCTTTTTTGTGTTAGTAAGTTAGTCCCTTTAAGTTCTGTTGTCTGTATTTTATATTTTCCGAGTATATATTTTACAAATTCTTCTGCTTCTGTTTCATCACAAGATATCGAAGCATATGAAAAAATTGTCTGTTCATCATGTAGTAAATTCTCTCCTGTAAAACCTGATTCATCACAATAAATTGGTATTACTTTTGATTCCATTAATTTTTCCTATGTCTAAAAAGTCAATTTTTATTATACCTATTTTCTGTGATTTAAATAAAAAATAGTAAATTTTTCTTAAATATTTAATATAAGTTAATAATACGAAGAAATATTTTAATCTTTATTTAAAAGTATTCTTTTTGTACAATTTTATAAAATTAAATATGGTTAAAATCAATGAATGCTCCCATAGAATTCACCCAAAGAAAAATCAAAAAAAACTATCGTTCAGTTACTGGACATTTTCCAAGCATCAAAAATAATAAGTCAATCGCGTTTAACTCAATACTTGAAAAAGAACTATTTTTGACCCTAGAATTTGATGATGAAGTGATTTTATATCAAGAACAACCTCAAATTGAGATCTTTTTAATGGTAAAAACAAAATTTATAGTGCTGATTGCTATATCCATAGAGCACCAACTTCCAAAGTAAAAGACTCTATCGTTGAAGTAAAATATATCCATGACTTAGAGCAAGAGAAAGAATATTTTGAGAAGAAGTTTGCTGCTGTGCGAGAATCTACCAATAAACTAGATTTGGATTTTGTTGTCTTTACAGAAATACTTTTTTCTAAGATTTATATCTCAAACATAGATTTTTTATACAGATACAGACTCTATCCACAAACTCTTGCAAAATATGAGCCAATAATTAAAACTAAAATCGCAACTCAAAAGATAAGTGCAAATGATTTAATGCAAAGCATCACACAATCTCCAACAGAATATACCTTAGTTGCCAACACCATCTGGTCAATGGTTGCACATAATCTTCTAAAAACTGATTTACACAAAGAAAAATTGACAATGAATTCAATAGTGGAGTTAAATTATGAGCATCGTTAAACTTGATATTAATTCAAAAATTATTTTTGATGATAAAGAATATATCATCAAAGGATATCCAGCCTTAGACGAAGTTTTAGCGAAACAAATAGTAGCACCATTTAGTGAAAAAATATTCAAAGTAAATGACATCATCAGAGAGGTCAAAAACTCTAAACTATCTTCAAAAACATTGGTTGAAACGAGTGAAAAAGATTTCACAAAAGCCGAGGAACGATTTAAGATAATTGAACCACTGCTTGAGATTAAAAATCGTACTGCAGATCATGTAAAAAAGATTGCTAAAAAACATAAAAAAGGGATAGCAACCATTTATCGATGGCTTAGTACTTATGAAGAATATGGCACAACAAGCTCATTAGCAACAAAAAGAGAACATTGTGGAGGCAAGGGGAAAAGCCGTCTCGATGAAGCTGTAGATGCTATTATTGATTCAGTGATAGAAGAATTTTATTTAGACAAACAGCAATATCCTTTGTCAACCATCTATATGAAAATCGAAGGAAAATGTAAAAATGCAGGTTTGAAGGCACCAAACATAAATACTATCCGAAATAGAATACAAAATATTAATCCAAAAATCATTGCAAAGTATAGAAAAGGCTTGAGTGTAAGAGATACAAGAGGAACACCAAATCGATTTCCAGAAGTAAAAATGCCTTTGGATGTAATCCAAATTGACCACACAAAAGTTGATGTTATCGTAGTAGATGAAAACTCAAGGGAAAGTATAGGGCGACCTTATATCACCGTTGCTATTGATGTCTTTAGCAGAATGATTTACGGTTTTTATATTACTTTAGAAGCTCCTAGTTTTTTTAGTGTTGGACAATGTTTGCTTAATGCGATACTTCCAAAAGATGATCTATTGAAAAGACACAATATTGGTGGGGAATACCCTGTTTATGGTCTTCCACGAGTAATTCATATGGACAATGCAAAAGAGTTCCGCAGCAATAGTCTTCATAACTTTTGTCAAGAATTTAGGATTTCTGATGAATATCGTCCCGTTGCTCGTCCTGAATTTGGTGGACATGTGGAGAGAGTTATTAAAACTTGTATGCAAAATGTGCATCAATTGCCAGGTTCAACTTTCTCAAGCATTTTGCAAAAAGGAACTTATGATTCAGAAGGTAATGCTACGATGACAATAGATGAACTTGAAAGATGGTTCTTAGATTTTGTAGTAAATATTTATCACAAAACCGTTCACGGTTCACTTGGTATGACACCAGAAGAAAAATTATATCAAGGTATTTTAGGTGTGGGAGATAATGCCATTCCATTTCTACCCGTGGTACCTGCTGATACCTTGAAATTAAGAATGGCATTGTTACCATCCATTGAAAGAAGTGTTCAAAAAAATGGGATTACAATCGATTATATAACTTATTTTTCTGAGAATTTGAGAAAATGGATAATACCAGCCCAATACAAAAGGCTCAATCCAAATATTGTAAATAATGTAATTTGCAGAAGAGACCCAAGGGATATTAGTAAAATATATGTATATGACGAAGATATTAAAGATTATATAACTGTCCCATATGCAGATATTAGAAAGCCTGCTATCAATGTTAGTGAACTTAGAAAATCAATAGCAGAAGCTAAAAAACTTGTCACAGGTAGAGAATTGGAACCTCATGATATTTTTGAGGCTTATGAAAGGTTACATCAACTTGTGCAAACAACTAAATTAGAGAAGAAGTCAATCAGACGAAATCAAAGCTCAAAAAAGCATCTGAACAAATCTCTTGAGAGAGAAACCGAACTTTTAACTCGCCATCCGATTAAAAATAACCTACAAAATATTTCTCTAAATTTAGATGAAGATGAGGACGATGGCTATGAATATTATCCAATTGGCTAAGGTAAACTCATGAGTACAATAAATTTAACACCAGAAGCAGAAGAATTTCTCCTTAAAAGTGATGAAGAAAGAATTTTATACTGCAAAAAAGACCATTGGCTTGGATATGGAGCTGCTGTAAAACTTATTGAACTGCTAGAAGATAAATTTGATGACCCACCTCAAATGAGACATGAGGGATTATTGATATATGGTGATTCAAATAATGGTAAAACGGCTATTTTAAAAAAAATGTATGATTTACATAAAACAAATTTAGAATATATCGATAAAGAAACAGAGATAGTGTATGAAATACCAATTATTTATTTTCAAGCACCAACCATACCTGATGAAGGAAGATTGTACAGTTTGATTTTAAATGAACTGATGGTACCTCATAAATCAACAGATAAAATCCTTGAAAAAGTAAAACTTTGTGAGCATTACTTGAATAAATTAGGTACAAGGATGATTTTAATTGATGAGATTCATAATGCTCTAACAGGAAATCTCAACAAACAACGAACTTTTATCAATGATTTAAAACAACTTAGTAATAGATTGTCTCTAACAATAATCCTAGCTGGTACGAGAGAAGCACATTCTGCTCTTTCGATTGGAAGTGAAACAAATACAAGATTTCCATCCATCGAGCTTCCAAGATGGAATAATGATAGAAAATTTAGATCATTCGTGGCTACCTATGAAAGATGTTTGCCTCTTAAAATTGCTTCAAATATGGCAGATGATCCTGAAATTATAAATGCTCTTTACTATCAATCCGAAGGGCTTATTGGTAAAACAGTCAATCTTGTAAAAAAAGCTGCTGTAGCTGCTATAAAATCTAAAAGAGAAAAAATTGTTGTTGACGATATAGTGTATCTGCCAAAACTATGAAATGAAAAAACAAAGAAGAAATAAAAATTGGGTTCAAGATTATTTCTTTTTGATTATTCCAAAACCATTGAAAGATGAATTATTAAGCTCTTGGCTTACAAGAACTGCACTTGTACACAAGAGAAAACTATCTGATTTTTTAACTTTATTTGTAAAACGAGAGGGGAACTGCATTAGTTCAAAAGATATTGATTTTAAATATGATGAAAAATTACTTGATGCTTTGACAATAAAAAGTGGTTTTGATAGGCTAAATATTTTAAAAATGTCACTTAGAAGTGAAGAGGGGCATCTCTTTACTTGTAATAATTGTCTATATCCACCCAAACAAATACGAAAATTAGTGGACAAAAGAACACATTATGGATTGATGTTCTGTCCAAAATGTTTAGCAGAAGATGAAATTCCTTACTTTAGAAAAAAGTGGCGATACTTTTTCTATAATGCCTGCCCAAAACATAAAATATTTCTAACAGATAGATGTGGTTGCTGTCATGAAAAGATTACTCTATCAAAGCTCAAAGATGTTGATGAAATCTGCTATTGTAGTAAATGCGGTAGAGATTTAAGACTAACTCTAACTTATCCACTCACATCACATTTTTATTATGGACTAAAAGCTATAAAATGGTTTGAAACAGGACTTGAAAAAGGCTATTTTCTTATCAATAAACAAAAAATAAATTCACTTTTTGTATTTGAAAGTTTTACAAGATTATCGTGGTTACTTGATAGAAAAGAGAAGCTAAAACTTGATAAATTTCCACTACTTAAAAACTATAAAAAACTTTGCAAAAGAAGTGATAATTATGATTCAAAAAAAGCTCTTCCGATTTATAAAAGCTTTTTTCTAACAGCTATGGTATATCATCTATTTCAAAATTATCCAAATAACTTTATAAATTTTGCAAAAGAGAACCATTTAACTCATCGAGAACTTGCTCATAGTTTTAAAGATATCCCTTTTTGGTATAAAAATTTAGTAGATAGTTTAGTACCACCGCATAACACTACTGGTAGAGAAATTAGTGAAAGTGAAGTTTTAGGAGCTATTAAATACTTAGAAAAGATAGGTCAAATAGTTAATAAAGAAAATGTAGCTCGCATTGTTGGATGTCATTATACTATCAATAAGAGATTTTCTAAAATTTACCATTCATTAAAGTTTAATATTTTTAGGTAGCATATTTTGAGACAATGTAAGATATAATTGGAACTATAAATTTAATAAGGATAACTATATGGAATGTAGATTTTGTAATATACTTCAGAAATCCTATGCTTATGGAGAAATTGACAAGCCAATTTTTGAAAATGATAAGTTCTTTGCCATCTCATCTCTGGGATCAATTATTGAAGGATGGTTATTAATAATCCCTAAAAATCATACACTATCTATGAAAGACTTTTATCAACAGGATGATTTAAAAGAATTCGTAAATAATATATTACCAGTTATGGAACAAAAGTATGGGAAAGTAATTGCATTTGAACATGGTACAAACAAGGAAGGCTCTCCTACTGGTTGCGGAACGGACCATGCTCATTTACATTTAGTGCCATTTCCTAAAAGTTTGATTAATAAACTTGAACATTCTAATTTAAATTGGACAGAGTGTCGCCCATCTGATATAAATAATTTTTCTAAACATAAGGAATATCTATTTTATACTGAATTAAATAATAAGTGGGATAATTCTCAAGGTTATTTATCAATATTAGATTTTCCAGTTTCTCAATTTTTTAGAAAACTAATTGCTGATTATTATGGAAAATTTGAAAAATCAAATTATAAAGAATTTCAATTTATAGAAAATAGTATAAAAACTATTAAAAACTTAAAACTATCCGCATAATAAGGAAATAAATTGTCAAACAATATTTCAGAAAAAGTTGATATAGATAATACAGACGGTAGAGCGAGAGATAATGTAAAAAGTAGATATGATGATTTGATAAAAAAAGAAATTTGGCAAGAAACTGCTTTTTTAATTTCTTTAGTTGTAATCTGTTTAGGGTTACTCTTGTGTACATGGACAGGTTCAATATTTCATATTTTATGTATACCTGAACCATTACAATTACAAGCAAAAAAATACCTTTATTTTGCTCTATCTGGAATGTTAGGCGGATTAACATTTGGGATGAAATATTTTTATAGAGTTGTTGCTAGAGGGTGGTGGAATCAAGATAGAAGAATTTGGAGACTAATGTCACCTATAATTTCTGCAATTATTGCATTAATGGTAGGAATACTTATTGAAGCAAGTTTTATAAATACAGGGAAAATACTAAATGGTACAACCATAATATCTATAGGTTTCCTTTCCGGATACTTTGCAGATGAAGCTGTAGGTAAAATGTATGAAATTGCAAACGTAATTTTTGGAACAAATAATAATAATAAGAGCTAAATTAAATGCCATTTTTACCAATTAATAAAATAAACTTTGTTAATCAAAAAGGTTTAAAAACGATATCTCCTTCTAAAATTACAATTGATTTGGTGGGAGAAAAAGCTTATGGTTTATCATCTATTCCTTTTAATTGGACTTTACCGTTTATTGTTATATCTTCAGACTTTACAAAATCTGGTATTTCAGAGCTTAAAAAATGGCAATCAATTATAAAAGATTCTATACTTAGTATTTTTGATGAAAATGAAAATATTATTATAAGATCATCATCTTCAAATGAAGGCTTATTAGAAAGGGGACAGCTATTTTCAATTTGTGGCTCAATTGATAATTTAGAAATTTTACTTGAAAACTATTTTCTTAGATTCAAAACAGATACTAATGATTCCATGCCATTAATTATCCAAAAACATATTTTGGCCAACTCTAGTTTTGGACATTTATCTAATGAAAGAAGAATGAGTGAACACAAAAGAGACTGGGTAGGAGAATTTGAAGATGAATTAAAACCAGACAATAAACATTTTAAAATTCCACTGAGAACATGGAGAGAAGAAATTAATTTTAATGAATATTTAAATTGTAAACTTATTTGTTCATCAAAAAACTCAATTAAAGAAGTTTTAAAAATACCTGCAACATGGGCTAGTCATAATAAATTAAGAATTCATTATGAATGGGTTTGGGATGGATACTTTATATATATAGTTCAAGCTGATGAAGAATATGACTTGATAGGGATAGATCCTACTAAAGTATCATTGGAGTATAATTTTTTAAATAACTTCACCCCGTCAATATTACAACTATTAACACAAGAACATGCTAGAAAATATTCAAAAGTTAATAACTTATTTATATACAAAAAGTTAAATTTACCAATTGCTCCTCTATACATACTTGAAGATAAAATTACTCTAAAAGAAATAACTAATAGTCAATTTAGTAGTAGTTTAGAAAATGATTTACAAGAATTAATAAAAAACCCTTTAATGATTAGAATAGATATAAATACTACTCGAAAAGAAAAACAACTATTACCAAGAGAAGAATTTAGAAATATTGATAGTGTAAAAAGTTGGTTAATAAAAAATGCAAATGATTTTATAGATAAAATATTAGATGATAATATAGATATAGCTTTTCTTTTTCATAATTTTATTCCTGCTACTTCTTCAGCATTTGCTTATGCTGATCCAAGTAATAGAAAAGTAATGATTGAAGCACTATGGGGATTACCAGAAGGGTTGTATTATAATTCTCATGACAAATATGTTATTGACACAAAATCAACATTAATAAATACAAATGTTGATAATTATTTAGTTGAATTTAAAAAAAGTTATAAAAAATATTTTGTAACTTCAGATAATCAAGGGAAATGGAATACGAAAGAATTACAAGCTCCTTTTGATTGGAAGCTAACTATTCCTGAGAATTCAATATGGCTCAAAGAAATTGCTTTACAATCAAAAATAATTGCAAATGATGTAAATAAACCATTAAGTATAATGTGGTTTATTGATGTACCAAAAGAAATATGTACAAATCAAATCTTACCTTGGCATCATGAAGAATTTGATATCAACCTTGTATCAACTTCAAAAAAATCTAGGAGAAAAACTTCTTTTGATAAATCATTTACAATTAATACTCTAGAACAATTAGTACAGCTTGAAAAAGAAGTAGAGGAAAACCCACTTAAAGTTAAAAGAATTCATATACAACCTATGGAAGATAATTTGCTGAGAGATAAGAATATACTTGAAAAGATAGGTTTTTTGGCGAAAAAAATAGATGCAGTTATTTTACTTGAAGGAAGTGTTCTTTCTCATGCATTTTACCAATTGGCAAAAACTGGTGCACAAGTAGAAATATATCACCCTTTTGATGAGTTTGAAGATAAACAAGCATATAATAAACTAGTAAGAGATAAAATACCAGAATTCATTGAAGAAGGTGGAGAAGTTGTAAATATTGTACAATTAGAAAAAGAATCCATCGTTTTAGCTTTAAAAGATAAATTAATAGAAGAAGCATTTGAAGTATTTGATTCAGCTGAAGAAGATGAACTTTTATCAGAATTAGCAGACGTAAGTGAAATAATTGATTCAATACTATACCATTTAAATATAGAAAAAGAAGCTTTAATAGAAAGACAAAATAAAAAACGTTCTAAAGTTGGAAGTTTTTTGGAAGGTAAAATATTATTAGATACAGAAAATCCTTTGCCAAATGCTCCCGAAGAGAAAGAAACCACTAATTTATTTACTAACTTAGACAATAAAATTAAAGAAATAAAATATAGTGCTATACCTAAAAAACGAATGACTAATAAATATAAAGATACACAAAAATTATTTGACAATCAAAGACATATTGCAAGAATAACTATCCCTATATCGCTTAATAAATGGAAAACTAATTTACTGGAAATAGAAATTAATGATGGATTGAAACTAGAAGTGTATTTAGAAAATGAGAGAGAAGGCTCATTCAATAATTTTGAATTAAAGATAAATGAAAAAAAAGAAAAAAATAAACAATTAAAGATTAGTTTTGATTAACCAAAACTTAAAATAGCTCTGGCCAAAAATTCTTTTTTACACTATAATCAAATTATGAAAATAGTAAAAAGCCCGTTAAGATACCCTGGATCTAAACAAAAATTTTGTGAAACATTTAAAAATATACTTGATAAAAATAATATTAAATCAAAATTATTTATTGAACCATTTGCTGGAGGAGCAAGTGTTTCATTATTGATGCTACAAAATAATTTGACTGAAAAAATTGCTTTAATTGAAAAAGATCCTCTTCTAGCTTCATTCTGGAAAACAGTTTTTTTTGATAGCGAATGGTTAATAAAAAAAATAAAAAAAATAGATGTTACGCTAGACACTTGGCAGTATTACAAAAATCATAACCCTAAAACAATAAGAAGTAAAGCTTTAAAATGTTTATTTTTAAATAGAACTTGTTTCTCTGGTATTTTAAAAGCTGGTCCAATTGGAGGACAAAAACAAATTTCTAACTATAAAATAGACTGTCGATTTAATAAAAATACTTTAATAAATACAATTGGAGTACTAGCAAAATATAAAGAAAGAATACTTTTTATTGAAGAAGGTGATTACAGTGAAATTTTAAATAAATATCAACATCATATTAACAATGAATCTTTTATCTATTTTGATCCTCCTTATGTAAACAAGGCAAAAGATCTTTATAATTTTTATTTTCTGGATGATGACCATATTAAACTTAAAAACTTTATATACCATCTTAACACTCATTGGTTACTAAGTTACGATTATGAACCACCAATAAGCAATTTATATAAAGATTTTTCTAATTATGGCTTCTTTAATATAAGATATACAATGTCCGCAAATAAAGAAAGAATATTAAAAAAAGAATTTATTGCCAGTAATTTAAATCTTAACTCCCTAAAAATATAGCTTATTATTTCGTCTTTTTAAATGCCTCAGTTGTAAGAATATCTAAAACTTTCCCTCCAGGTTTTAAGCTAATTGATGTATGTTTATGAGCTAATACTAATGGAACAACAGAATTATCGTATAAATCTGCTTCTAACTCTTGAATCACAGTTATTGCATGCGCTAACTTTGTATACTTATCTACTTCTAATTTTCTTGTTTGAAAACCTTCTCCTTTATCTTTAAAAGGATAAGCTAAACTAACAACAAATTTTCCACCTTTTTTAGTTTTAATAAAGATATCCTGACCGTAATAAGTGCCTTCACCATGATTTTTTTTATGATCTTTTTGGGCTGAATCAATAAATCTATATCGATATTCATCACTAATCATAAAAAATGTTCCTTTTTGAATAAAATCTTTAGAAATTCTATCTGCTGCTAGAAAATGTTCATAAACTCGTCCTGTCTTAGACAATCCCATTATTAATGGCTCTTCAAACCCAAGTTTTTTAGCATACTCTCTAACATCATTTATCAATAACATAATTGCCTTTCTAAATACAGCACTTGGACCAAATATAGCTAATGGTCCATCTAAAAACACACACATTTTAGATAATAGATTAAAATCATTTTTCCATAAATAATATATATAATGAACTGCTAATAAATGCTCTAAAAAACTCATAATTCGACTATCAGCCTGAACATTGCTATCTGTCTCAGAAAATTCTTCGAAAATTCTTAAAACATCTGAAGCATAATTGTTACAATTACAAATAGGACAAATTCCAATTCCTGAATCTATATCCAAATAAATTTTAAAACCTTTTGCCTTAGCTTGTTCCTGACAATTATTGACTGCACACTTAGAAAATATAATATGCTTAACTCCTTCCTGATCTGTTTTTATTCGACCTAAATATTCTATTAAAACAACTAGAGTATCAAATAATGTTTTTCCATTTAATCTAGTTGTCTCCCCTTTTAAATAATCCAATAATGTTTTTCTAAAAGTTTCAGTAACTGTATCACATTCAGGTAGTCTAACATAGGCACCAGGCAGAGCTAAACTAATAGTATCAATTTCTTTTTGTAATCGAGCAATTTCTCTGGGATTGATATATTTACTTTGAGTATTTCCTATATCTAAATACTTTTCCATATTTAATAAAACAGAGCTTATCTTTATATATCCAACTTGTCTACTGGGATATTCTTCATCAACAAAAGACTCATAAAAAGAACAATCTATGGCCAAAAGCAATTTAGGAAGTTCTGCATGAAAATCATCAACTTTGTAAAACTTTTTAATATGCTCCTCTAAATCTTTCTTGGTTGGTACTTCTACATCTGGACATCTTTCGAGAAACTTTTTAACATCTGGATTGGAAGTAATATTAGAATGCCCATGTTTACTAGCGGATTCATTTTTAAATGCCATATATTATCCTATCTCAAAATAATTTCTTTTAACTTCTGTGGCTCAAATTTTAATATTTGAGTAGGAACAACATATGGAGATGATAAAGTTTTAATCCTTGCAAAACCAACATCTTGCGCTTTTTTTAATGAAGCAGTAAAATCTGCAAAATCATAATACTTCGACAATGCTCTTAATTCGTCATCGTTATTCAAATGCGTAATAAAAAAATTTTCAGTATTGGCCATTATATTTGGATGAACAGATGATGGCTCTTGTGTTGCATAGACTAAAGCAATTCCAAATTTTGCACCTTCTTTTGCTATTCTTGGCCATATCTCTGTTAAATCCGATTTCTTACCAATTAAGTTATGTGCTTCTTCTATATATGTTACTATTTGAATAGGATCTTTTCCACTATTTACATTTTCTGATGCTTGAGATAATAAATATATTGCTATTTGCTTGGAAATTCTTTCTTTTACTTTTTGATCACCTACTGATAAATCTAAAATAACAATTTTCCCACTTTTCAAATGGCTATATACATCTCTTGGAATATTATCACTCCCTACTTTCGAATGGAAAACTTTAAATTTTCCTATTGTACCAGTAGAACGTATATAGCCTCCACTTTCTGCTTCACTAACTAATAAATTTAACAATGATTTATCAACTGGTTCTAGCCAACTATTACCACTAGAAGATACTAATCCTGTTATCAACTCTTTATTTTTCTTTTGATTAGCTCTAGTACTTCTATCGGCTTCACGTACATACTCAAAAAAGGTAGTCATATCTTTAAGGCTTAGTCCTTTATTTGGGTCATTGAAATTTTCCTGTGCTTTTTTGATTCTTAATTCAATTTTGATTTTAGTTTCTGGTTTATCTTCATTTAACAATAAAGCATCATACATCTGTCTAAAAATTTGTTCACCTACTACAAACTTAATAAAATTATCTTCCGGATTAAATTCAAACTTAGATTTAAATAATAAACATTTATACATTGCAGCACGTTTTTGCCATCTTAAGTGCTCAGACTTCTCAACTAAGTCTGGTTCATCAAGACTCATATTGATTAGATTTTGCATATCTTGGCCATTATTAAATCCATCTTCACTAAGTACACTTTGTAGCATATTTAATCCAGCTACTAATGATTTATAAAAATTATCTCTTAAATCCTCAAAACCATCTTTTGGGAATCCTCTATACCTTACTACATTATCTGCAAACACATCTGCAATTGAAGAACCATCGTCTTGTCCTGTAGCATTAGCATACTCTCCATTTAAATCAAAAATCAATTGTCCAATATTTAAATTAGACTTTATGGCTGCATGGGCTACTGCAGACACGGTAGTTTTGATTGTATTCGATTTACCTGTTCTAGTCATTCCCAATACAGCAGTTCTTCTACTTAAAAAATCTGTTGGCTGTATTTTAACAATTACTTTATCTGTCTGTTCACGTTTTTGTATTCTATTGGTTGACGTATACCTGACTGTTCCTATTTCAAATGCTTGAGGCATTTTATCAAATCCCATTTTTATTGCGGAAGATTCCATATTATGAAGTTTAAGTGGATCAATAAAATTAACTATTGTTGATAGAGCTTCATTAGATGGTTTATACACTCTTAGGTGTGCAACCGATTGAAAATCCTCTATATCCGCTCCTAAACATAGTCTATTATGTTCATCTAAATAAAAACACCCTAAGATATTACAGCTTAATCCACCAAATTGTAAAATTGAATGTGTAATTTGTTCAATACCATCTCTACTATCAGCTGGCACAATATCTTCAAGCCCTTGAAAATGTTCAATGATTGTATTTAGGTTAATATCATCTTGAGGTAATTTATGTGAACCTTGAACACGAAGTAATAAAACCATTTGGTCAAGGTCTTTAGAATTTTTAAAGTTATTAGGGTCAAATGCTGTAGCCAATAAAAAACTATTTTGGGGTAAACCACCTGCTTCTTCTTTAAAAAAATCATTAGTTAAAATATTAACAGAATCATATTGCATTATAATTACATATCCTACATGTAATTTATCAATGTTACTTATTAAACTACTTAACTCATTTTGTTTTGCCAATTGTTTTTCTATTGTATCTAATGCCATAAAAACTACTCCCATTTATATTAAATTTTAATTTTCCCCGACAATCCCACAAACCACTTAGACAAATCAGTTTGCTGCAAATTATTAGTTTTTTCATGATTCTTAGTAGTAAATTTAAATCTAATATCATTGTGCTCATACCTAGCTTTCATGCTTTGAATGTCAAGATTTTCTTCTAAATATTTACTGATAAACCTATCAAACATAGTTTGATTTACTACCTTATTTGAAACAATTACCCAGGTACTTACGGATACATTTTCAGCATTTTCTAACTCTAACAATCCCACATAAAAACCATTATACTTAAATGTCGCCGTGATATATTGCCGTAGCCTTCCTTGTATAATGCATTTCGGATTTATTTTATTTATATCAGCATCTATAACAATTTCTGGCAATTTCTGTACTTCATTTAATTGAAAGTTTTCGATTACAGACTGCTGTTTTAGATAATTCATATATTGATTAAACTCATCGAAATTATATACATTTTCTGGTGGTGTAGTTACTTTTTGTTCTTTCTCAAAACTACTTGAAACTACAACTTTTCTTACCTTTTTATCACCATTACCAGAGGAATCAGTTAAACTTTGGTCCACTTCTTCATCAGAAAAACTCTCTTGATAAATCGTTAAAATCTTTTTAATTTCATCTTTTGTAACTTCCATTCGAGATATATCTATATTTTTCAAACTTCCGCAACTGTTTTTTCGATTTTTTTGAATACTTTTTTGGGTATATTTTTTTGAAGCATGTACAACTTTTAATATTTCAGTTGTATTATTTGGGTCAGTTTTATCTACCTTTGGTAATTTATCAAAGTCTATAATTGGGTCAATTTTGTTATTTTCTAGTATCTTTGTAAATTTTGTAAAACCAATATCTGAATAATCATTGATAATTTCATGGACAAAATAAAATATCTCTCCAGTTTCTTCATTAATAAATCTTGTTGCTCTTGTATCAATTCTAAATTCTTCTTTTACAGGAAACTTTGCCTTTATTGGAATTGATTCTATCGATTCATTTGGATATTTCTCTTTCATATACTTTAGATAAGTATTTACATATTTTCCTATATCATCAAAAGCTTTGTGTGCAACTTCTTGACATGCAAACCTATGAATAAATGCTGCATCTTCATCACTTCTGGGATTTTTTAATACAATTGAAGCATCATCTCTATCACATAAGCAGCTGCTATATAAATCTTCTAAGTTACAATTTAATACAGCCTCTCTAAGCTCTGAGAACCTATAGTAATAATAAACTGCAACTGCATAGTAAGGAATAATGATTTTGAGATTATTTTGCTTAAAATAGTAACAATTAATGTTATTTGCTTTTTGTAAATATGTTCTTTTCCAACCCACCAAAGATACAATATTTTTTTCACTAAGTAATTCTGATAATTTAAGAGTTGAATTTTCTGTTAGGTTACTCGTATCAATTGTAAAATTATATTCATCTATATGTTTATTATTATGAAATTTTGCTTTTTTACCATTAATAAAAGGCTTCTCAAGGGCATAATGAGTAAATAAAAGTTCAGGAGCCATTTCATATAAGAATACTTCATTTTTATCCATATTCTTTACTACAACTTCAAAATGACTATTGCCATAATTCTCAAAATCTAGCTTTAATCTAAGAGGTAAAAGAAATTTAAAAGTATCATTTGGATTATTTGACATAAACTCTGGAATGATACTTTTTGATTTTGCCATTTAGATTTCTATCTCATTATCAAATTTTAATGAACCTATTATCAATTTATCTTGTCCATTATCATTTTTTATTGTTTCTTACATCTCATATTTATATTTAGATGCAAAATATCAACGGCACTCGGCGTAATCCCACTGATTTGACTTGCATTAAAAAGTGTTTTTGGTCTGTGAAGGGTTAGCTTTTGGATGATTTCGGTTGAAAGTCCTGGGAGATTGTCATAGATAAAATCCTCTGGTATTTTCAAATCCAACATCTTTTTCATCTTTTCAATCTGTTTTTGTTGCTTTTCAACATATCTAAAATACTTCGCTTCTGTTAAAATTTGCTCTTTGAGATAGCCATCAAGATGAGCTAAAGTTGGGATTAGCATATCGAGTTTTTCATTTGTGATAGTGCTTCTTCCTACGATATCTACAAGTAAAGTTCTATCGCTTATTTTATCCTCTTGTAAAGATTCCAAAAGTTCAAGGTTTTCTTTTTTAGGGGTAAACCACTCATTTTTCATAAATTCCATAGCTTCATCGATAGTTTGTTTTTTGTGAAGCATATTTTGGTAAGTAACTTCATTTATAAGCCCAAGATTGTGTCCATATCCCATTAGTCTTATATCAGCACTCTCTTCTCTTAAAAGGAGTCTGTATTCAGCTCTTGAAGTAAACATTCGATAAGGCTCATTTGTCCCTTTTGTGACCAAATCATCTATCAAAACTCCTATATAACTCTCATCTCTTCGTAAAATAAAAGGATCTTTACCATCACAAGCTAATGAAGCATTTATCCCTGCTATTAAACCTTGAGATGCAGCTTCTTCATATCCTGTTGTTGCATTTATTTGCCCAGCAAGATAGAGATTTTTGATTTTTTTTGTTTCAAGTGTGTGGTGAAGTTCAAGTGGATTGATATAATCATACTCTATCGCATAACCATACCGTACTATTTTTGCATTTTCTAGCCCAGCGATTGAGTGAATCATAGACTTTTGCACATCAATAGGAAGTGATGAACTCAGTCCATTTATATAGTATTCCCTTGCATCAGAAGTTTGTGGTTCAAGGAAAAGTTGGTGACGATCTCTTTCACTAAATCTATTTACTTTATCTTCGATACTTGGACAATATCTCGGACCCATCCCCTCGATTTGCCCTGTAAAAAGTGGTGCTCTATCGAAGTTTGAACGAATCTCATCGTGTGTACTTAAATTTGTGTATGTGATATAGCAAGGTAATTGTGTAGGATTGAAAGTTTTTTTGTCAGTTCTAAAACTAAATGGTGTTGGTATTTCATCTCCGCCATGTGCTTCCATAACAGAAAAATCTATTGAATTTCTATCAAGTCTAGCTGGAGTTCCTGTTTTTAGTCTTCCAACTTCAAGTCCAAGTTCTTTTAATTGTAAAGAGAGAGTTGTTGATGGAAGTTCCCAAGCTCGTCCTGCACTATATTGGTTTTCACCGATATGGATAAGTCCTCGCATAAAAGTACCTGTTGTCAAAACTACTTTTTTTGATTGGAATATCTCCCCTAATTTGGTTTTAACACCTTCAATTTTTAACTCTTCACTATTGACAAATAACTCACTTACTTCATCTTGATAGACTTCCAAATTTGGAGTATTTAGGCAAACATTTTGCATATATACTCTATATTTATCCATATCAATTTGGGCACGACTCCCTTGAACAGCAGCACCTTTTGAAGCATTTAATATTCTAAATTGTATCCCTGTGGCATCTGTACATCTCCCCATTTCTCCGCCGATTGCATCAAGTTCTCTAACCAAATGTCCTTTAGCCAAGCCACCAATTGCAGGATTGCAACTAGCTGCTCCAATTTGTTCAACCAACATCGTAATAAGTAAAGTTTTTTTACCTAATCTTGCACTTACAAGTGCTGCTTCAATCCCAGCGTGTCCACCGCCTACAACAATTACATCAAACATCTAAATGTACCACATCCTTTGCATGATCTTCAATATATTTTCGTCTAGGCTCAACTTCATCACCCATAAACAGTGTAAATGTATCACTTGCCGCTTCTGCATCTTCGATTGTTACCCTTAAAAGTCGTCTATCTGTTGGAATCATGGTTGTTTCCCAAAGCTGAATAGGATTCATCTCCCCAAGACCTTTATATCTTTGGATATAAGCACCTTTTTTAGCACTATTTTCAATCTCTTCAAGAACTTTAATCAAATCTCCACCTTCAAAAAGTGATAAATCTCTTTGATTTAATTTTTTGTAAAGATAAGATGCTTCACCAAAATATGGACTTGCAAATAGATCTTCATCTATTATAAGCTCTTCAAGTCCATTATTTGTTTGAACAAAAATATGAATTTTCTCTTCATTTATAGTTTGACTTAAAATATTGTAACCTTTAGATTTTATAAATATCTCTAACTCAGGAAATAATACTTCATTTTCCAATCCAACTAATCTATCGTTTTCAACAATAAATCTTACAACATCAATCAAAGAGTATCTTTTTTCTAAGTTATTTAACATACTTCTGTAAGATGAAACAATTTTAAACATATCAAGTAAATCATTGTATCCCATCCCTTGAAATTCAAAACCATCAAGCCCGTGTTCAATCAAAAAGCTACTAAGTGCTACATCATCTTTTAAATAAGTTTCGTTTTTCCCTTTTCTATAAAGATAAAGTGGTGGTTGAGCAATATAAACATATCCAGCTTCAATAACTGGTCTTAAAAATCTAAATAAAAATGTTAAAAGAAGCGTTTGAATATGGCTACCATCAACATCGGCATCGGTCATAATGATGATTTTATGGTATCTTACTTTTTCAATATTAAAATCTTCACCAATTCCACTTCCAAGAGCTGTTATGATATTTTTAATCTCTTCAGATTTTAAAATTTTATCAAGTCTTGATTTTTCAACATTTAAAATTTTACCTTTAAGTGGCAAAATAGCTTGAAAAACTCTATCTCTTCCTTGTTTGGCAGAACCTCCAGCAGAATCCCCTTCCACCAAATACAGTTCTGTAATTGTAGGGTCTTTACTTTGACAATTTGCCAATTTCCCTGGAAGTGTTCCAACAGACATACTATCTGTTTTTCTAGTAAGTTCTCTTGCTTTTTTAGCAGCTTCTCTTCCACGTGCTGCTAAAAGTGCTTTTTCCATTACAAGTTTTGCTTGAGCTGGGTTTTCTTCAAAATATTTATCCAAAACATCGCCAGTTAATTTTTGACAAATTGGTCTTACATAAGAACTTCCAAGTTTACCTTTAGTTTGCCCTTCAAATTGAGGTTCTGGAACTTTCACACTAATAACTGCAACTAACCCTTCTCTTACATCTTCTCCAGTAATTTTTGCATCTTTATCTCTTGCATTTGCATTTTCTTTTAAATATTTTGTAATAGCTCTTGTAAGTCCAGCTTTAAATCCACCCTCGTGTGTTCCACCATCGATTGTTCTGATATTATTTACAAATGAGTGTGTTTTTTCAACATAAGTAGTGTTATACATTAAAGCAATATCAACTTCTACATCATCCTCTTTACTTGAAAATGCAACTGCATCTGTTATTGGAGTTGCTTTATTTAAATCCTCAACAAATTGTTTGATACCACCTTCAAAATGGTAAGTTTCTTTTTTATTGTGTCTTAAATCTTCAAGTATAATAGTTATAAATGGATTTAGATATGCAACTTCTCTAAATCTTTTTGACAATATGTCAAATTCAAATTCAGCAACTTCAAAAATAGTTAAATCTGGTTGGAATTCAATTATTGTTCCTGTTTTTTTTGTAGTTCCTATAACTTCAAGTGGTTTATCATAAAGCCCTTCATGAAACTCTTGATAATGTATCTCTCCAGCTCTATGGATTGTCATTTTAAGTTCTCTTGAAAGTGCATTTACAACAGAAACCCCAACACCATGGAGACCACCTGAAACTTTATAAGTATCTTTATCAAACTTTCCACCAGCGTGAAGAACGGTAAGTGCAACAGTTGCTGCACTTATTCCCTCTGTTGGATGGATTGCTGTTGGTATACCTCTTGCATTATCTTTAACAATGATTCCGTTTGATTTTGTAATAGTTACATTTATTGTGTCACAAAAACCAGCCATTGCTTCATCTATTGAGTTATCTACAACTTCATATACCATATGATGTAGTCCATTTATATTTGTATCACCAATATACATCCCTGGTCTTTTTCTAACTGCTTCTAGCCCTTTTAGGACTTTTATATTATCTGCTCCGTATGCTGTTTGTTCTTCTATCATATATATTCCTTTTTAGTTTCCTAATTTACTTTTTTATAATATTACTGGCATTATGATTGTTGTGAAATTATTATCTTTTAATGCAAAAGGTAATTTTGTTTCATTAAATCCAATTTCAAATTTTTCATGACTTGATGTACTTAAAAAATCCAATAAATATTTACTGTTTACTGCAAAATAAAATGGTTCTGTAATTTCTAAGTTTTCTTCAATTTGAGTTTTTGCTTCACTATCTTCATCTAAACTTTCTAAGATTATCCCTGAATTCATAAAAGTTAATTTTATATTTGGTTTTAATGATGTTATTAATTTAATTGCATCTATAAATAAATTTCTATTTAATTTTATATTTATTTTTAGATTGTTAGGAAGAATTCTTGAATAATCTGGAAATTTACCGTTTATTAATTTGGTAAAAAAAGTATAGTTTTTATTTTTTACTACTAAATTTACATCATCGTATTTTATTTCACAATTGTCAAAAAATAATTTTTGTATCTCAATGATTGCTTTTTTTGGTACCAACATTTGATTTGGTTTATTATTTATATTTTCAATTTTACTAACAGCCAATCTTCTTGTATCGGTTGATACAAAATTTATTTTATCTTCTTTAATATCAATTAATGCACCATTTAATTCAAATTTTGGATTATTATTGTCTATTGCTGGAGTTATATTTTTTATTGAACTAATAAAATTTAATATATTAATGTCTATTATTTGAAGTTTTTCCATATTAGGAAAACTTGGATATTCATTTGCATCATACATTGGAAGTTTAAATGAAGTTTTATTTTGTTTTATTTGAAGGTTATTATCTATTACTTCAAAATTAATATCTTCATTTTTTAATCTTCTAATAATATTTAAAAGATTACTTCCATTTACAGTTGCTTTTCCATCTTCTTTTACATTAATCTCATCAATTGAAGCTTCTAATCCCATCTCATAATCTGTTGATTTGATTGTTAATTTATTATCTATTACTTCAATATATATATGAGAAGTAATTGCGCTTAAATCTTTCTTTTCTAAAAAAGGTTGCATTGATGCGATAACTGTTTCAAATTTCCCTTTGTTTGTGCTAAATTTCATGTTTGTCCTTTTTATATTTTAATTAAAATTAGTAGTTATAGTAGAGCATGTGAATAGATGAAAACAATCTTTAAAAGACTATTTAATCAGTATTTTAGTGATGAAATAATTTCTTATTTTATTCACATCTATTCACATAATTTAACTAACTCCATTATTTTGTAATTATTTTATTTTTTAGATTTTCAAGATTTAATCTAAAGTTTTCATCAGTTTCAAGTAATTCATTTGCTTTAGATATGTTTTTTGAAACGCTTGAATGATCTTTCATACCCAAAAATTTTGCAATATCTGGCATAGAGTTATGGGTTAATTCTCTTGCTAGATAAATTACAATTCTCCTTGCATTTACTATATTTGCAGTTCTTTTAGATGATTTTAAATCACTTGGTTTTATATTTAGTTCTGCTGAAATCACTTCTATGATATTTGGCAATTTAATATTATTTTTTTTCTCTTTAACTTGATCTTTAAGTAAATTTCTTACTAAATCCATATCAATTTTTTGTCCAAGTAAATCTGCACTAGCATTTATCTTTATTAGTAATCCTTCGATTTCTCTGATTGAACTATCAAGTGATGTTGCTATGTAATTTATAATTTCTTTTGAAAGATGAATTCCATTAAGTTCACTTTTCTTTTCAACAATAGCTATTTTTGTTTCAAGTTCAGGAAGTTGTATATCTGTAGTTAAACCCCATTCGAATCTACTTTTCAGTCTTTCTTCAAGTCCTGCTATTTGTGATGGAAGTTTGTCTGAAGTGAGAATAATTTGTTTATTTGCTGTATGAAGCTCATTGAAAGTATGGAAAAACTCTTTTTGTGTTTCCTCTTTTCCGCTTAAAAATTGAATATCATCTATTAAAAGTAAGTCACATTTTCTATATTTATTTCTAAAGTGCTCCATATTTTTGTTTTTTAAACTAAAAGTAAAGTCATTCATAAATTGTTCAATAGTTACATAAATTACAACTTTGTTATTTTCGATTGCATGATTTCCTATTGCTTGAAGTAAATGTGTTTTACCTAATCCTGTCCCCCCATAAATAAATAGTGGATTGTATTGTTTCCCTAAATTGCCAGCTACTGCTTTACTTGCATTGTAAGCCATTTGATTTGAGCTTCCAACGACAAATGATTCAAATGTATATGATTGATTTAAAATAGTATTTTCAGGTGTATTTGTTGCTGATTGTTCACTTATAATATCTTTTTTTGATCTTCTTCTTTCTCCAATAATCAGTATCTCAATAGATGGTCTTACTGATGTTTGGTTGAAGTATATATCTTGAATAATGTTAGTAAATTTTGTTTTGATGTATGTTGCTATAAATCTATTTGGTGCTTCAAATATAAGTAATTCGTCGCTAGAGATAGATTTTTTAAAAATAAGTTGTTTTATAAATTTTGTATAATCTGAAGTTGAAACTTCTTTTTTTAACTCTTCGATAATATTTATATTTATTTTTAACAAGTTACTAAATCCTCTTTTAAAATGTTTTTTATTATATCTTAAAATAATTTAAATTATTGGTGAAATATGTGAATAACTATTTGTGAATTGGTGAAAAGAGTTTTAAAATGGCAATTTTATTCACTCTTTTTGTTATAATGATTTTTATGAAAGTATTAAGCATTGATCCTGGCACTATAAATTGTGGATATTGTATTTTGGAGGTTGTAAATAAAAAACCAAAATTAGTTGAAGCTGGTCTTATTAAAATGAAATCTAGAATTTTACAAGAACAAATAGTTGAATTTATAGAAGGTCTTGATGTGGTTATGAAAAATCATGTTATTAGTGAAGTTGCAATGGAAGATATGTTTTATGCATTTAATCCAAAAACAGTAATTAAATTAGCACAATTTAGAGGCGCCATAACACTAAAACTTTTGCAAGATTTCGGAAATTTTTCAGAATATACACCTTTGCAAGTCAAACAAGCAGTGACAGGAAATGGAAAAGCTACAAAAGAGCAAGTTTCATTTATGGTTAAAAGATTATTAAATTTAAAACAAGAGATTAAGCCTTTCGATGTTACAGATGCAATAGCAGTAGGACTTACTCACTGTCAAAGAATCAAGTAAATTTATTAACAATATATTAAAAAATAGTGAATTTTGGAAAAAAAATAAACTTTAAAAAAAATATTACAAGAAAGCTACAAGAAAATTACATTTTATTGATATAATTTTTTATGAAAATATTTTTAGTAGAAGATGACACATTATTAAATGAAGCAATAGCAACAACTTTTTCAAGTATCGGTTACCAAGTTACAACTTTTAGTGATGGGAAAGTAGCTTTTGAAAATATAAATAATTCTTACGATTTATTTATGATTGATATAAATTTACCACATGTAAATGGTATAGAACTAGTTAAGCAAATTAAAAAAGTTGATAGTGAAGCAAATATATTTATTATGAGTGCGGATTTGGATATTAAGACAATACTTAAAGCTTATGATATTGGTTGCGCTGATTATATTAAAAAACCTTTTGATATACGAGAAATTATTGCAAAAATCAAACATACATTAAAGTTGCCAGTTGGAATTATTAGGTTTAAACATTGTCCAGATTCTGCTTATAATACAGAAAAAAAAGTTTTTATATATAAAGAACAAGAAATCAGATTGACGGCTAAAGAGTTAAGGCTTTTAGAAATGCTTATTAAAAATGCAAATAATACTGTATCAAATGAGCAGATTGAAAATCATGTTTGGGGTGAAACTTTTAAAAATGGGCATGTAAGACAATTGGTGGCAAAACTTAGAAAAAAAATATCTTGCAATATTATTGAAAATCACAATTCAACGGGGTACATAATTTCAACATTGAATTAGTTACTTTTGTTTGTTGTAAAAATAATTTGTAGCCTCAACAAACCCATCTACACTCCCACAGTCAAATCTAATACCACTAAATTTGTAGGCTAATACTTTTCCCTTTTTTGCTAATGTTAGTAATGCATCAGTTATTTGTATCTCTCCACCAATTCCTGGAGTGGTATCTTTTAAAATATCAAAAATTTCTGGAATCAAAATGTATCTACCTATAATGGCTAAGTTTGTTGGAGCATCTTTTGGAGAAGGCTTTTCAACCATAGTATCAATTTTGTATAGATTTTCTTCAATAAGCTTGCCAGCAACAATTCCATATTTATTTGTGTCCTCTTTTGGAATCTCCTCGATAGCTACAATGCAACAATTTGGGTATCTTTTACTTATTTCAGCCATTTGATTTAGTACGGTTTTACCTTTTTGATTATCACATAAATCATCTGCAAGGATAACAGCAAAGTTATTTTCATGTCCAATTAAGGTTTCACCAGTAAGTATTGCATGCCCTAGTCCTTTCATTTCTATTTGCCTTGTATAGCTAAATGTACACTTATCCATTACGCTTCTTATCTCATTTAGATAATGCTCTTTTGATGTCCCTTTTATTTGATGTTCTAGCTCATAACTTACATCAAAATGATCTTCGATTGCTCTTTTTCCTCGACCTGTTACGATAGCCATCGTGTCACAACCAGCTTCTATTGCTTCTTCAACACCATATTGTAAAAGTGGTTTTGTAAGGACTGGCAACATCTCTTTTGGAATAGCTTTTGTTGCTGGTAAAAACCTTGTGCCATAGCCTGCAGCTGGAAATAAACATTTTTTTATCATTTGAAACCTTGTTTTATAAATATTTTGGATTTTATACTATTACTCATTTAGTGCTTATTAAAAATATTTTAGTATAGTCTCTTATGACATACGAATATTGGATTGATCAGCATCAACTAAAACATAAAAAAATAATCGAAAAACTTCATTTTTTAAGTGACAATGAAATTATTGAATATTTTGATTTTAATAATATGGTAAAAAATGAAATAGATTTTTGCCCACTGTATAAAGAAAATAAAAAGTGCCATGATGTTGAAAAACTAAATTGTTACCTTTGTGCTTGCCCACTTTTTAGACTTAGTGCAATTAAAAGTAGTTGTGCTATAAATAGCAGATTTGGTGGAGAATTTAAAACAGATGATGGCTTTGTTCACCAAGATTGCACCAATTGTCATATTCCACACAAAATTAGTTATGTTAGAAAAAATTTTTCCAAAGATTGGGGAGAGATTATGAAATTTGTCAAGCTAGTCTAGGATAATTATTCAACAGATGTGTATTTTACTCCACGAATTGGTTCATCTACAATTCCATCACTTGAAATAAATTTAATAGGTATCGATTTTCTACTGGCGTGATCTTTCCCCGTAAAAACAACAAAATGTAAATGTGGTCCATTTGTCCAACCAGTATTTCCACTGTAACCTAAAAAATCTCCACGCTTAACAGCATCTCCAACTTTTACCATCACCCCACCAAACTTAAGATGTACATATTTTCCGTATGTTCCATCATCATGCTTAATTGTTATATGATTGGCATCAGTAGCAAATATTTTATTTGCACCATTTCTAAAACCATTATTTTTAATATCAACCACAACACCGCCTCTACTGGCGTGAATTTCCGCACCCTCTTCCATACCAAAATCTACCGCATATTGTGAGTCTCCATTGTGACTAAAAGAACCATTAAAGCCTTGTGTTACTTGATAAGTAGCACCATCTTTGTATGGAAGTTTATACAGATACTTATCATCATGAATCGCGTATTTATTACCAAGTACCCAAGAGTAATTATTTGTTAGCATGTATTGCTCATCAAAAATCATATATTTGGCAATCAGTTTTGTACCTTTACTTTTGATGCTATCAGTAATTGGGAGAGACTGAACAGGTACAAGTTTATCGTATGTTGCAAGGTATTTAAAGGTGATATCGTATGGATTATTATTTATCATATATATCTGTAATTCACCATTTTTCTCTTCACCATAGGTTTGCACTCCCTCTTTGGCAAATGAAAATAAGTATAAAAATATAAGAAGTAAAATCTTTAACAAAATTGCCACCTTTTGGGATTAATTTGATATTATCATATCAACACAAAACTAAAAATCGAGAACAAAAGGACTTTAAATGAAAAAGATATTACTTAGCGTAGGTATATTTTTATCTACATTTTTGTATGGGGACTATTTGGACATAACACTTGAAAGCAGATCAAATTACCATTTTGATGAGTATTTATTCAAGGATATTAATGCAACAAATACAGAAAAATTAGAGAAACAGTACAATTTTACTCAAGCCAAAATTAGTGGTAATTTTAATGATATTATAGGGTTAAACTACTCTATCAACAATATTAGTTCACCAGATAAATTTGAAGAGAAAGAGCTATACATTGGTTCTTCAAAAACAAAATTTGTTGGCTATGAGGTCGGCAAAATAAATATGAATTATGGAGACAGAGTTTATAATCAAGATATTAAAAAATATACAATTTATGATATTTTGACAATCGAGAAATCAGATACTCTTTCAACTAAAATAGAGACTTTTAGTCCAGAAAAAGATGTCAATAAGACACAACTAGTTTATAGAAAGCTTGACAGAGAAAAAGTAATTCTATCTAGTGAAAATCTATACAATCACGTAAAGGAAAATGCACTTAATGGTGAAAATTATTTTTATGGTGTGGCAGTTTCTCAAAATTTCTCTTCATGGTTTAGATTTTATGGTTTGGCAATAGCATCTTATGAGCAACATAGTTATAAGAATGGAAGTGCTACATACATTGATGATACAAATGGCACAGTTATTTCAATATTTACAAAACAGAGTGACGGCACAGAAAGCAAACTAACTCCCGTTAATGGTAAATTCAAGGGATTCGGATATGGTTATAAACTAACCGCAGAAGCATATTGGAGAGATTTTTCTATATTTGTAACTAGTTACTACAAAAAAACCGATCTCTCAAATTATCACAGTGGAATTAAGTACCCAGCAACCGACATAGCATCTAAAGTGATATATCAAAAAGATATTGACTTTGTCCAAGAATATCTATCTTTTGGATTAAACTATCGTTTTTAAAAGGCAATATGCCTTTTAATTATTTTGCTATGCTTTGTGAAATTACCTCTTTTGCAGGTGGTGAAATTTTTTTAAAACTTGTGTAGCTAAAATCTATTTTTTCCCAATAATTACCAAATGTTTTTGCCATATATGGTTGATTTAGAATAAGTATTTTTGTTAAGTTTGAAATTATTGGATTGTACTTTTCATCAGATAAATTTGTGACCAAAACTCTCGGCACTGCAAAAGCGTGTATATCTTCACTAATCCAAGGATAGTCTTTTTTTGTAATTACACTATGGGTATACATATCTTCCATAATAAAATTTGTAGGTAAATCTATAAGTTTAAATCCTTTAATGTCAGCAAAATCAGCTGCTGGCGATTCAATAACAGAGATAACAATATCGACTGTTCCATCTTTGAGTCTTTCAAAACGATTCTCTTGTTTTGCATTTACATATACAAAATTAAAATCATACGCTTTTTCTATATATTTAGCAGTTACACATGCCCCACCGTTTTCATCTCCACACCAAACCTTAAATGTTTTTCTTTTGTCATAATCATAATTTGTATTATCTAAAGTAATAAGATGAATTTGCTCAATGCCTAAAGATAAAATAGCTGGAATTTTGTCTAAAATTCCTACATTTTTATTTGAATACTGAAGGTAGTTATAGTAAGAGATTACGTCTTTTTGAACAATTGCGAAAAATGTATTTTGATTTTCAACAAAACTACCATTTAGAATGTCCATATTTTCATAGCTTCCCCCGGTATTTATAGGTTTTAGCGAGATGTTGTAGTTTTTTAAGATACTACTTATATCTTGTCCTAATTTAAAATATTTTCCAGTTGGCGAAGCAGTGGCGAGTGTTCCAAAATCTGTTCCAAATAAACAGCTAGTCAAAATCAAAAATGCAATAGTTACTTTTTTCAAAATATCCCCTTAGTTTTGTTGTTAAATGCAACAAACTGTAATCTTTTAAAATAAGATTATTCTTTATGTTTGCTGTAAAATCGAAATTATTGTATCACATTTTAAATAATTAATTAGGTATAATTTTTTATGGTACCAATCAATCAAAACGACTTAAAAATGCTAAATTCAGCATATCATTCACCAAATTCAACAATTAATTTTATCTTTGGAAGATCACAAAGTGGCAAAACAACTTTTTTACGCGACTTTATTGTTAAGAAAAATTATATATATTTTTCATCTGTAAGTTCAATAGAAACAATAATTTTCCCATCTTTTGTAGGTGTTATAAATAAAAAATTCAAAATTCAAAATTCAAGCACTTATTATGATAAATTTGAAAAGATTTTGACACTGCTTGACGAACAAAATATTGATGAAAAGTTGATTATAATTTTTGATAACTTTCAAGAATTACAAAAAATTGATAAAGATTGTTTGAGTAAATTGTTAAAATTTTGGGATAAAAGTTATTCAAAAAAATCAATTTGTTTGATAGTCGCATCGTCTGTTATTTTTGAAGAAGTAAATAATAAAAAGATTGATAAATTGGCAAATATTTTTTATATGGAAGATTTCTCTTTCGAATATATAAAAAATAGAACAATGCTAGGTGATACCGATAAGATGTATATCTACTCAATCTTTGGGGCATCAAGTTATATTTTATCTTCATACAATACGAAAATAGATTTTATAAAAAATATTTATCAGTTGGCATTAAATCCATCAGGTCCTTTTTTTGACTATGGTTTGGCGTATCTTAAAAAAGACCTTAATGACATAGGTACATTTTCATCAATTCTTTATGCCATAGCAACAGGTAGCAATAAGCTTGGAGACATTGCAAACAAGCTAAAACTAAAATCAACATATCTTTCAAGATACATGGAGAAGCTTTTAAATTTGATGATAATTAGAAAAGAACTACCGCTTTCTAAAGAGCAGATATTTTCAAAATATGGACGATATCACATAAATGATCATTTTTTAAAATTTTGGTTTTGTTATATTTATCCAAATATTGGAAATCTTGAATTAAAAAAGCATCAGCCAGTATTAAAAGAACTCGACGAAACTGTTGTTAACAATATATTAACACCAGTTTATTGCTCATTTATAAAAGATTTGATTTTTAAAAATCCAGAAGTTTATTTAAAATTTACTCCAATTAAAATGGGTTCATGGTGGGATAATAATGGAAATATAATTGATTTTATAGCTTATGATAACAAACAAATTATTTTTATTATGATTGTTTGGGAAGATAAAGAGGTTGCTATTTTTCATCAAAATAGATTAAAAGAGATGGCAAATAACTTCAAAACCACACTTAAACGAAACTATATGATAGTTTCAAAAAATGCATACTTGGAGCTTTTAAATAAATGAATAAATTGACACATCTAAAATTTAATTTAAATAATTTTCTTTTGGCGCTTAGTCACCCTTTAGATAATGTGATCCCAAAAAATATTTACAATACATCATATTCATCAAAAAGAGTTGCTTTTGTTGCTTTGAATATCGCTTTTTATAATGATTTTACACCTTCACAAATGAGTGATGTTTTATCTTTTATTTTACTAGATAAGCATCAAGGGACAATAAAAAATATCTCATCTTTCCCTTTTTGTAATAGATTGATTTTTGAAGAAGAGAAGTTTAAATCTATACTTGAGGTTTCAAATTTTATAGAAAATAATTTGGATCTTGAAAACTTTTTTGTGATAAATAAATATGAGCTTATTGAAATGGTTGAGAAGCTCTTGATTGATGAAATTATCAAAGAAAACTTGTTGTTTATTATGGAAAAAGAAAGCTTTTGGTTTGATTTGCTTAATGATTATCGACTACCTTTTTTAATTCTTGATTTTTTAAGTGATGAAACAATTGAGATCTCCTATGAAGATTTGATTTGTATTGCAAAAGATATCTCATCGATAATCTATAAATATACAAAAAGGGAGAATGCGGTTGATATTGGAGAACTTTTAGATAAAAGTTGTAAGTTGTACAATTTTGATGAAAAAGATACCTCAAGGATGATTGTTTGCGGTTATCTTTATAATCTTGGCATCTTGATGGTTAACCAAAATATTTTAGATAAAACAGAGCCACTAAATATCTTTGAGTATGAAGTTTTAAAATCTATCCCATATAAAACAAAACAAATACTTTCAATGGTATTTGGTTTTGATGATATTGCAAAATTAGCATCTAGTGTTTTTGAGAGAGTTGATGGCTCTGGCTATCCAGATAGACTCGAAGGAAGTGAGTTGGGTTTAAAAAATAGAATTTTATCCGTAAGTGTAATATTTTGTGCATTAAATGAAAAAAGAGGATATAGGGGCGCTTATAGATATGAAGAGATAAAAAAAATCCTTTTGGAACTATCAAAGAGTGGTTACCTTGATAACTCTGTGGTCGGTGATTTCTTTCTAATTCACGACAATAACTGATTATTGACAATCTTTACAAATTCCAGAAAGTATTACATCTGTGTTGTTTATTTTAAAATCGTATTTGTTTGAAATGTCAACAAATAAACTATTTGAATCTATCGTTAAGTCTTGAACATCACCACAAAGCTCACACCTTAAGTGAGCATGCCTACTTTTTGTTACTTCATATACAGATTTTGAATTTGGCAATTTAACCTCAAGTAAAAGCTGGTTTTCAGTCATAGTATTAATATTTTTATATATCGTAGCTAGAGATATTGAATTGAATTGTTTTTTTATCTCTTCATATAGTGTATCAATATTTATATGACCATGCTTATTAACAATGTCTATAATGGCTAACCTTTGAGGTGTGGCTTTTAAATTGTATTGTCTTAGTGTTTCCATGTATGTATTCATTTTGGAATTATACATAAAATTATTTTTTCTCCTCTTTTCAAAGAATAATAATTCCTACTTAAGAAAATGAATTTATATTTGAATAAGATTAATAGTCTTATAATCATTAATGGATAAAAATTATCCTTTAGATATTTAATGAGTTTAATATGGCAAGGGTTGGAAATTCAATTATAAAAGGTATTGAAGTTGAGGAAGTTATAACTTTATTAAATAGGGCTTATGCTGATGAATGGCTAGCGTACTATCAATATTTTATAGAGAGTAAAGTTATAAAGGGTCTTATGAAAGATGCAGCGATAACCGAGCTTAATCAACACGCAGCTGATGAGCTAAGACACGCTACAATGATTGCTGATAGAATAATACAATTGGGCGGAACGCCAATATTGCATCCAAATGATTGGATGAAATACACAAATTGCGGTTATGATGCACCAAAAGATTTTGATGTGGTAGCTATTTTAAATGATGCAATTAAAGGTGAGCAGTGCGCAATAAAAACTTATAGTGGAATTGTTGAGATTACTAGAAATAAAGATATAGTTACTTATGATTTAGTTAGTTCTATACTAGCAGATGAAGTTGAGCATGAAGAGGATTTACAGTCGTTGTGTGATGATATTACAGAATTTATAGAAGAAATTAAAAAAAACATAAGATAAAAAGGGAAAAAATGAAAAAATATGAGTCGTATAAGTGTAATAAATGTGGTAATGTTGTTGAAGTACAAAATGTAGGTGGTGGAAAATTAGTTTGTTGTGGAGAACATATGGAGTGTGTAACTACAAATTTAACTGCAGTTAATTTAATGAAAGCATTTGCAGGTGAATCTCAAGCGAGAAATAAATATGAATTTTTTGCAGATATTGCTTTTGAAGAGGGTTATCATAAAATTGCACGATTTTTACAAGAAGCAGCAGATAATGAAAAATATCATGCAATGGCTGAGTATAAGGCTTACAATAAACTTGTGCATGATTTTGAATTTGACAGTACGGCAAAAAATTTAGTTTATGCAGCTGAAGGTGAAAAATACGAACACGAGATAATGTATCCTGAGTTTGAAGAGATAGCTAAAGAGGAAGATTTAAAAGAGATTGCAAGGATGTTTAAAGCAATCGGAAAAGTTGAAGTGGAGCATGAAAAAGAATACAGAGAGCTTTTAGATGCGCTTGAAGCGGAAGGTTTTTTTGCTTCAGAAAATGATGAGGAGTGGATTTGTGAAGTATGTGGACATGTTCATAGAGGCAAAAAACCACCAACTGCTTGCCCACTTTGTAAAGTCGACAAAGAGTTCTTTAAAAAAAGAAATCAAGATATAACAGCTGGTTAATAAAACCTAACTTAAAGGAAAAAATTTATTATTTAGGAAATTTTAATATAAACTTTAAAAGGTAAAATTTTGCACAATTTAAATAAAAAAGGAATAAAAATGTTAGTTACAAAACAAGCTCCAGATTTCACAGCAACAGCTGTTCTTGCAGACGGTTCAATAGTTGATAATTTCAACTTAATGTCAAACTTAGGGACAAATGGTGCGGTATTATTTTTCTACCCACTAGATTTTACATTTGTTTGCCCATCAGAAATTATTGCATTTTCTCATAGAATTGAAGATTTTACTTCAAGAGGAATTAATGTAATTGGTGTTTCAGTTGATAGTCAATTTTCACATTTTGCATGGAGAGAAACCCCAATCAATAACGGTGGAATCGGAAGAGTTAAATACCCACTTGTTGCAGATTTAAATAAACAAATTTCAAGAGATTATGATGTTTTATTTGGTGAATCAGTAGCTCTTAGAGGAAGTTTTTTAATTGATGGAAAAGGTGTTGTTAGACATGCTGTAATCAATGATTTACCACTTGGAAGAAACATTGATGAGATGATTAGAATGGTTGATGCATTAATTTTCCACGAAGAGCACGGTGAAGTTTGTCCTGCTGGTTGGGCAAAAGGTGATGAGGGTATGAAAGCATCTACTGAAGGTGTTGCTGAGTACTTAGCAAAAAATAGCGAAAAGTTATAATATTAATTTTAATATAGATTTTTTTAAAGGTGGTTGGATATTCTCCAGCCACCTTTTTTAGTTTATGAATCAAAAATAAATAAGCTTAAAAACAAATAAAGCTTTTTTTGGCTAAAATCCGCGAAAATTAGTCAAGGCTAAAATCCAAATATAAGAGAAAAAACATGAGAGACATTAGAAATATAGCAGTTATTGCACACGTTGACCACGGTAAAACTACACTTGTAGATGAGCTTTTAAAACAATCGGGAACTTTCGATGAGAGAACTGAAGCAGGTGAAAGAATGATGGATAGCAATGCTATCGAAAAAGAGAGAGGGATTACAATTCTTTCTAAAAATACAGCAATTGACTATGAAGGTGTAAGAATTAACATTATTGATACTCCAGGACACGCCGATTTTGGCGGAGAAGTTGAGAGGGTTTTAAAAATGGTTGATTCTGTTTTATTACTTGTTGATGCTCAAGAGGGTGTTATGCCTCAAACAAAATTTGTTGTTAAAAAAGCACTAGAGCTTGGGCATCGTCCAATTGTTGTTGTAAATAAAATCGACAAACCAGCAGCAGAACCAGATAGAGTTGTAGATGAAGTATTTGACCTTTTTGCTCAAATGGGCGCTACTGAAGAGCAACTAGATTTCCCAGTTGTATATGCAGCAGCTAGAGATGGTTATGCTAAAGATAATCTTGAGGACGAGAGCAAAGATTTAACTCCATTATTCAAAAAAATATTAACTGAAGTTCCAGTTCCAACAGGAAGTGATGACAATGGCCTTCAACTTCAAGTATTTACACTTGATTATGATAACTTTATAGGAAAAATTGGAATCGCTAGGATATTCAACGGAACTATCTCTATGGGTGAAACTGTTGTTTTATGTAAAGCTGATGGCGAAAAAATTAAAGGTAGAGTAAGCAAACTTATCGGATTTAAAGGGTTAGAGAGAATGGACATTAAAACTGCAGGACACGGTGATATCGTAGCTGTTGCTGGTTTTGAAACTATTGATGTTGGAGATAGTTTGTGTGATCCAGCAAATCCTATGCCACTTGACCCTATGCACATTGAAGAGCCAACTTTATCTGTAACATTTGCTGTTAATAACTCTCCACTTGCTGGAACTGAAGGTAAATTTGTAACTTCAAACAAACTTCAAGAGAGACTCGCGGCTGAGATGAATACAAATATTGCTATGAGTTATGAGCAAAAAGAGGAAGGAAGCTATGAGGTAAACGGAAGAGGTGAGCTTCAAATTACTATTTTGGCTGAAAATATGAGAAGAGAAGGTTATGAGTTTTCAATTTCAAGACCACAAGTTATTACAAGAATTGAAAATGGCGTAAAAATGGAGCCATTTGAGCATCTTGTTTGTGATATTCCAACTGAATATTCTGGCGGTGTTATTGAAACATTAGGTAAAAGAAAAGCTGTAATGGTAAACATGATACCTATGGGTAATGACCAAACTAGAGTTGAGTTTGAAATACCAGCTCGTGGGCTTATCGGATATAGAAATGAATTCTTAACAGACACTAAAGGTGAAGGTGTTATGAATCACTCATTCTTAGAATTTAGACCATATTCTGGAACAGTTGTTAGTAGAAAAAATGGTGCATTGGTTTCTATGGAAAATGGTGTTGCTACTGCTTATTCAATCTTTAATCTTCAAGATAGAGGTGGAATGTTTGTAAAACCACAAGATAAAGTATATGATGGTATGGTTATCGGTGAGCATGCTAGAGAAAATGATCTTGATGTAAATGTTATCAAAGGTAAAGCACAATCAAATGTTAGAAGTAGTGGAGCAGATGAAGCAATTAAGCTTGTTCCACCAAGAGATATGTCACTAGAACTTGCATTAGAGTGGATTGAGGATGATGAACTTGTTGAAGTTACTCCTATTTCTATTAGAATTAGAAAAAGAGAACTTGATCCAAGTGCTAGAAAAAGAGCTGCAAAGAATTCAAAAAACAACTAATATTTAGATTCTTAAATTAAAAGCCCGAAAGATTTTTCTTTTGGGCTTTTTTAATTTATTAAATTTTAAAACAAATCATATCTTTTTTGATAGAATAGATAAAATCATTCAGTATTAAAAAGGGGTATCAATGGAAAATACTACATTAAATGAGAGTCAGGTTCAAGAGGTTACCAGTGAAATTTTAGAGCATATGATGTCTCCTAAAAATTATGGACAGATGGATAATCCAACTTGTGTTGGAATGGGGATAGATAGAAAAACTGGCGAATTTGCACTTATTTATCTATTGCTTGATAATGAAAATATTATTGAAGATATAAAATTCGGTTGTAATGCTTGTCAAGATACTGTTATCGCAGGTTCTTTATTTAGTGAGATGATAAAAGGGATGAGTTTGGCTTATGCAAAAGATGCAGCTAAAAGATTGGAAGCAAAATTACAAGATGCACCACCAAAGCAAAAAGCTTGTTCTATGATGATTTTAAAAGCATTTGAAGCATCATTGTTGCACAAATTAAGTAAAGACGATGGTGGTGTTGAAGATTTGTGTTCGCTTGATTTAAATGACTCTTGTGAGGGTTTACGTATGGAGATAGATGATGAAACTAAATGAAATATATCAAATAAAGCATGAACTATGGTTAAAGATACTTTTTACCTCTTTTGCAATTGAAGATGATAGATTAAAAAATGAATTATATGAGTTTTCTTTGATTGAATGGCGTCATTTAAAATGGTTAAGCAATAAAATAGTTGATTTAAATGATGAGTATAACTATGATAGATATGCTATTGAGATAGAGAAAACTACTTCATTTGAGTATTTTTCATATCTAATAAACGAGATACAGCTTGTTATGAAAAACTATAATCTTGAAGATAAATTATTTGCCAGAATGATAAGTGATGAGTATTATTTTATTATTAAACTAAATCAGTATTTAACCGATTGTGAAAATACAAGAATTACTGCATTTAATAAAAAAAGAATCTACAACAACAAAGAACTATCTAAAGAATCGATCGATGCGCTTACTATTTTTCTTTTTGAGGAAACTTATAAAGAGTACGAACTTATCCTTATCTACTCTTATATGCAGCAGTACACAAACAATATTACACAATACAATGTGTATCAAGATTTGATAGATGAGTCGCAATTTCATCTTAAATCATTTGGAAATATGTTGTCATTGATGGGGATACTTGCAATTCCTCGGGTTGTTATTAAGGAGTTATATAAAAGATTTGATATTAAGCAATTTTTACTTGATGGGATTGAAGAGGAGAAAATTGCAAAAGAGGAGTGCAGAAAGCTCTCGATGCTAGTTAAAGATGATGAGCTAAGTCGTTTTTTTGAGTTTATAAACTATCAAGAAAATTATCATATTGAGCTTATGAAAAAAGCTCTTAAAGGACTAAGCTAATCAATAGAGTGGGAAGCTAAGCTTCCCTACATCACATCTTTTGCAGTTATTCCTAAAACTTTGAGTCCAACTCTAATACTAAGAGCCACAAATGATAGTGCTTTTAGGTATTGCTTTTCATTTTTCTCACCTATAATTCTATGTTCATTGTAGAATTTATGCACGAGTGAACTAAGCAAGTGGAGGTAGTCTGTAATTTTTTGCATATCTCTTCTTTCAAACCCCTCATCAAGGATGCTTGGAAGCAAAAGTGCTTGAAAAACTAAATCTTTTGCATCCTGATTTATTTCACTAATAGATTCATCCTTGACATCACAAGGGGATAAATCAGCTTTTTTAAATAGTTGATTTATCCTTGCATGTGCATAGTTTATATAAAATACAGGGTTTGAGCTATCTTGATTTTTTAGCACATCGATGTCAAATTCAAGGTGTGTATCACTTTTTTTTGTAAGGAAAATAAACCTTAAAGCATCAGCGCCAATCTCATCAGTGATCTCACTCATAAGTATTACATTACCTGCTCTTTTAGACATTTTATATGGTTCACCACCTTTTAAAAGTGCAACCATTTGTGACAATAAAATCTCTAAATTTGATGATTCAAAGCCCAAAAATGAAACAGCAGCTTTAACTCTTGTGATATATCCGTGGTGGTCAGCACCCCAGATATTGATATATTTGTCAAAGTTTCTCTCAAATTTATTTTTATGGTAGATTATATCCCCAGCCAAATAAGTAGGAATTCCATTGTCTCTTACTACAACTCTATCACTATCGTCACCATAAACTGTTGATTTTAAATATGTTTTGTCATCTTTGTCATAAAGCGAATGATTATTTTCTAAAGTTTTTTTTGTTTCATCCCAGTCTTTATAGAGTGATTTTTCACTTACAAAATTATCAAATACAACACCTAAATCTGCTAAATCTGAGATTATAAGTTTAATAACCTCATCTTTTGCAAAAAGAGCCAATTCTTGTCGTTTATTTTCATCATCAAATATATCTTTCCCATAAAGTTCTACACATTTAGAGGCAATATCAAAAAGATAATCTCCTCTATAAAATTGTTCAGGATATTCAACTGTTTCTTTTAGGATATGTTCTCTAGCTGCTAGATTTAGAGATGTTGCAAGCATCTCCATTTGACTTCCTGCGTCATTTATGTAGTATTCAGCAGTTATATCATAACCCAAATATCTTCCAACTTTCAGTAATGCATCACCAAAAACTGCACCTCGTGCATGTCCAATATGAAGTGGACCTGTTGGATTTGCGCTAACAAATTCAAGGAGTATTTTTTGATTTTTTTGTTCACCTTTTGCAAAATCAAGATCAAGCAAAAGTGATTTATCGATACTTTCAAGTAGATATTTATTTGATAATTTGAAGTTCAAAAATCCTTTAATAGCAGTTACGCTTTCAAAAATATCAAATTCTTGAAATTTTAAAGCCAATTCCTCAGCTATTACCATTGGATTCTTTTTCTCCTCTTTTGCCAAAGAGAATGCAGCAGGAGTTGCAAAGTGCCCTAAAGTTATATCTTTAGGTTTTTCTAAAACTATCTCCCGCCCTATTGTTTTTTCTATGAGTCTTTTAATTTCTAAGTGCATAAAATGGTTGTCTTATCCGTTTTATACAGTTTTTGTTTCAGTTGTATTTGTTTTAACTTCAGTTGCAACTTGAGGTTTATCAGCTTCAATTTTCTCACTTGTTGTTGGTGTTGCAGAAGCAACAGTTGTTTCATCATCTTTAACTGCTGTTTTAAAGTTTTTAATCCCTTGTCCTAATCCTTTTGCAAGTTCTGGTATTTTTTTGCCTCCAAAAAGTAACACAATAACAGCGATTATTACAAATAATTCCATTCCGCTTGGCATCATAATTTTCTCCTAATATTTTAAAATTTAAGTTTCGATTGTATCTTAATTATCTTAAAAGATACAACACCAATTTGTAACCAAAAAATACCGCCAAAATACTACCAAATAGATTTAGAGCGATATTGCTAATACCCAACCAAGGAGATGAATTTAGTAAAAAATATGTCTCAATTGCAAATGCTGAGTATGTTGTAAGTCCACCTAAGAAGCCAGTTATTAAAAATAATCTTAACCACTCAACAGGGGTGAAGTGGAAAAAAACAGCAGTTAAAATTCCAATAAGAAAACCGCCAATAACATTAACACTTAATGTTGCTAGTGGTATATCAAATGGGAAGTTTTTTCCAACTACCACATTGATGTAAAATCTAAGCACGGCTCCACTAAATCCACCAATTCCTACGGCTAAAATATTTTGCCATACAAAATTCATTAACTATCGAGCCTACAAACAATATCTCCAGTAAATTCGATATAAAGTGATTTTTTATGATGTTCAATTTCCTCTTCATTTGCTAAAGGATAACTTTTTATCATCTTTTGTATCTCTTCATCTTGATAGTGATTTCTAAGCATGATCTCCATTACTGCAAATTTTTCAAAAATTTTATCAAATTGATCTTTAACTAAATCATCACTTGCTTGATTTGCAATGTCCCAAAATTTTGATTTTGGCGTTCCTCCAAAAATATCATCTTCATCTTCAAATAGTGCTTCATAATTTGTCATCATAATCCTTTTTTATTTTTTGTGAAGTGTAACAACTCCAACTTTTAGATAACTTTTAAAATTATCTTAATCTCACCCTCACAGACTCAGCATGTGCCGTTAATCCTTCAGTATCGGCCAATAAGGCACATTCATTTCCAAGCTCAGTAATTGCAAGTTTGCTAAAGCTAATGATTGAGCTCTTTTTCATAAAATTTTCGACATTCAACGGACTATAAAACTTTGCAGTCCCACCAGTTGGAAGTGTATGGTTTGGACCAGCTATATAGTCCCCAATAGGTTCAGGGGTATTTTCCCCTAAAAATATTGCCCCAGCGTGTTTTATTTTTGGTAGAAGTTCAAATGGATTTTTTGTCATAACCTCTAAATGTTCTGGTGCAATCTCATTCATAAGCTCAATCGCTTCATCCATAGATGATGCAACTATAATACAGCCTCGTTCACTAATTGATTTTCTTGCAATCTCATTTCTTGAAAGTATCCCCAAATATCTTTCAACTTCAGCACTTGTTGTTTTGGCTAAGGCTTCATCAGTTGTAATCATAATAGAGCTCGCCATCTCATCGTGTTCAGCTTGACTTAGTAAATCAATTGCTAAATATTTTGGATTTGCACTTTCATCAGCCAAGATACCAATCTCGCTAGGACCTGCAATCATATCAATGTTAACTTCGCCAAAAACAAGTTTTTTTGCAGTTGCCACAAAAATATTTCCAGGACCAGTTATAACATCAACTTTTTTAAGACTCTCAGTTCCATAAGCCATCATAGCAATTGCACTCGCTCCACCAACTTTGATAACTGTTGTAACCTTACAAAGATGACAAGCAGCTAATAGAAGCTCGTTTGGTTCATTGTTTGGTGTTGGAGTACAAACAACAATCTCTTTAACTCCAGCTACAAGTGCTGGGATAGCATTCATTAGTAAGCTACTTGGATATGCCGCTTTTCCTCCAGGGATATAAAGTCCAGCTCTATCAACAGGGGTAACTTTTTGCCCTAAAATTGTCCCATTTTCTTCAAAATCAAGCCATGATTTTGGAAGTTGTTTTTGATGATATTTTTCAATTCGCTCGTACGCTAAATGTAAAGATTCTTTTAGCTTTGGCTCAAGTTCATCATAGGCTCTTTTCATCTCTTTGGTATCTATAAAAAGTTCTTCTTTGTTTTTTGGTAGCCACTTATCAAATTTCTCTATGTGGTTACAAATTGCCTCATCACCATCTTTGATAACTTCATCAATTATTGCTTGAACAATTGATGAAACACCTTTTATATCGACTTTTCCTCTTCCTAAAATTTCTGCGAACTCATCGTTGAAGTTTTTGTTTTTTGTGTTTATTATTTTCATTGTTTCTCTTTTTAATTAATTTGATTTAGTATTTCATTAACTATTCTTTTAATATCCCAGTCCTCGACATTTACTACAATATCTGCAACTCTTTTGTACTCATCTATCCTTAGTTTATAGATTTTTTTTGCTTCATCTAAATCTTTTAGAAGTGGTCTTTTTTTAAATTTCTTTTTGCTGTCTGGTGCATTTTTTAAAGCTTCTATTATCTTTTCAAATGATGATTCAAGATAGATAACTTTTCCTATTTTTTTTAGGTTTTCTTGTCTATAAAAACCGCCACCCGTAGAGATTATAGTGTTAGCTATATTCTCTTCACACCACAAGGCACATTTTTTCTCCAAAGCTCTAAAGTAAGCTTCCCCATCTTGTGCGAATATTTTTTTAATTTTTTTATTCTCTATGCTTTCTATTAAATCATCAGTATCGATTGAAAAATAATTGCTATTTTTTACAAGTTCCCTAGCAACTGTCCCTTTACCAACTCCCATAAATCCAATTAGCAAAATGTTATTTTTATTCAAATTTTTCCTTTTATTTAGATGTTGTCTAAAATACAAATTGGTTTGATTATATCAAATTGTTTATGAATTTTTTAGCTCACTCGCCCTAATTAAAGCTTTGTCGATATGATCAACAATATTTTCTTTCCCAATTTTTAAGTCTAAATGTGTACTTTTTAAATATCTATCAAGTTTTTTATTTACCCCAGATAATACCAGATGGGAGTTTTTCTCTCGCAGTGCATCGTAAACTATCTCAATAGCGTGAAGTCCAGCGGCATCAATCATAGGGACATAACGAAGCCTTAAAATGAAAACTTTTGTACTTTTGTTGCTGTTTAAAAAAGTATCGATAAAATTTTCAACAATTCCAAAAAATAACGGTCCTTGTACCTCATAAACTTCCACATCTAAAGGGACTATTTTTTTAGTTATAGAATCTGGGTCATCATTTTCTTCATTATCATTGTGGGATTTGATTTTTACAGATTTCATCATAGAGTTTATGAAGAGTATTGAAGCTAGTGATATTCCAACTTGAATTGCAAAATTTAGATCAACAAGTACAGTAAGGAGAAATGTAACAAGTAATACTGCAATATCACCTTTTGGTGTTTTCAATATCTCTTTGAAGTGTTTTATCTCTGCCATATTCCACGCAACTAAAATTAATATAGCACTTAATGTGGCAAGTGGAACTTTTCCTATAAGTGGGGATAGTAGTAGTATAAACAAAAGTAACCAAACAGCATGAAGCATTCCAGAAATTGGTGAAACGGCACCACTTTTGATATTTGTTGCAGTCCTCGCAATTGCTCCTGTTGCAGGAAGTCCACCAAAAATAGATGAGCCAATATTTGCTACACCTTGAGCAAAAAGTTCTGTATTTGATTTGTGTTTACTTCTTGTCATACTGTCTGCAATTACTGCTGAAAGTAGTGATTCTATACCAGCTAAGACAGCTATTGTGATGGCATCAGGGAAAACTGCTCTCATTTTATCAAACGAAAACTCTGGTAAAGTCGGAAAAGGAAGGGAAGATGGCATAGCACCAAAACGACTCTCAATCGTATCAACTGGGATATGAAGTAGGTAAACTAAAAGGGTTGCTAACACTATGACCAATATAAAAGCAGGTATTTTTTTAAAATATATCTTTAGAAATATAAGTACAAAAAGACTAAATAGAGACAAAATTAGCGCAAAGGCATTAAATTGATCTATATTTGTAAGATAAAGGGAAAACTTATCGATAAAATCTGGAGGTAGATCGACAATTGGAAGACCAAAGAAATCTTTTAATTGTGAAAAAACTATCAAGAGTGCAATACCTGATGTAAACCCTGTAATTACTGGATAAGGGATAAATTTTATCAATTCTCCAGCTTTTAAAAATGAAAAAATAATTAACATTCCACCAGCCATAAGGGTTGCTAAAACTAATCCATCATAGCCGTGTTTCATCGCAACAAGTGCTACTGTTACAATAAATGCTGCCGTTGGTCCACCGATTTGATGTTTGCTCCCACCTAAAAATGAGATTAAAAATCCAGCAACTATTGCTGTAAAAATTCCCCTTTCAGGGGGTAGGTTTGAGGCTATTGCTATTGCTAATGAAAGGGGAAGAGCAACAATTGCAACGGAGATACTTGAGATAAAATCACTTTTAAAGGTATCTTTTGTGTACCCATATTTTTTTAGATACAAAAAAAGTTTTGGCTCAATTGTATGTAAAAGGTTTTGATAAAATGACATCAACTCCTCCTTTTGTAGTTTTTTGCCTTTAACTAATTTTTATTGTACAGGCAGTTGCTTTTTTAATTAATTCTGTCGCAACAATTTCATTTTCATTAACAAAATTTTTAACATTAAGGTCACTTAACTCATCAACTTGGGATTGGTGTGAAACTCTAATTATCACTTCAATTTTTTCATCAATTGCTTTTATTGCTTCAGTTATAAGTCTTACTTTATCATCATTGTCTATCGCAATTATGACAGCTATTGCATTTTTTACATTTAATGAATTTAACATAGTTTTAGAAGCTGCATTTCCAAAAAATACTATGTCGCCATTGTTATGACCTTTTTTTACATGGTTTCTATCGTGTTCAATTGCAGCGTATGTGAAATTGCTTTCTTTTAGTTTTTTAACTATTTTCTGTCCCAATCTTGAGTACCCACAAACGATTATATGATTTTTTATCTCTGCACTTACCATGGGCTCGTCAAGTATTTCACTTTTGTTTCTAAAGAATAGATTACTAAACTCTCTTACATACTTTAGGGCAACTGAGGTAAAAATTAAAGAAATGATTACACTTGAGAGCAACATTTGATGGATTGTATCGGAGAGCAAATAACTAGATGCGGCTAATGCTAAAACAGCAAACGAGAACTCCCCAACTTGAGCCAAAGTTAGGGCTGTTTTAAACGCCCTTTTAGGAATACTAAAGATAGAAATAATTCCAAAAATAAGTACCAATTTTAGAAATAATATTCCAGCAGTTAACAGAACAATATCAAAATAGTTTAGAATTATAAAGTTAATATTCACTTGCATACCAACGGTTATAAAAAATAACCCGAGCAAAATATCTCTAAATGGGACTAGGTCAGCTTCGATTTGATATTTGTATTTTGTCTCAGCAATAAGCATCCCCGCAACAAATGCACCAAGTGAATATGAAAATCCAAAATAATGAGCGAGCAGGGCTGAAGATAGTACAAGCAAAAGTATGGTTCCTATAAAAAGCTCATCGCTTTTGCTATCAATTACAGTTGCTAATAGTTTTTCAATTACAACTTTTCCCATAAAATACAAAATTAAAAATACCATCAATCCAGAGATAATAGTATTTGTAATAAGCGTTTGAAGTGAAGATGTTGCATCTGTAAAGATTGTAATCATGATAAGTATTGGGATAACTGCTAAATCTTGAAAAATTAGTATCCCAACACTGTTCCTTCCGTAAGGTCTATGGATATCTCCTGTTTCGTTTAGAATTTTTAAAACTATCGCAGTTGATGATAGTGATAGTGCAGCACCTATTATTATTGATGTTTTGACATCTATTGAGAAAAAATGGTGAGAGATAAAACCAAAAATTGAAGAGACAATGATAACTTGCAATCCACCAAATAAAAAAACCTCTTTTTTCATTTGTTTAAGATGTCTTAGTGAAAATTCTAGTCCAATAGTAAACATCAAAAATACTATCCCAAATTCTGCAGTATGTGATAATTCATTTTGAGCTACTTTTGAAAAGCCCATAAAATAACCTATGATTGTTCCTGTGAAAATGTAACCAACAATTGAAGAGATATGAAATTTTTTTAGAAATAAATTTAAAATTATGGCAATACTTAAGGTTAAAACTATGATTGCTAATATGTTCACGGTTCCCCCTTTATTGTTTTGAGGCGCGATTATATCATAAATTTTATTATTGCTTTGGTATAATCAAAGCCATAAAAATAGAAGGAAATATAATGAAATATGGGGAAAAAGAGATTAAGGAATTTGATATAAATAAAGCTGAAAATTTTTGGCCAAATGAGTATGAAAAAAATTATTTAATAAATATTGAATTACCAGAGTTTGTAAGTCTTTGTCCTAGAAGTGGTTATCCAGATTTTGCAAAAATTATTCTTCAATATAGACCAAATGAATTGGTTATTGAACTAAAAGCACTAAAACTTTACATTAATAGCTTTATGAATAGACATATTTCACATGAAAATGCAGCAAATGAAATTTATGATGTTTTGATGGAGAAGTTGTCTCCGAGATGGCTTAAGGTTGTGGCTGATTTTAATCCTAGAGGAAATGTTCATACTGTTATTACGATTGATAGTAGTGAACAATAAAGGGAAAATTTGTTAACCCTTCTTTCAACAAATGAAGCGGCACAAAAACTTGGAATATCTATCCAAGGTGTCCATTATCGGATTAAAACAAATAAACTAAAATCGACAATAAAAGATGGTAAAACATTTGTTTATGTTGAGCTTGATGACAATACAAAAGCTGAAAACGATTCGTATGAAAGAGAGATAAGAAATAAAAATCTCTCCAATGAGATAATAAAAGTAAAAGATGAACAAATAACACTTCTAAAAAGAGCAATAAAATGGATGGGTTTTTCTCACAAAAATGAGATTAAAAGATTGGAGCAAAATCACAATAAATTGATTGATGTTTTTAAAAGTGAGGTCGAGTTGCTTCAAAAAGCTTATAATGAGATGCAACATCTTTATAAAATCCAATATAGCACTTTAGAAAATCATCAAAATAATCAAAACAATTTACATCAAAACAATCCTGTGGATAAAACAATAGAGATTGAAGAGTTTTTTTTGATGATGAAAAAATACAATAAAACAAATACCCAAATCAAAAATATCATCCTAGATGGGTTAAAATCTGGAGATGAAAGATTTCTATACAACAAAGCTACAAGAAAATTTACAATTTTCAAAAGCAACTTTCAAGACTTAATCTAAAATTTACCCAAAACATATCTAATCTCTATTATACTTTGTATTTATGTACATACTAATATGCAAAAAGGATATCTATGAGTCACCTTCTTTATTCATCAAATGAGATGTTTTCATCAACTAGTTTAATAAGACAAAGTAAGCAAATATTTGATAAATTAAATACAAATGAAATTACAAAAGCAGTGATACTTCGCGATGGAAAGCCCTCTTTTGTGATGCTTGATTTTGATAAATATGAGACTATATTTTTAGAATATGAGAAATTAAAAAAAGACAATGAAAATATAAAACAAATAAATATGCAAACTATAAAACAAACTAAGGATGAAGTAGGCGTTGTTAAAAATAAAACCACTGAAGAAGATTTAGCTAAAACATTAAATAGTGAAAATGGTTTGGAAATTGAGCTAGATGATGAGGATAAAGAGAATTCATTAGCAGAAATAAAAGAATTTTGGAATTAATATGTATGATTTAGTTATTGTGGGTGGCGGTGGAGCAGCGCTCAGTTGTGCAATTAGTGCTAAATTACGAGGACTCAGCGTAGTTGTAATTTCAAAATCATCTATAACCTCTAGTCAAACAGCTCAAGCACAAGGTGGAATAAATGGTGTTTTGGATGAAGGTGATGATTTTGTAAAATATCACATTGAAGATACCATTAAGTCATCTGGTGGTTTAGGTGATATTGATGCAATTGAGCTTATGTGTAATAATGCAAAAAAAACAATTTTATGGCTTGATACTCTTGGCGTGCCATTTAGTAGAGATAAAAAAGGTGAGATTGCTCAGCGGAAACTTGGAGGTGCTTCTAAAAATCGTGCTTGTTATAGCTCTGACTACACAGGTTTAAAAATCTTACACACACTTTTTGATGTTGCTATTGGACTTGGAATTGAATTTAGAGAACACTCTATGCTTTTAGATTTGATAAAAATTGAAAATTCAATTGGTGGTATTTGTTATCTTGAACTTCGATCCTCATCTATCAAAACAATAAGCGCAAATAATACAGTAATAGCTAGCGGTGGTTATGGCGGAGTTTACTATAACTACACAACAAATCATAAGGATACAACAAGTGATGGGATAATGGCAGGATTTCGTGCTGGCGTTGAATTAGAAAATATGGAATTTGTCCAATTTCATCCAACGACCTTAAAAGGTAGATTCGCATTGATAAGTGAATCTGCTAGAGGTGAAGGGGGATACTTGGTGACAAAAGATCAAAAACGCTTTGTTGATGAATTGCTCCCTAGAGATATTGTTGCAAGAGAAATATATAAAAAGATATCAAATAATGAAGATGTCTTTTTGGATATAAGGCATCTTGGGTATGAAAAAATATTACATCTCTTACCTCAAGAGTATAAATTAATCTTTAATTTTGCTTCATTACATATGGAGCAAGATTTAATCCCAATTACCCCTGCAACACACTATACAATGGGAGGTTTAAAGTGTAATAAAGAATCTAAAACTTCTTTAAATAATCTTTATGTAATAGGTGAAGCTGCATCAAACAGAGTTCATGGTGCAAATAGATTAGGCGGTAATTCACTCCTTGAAATTGTTTATTTTGGAAAAGCTTTGGGTGAAAAACTAAAAAGTGGAGAATTGTTTGATATTTCAAATAATTCTTCTATTGAAAGCAATACTGCTTTGATTGCTAAGTTGTTTTCAAGTACTCCAAAAATTGATTTTTATCATTATAAAAAAGAACTTGGAAAAGTTATGTTTGAAAATGTTGGTTTATTTAGAGATAGAGATGGTTTATTAAAAGCTCAAAGCTTTGTAAATTTTTTGGTGGAAAATATCGATAATTTTGGTATTTCTGATAAATCAAAAAATTACAACACAAATCTTAAAGAACTTTTGGAGTTTAGAAATATGATTTTTTGTGCAAAAGCTATTGTTGTAAGTGCAAATAACAGAGATGAAAGTCGTGGTTCCCACTTTAGAACAGATTTTCCTCTCCAAAATGATAATTTTAAAGATAGTACTATTGTAGATTTTAATTTTAATGTTAGGATTGGTGAGTAGATGAAACTTATAATAAATGACAATTCTTATGATATTGACGAGAAGATAACGAATTTACTAGACGCATTTATTTTTATAAAAGAGAATTTAAATAACTCTCTAGCGTTTGATTATGGTTGTAAAAGTGGCGTTTGCGGTTCATGTGCCATAAGAGTTAATGGAGTTGAAAAATTGGCATGTACAAGTAACTTTGCTTGTGACGATAAGGTTTTACCTTTAAATAATTTACCAGTTGTTAAAGATTTAATATTTGATAACTCTGCTGTTATTGAAACACTGAAAAAATCAAATGGATTTTTAGAAAATTGTACAAATGGGAAAATATTTCCAAATGATGTCGATAAAATAGAAATTGAAAGTAGTTGTATTTTATGTAGTAGTTGTTATAGCTCTTGCCCTGTATATAGTGTAAATGGAGATTTTTTAGGACCATTTGCCCTTACAAGAGTTTATAGATATTTATCTGATAGTAAAGAACTTGTTAGTAAAAATAAATTAGACGCAATTCAATTAAATGGTATCTGGGACTGTACGCTTTGCGGCGCTTGTAATCTTGTTTGCCCACAAAGTATTGATATAAAGGGGGATATTTTAAAACTACAAAATTTAAGCGTTCAAAATGGATATGAAAATCCACTTTTTTCCTCTTTTAATAATTCATTTGGGAATTTTGATAGTGATTTTGGCGGAGGATTTAATCCTAACGGATTTTAGTTTTCCACCATATGTGCTACAAATTTTGACATATTGTTTAATATCTCTCCACCTTTTCTAAACCCCAAACCGCAAGCTTCGTATGAATAAAAAACACCAGCTTGATAAAAACTTCCATTTTTATCTTGTGGAAAATCTACATATTCTTGGTAGATTGGTTTGAAATTTTCATATTCACCATCAGTTTTTAAATGTAGAGAATTGTCGCTATTGATAATAGCAACATTTGCACCCTCTCTCCCAAAACACATCTTTTCAACCTGTTTTTTGTTTTTTAGTGGTTCAAATGATGTCTCAAGTAGCAAGGGGTGATTTGGAAATAAATCCCATAAAATCTTCATAATTCCTTTGCTTTGGAACAGTAAAGTATATGCTGGGTTAAAAATAATCCCTTTTTTGTTTTCTACAATCTCTGTTAGCCTCAAAGCTAATTCACCCTCTTCAATTGCAATATTTTCCCAAGGGATAAGTTTAAACCAAAACTCATAAAGTTCACCATCTGCACTAATTCCATCATCGCCAAAAGTAACATCATCAACATAAGAAAAATGGGTTAAAAAGCCAACTTCACTAGCAATATGTTGTAAAAGTTTAACAGTATGTTCATCTTCATTATTTTCCCTTAGAGATGAAAATAGTATTTTCCAATTTAGTTTTTGGTAATACTCGTTAAATTTTTCTATATCTCCATTTAGTGTTATTATTCTTTTAAAATTATCACCTATGGCCTCATAAAGTGAGTTAAATTGACTTGATTCATCATATCTATTGTATTTTAACAATGCCCATTGGATTATCATTGTTTCAAACAAAGAGGTTGGTGTATCAGCATTGAATTCGATTAGTTTTATAGGTTTTCCATCAATTCCGCCTGCTAAATCAAAGCGTCCATAAAGATGCCAATGAACATCATCTACCCAAGACTTTTTTACTAATTCAACCAGATTAAAAGGTATATCCAGCTCATGAAACAGATTATTATCTATTACATATTGACCTGCTTCTACAAACATGTCATAAAGTTCGTTTGTAGCATCGTAATATTTTGTTGCTTCTGTTTCATCTAAGATTAAAATTTCATCACCAATATATGGTGTATTATCTAAATCTGTATGCCAACTAAATCCAATTGATTCAAGATAACTATTTGTAAGTGGCTTTAATTTTCTTAATTGCATATCATCCTCCAAAACTGTTTGAGCTTCTTGATGTTGATTGGGTATTGCTATTTTGATTATTAAAATAACCACTTTTTCCATTATTATTTGATGAACTTGATGAACCACTTGAAGGAGTTGATGATTTATTAAAACTATTTACACTTTTACTATATGTTTGTGGTGATTGATAGTTTGTTCTTCTTTGATTTTCATAGTTTGAATTATTAAATAGTTTATTTCCTATATATGCTCCAAGCATAGCACCAGCAGCACTTGCCAATAAAGTTTCTCCTAGGCTCATTCCGCCACTACTCACAGATGGGTTTGTGAGTCCAGAGGTGTTGTTATCTATTTTAATCTCTTCCTCTTTGATTAATTTATCAATCTCTTCTTTTGTTAAAATTCGTTCAGTTCCGTTTTCCCTTAAAACAATAGTTGTATTTGTGCTAGGAAATTCATCTACAATTTTGTAGCTTCCATCACTCCCTTTTTCAATTACAACAAAGACATTTTTTTTCTCATTAAGATTGCTAAGTTCTTTGCTTCCTTGAGAATTTTCATTTTTTTGTTCACAGCCAGAAAAGCCAACTAAAAGCAAAGAGCCAAGTCCACCAACGATAGCATAGTTTGAAATTTGTTTTAAAAAATATTTTTTGTTTCGTTTCATATTTGCCCCTTATAAAAATAAGTCTGGATATTTTTCTTGTAGTTTATCTGAATGAAAATCACATGCAATCGCTCTTTTTATCCGTTTTATAGTTTCATCTTTCCCTAGAATGGCAATTATGTCATAAACTGATGGAGCCTCTGTTCCGCCTGTTAGACTGATTCTTATTGGCTGAAAAAGTTCTGGAAATTTTAATCCATTTTCATTTACAAATGGTTTTGTAAAAGATTCAATCTCTTCTGGAGCGTCATAGTTATTGTTTTGTAGTAATTCCAAATAATTTTCTAGTGTATTTGATGTATTTTCTTTGATAAATTTTTTTACCCCATTCTCTTCATATTTTTTTGGCGTATTTAAAATGCCATCTATGGTATTTTTTAGTTCATTTATTGTATTTGCTCTATCTTTGCAAAGGGTTAAAATAACATCCTTTTTGTTATTGCCATCAAGATTTAATCCAAAAAATTGAAGCTCTTGATTTAATCTTTCATTTGACGATGTTTTAATGTAGTGGCTATTGAGCCAGTTTAGTTTTTCACTGTTGTAAGAAGAAGCTGATTTGTTGATATTACTTGGATTAAATAATTCTAACATCTCATTAATACTAAATATCTCTTGATCCCCGTTTGACCAACCAAGTCTTACCAAGAAATTTAATAATGCCTCTGGAAGATAACCTAATCTTTTGTACTCCATAACATCCATAGCACCATCTCTTTTTGAAAGCTTTTTCCCTTGTGGATTATTTATCATTGGTATGTGGAAAAACTTTGGTATCTCAAGCTCTAAAGCTTTGTAAACAACTATTTGTTTTGGTGTATTCGAAAGATGATCATCACCTCTTATGACATCAGTTATCCCCATTAGATGATCATCTATTGCTACCACAAAATTATATGTTGGCATACCATTTCCTCTAGCAATAACAAAATCATCAACTTGATTTGCATCAAATTTCATAACACCCTTAACACCATCAGTAAATTCTATTACACCTTTGCTGGGTGCTTTTATTCTTATTACTGGTTCTATATTTTCTGGAATGTCTGGAAGAGTTTTTCCTGTTTCTGGTCGCCAAGTTCCATCATATCTTGGTGTTTCTTTATTTGCTTCTTGCTTATCCCTTAGAGTCTGTAGCTCCTCTTTAGACATATAGCATTTGTATGCATTACCATTTCCCAGTAATTTATCGATAAATGTTTTGTAAATACCTGTTCTTTTTGATTGGTACTCTATAACGCAATCACTCGGCATGCCGACCCATTCAAAAGCTTCCAATATGGCTTTAACAGCATCTTCACTATTTCTTGCCATATCTGTATCTTCAATTCTAAGTTTAAACTCACCACCTGTTTTTTTTGCCCATAGGTAACTGTATAATGCTGTTCTAAGTCCACCAATATGCAGATAACCAGTTGGGCTCGGTGCAAATCTTGTTATTGCCATTTTATTTTTCCTTTTCATCTTTATTTAATTCATCATGATTCATTTTTATAAAGAACCATACACCACCAAAGCCTACACTTAAAACGAATATAGTTAGTATTAAATCAAGTATCTCCATTTGTTTTCTCCTTTAATTGTCCACAAGCAGCACTAATATCTAGTCCTTTTGATTCTCTTATAGTACATAGCAATCCTTTTGAAATTAATCTTTCTTGAAATTTAACCATATTATTTCTTGATGGTCTTTCATAAGGTGTACCGAAGTAAGGATTAAAATAGATTAGATTGACTTTTGCTTGTATCCCTGAGAGTAGTTTGACAAGTTTGTCAGCACTTTTTAAATCATCATTTTTATCTTTTATAACAAGATACTCAAACATTATTTTTTTTCTTGTATCGACTGGAAATTTTTTAACTGCATCTATAATTGATTTTATATTATATGCTTTATTCATTGGGATTAGTTCGCTTCTAAGTTCATCATCAACAGCATGTAAAGATATCGCAAGTTGTACTCCCAAATCTTCATTGGCTAGTTTATTGATTTTATCACTTATTCCACTTGTTGATATTGTTTGTCTCCTTGTGCTTATTCCTAAGCCATCAAGATCGCTAATAATTTTAATTGCCTCAATAAGGTTATCATAGTTATCAAGTGGTTCGCCCATCCCCATATAAACAATATTAACTGACTTATTTTCTGCAATATTGTTTAATTTCTTTAGATATTTTACCTGTGCTACAATTTCTCCAGCTGTTAAATTTCTTGTAAAACCACCTTTTGCTGTTAAACAAAAACTACACCCTATTTTGCAACCAACTTGTGATGATATACAAAAAGTGTATTTTCCTCCCTGTTCTACATTGCCATCTTCGTCTTTTATCTCATCTTTCATAAGTAAAAAAACTGCTTCGACTGTATGTCCACCTGCAAATTCAAAAAGATATTTTATAGTTCCATCAGCACTTTTTTCCTCTTTGATAATTTTACATATATCAATTGGATAATTTGTAGCCAACTCCTCTTTTAAATCTTTAGGTAGATTTTTCATCTCATCAAAATTTGTAGCATATTTTTTGTAAAGCCAATTGTAAATTTGTTTTACTCTAAATGATGGTTTTATTTTTGAAGTCAATTCTTCTAATGTGTAATCATAAATTGTTTTTATTTGGTTTCCTTTTGAGTTCCATGTGGAACAATTTGACTTTTTATTAGCAACTTTTTTCCTTCAAGATAGGTAATTAATTTATCTATTGCCTCTTTATGGTTGTTTAAAAAGTCTTGATGTGCATTTTGATTTGTGTAGTTAGTAACAACAAATATTCCAGCAATAGGAATATTAAATTCTTTAGCAACAGAGCATAAAGAGAAAAATTCCATATTTTCAATTCCTATATTATATTGCTCGAATTCTTTTGAAAGTTCATTGTTTGTAGTTATATAATTTGAACTATTTACAGTTGTCATATCGTGAATAATTTTATTTTGCGTTTTAATTACATTATCAAGTGGAGTGTATGAATTGTTTTCTAAAAATGATAATTCTATATTTGAAGCGCTACTACTTTCAACTATATCAAACATATTGTATTTTCCATAACTTCCCGCACTGCCTACAAATATAATATATTCTGGTTTGTCAAATAAACAAATTCTTGTTGTGTTTATGGCGCTTTCAATTAATCCAACACCAATAGGAGTTGCAAAATTAAATATCTCATTTCTTCCAGCGCAAAGTATCATAACTTAGTTCCAGAAGCTATAAAGACATCATAATTTTTTGGTACTTTTGAAATAGAATGTAGCTTCTCTATTTTTATATTTTCCAGACCAGCTTTAAAAAATGCCTCTTTTACTGTATCAATATCAAATCCAAAATGGACTACTCCATCATTGTCGCCATGAAATGTGCCATCTTCAAGATATAAATCAGCTATAAAAATATGACCACCATTTTTAAGCGATTTTGTTAATTTTGAGACAAAATCAAATGGAGAATTTATGTGATGCATTGTCATATTTGTAACAATCAAATTGTAAGTATTGCTCTTCAAATCCTCATTGTTTATATTGTGTAGTTTACCAGAAATATTTTTTAATCCAATATCTTTTGCTTTTTTATTGTACACATCAATCATCCCTGAAGAGTTATCAAGTCCATCAATATTTTCTACATCACCAGCAAAACCAAATGATACCAAACCACTTCCACATCCGTAATCTAGTAACTTAAAGTGCTTTATGTCTTGTTGCAAAGTTGCTTTAACTTTATCAACAAAAATCATAGCGCCCTCAACTCTTTTTGGCTCGCTGTCCCAAGCTAGTGCTAAATCATCAAATCTTCCCATTTTTTACCTCTAATTTATAATCTCACTGGAATATTGTTATTTTTTAAATATTTTTTTAAGTCTATTATGTCAATCTCTTTAAAGTGAAATATTGATGCAGCTAAAGCAGCTTCAGCGCCACCAATAGTAAAAGCTTCTTTCATATGCTCCATAGTTCCAGCACCACCACTTGCAATAACAGGTATCTCAACAGCACTACTTATTTGTTTTGTGATATTAAGCTCAAACCCTGTCTTTGCCCCATCTGTATCCATGCTAGTTAGAAGTATTTCACCAGCTCCTCTGTTGTAAACCTCTTTTGCCCAAGTAACAGCGTCAAGTCCTGTATCCTCTCGCCCACCTTTTACAAAAACATGATAACTACCATCAGCTACTTTTTTAACATCAATTGCAACTACTATACATTGACTCCCAAATCTTTTTGAGCTTTCGTTTATAAAGTTTGGATTACTTACAGCACTTGAATTTATACTAATCTTGTCGCAACCAACATTTAATAAACTATAAATATCTTCAAGTTTTCTAATCCCACCACCAACAGTTAGTGGGATAAAAACCTCTTTAGCTACTCGCTTAACAACATCAACAATTGTATCTCGCCCCTCATGACTTGCCCCAATATCAAGGAAAGTTATCTCATCTGCACCCTCTTCGTTGTACCTTTTGGCTACCTCAACAGGATCACCTGCGTCACGAAGTCCAAGGAAATTTATACCTTTAACAACTCGTCCATTGTCAACATCAAGGCAAGGTATAATCCGCTTAGCAAAATAATTCATTATCTATCCACTTTCATATTTATGTTTTAAATTTCGCGAATTTTAGCCAAACTTGATATTGATAGAGATTAAATTTAAGGACGATAGGATAAGAGATTTGATAAAATCGCCACATTACCTGTAATTTTATTTAAAATTATGGCATCAATTTATGGGCGGTTAAAATGATAGTTTATGGAAAACAAGTAGTATTTTATATTTTGGAAAAGCATCCAAAAATAATTCAACAAGTATTTTTAACAAAAGAGATAGATAAAAAATTATTTACTAAATTTACAAATACAGGGGCAAAAATAGTTAGACCAGATGAACAAAAAGCTCAAAGCTTGGCAAGAGGTGGAAATCATCAGGGATTTTTACTTGATATTGGGGAATTTAATTTTGAAGAGATAAGTGAGATTAAGAAAAAAGACTTTATTGTTATCCTTGATGGGCTTACTGATGTTGGAAATATTGGTGCAATTACAAGAACTTGTTTCGCTTTAGGTGTTGGTGGATTAGTAATTTGTGGGTTAAAACATTTTGATATGGCTCCAGTTATTAGAACAAGTAGTGGAACAGCACTTGATTTACCAATAGCCCTTATCCAAAATAGTAGTGATTTGGCAAATGAACTTAAACAGTTAAAATTTACACTAGTTGGAGCTGATGCTAGTGGTTATGATGTAAAAACTGTTGAAAGAAATAGCGGACAAAAAATAGCACTTTTTATGGGAAGTGAGGGTGATGGATTGTCTGGAAAATTGGTAAAAAAACTTGACATTAAGCTATCTATTAAAATGGAAAATAATTTTGACAGCTTGAATGTTTCTGTTGCAGCTGGTATATTAATACACTCTATAAAATAGTTATGACTAGGTATTTTGCATTTTTAACTTCTTTGTCTCTGATTTTAAACGGTGATTTGCTTGATGAAAGAATTGTAAATTTGGTAGGAGCTGAAAATTATGAGAAAAATTCGGTTATCTTTAGTGAGTTTACAAATAATAAAACAAAATACATTACAAATAATAATTTGAATTATGATTTGCTTTTGGAAGATTTGCAGAAAAATCAATTACTGAATACTAAAGCAGATGAAAAAGGTGAAAGAACAGTGCAGTTTATAATAGAAAAGTCCAACAAGAAGGGATTTAAAATATTAAAAGAGGCACTATCCTCGATGGAACACTACTCTTATGTCACAGATTTTGTTAAAAGTTCCAACAATCAATTGGTATGGCAGATAAGAATGAAAGGGGAGATGTTAATTGACCCGCTTGAATTTAATCGAGAGCTTAGAAAATATACTACGAAAATTGTAGATATTAAAAAAGTCGAGGAATACAATTGGGAATATATTTTAGATGCTTATAGTGGCAAATTGGTTGATGTGGTAACTCTTAAATTAAATGAACCAGTAACTATGGGCATTCCTCTTAAACCATATTTGGCATTATTTGAACAAGGTAATGAGATTGTTATTGTTAGTAAAAAAGAAAATAGCTGGGTACCAAAAATATCATTTTATGATAGTGAATTAAATGTTTTAGGGACTATTGAGATGGATAGGGTTTATGAAGGAATTAAAGTATCCGTACCAAAAAAATCATACTATGTAAAAATAGGAGATAGGTACTCTCTTTTGAATATAAAAAGAGGGTTGATAGTAACAGTTTCAAATAGCACTAAAAAATAATGAGATTTTAGCTTAAAGGAATTTTTGGCTAGAATGCAGAAAAAATTAAAATCACCCTCGAAAAAAAGGAAAAATAATGTTTGATGAAATAGAGTTTGATAGAATAAAAAGATTGCCTAAATATGTTTTTGCTCAAGTTGGTGAGCTTAAGATGGCCGAGCGACGAGCTGGGCGAGATGTTATCGATTTTTCAATGGGAAATCCAGATGGCGACACACCTGAACACATAAGAAAAAAATTAATAGAGTCTGCTCAAAAAACAAAAGTTCATGGTTATTCGGCTTCAAAAGGGATACCAAAACTACTTGTAGCGATATCTGATTGGTATAAACGAAGATACAATGTAGATCTTGATCCGCAAACAGAGTGTGTTGCTACTATGGGTAGTAAAGAGGGTTATGCTCATCTTGCATATGCAATCACAAATCCTGGTGATGTTGCTGTTGTTCCAGATCCAACATATCCTATACACAGCTATGCTTTTATACTTGCAGGTGGAAATGTAGTAAAGTTCGAACTTATTTTTGATGAAGACTACAAGGTTGATGAGGATAGGTTTTTTGAAGATCTAGAGAAAGTATTTAAAGGAAGTTCTCCAAAACCTAAATACGTTGTAGTAAATTTTCCTCATAATCCAACAACAGCAACAGTAACGCCAGAGTTTTATGTAAGAATAGTTGCAATGGCAAAAAGGGAAAGATTTTATGTTATCTCTGATATCGCTTATGGAGACTTAACTTTCGATGGTTATAAAACACCTTCAATTATGGAAGTTCCGGGGGCAAAAGATGTTGCAGTTGAAAGTTTTACTTTGAGTAAGTCTTACAATATGGCTGGTTGGAGAGTTGGATTTTTTGTTGGAAATACAAAACTAATTGGGGCATTGCAAAAAATAAAATCTTGGCTTGATTATGGAATGTTCACACCAATTCAAGTTGCTGCTACGGTTGCTTTAAATGGTGATCAAAAATGTGTTGAAGAGATAACGGAAAAATACAATCATAGACAAATTGTTTTAATTGATGCATTTGGTAAAGCTGGATGGAAATTAAGAAAAAATCGAGCAAGCATGTTTGTTTGGGCTAAAATACCAGATTGTGTTGCACACCTTGGAAGTTTGGAGTTTAGTAAAAAGCTTCTTGTTGAGGCTGGTGTGGCTGTTGCTCCTGGAATTGGGTTTGGTGAATATGGTGACCAGTATGTAAGAATTGCTTTGATTGAAAATGACAAAAGAATAAGACAAGCTGCAAAAAATATTAAAACTTTTTTGGCACAATATGAAACAAAAAAATAATTATGTTTCATATGTGCGATAATATAAGTCTTATTTTGATACACTCCGAAGCTTTGAAGGTAAATATATGATCAAGGCAAAAAAGAAATACGGACAAAACTTTCTAAAGGATGAGTCTGTACTTATAAAAATCATCGAATCGATGCCCAAAAATAACAATAAAGTAGTTGAAATTGGGCCTGGCTTAGGTGATTTGACAAAACAACTTGTCAGGTACAAAGATGTGAAAGCTTATGAGGTAGATAGAGACTTGTACTCTATCTTAATGGTTGAATTTATAAATGAGATAAGTTCCAAAAAACTAGACTTGGTATTAACTGATGTTTTAGAGGTTTGGAATGAAAACTCATCGCTACATGAAGAGAAGTATGACTTGATAGCAAATCTTCCTTACTATATAGCGACAAATATAATTTTAAATGCGTTTGACGATAATAATTGTGAGAATATTATCGTTATGGTTCAAAAAGAGGTTGCAGATAAATTCACTGTTACCTCTGGAAATAGTGATTTTTCTGCGCTAGGGGTTATCTCTGAATTACTTTGTCTGAAAAGAGAAATAATAATCGAGGTGCCACCAACAAGTTTTAATCCACCTCCAAAAGTGGATTCTTCGGTTATCTTTCTTTGCAAAGATATGACAAAAAGTATTGATAGTAAATTTAATAAATTTCTAAAAGTTGCTTTTTCACAGCCAAGAAAGAAACTAATTAAAAATCTCTCTTCAAGATATGATAAAGATATATTATCAAAATTATTTCTTGACCTTCAAATTGACGAAAACCTAAGACCACACGAACTTAGCTCATCTTTGTATAGCCAAATTTACACGACACTATAAGCGCAATCTAACACCAATGTTGGGTTGCAATATGGCAACTATATTAATGGGGAAAACATGGAAAATAATAATACGCAAGAGAATAATATTGTAGTTGAAAGCAATAATACAAATGATAGTACAAATAATAATACAAATAACAATGAGACAAATAGTACAACAACAGAGCAAAAAGAGCCAAATGGACAAACTGTTCCACAAAAGAAAAAGCCACCACTAGTTGGTAATGGTTGGACAAATGATACTAAAAAAGCATTTGAAATAAATGAGCGAACACAAAAAGAGAGATTAAATCCACACAATAAATTAAATCTAAAAACAAATGCAAGTGTTAAGATAACTCCACTTGGGGGGCTTGGTGAAATTGGTGGAAACATGATGGTTATCGAAACTGATACAAGCGCAATTATAATTGATGTTGGTATGAGTTTCCCAGATAGCAGTATGCATGGTGTTGATATTTTGATACCAGATTTTACATACCTTAGACAAATAAGAAATAAGATTGCAGGTATTTGTATCACGCATGCTCATGAAGATCATATTGGCGCTATGGCATATCTTTTTAAAGAGATTCAGGTGCCAGTTTATGGTACATCGCTTCCTTTGGAAATGATCGGTGCAAAATTTGATGAACACAAAATGAGACAACATAGAAGTTATTTTCGAGCAATTCAAAAAAGAAAGCTTATTAAAATTGGTGATTTTGAAGTTGAATGGATGCATATAACACACTCAATTATAGATTGTTCATCGTTAGCGATAACTTGTGAAGCTGGAACAGTTATCCATACAGGAGATTTTAAGATTGACCATACACCTGTTGATGGATACCCTACTGACTTGCATAGATTTGCTTATTATGGGGAAAAGGGTGTATTGGCACTTTTAAGTGATAGTACAAATTCTCATGGGACTGGTTTTACAAGAACTGAAAAAACTGTTGGTCCTACATTCGAGCGGATTTTTGCTGCTTCTAAAGGTAGAGTTATTATGTCAACATTTAGTTCAAACCTACACAGAGTAGCACAAGCTATGGATGTTGCTATCAAATATGGTAGAAAAATTTGTGTTATCGGTAGAAGTATGGAGAAAAATATTGATGTAGCTATTAATCTTGGTTATTTAAAATATGCAAAAGATAATTTTATAGAAGCTCATGAAGTAAATAAATACCAAGATAAAGAAGTTTTGATTGTAACAACTGGAAGTCAAGGTGAAACAATGAGTGCATTATTTAGAATGTCAATTCATGAGCACAGACATATAAAAATCAAGCCAGAGGACCAAATAATCCTTTCCGCAAAAGCAATACCAGGGAACGAGGGAAGTGTTTCTGAGATTATCAATCAATTATTGAAAGCTGGTGCTAAAGTCGCTTACCAAGATTATGCAGATATTCATGTTTCAGGACATGCAAGTCAAGAGGAGCAAAAACTTATGCTTAGACTTGTAAAACCAAAATATTTCCTCCCAATTCATGGTGAATATAATCATGTTGTAAAACATTCACAAACTGGTATTGATTGTGGTGTGCTTGAGCGAAATATTTATATTTTAACTGATGGGGAGCAAGTTGAAATCACACCAAAGTTTATGAAAAAAGTAAAAACTGTAAAAACTGGAAAAACTTATATAGATAACCAAAATAATGTAAAAATAGCAGATGATGTTGTTTTGGATAGACAAACTATGGCAAATGAAGGTATGGTTATGATTGTTGCTCAAATAAGTATTAGTGAGAGAAAAATTGTTGCCGCGCCAAAAGTGTTATCATTTGGTTTGGTTGATGTTAAAAATGAAAAATATTTCGCTAAAGAGGTTGAAGATATGCTTGAACATTTCTTGACACACGCTAAAGATGGAATTTTAGAAAATAATAGAATGTTAGAAGATGAGCTGAGAAAAACAGTGAGAAAACATTGCCTTAGAAAATATAAAAAATATCCAATGATAGTTCCAACTATTATTGCTCAATAGTTTCAAATAAACTCTTTGGAGGAATTTATGGATTTTGTTAAAATAGCCCAAGATGTACTTTTTCTTGAAGCAAAAGAGCTTGAGAAAGGTGCACTAAATATCACTCAAGATATAGACAAAGCAGTAAAACTTATAGACTCTTGTCAAGGAAAACTGATAGTTACTGGTGTTGGAAAATCTGGACTTGTTGGCTCAAAAATGGCAGCTACTTTTGCTAGCACAGGGACAAGTAGCTTTTTTTTACATCCAACTGAGGCCATGCATGGAGATCTTGGGATGATAGGTAAAGATGATATTGTTTTGGCTATTAGTTACAGTGGAGAGAGTGAAGAGTTAATAAGAATTCTTCCCCATTTAAAAAGATTTGATATTCCACTTATTGCTATGGCTAAAGATGAACATTCCACATTGGCTAAATACTCAGATATATTCCTTAATATCTCAATAGATAAAGAGGCTTGTCCACTTGATATTGCCCCAACCTCCTCTACAACTTTAACTATGGCACTTGGTGATGCGTTGGCTGTTTGTCTTATGAAGTACAAAAATTTTAAAAAAGAGGATTTTGCTTCATTTCATCCAGGTGGCAGTTTGGGAAAAAAACTTTTTGTTAAAGTTGATGATTTGCTTCAAAAAGATAATCTACCAATAGTTTCATGTGGAACACTACTTAAAGATGCTGTTGTGATTATGAGTGAAGGTAGAGTCGGAAGTGCTATCATTATTGATGAAAAACAAAGTGTAGTTGGTGTTTTAAGCGATGGGGATTTAAGACGATATATGATGAAAGATGAGTTTAATCTCTTCGCAAGAGTTGAAGATATTGGAACAAAGAATCCGAAAAGCATTAAAAATAAACATATGTTGGCATCTGATGTTTTAAATATTATTGAAGATAATAAAATTCAACTCCTTTTGGTATTAAACGATGATGAAACATTGTATGGAATTCTCCATATTCACAAATTAATAGAAGCTGGTATAAAATGAAAAAAGAAGAGATGGTAAGATTAAATAAATTTATTTCACATAATAGTCGATTTAGCAGACGAGAAGCTGATAAATTAATTGAAGAGGGGAAAGTTGAAATAAACAATAAAGTTATCACTGATCTCTCAACAAAAGTTACTAATGATGCAATTGTTAAAGTAAATGGAAGAACTGTAAGGGTTGATAAAAGTCGTCCAAGTACGGTTATTGTTTACAATAAACAAAAAGGTGAAATAGTATCGAAAAAAGACCCACAAGGGAGAACTACGATATATGACACTTTACCTAGTAAATACTCCCATTTTTTACCGATAGGGAGACTCGATTATGCTAGCGAGGGTGTTTTGCTATTAACAGATGATGTTGATATCGCTAATGAATTAATGCATTCAAGCCTTGAAAGAATATATAAAATAAAAATAGCTGGTGAGATTACAAAAGCGATGGAAACAGCAATGCAAAATGGTATTACGCTCGATGATGCAACTGCCGGAGCACATAAATATAGCGAGATTACATCTATGGATTTTGCACCATTTAATGGCTATCAAATACAAAAGAATGGTGAAAAATTTTCTACACTAAAAGTTTCAATTAGTGAGGGTAAAAATAGAGAGCTTAGGAGATTTTTTGGGTATTTCAATACACCTGTGGTAGATCTTAAAAGGGTTGATTTTGGTGGAATAACACTTAATAATCTACCAAGTGGAAAAGTAAGATTTCTTGAACGAAAAGAGTATCAGAATTTGAGGGCTTTTCTCAAAGATATGAAAAAAGAGTTCACTGGTGATGACGGCAAATCTTACTAATATTTTAAATCCAAAAACTTTAGATGATTTTGTTGGACAATCGCATATTATTGGAAAAAATAAACCACTATATAAACTTATAGAGAAAAAAGAGATACCACATCTTTTTTTTTATGGGAAACCTGGAACCGGAAAAACAACTCTAGCGAAAATAATTGCAAAATTAATAAACACAAACTTTTACCAATTTAATGCAACAACTTTAAAAATAGATGATTTGAGAGTTGTGTTTAAAAGGTATGAAAATTCCCTTATAAAACCAATAGTATTTATAGATGAGGTACATAGACTTTCAAAGACCCAACAAGAGGTATTGCTTCCAATAATGGAAGATTATAAAATAATTATAATAGGTGCAAGCACAGAAAATCCATACCATACCCTTACTTCAGCAATCCGCTCAAGAAGTTTTTTATTTGAATTTTTACCACACAATCAATCAGATTTAGAGTTGCTTTTGGATAAAGCTTTGCGTTTATTGGACGATGTCTCAATTGATGATGACGCTATGGAGTATCTTATAAAAAGTAGCATAGGCGATGCAAGAGCTATGTTAAATCTCCTTGACTTCGGATATAGATGCGGGAAGAATATCGCTTTGGAGACTTTAAAAGAGTTAAGACAAAATCCCATCAAAGATGGAATGAGTTCAAAGGATAGCCATTATGATTTAGCTAGTGCATTAATTAAATCTATCCGTGGAAGTGATATCGATGGATCTATTTATTATTTGGCTAGGTTAATTGATGGTCGAGAGAATATAGATTTTATTACAAGGCGACTTGTGATAAGTGCAAGTGAAGATATAGGAAATGCAAATCCAAATGCACTAAATATTGCAGTAAGCACTCAAGTGAGTGCAAATAAAATAGGATTTCCAGAAGCTAGGATAATTTTGGCACAATGCGTTGTTTATCTTGCTAGTTCTCCAAAATCAAATAGTAGCTATTTGGCTATCAATAAAGCACTAGAGTTGCTATCAAGCGGGAATATTATGGCAATTCCAAATCATATAAAAGATGGTGGTTTTGGATATAAATACCCACATGATTTTGGCGGTTGGTGTGAGCAACAATATTTAGAAAAAAAAGTTAGATTTTATGAAAGTTCCCAAATAGGGTTTGAAAAAACTCTTCTTGAATGGAACGATAAAATAAAATCAAAATATCAAAAAATGTAAAGGGGATGTAGATGGAGTATTATCAGGAGATTTTAGCATTTCATATTATTTCAGTTTTGTCATGGATGGCTATGCTTTTTTATATGCCACGCCTTTTTGTTTATCATGTTGAAAATATAGAGAAACAAGAGTTTGTAGAGGTTGTTAAAATTCAAGAAGATAAAATTTATAGAGTTATCGGTTTCCCTGCTATGGTAGCCACACTATTAAGTGGTATCACACTTTTGTTTCTAAATTCAGATTTATTAAATAATGATTGGATGGTTGCAAAGATATTGGTTTTACTTTTGATGCTGCATTATAGTTTTAGTCTAAATAGTTATAGAAAAAAATTAGCAGATGGAAGCTGTAATAAGAATGGGCAGTTTTTTAGAGCTTACAATGAATTGCCAACTTTGTATGCTATTTTGATTGTTGTTTTTGTGATAACTAAGTCATTACCGATTTATTTTTCGATCGGGATAAGTTTGTTTTTTCTTTTTATTATTTATAAGATATTGACCAAAAAGATTTAATCAATATCAAAAAGTTGGATTATTTATAATCCCCTCTTTTTACCTCTTTTAAAAATGCTTCTAAGTTGTATCTATCTCTGTGTTCTTCAGTCATTATGTGGATAAGCATATCACCCATATCGATAATTGACCAATCACCATCCTCTTCAACTCTTACAAACTCTTCGCCAAGTGGCTTTAGTGTTTCTCTGAGGTAATTTAGAAGTGAAATTGAGTGTTTGTTATTTAGTGCTGTTGCAATAATAACAGCATCAACTATATACCCCTGCCCTTTTACATCAACTGTTTCTATGTTTTCTGCTTTCTTTTCATTTAGTAAATCTGTAATCGTTTTTATTCTTTTTTCCAAAGTTTTTGTACCTTTTCTTTTAAATTTTGTGGAATTAAATCAAAATTCATATTCTCTCTTAAACTTGTAGAGCTGACATCAATATCAAGCTCTAAATAAGTTGGTTTTATATAATCATTTTCAAGTAAAATGCTATCTCTTGTGATAACAACAAACTGCACAAGCTCTCTTAATTCTAAAAAATTATACCATAAATGTATATTTTTAAGATTATCAGCCCCAATAACAAGGTATATGTTATCTATTTTATAGCAATTTTTTAGGTATGTAATTGTTTTAAAAGTTGGTGTTTTTTCATTTTGCCTTATTTCAAAATCCAACACCTCAACTTTTTTGTTATTTTTAAATAATGTTTGTAAAAGTTCAAATCTCTCCAGAGGAGCTAAGTGAAAAGTTGATTTAAATGGATTTAAAAATGTGGGAACTATAAATATTTTTTCAACATTTATATTTGATAAAACAAGATTTACAATTTCTTCATGCCCAATATGTGGTGGGTCAAAACTTCCACCAAAAACTGCGATGTCCATATTGACCCCTTATTTTTAACAAAAATTATAGCAAAAGTAGGATAAAATCGATAAAACTAATAAATGAGTTGCTATCATTTATGAAATAAATTTTAAGGAGTATTAGTGGCTGTAAAAGTAGCAATTAATGGTTTGGGTAGAATTGGAAAATGTGTTGCAAGGATAATTGCAGATAGAGATGACGTTGAATTAGTTGCTGCAAATGCAAGTGGGACTGATGAGATGATTCAGTATGGACTTAGATATGATACTGTTCATGGGAACCGAAATGATGTAGTAGTTAAAGATGGATATATCTCAATAGGGAAGCAAAAAGCAAAACTATTAAGTGAAAGAGACCCTGCTAAAATCGATTTCGCAAATTATGGAGCAGAGATTGTTTTGGAATGTACTGGCGCATTTTTGACGAAAGAAAGTGTTCAAGCTTATCTTGACAATGGTATCAAGCAAGTTATCTTCTCAGCACCTGCAAAAGATGATACTGCAACATTTGTATTTGGGGTAAATGAGGATACTTATGCTGGTGAATCTGTTATCTCAAATGCTAGCTGTACAACAAATGGACTAGCTCCAATTGTAAAAGTTTTAGATGATGCTTTTGGGATTGAAAAAGCACTTATGACTGCAATCCATAGTTACACAAGTAGTCAGCCTATCCTTGATGCTAAAGATAAAAAAGACCCACGAAAAGCAAGAGCTGGTGCTTTAAACCTATCTCCAACTACAACAGGAGCAGCAAAAGCAATAGGGAAAGTTTTACCACATTTAAATGGAAAAATTAATGGACAATCAGTAAGGGTACCTACTCCTAATGTATCGATGATTGATTTAACAGCAACACTAAACAAAAATATTACAGTTGATGAAGTAAAACAAGTTTTTATTGATGCGCAAAATGGAAATATGAAAGGAATTTTGGCTGTTGATACAGAGTATAGAGTTTCTAGCGATTTTAATGGTGAGGTTAATTCAACTGTTGTTCCACTTGATACAATCCAAGTAGTTGGCGGAAATATGGTAAAAGTGCTTTCGTGGTACGATAATGAATGGGGATATTCAACTAGACTTGTCGATATGGCTGTTTATGTTGGAAGTAAAAAATAAGCAAATTAAAATGCACTTTATGATGAATTGTATTTATTCGATAAAATAGAAAAAAATAATTAGCCCCTATAAAATGGGAGATTTAAAAGGAAATTTTGTGAAACTTCAAGAATTAAAAAATATAGATATTAGTGGTAAAAAAGTTTTTATTAGATGTGATTTTAATGTACCTGTTGATGAATATCAAAATATTACAGATGACAGAAGAATTAGAAGCGCATTACCTACAATTAGGTATTGTTTGGATAATGACTGTTCAGTTATTATAGCAACACATTTTGGAAGACCAAAAGGTGGATATGAAGAGGAATATTCTTTAAAACCAATAGCAAAAAGATTGCATACACTCCTTAAAACAGAGATAAAATTAGCACCAAATGTTATTTGTGATGAAACAGTTAAAATGGCAAATGATTTGGAAAATGGTGAAATTTTACTTTTAGAAAATATGAGATTTGAAAAAGGTGAAACAAAAAACGATGAGGTTTTGAGTAAAACATTAGCTGATATGGCTGATATTTATATCAATGACGCATTTGGAGTAAGTCATCGTGCACACTCCTCGGTTGAGGGAATTGCTAAACATTTTGACATTAAACATAAAGCCGCAGGATTTTTATTAGCAAGTGAAATCAAATTCTTTTATCATATCATCAAAGAGCCAAAGCGACCTTTTGTAAGTATCGTTGGTGGTAGTAAGGTTAGTGGAAAGCTTGAAGCACTTTATAATCTAGTGCCTAAAGTTGATAAAATAATTATTGGTGGTGGTATGGCATTTACATTTTTAAAAGCCCTTGGACATGATATTGGAAATTCACTTTGCGAAGATGACTTAATCCCTGAGGCTATTAAAATTATGGATGAAGCTAAACAACTTGGAGTTAAATTTTATTTACCAGTCGATGTTATAGCAGCAGATGGTTTTAGTAGTGAAGCATTTGCAAAAGCAACAACGATTCAAGAGATACCAAAAGGTTGGATGGGGCTTGATATTGGACCAGCTACTAGTTTACTTTTTGCCGAGGCACTTGAAGATGCTCACACTATCCTTTGGAATGGACCTATGGGTGTTTATGAGATGGATAAATTTGCAAAAGGTAGCACAAAAATATCTCACGCGGTAGCTTCATCATATGCAACAACTGTTGTAGGTGGCGGAGATACAGCAGATTTGGTTAGAAAAACAGGCGATGAAGATGCTATGACATTTATAAGTACTGGCGGTGGAGCATCGCTTGAGCTTATTGAAGGAAAAGTTTTGCCAGGTGTTAAAGCACTTATTTTAGAATAATTAATGAAAATATTATTAAATGGTGTTGGGAGGATTGGAAAGTCGATTTTAAGACTCTCAAGCCAAAAAGATTTAGAGATAATAGCGATAAATGAGATAAATCAAAATATTGAAAATATAGCATATCTTATAAATTATGATTCAACTTATGGCAAATTAGCTAATAAATTTGTTGCTATTGGCAATAAAATCAAAAATCAAAAACAAGAGATAATTATCTTAAATCATAAAAATTTAGATGAGATAGATTTTGAAGCTTTTGGTATTGATATCATAATTGATGCCAGTGGGATACCTTATAATCGTACCCTTTTACAAGCATTGAAAGTAAAAGCAATTTTTTTAACCCATCCCAGTAGTGAAGCTGATGTAAATATTATCCTTGGTGCAAATGAAAATGAGCTTACAAGTAATTCAAAAATTATCTCAACAAGCTCATGCAATGCATCAGCGCTTTTGCCATTTTTAAAACTCATTGATGATAATTTTGGAATTGAAAGTGGAGATATTTTAACAGTGCATCCACTACTAAATCACCAAAAAACATTAGATAGTAAGTGTATCAGCAGTGATGATAGAGATGTTAAGTGCAATTTTGAATTTGGTAGAGGTGCTTTACAAAATATTATTCCAAGTAAAACCACAACAATTGAAGCTTGTAGTTATGCGCTCAAAAAATTTGATAGTAAGCTTATTTCATCGAGTTCATTAAGAGTTCCAACACCAACGGTTGGCGCTATAAATGTTGTGTTAAATCTAAAAAAAGATATTGCACTTGAAGATTTTGATGAGCTTTTGGAAGAGGCAATAAAGAAACAAAATTTTGATATTTTTTTTCATACAAATGAAGCTTTTGTGTCGACTGATTTTCAAGGTGAGGTTTTTTCTACGATTATCGATAAGAGATTTACACAAATTACAAATAAAAATATGATAAAAGTTCTTATTTGGTATGACAATGAATATGGATATGCTTCAAAAGTGGTCGACATAGTTAATAGGTTTATTATGTTAAAATCGACTATTAAAGTGGAAAAATAAAAAGGAAAATGGGATGAAAAAAATTATTGCGAGCAATTTTAAGACAAATCACTCAAGGGAAACTACGAGAGAGTTTATGGAGGATTTAAATCAATATTTGGTTCAAAAAGAGATTAAAAATGATGTTTATGTTTTTCCATCAGCTACGGCATTTGATAAATTTGACCTAAGTGAAAATTTAATTGTTGGAGCGCAAAATTGTTACCATACAAAATCTGGCTCATTTACTGGGGAGATTGGAACTATCCATCTTGATGAGTTTGGGATAAAAACAATTCTTATTGGACACAGCGAAAGGAGACATATTTTAGGGGAATCACAAAAAGAAGTCGCCCTTAAATACAATTATTTTAAAGCCTTGGGATATAAAATTATCTATTGTTTTGGAGAACCTTTGGAAGTGAAACAAGCTGGTTTGACCGAAACTCTAGGGTATATTTGGGAGCAGTTTGATGGAATAGATTTGAGTTATGAAAATCTTATTTTAGCTTATGAACCTGTTTGGGCGATAGGGACAGGAGTGAGCGCAACAATAGAAGATATAGCAACAATTCATAGAAAAATAAAAAAGAAAATTGATAAACCACTTTTATATGGTGGAAGTGTAAAAGTTTGCGGATTGCAAGATATTTTAGAAGTTCCAAATGTCGATGGAGTTTTGGTAGGAACAGCTAGTTGGGCGGTTGAAGATTTTAAAAAAATGGTATATATCGCAAGTAAAATGGATGGTAGTTCAAAAATAATACAATGTGAAAAGGAGAGTAATTGATATGGTAATGAATGGTAAAAAAGGTGTAATTTTAGGTGTAGCCAATGATAAATCTATCGCTTATGGGATAGCAAAATCGTGTGTAGAGCAAGGTGCAAAAGTTGCGTTTACGTATCTTAATGATAGTTTGAAAAAAAGAGTTGTCCCTATTGCTGAGGAGTTTGGGAGTGGTGATTTGGTTTACCCGTGCGATGTTAGTAACCCGTCTGAAATTAAAGATTTATGCGAATCATTAAAGAGAGATTTAGGTGAGATTGATTTTGTTGTTCACTCAATCGCATTTGCACCTAAAGAGGGGCTTAGTGGTAGGTTTATGGATGTTTCCAAAGAGGCTTTTGGTGTTGCTATGGATATTTCTGTATTTAGTCTTATCGAGATTACAAAAGAACTTAAGCCAATCATGAGTGAAAATTGCTCAATTCTAACTCTTTCATATTATGGTGGAGTAAAATATATCCCAAATTACAATCTTATGGGGGTAGCAAAAGCTGCTCTTGAAATGACTGTAAAATATCTAGCGGAAGATTTAGGAAAAGATGGCATCAGAGTAAATGCGATTAGTGCAGGTCCTATTAAAACTTTAGCAGCTGCTGGAATTAGTGATTTTAGATTTATGCTTAAGTGGAATGAGGCGCATAGTCCACTTAGAAAAAATGTAACAATTAATGAAGTTGGAAATAGTGGAATGTACCTTTTGTCAGATTTAAGTAGTGCAGTAACTGGTGAAATTCACTATGTTGATAGTGGTTATAATGTTATGGGTATGCCTGCTGTCAAGTTTGATGAAGAGGGAAAACCGACGATTGCTTGGAACGGAGAAAAATAGATTTAAAACATCATCTTTTTGGCAAACTCTTCGTTAAAGATAAAGTTTTCAATAGTCACTTATAAAAGTAAGCTACTATCGAAAATTTCATCTTCGCCTTGATTTCACTGAAAAATATAATATTTGTAAATCTATTTTTTGAATTTGATTTAGAGATATTAAATTTTAAAAAATATAGGGAAAATATAAATGGATAATAATATAAATTTTAAAGAGTTAGCAAACAAATATGGAACACCATACTATGTGTACGACTTTAATCATATAGCAAGTCAATACAATGAATTAAAAGATGCTTTTAAAGCTAGAAAATCACTTATCTCCTACGCTGTAAAATCAAATTCAAATTTGAGTGTTATCAAACATCTTGGTGAGCTTGGAAGTGGTGCTGATTGTGTTAGCATTGGGGAAGTTAAAAGGGCATTGTTAGCAGGTATCCCAAAATATAAGATTATTTTTAGTGGTGTTGGAAAAACTGATGATGAGATAAAAGAAGCATTAACTTTAGATATTTTGATGATAAATCTTGAAAGTGAAGCTGAGTTTGGAAGAGTTGAACTTTTGGCAAAAGAGTTAAATAAAATTGGAAGAATTAGCATAAGGGTAAATCCAAATGTTGACCCTAAAACTCACCCATATATATCAACTGGGCTTCATGAAAATAAGTTTGGTGTAGATTTAGATACAGCAAAAAGAATGTATATAAGAGCGAAAAAAAGTGAGTTTATAGAGCCAGTTGGTATCCACTGCCATATTGGTAGCCAGTTAACTGAATTGGCACCTATTAAAGAATCTGTAAATATTGTTGCAAATTTGGTGAGAAATCTAAAAGCAGCACTTGATATTGAACTTAGCTTTTTTGATGTTGGCGGTGGACTGGGAATAGTTTATAAAGATGAAACACTAATAGATACTTACCATTACGCACAAACTGTTTTAGAAGCAATTTATGGGCTTGATATTACAATTGTTTGCGAGCCAGGGAGATTTATTGTTGGAAATAGTGGAACATTTGTAACGAAAGTATTGTATGAAAAAATCAATGGCAAAAAAAGATTCGTAATAGTCGATGGAGCTATGAATGACCTTATAAGACCTAGTCTTTATAACGCTTATCACAAAATTGAAGTATTGGAAAAATCACAAAATGTAAGTGATTGCAATGTTGTTGGACCTGTTTGTGAAAGTGGTGATTTTTTTGCAAAAAATATAGATTTACCACTTACAGAACACAATGATTTAATAGCAATTTATAGTGCTGGGGCTTATGGATTTACAATGTCAAGCAACTACAATACAAGAGGTAGAGTTGTTGAAATTGCCTTTGAAAATGGTGTTGAGCGAGTTATTAGAAAAAGGGAAACTTTTGAAGATTTGATAGCTTTAGAAAAAGATTATTTATAAAAATAGTTACAAAAGGTTTGAATATGAAAAATGAAGATGGACTTGGTGAATTACGAACTAAACTTGATGTGATTGATGATGAGATTTTAAAACTACTCAATCAAAGAATGGAAACGGTCCATCAAGTTGGACTTGTAAAAGCAAAAAGTGGGGGAGCTATTTATAGACCTGAGCGGGAAAAAGCTATTATAAATAGACTTTATGAAAATTCATTAAAAGCAAATGGACTTCTTAATAGATCAGCGATAGAAGCTTTATTTTTGGAGATTTTTGCAATTAGTAGAAACCTTGAATTGCCAGAAAATATAGCCTATCTAGGACCAGAAGGAAGTTTCACACATCAAGCAGCTGAAAGTCGTTTTGGTGCCATGAGTTCATATCTTCCAATTGGTAGTATTGCTGGTGTTTTTAGGGAAGTTGCAAGCGGTAAAGCAAAATTTGGTGTAATCCCAATCGAAAATAGTAGTAATGGGATAGTGAGTGATACTATAACTTGTTTTGGGGAATATGATTTGAAGATTATTGCTGAAGTTATGATTGATGTTCATCATACTTTTGCTTCAACTTGTGACAAAGTAAAAGATATTACAAAAATATATTCAAAAGATATAGCTTTTGACCAGTGTCGTAATTTTTTAGAAGATTTTGGGCTTGAGACTCGCGAACTTATACCAGTTGAGAGTACAGCAAAAGCAGCGAAATTAGCAATGCAGGAGCCAAATAGTGCAGCTATTTGTTCACATGTTGGGGCAAAAATGTACAATCTTCCGATTTTGTTTGAAAATATTGAAGACAAAGGAAACAATAGAACAAGATTTTTGATAATATCAAATTTTTTAAATGGTAAAAGTGGAGATGATAAAACTTCAATTTTGGTTCAATTATCAAATGAGGCAGGAGCATTGGTGAGATTTTTAAATATTTTTGATGAAGAGGGGATAAATCTTACAAAAATAAAATCTCATATTGTTGAGGGGATTTCAACATTTTTTATTGAGTTTAATGCTCATAAAGATGAGGATAAAGTGCAAAAGATATTTCAAAAATTCCAAAATGAGATAAAATTTTTGGGAAGTTATGTAAGGGAAGCAGATGATATTTAATAAAAGTTTGGACAATGTAAGTATTTACGAGGCGGGTAAACCAATTGAATTGGTTGTAAGAGAGTTTGGAATAGATCCACATGATATAGTAAAATTGGCATCAAATGAGAATCCTTATGGGACTTGTGATGCTGTTGCGGATATTATCGCTAGAAAATCAGTGAGTGCATTTGTGTATCCTGATGATAGTATGTATGAGCTAAAAGATGCTCTGGCAAACGAGTATCAAGTTGTACCACAAAATATTGTAATTGGTGCAGGAAGTGACCAAGTTATAGAGTTTTGTATCCATGCAAAATGTCACACAAACAGTAAAGTTTTGATGGCAAAAACAACTTTTGCTATGTATGAGATATACGCAAAACAAGTTGGAGCAACTATTTTAAAAACACCAAGCGATGCACACAATCTTGATGAATTTAGGGAGATTTATAAAAATGAAGGTAGTGATATTATCTTTCTTTGTTTACCAAATAATCCGCTAGGTGAGTGTCTTGATGCTAAAGATGTGTATAGTTTTTTAGATGAGGTTGATAGTAATACTTTGGTGATACTTGATGGTGCTTATCAAGAGTTTGCAAGTTACAAAGATGGAGCAAAAAAGATTATCCCTAGTGAAGTGATAAATAAATATCCAAATGTTATCTATCTTGGGACTTTTTCTAAAGCTTATGGACTCGGTGGAATGAGGGTTGGATATGGGATTTCAAATGAAGAGATAATCAAGGTTTTGCATAAAGTTAGACCACCTTTTAATATCACAACATTATCTTTAGCTGGAGCGATTGAGGCGTTAAAACATAAAGGTTTTGTACAAATGGGGATAGAGAAAAACTTTTCTCAAATGAAGAGATATGAAGATTACGCAACATCAAAAGGGCTTAGATTTATCCCATCATATACAAATTTTATCACTATTTATATGGATGGTTTTGTTTCAAAAGATGTTGCATATGAGCTTCTTAAACTTGGGATAATTGTACGAGATATGACAGGTTATGGCTTTAATGCTATCCGTATAACAATTGGACGAGATGAACAAAATAGTAAAGTTTTTAATGCACTTGATTTGATTTTGAGCGATAAAAAATAGATGGAAAAATATTATTATGGGTATGATGAATTTATTGTTGATGTCAACAATTTAACACAAAAACTTCAATACGAAAAGTTTGAAGCAATAGTTGCTATTGCAAGAGGTGGACTTACATTAACCCACTTATTTGCTTCAAAGCTAGGGCTTCGTGATGTTTTTAGTATAAATTCAATCTCCTATGATAACGATACAAAAATTGAAAAAAGTACAATTTTTAATATTCCAGATTTGACAAATTATAAAAAAGTTTTAGTTGTTGATGATATAGTTGATAGCGGGGAAACGCTCAGTTTGGTTTTAAAAGTATTAAAAGATAAATTTCCAAACTTAGAACCGAAAACAGCCTCTTTGTTTTATAAGCCAACTGCAATAATATCTCCAGATTTTACACAAAAAGAAGCAACAGCTTGGATAGAATTCTTTTGGGAAGTGGATTAAAAGGTTAAATGGAAATGATAGATATAAAAAATAAAACAACAAAAGAGCTAGAAACTTTAGCACAAGATATAAGGGATAGGATTATTGATGTAGTATCAAGAAATGGTGGACATTTTAGCTCGACCCTTGGGGCTGTGGAGCTTACTATCGGGATGCACAAAGTATTTGATAGTACAAATGATCCTTTTATTTTTGATGTCTCCCATCAATGCTATCCGCATAAGCTAATAACAGGACGATGGGAAGAGTTTGAAACAATCAGACAATTTGGTGGACTTAGTGGCTTTACAAAACCAAAAGAATCCATAAGTGATTATTTTGTAGCTGGACATTCCTCTACAAGTGTATCACTCGCTGTTGGAGCAGCAAAAGCAAATTTATTAAATGGTGGCTCTAAAGTTCCTGTTGTTATGATTGGTGATGGAAGTATGACGGCTGGAATGGTGTATGAAGCACTAAATGAGCTTGGGGATTTAAAACTTCCAGTTGTAATCATACTAAATGACAATGAGATGAGTATAGCAAAGCCAATTGGAGCAATTAGTAAATATCTAAGTAAGCTTCTTGCTGGAAAATCATATCAAGGTTTTAAAGAGAGAGTTGATAGATTTATTAGAAATAACCTTCCTAATGGTTCATTGTATTTAGCTAAAAGATTTGAGGAGAGCTTGAAGCTTATCACTCCTGGGATTATTTTTGAAGAGATGGGTATAGACTATATTGGACCAATTGATGGGCATGATATTGATGAGATTATTGAGATATTAACTATTGCAAAAAACTTTGGAAAGCCAGTTATAGTTCACGCTAGAACTACAAAAGGGAAAGGTTATAAGATAGCTGAAGGGCATCATGAACATTGGCATGGCGTTGGACCATTTGATAAAGAAACAGGCGTATTTTTAAAAAAAGATGGTCTAAAATCAGCAACGGCAGTTTTTAGTGATGCACTTTACAATTTAGCACTTAGGGATGAAAAGATTGTTGGAGTTACAGCTGCTATGCCAAGCGGAACTGGAATTGATAAATTGATGAAATTTTTTCCAAACCGTTTTTGGGATGTTGCAATAGCAGAACAACATGCAATAACATCGATGGCTGCCATGGCAAAAGATGGGTTTAAGCCAGTAGTCACAATCTATTCTACATTTTTACAGAGGGGATTTGATCAGATTATCCACGATGTTTGTTTGATGAATTTAGGGGTTACTTTTGCAATTGATAGAGCAGGAATTGTTGGGGCTGATGGGGAAACACACCAAGGGCAATTTGATATAAGTTTTTTGAGATTTTTACCAAATATGACTTTGCTTGCTCCAAGAGATAACAAAACATTAGAGCTAGGGCTAGAGTTTGCAACAAATTTAAAAACACCTTGTGCTATTAGATACCCAAGAGGTGCATTAAAAGAGTTACCATTTGAATCAACGGATTTTATTTGTGGCAAAGGGGAAATCTTAAAATCAGGCACTTCAAATATAGCTTTTATTGGTTATGGAGCTGGAGTTTCTCGTGCATATGAAACTTCCAAACTACTAGATTTTGATGTGACTTTGGTTGATTTAAGATTTGTAAAACCATTAGATGGAGAACTTTTAATTTCATTGGCCAATGTGACAAACAAATGGTATATTTTTAGTGATAGCCAAAAACAAGGTGGTGTTGGTAGTGCTATACTTGAATTTTTATCTAAAGAGAAACTATATAGTAAGGTTGAAGTTATAAGTTTTGAGTATGATGACATCTATATTCAGCATGGAGATACACCTCTTTTGGAGTATGATTTAGGTATCACACCTGAACAATTAGCTTTAAAAATTTTATAAAAATTCACCGCTGTGGTAAAACCACATATCGCTTAGTTTATAAAATTTACTCCTCTCTTTGAAGCTAATATCGTTTTGTTTTGAGTAGAGTGTTGCTTCAAATGTTACAAATGCAATATCCTTTCCATCTGTAAAATCTAAAATCTTTAATCCCAAAAAATCTGTATTTAAACTAAATTCTTTTATCTCTTTGCCCCAAGAATTTGTATCTAAACTATATTCGATATTTTCATTGTGAGTTGTTTTGATTATGTATTTCACTAGCCCAAAACTATAAGCACTATATCGACTTTTCATAAGTTCAAGGGCATTCTTTGGTAATTTTCCTTTATGAAAAGGTTGACAACATTTTTTGTATTTTAATTTGCTACAACATGGACACTCAAGGTTATTTGATGGTTTTAGCAGAGTAAAAGTCCTTGTTTTAGTTCAAGATATTTTACATCCCCTTGAAGTTTTTTTACTATTTCTAAAGCAAATTCCATAGCAGTTGATGGTCCTTTTGATGTTATGATATTTTTATCCCAAATCACATTCCCGCCATCTTTTAGGTAGCCAGTTGCTTTTATATTTGTTTCAACAGATGGATAACAAGTAAATTTATCTTTTAAAACACCAGCCTTATCAAGGGCAAATGGTGCAGCACAAATCGCGCCAATTAGCTTATTTTCAATATCCATTGTTTTTAAAATTTGTTGAACCTTTGTATTGTTTGCTAACTCTTGCGTTCCACCCCAACCACCTGGTAATACAATCATTGTGATGGTATCAATATTAACTTTATCAATTGAATTATCGGCTTTTATTGTCATATTGTGAGCACCTGTTACATACAAATCAGTATTAAGTGATACGCTAATAACCTCAACATCACCTCTTCTTAAGATATCGATTATACTAACCGCTTCAATCTCTTCAAACCCATTTGCAAGTGGTACTAAAACTATATTCTTCAATCTAAACTCCTGTTTGTTTTAATTGTTTTTTTGTATAAAAAAAGATAAAAATAGCTGCACTATAAACTATAAATAACATAGAAAGCCATACAAAAATAATATCAAGATGATACACTTTGACAACAAAAAATAAAATAATAGATGGCAGTAGTATTTGTCTATAAAAGCTAACCAAAGGGACAGCTAGAGGTTTTTTAATCCCTTGAAGAGTTGAATTTGAGATAAAAATTGTGATAAATGCAAAAAAGATTAAACTCTCAAACACAACATATATGTAAGCAATATCTAAAACAACCGCATCTGTACTAAAAATCATAATAATATATTTTCCAAAAACAACAAGTAGCCCTACCCCAATAGCACTCATAATATAACCATATAGTAAAGCTTTTCTTACAACTTCATCGATTCTATCAAAATTTTTAGCTCCAAAATTATTTGCAACAATTGTAGAAACAGCAATATTAAGTCCTAGCATCGGAAGGAGGATAATCTGTTCAACTCTATACCCAATCCCAAATCCAGCAACAGCCAAATGCCCATAATCTGAAACAAAATAGGTAATAATCATCGTCCCTAAAGACATCAAAAACATATTTAAACTAGCAGGAATTGCTTGTTTTGAAAGTTCTTTAAAAGCCTTTAGGTTTGGTAGTTTTTTATAAAATTTATCTATTTCAAAAAGGTTTGTTTTAAAAAGTTTTCTAAAAATATAAGCGGTAGTTAGAAATTGGATTAAAACAGTTGCAAGTGCAACGCCACTAAATCCAAAAGATGGGATAAATCCATATCCATAAATAAAAAGTGGGTCAAGGATGAGGTTTAGTACAAATCCAAAAATAAGGGTATTGCGATAACTCTTAGTATCCCCTTGTGCCACAAGTACAGCATTTGCTCCAAGTCCTAGAAGCATAGGAATTGTACCTATTAAGATGATGTATGTATAGCTAAGGGCAAGTTCTAAAGCTTCACCACTTGCCCCCATCAAAGTAAAAATATCTTTTGAAAACAAAAATCCAAACAAACATAGCAAAAGGGAGACAAATGCAAAAAAACTTATCCCATTTGTTGTGTAGATTTTAGCAAGGCTAATCCTTTTTTTACCAAGTGAATTGCCAACATAAACGGTAATCGCCGAAGATAGCCCAAAGCTAATAGATAGCAACATAAAATAAACAACAAAACTATAAGAAAGTGCCGAGATAGCAACGGTTGAGATGAGCCCAACATAAAATGTATCAACAACATTGTACATAGTATTAAAAAACATCCCAACACTTGATGGAATGGCTATTTGGATGATAAGTTTTTTTATATCTTTTGTGATTAGGTGATTTGATTTTTCCATCGCGAAGTATATTATCATCTTACAAAAAACTACTATGAAATTAAACTCTACAAAGCTATAATTCCCAAAATTTTATATATAAATACAGGATAGCAAATGAAAAAAGCGATAGTACTCCTTAATATGGGTGGACCAAACAACCTAGATGAAGTGAAAGTATTTTTAACAAATATGTTCAATGACAAATATATAATAGGTGCTCCACAGCCAATGAGAGCGATGATAGCTTGGCTTATAACTACACTTAGGGAAAAAGAGGCAAAGCATAACTACTCACTTGTTGGCGGGATGTCACCTATTGTGGGGCATACAAAAAGATTGGTGAGACGATTAAATAAGGAGATTGATGCTGATGTTTTTTATGCGATGAGATACACTCCACCATTTGCTAGTGATATTATGGAAAAACTTGTTGGATATGATGAGATATTTGCTTTTCCTATGTATCCACATTATTCCCAAACAACAACAAAATCATCGATTGAAGATTTTATGGAGTCGGCTAAGAAATATGGAATCGAAACAAAGATAAAAACAATAGATAGTTATTATGATGATAAGCTTTATAATAAAGCGATAGTTGAAAAGATAAAAGATGTTATTGTTGATATTGATTCAAAAGAGTACGATTTGATATTTTCAGCACATGGATTAACTAAAAAAATAATAGATAAAGGTGATTTGTACCAAAAACATATTATCGCAAATATGGAGGAGGCGAAAAAAGTTTTAGAAGAGGAGGGGATAAAATTTAATTCAATCCACTTGGCTTACCAATCAAGGCTAGGTCCTATGGAGTGGTTGCGTCCATATATGAGCGATAAACTCACCGAGTTTAAAGATAAAAAAGTTCTTATTTATCCTTTGTCGTTTACAGTTGATAACTCTGAAACTGAGTGTGAACTTGATATTGAATATAGAGAGTTAGCTGATGAAATTGGGATAGCTGATTATAGAGTTGCAAAAGCTCCAAACCACCACCCATATTTTATGGAGATGATAAAAAATTATTGGGAAAAAGTTTAATATTATGCAAATTAGAGTTTATTACGAAGATACAGATACAGGTGGAGTGGTTTATCATTCAAATTATCTTAATTTTTGTGAGAGAGCTAGAAGTGAGATTTTCTTTCAAAAAGGTTTGTCTCCACATAGAGAAAATGAGTTCTTTGTTGTGAAATCTTTATCTGCTGAGTATGTTAAACCAGCTATTTTTGGAGATTTTCTAGAGATAAAAACTATTTTGATTGAAGTCAAAAGTGCCTCACTCGTTTTAAATCAACAAATTTTTAGAAATGATACACTTCTTTTTGATATGAATATAAAAGTTGCATATCTAAAAAATCAAAAACCATCAAAAATTCCAAAAGATATACTTGAACTTTTTACTCTAAACTAGACATTATTGTAAATCAATATGCAATTTTCTTTTTTGTATAATCTTTGATTATTCAGACTAAAAGGGTACAAATGGAACAATTTTTACAAGATGCTAAAAAAGCAAAATCTATCATCGCAAACTTAAGCGGTGAGGTAAAAAACAATATTCTTCATCAGATGAGCGAAGCATTACTGGGCAATGCATTATATATAATAAGGGAAAATCTCAAAGATATAGAGTATGGAAGAACAAATAATCTTTCATCTTCATTGATGGATAGGTTGCTTTTGAATCCATCAAGAATTGAAGATATGGCAAATGCAATAAATGAGATAGCCGCACTTAAAAATCCAGTAGGGAAAATCCTTGATGGATGGGTTAGTGAAAATGGACTAAATATTGAAAAAGTTGCTGTTCCTATTGGTGTTATTGGGATTATCTATGAAAGTCGTCCAAATGTTACAAGTGATACAGCCGCGCTTTGTTTTAAAAGTGGAAATGCTTGTATTTTAAAAGGTGGAAAAGAGGCAGAATTTAGTAATCAAGCAATAGCAAAAGTATTGCAAGAGGTGCTTCAAGCAAACAATCTTCCAATTTCCGCAATTTCACTTTTGCCTGATAGTTCAAGAGAAGGTGTAGCTAATCTAATTAAGCAAGATAAATATGTAGATTTGATTATCCCAAGGGGCGGAGAGGCACTTATTAGATTTGTAAATCAAAACTCATCAGTTCCAGTTATCAAACACGACAAAGGGCTTTGTCATACTTATATTGACAAATATGCTGACACAGAAAAAGCGATAAAAATTTGTATCAATGCAAAATGTCAAAGACCAGGAGTTTGTAATGCTATGGAAACTTTACTTGTCCACCAAGAGTTGGCTAAGTATATTTTGCCACCACTTTACAAAGAGTTTCAAGCAAACGGGACTGAGCTTTATGGTTGTGAAAATACACGAAAACTTATCGATGTAAAAGTTGCAACAGAAGATGATTTTTATACAGAATATTTGGCAAACATACTATCAATTAAAATAGTTAAAGATACAAATGAGGCGATAGAGCATATTGAAAAGTACGGTTCAGGACACAGTGAGGCGATTATAAGTGAAAGCTACACAGAGGTAAACAAATTTTTAAATAGCGTTGATAGTGCTTGTGTGTATGCAAATGCAAGTACAAGATTTACAGATGGTGGTGCATTTGGTTTTGGGGCTGAGGTTGGTATTAGTACAAATAAACTTCATGCAAGGGGACCTATGGGGATAAATGAGCTTACGACTTATAAGTTCAAAATTTTAGGAAATGGGCAAATAAGATGAATATAAGTAAAGAGATAGCAAGTGTTTGTACATATTGTGGTACAGGATGCGATATTACAGGTGTTGTAAAAGATAACAAAATAGAGAAAATTTATGCTCAAGCTGATGGCTATGTAAGCCGTGGAAAACTTTGTATCAAAGGAAAAAGTGGTTATGACTTTGTCTCAAGTCCACATAGAGTAAGAGATGTAAGGGTAAAAAAATCTTTTATCGAAAAGAATTTTAACCAAATGCCACAAGAGCTTCAAGCAAGAAGCAAAAGATTAAAAAGTATAGACGATGTTTGGTATAGTGGAAATTACGAGTTTTCTACAAGTTTAGTTGCTTGGAAATTATCACAAATAAAAAACAAATACGGAAGACATAGCTTTAGTGCTATGGGTGGAGCTAGAACTAGTTGTGAGAGTGCTTATAGTTTACAAAAATTTGCAAGAACTACGATGGAGAGTCCAAATATAGATAATTGTGCTAGAGTTTGTCATAGTCCAAGTCTTACAGGGATGAGACAAACAATAGGGGAAGGGGCTGCAACAAATCCATTTGATGATATTTTTAAAAGTGAATTTTTACTTGTCATTGGCTCAAATACAACAGAAGCACACCCAATAGTTGCAAATCGTATGATTGAAGCTGTGAGAAACAAAACATGTGAAATAGCAGTTATGGATGTAAGACAAATCCAACTTCACAAATACGCATCAATTGAAGCGATTATCCCATTTGAAGCAAATTTACTTATTTTAAATATGATTGCTTATGTTATTTTAAAAGAGGAGCTTTACAATAAAGAGTTTATTGAGGCTAGAACTGTTGGGTTTGAGGATTATAAAAATCAGATTTTAAATGATAAATTTGCAAATCCAGAATTTTTTAAACAACTAAAAGGGTATGAAGAGCTAAGTGAAACTATCCCAACTATCGCACGAGCTTACGCTACAAAAAAATCGATGATATTTTGGGGTCTTGGGATAACTGAACATCTTGATGGAAGTTATGCTGTTATGGCTATTACACATTTGGCGTTAATGACTGGAAATATTGGTAAAGCTGGAGCTGGACTTATGCCACTTCGTGGACAAAATAATGTTCAAGGTGCGTGCGATGTTGGGTGTTTACCTTATTATGCCCCAGATTATCAAGCACCACAAGAGATTGGGCTTATGACACCAGATGCTGTTGAGGCTATGATTGATGGAAAAATAAAATCGCTTTATGTTATGGGTGAAGATTTTACACATATCCATCCAAATCAAAATAAAGTCCACAAAGCCTTAGAGAACCTAGAGCTTATTGTTGTACAAGATTTGTTTATGAATGATATAGCTTCAAAAGCCGATATTGTTTTTGGGGTAAAATCAGCTTATGAAAAAACCGGAGTTTACATAAATGCAATGAGACGACTCCATCTTTCTCAGCCACTTGTTGAGTGTGAAATGCCTGATGATTGGGAAGTATTAAGAGATATTGAGCATAAATTAAAAGGTGAGTTTTCTTATGAAACAAGTGAAGATATTTGGGAAGATATAAGAAAAGATGCACCAAATAGATTTAGTGGAGCAAGTTATCTTAAGCTTATCAAAAATAGAAGTCGTGGGATGCAATGGCCTGTTGGAAGAACTGACACCCCTACCCTTCATCTTGAAGATTTTAGAACAAAAGATGGCTTGGGACGATTTAAGTATCATCAATACGCTCTAAGAGAGCAAGTGAAAAAAGTTTTACACAATGAAAAAAGGGAAACTTTTTATTTAACAACAGGACGAACAATAGTTCACTACAACAATGCAGCACAAACAATGCACAGTGACACACTTTTAAGTAAACATGATGAAGATGTTTTACAAATATCAATTGAAGATAAAGATAAATTTAAAAGCAATCGTGTGATACTAAAAAACAAATACGGTGAAACTTCAATTTTAAATATCAAGTTTGTAAAAACTCTAAAATCAGGGACAATGTTTTGTACATTTCACCATGCCGCATCAAATATCAACTATATTTTTGGAGATGAATGTGATGAACTTATCAAAACTGCTAGGTTTAAGTCTGTTGAGGTTGAAGTAATTCCTGTATGACAAAAGATAAGGGTGATTATTTTGAAGATAAGGCTTGTGAATACTTAGTGTCAACTGGTTATTTGTTGGTGGAGCGAAATTTTTTTGCTAAAAAACTTGGCGAGATCGATATCATCGCTTCAAAAAATGGCGTTCATCATTTTGTAGAAGTTAAAAGTGGAGAGAATTTTGAGGCGGTTTATAATATCACCCCTTCCAAATTAGGAAAATTAAAAAGAAGTGTTGAGTACTATTTGCAAACTAAAAAATTAGATGTTGCTTATTGTATCGATGCTATTATTTTTGCTGGCGAGGAGTTGGAATTTTTGGAGAATATCACACTTTAAAATGAAAATTTGTCATAAAAAAAGGTTGAGCAAAGCCCAACCTTTAAACTCTTTTTGATTTTTTAATCTTTTATGCAACATCTTGATGAAAATGCAAGTTGCCTTCCTGCTTTAATTTCAAGTGCAATGATTCGGCACTTAACTCAAGCCCATTTTTCCAACACAAAGCTCCAAAATCGATAAAAAACTGTTTGAAATAGTTTTTCTCTTCTAATGGTTTTGTTAAAACAGTATTTGCTTTTAAAAGATAAGAAAAATCATAAATACCAAAACTATTGTTAGAAAAATAAAGTTTTATTTTATAATCCTCAGTATGCTCAACTTTTATTAAATTAATCATTATCTGCTCCTGCTATTTTTTCTAAAGGTTCAAATCGTTGTGCCAATTCCCAATCGCAAATAAGCTCCGTTTGATGTTCAAAAATCCATAACATTCTTTGAGGAAAATTTTCAGTTAGTATTGCTGATGTAACTTATGCAACATTTCTCAGTGTGATTTCTAGCATATTTTCAATGGAGAGATGGTAATCAAGTTCTTCCCACTCAATTCCACTTTTGTAACATATTAATTTATAGTTTCTTAGCTGAGTAATTGTAGCCATCTTGAGTGGTTTGTACCAATCAAGTGGTGTTGATATGATTCTATTGTCCTCAAGCTTGACATGAAGATATTCTTCATCAAAATGTACTTCTTTCCCCTTAACTAAACCATGCATCCCATATCCTTTTAAATTCAATTTTATTTTGTTCGATTATTACAAGTGCAAATTTTAAATCTTTTGGTTTTAAATAATTTTGAACAACTTTCAAGTTATCTAGCTCAACTTTTGCAAATTCATCATTTTTCATAATATGAATATGCTTTGGTTCATGTTCATTTGCATAAAAGAAAAATTTAAATCCATTTATATTTAATAATGTTGGCAAAATAAAACCTTAAATTTTAGTTGTGGAAAATTATATCTAAAAATATTAAAAAGCTTCGCAACAGCATGGCTAAAGTTCGCAAGTACGGGGATAAAAAAAGGTTGAGTCAAAGCCCAACCTTGTCTTTATTTATCAGAAATCATTATTTTTGTAGTTGCGATAAGTGTAGCTGCAAAAGCTACAGTAACCAAAATCATTAAAATTGTTGCTAACATTATATATCCTTTAATTCAGTTATAATTTTGTGCATTTTATATGCAACTACATAAAAAACACCAAAAAGTACAAAAAGTAATCCAATGCCTAAATAAAACAATAATCCAATATTATTATTTTGAAATAAAGATATTGTGCCTGTTCCAACTGCTATTATGATAGCTAATATAAAACCTAAGTAAACTTTTAAAGCACCTATTAATTCTTTTCTTTCATCAATTTTACCAATAAAATACTCCTAGAAAAATTGTATCAAAAAATGTTAAAAATTGGGCACAAAAAAAGGTTGAGCAAAAGCCCAACCTTGAAAGAAAACTTTTAAATAAATTCTTATTAGAATGTATATTTAACAGAAAGTCTTGAGTAATCAGAATCTGTTGATCCATTTACTTTATTTGTGTCAGTATTCATTGTAGAATATCTACCATGTACTGTGAAGTTTTTGCTCATTTTGTACGTTAATTGAGCTAAGATTTCTTTATAATCTGTATCTGTTGCACCAACAGCAGTAGTTGCATCATTAGTAGCAGATGCATAAGTTAAAGATGCAGTTAAGTTATCCATAACTGGCATAGCAGCACCAATCATCATTGCATTACCTTTATTAGTGATAGATACTGTTGATAATTGCCATACTTTTAAGTGTACTTCAGCATCATTGTCACCGTCTAGCGCAACATCAGAACTATAATCATCTGAGCCTTTTTCTTTATCAGCAGTAGCATAAGCAGCACTTAAAGTTACATCTGAAACTTTAGTTGATGCTTTTAATTGAGTTACAGATGAATCAGCAAAAGTTGTAGCAGCTACATTAGTATCAGCAGAAGCTGTTGCGTGTTTCAGTTCAAGATTTACACCAGCTACAGCAGCTCCAACTTTAACGAATAAGTGATTAGCTTCTGTTCCGCCAGCTAATCCAGAAATATCTGTCATATTGTAATGGACTGCATAATTAACCATCTCAATTTTACCCATAGCTATTAATTCAGTAGTTTTAGTATCTTCTGCGTCAACAATTTTTAAACCGTATACACCACCTGTTGTTGTTACAGCATCAGTTGTTGCAATATTGTTATTCATAAAATGTGCACCAGCAAGTGTAAGTGCATCATTTACTTTATGTAAAGCAACGATACCTGTACCAGTTTTTGCAGTGTCAACTTTATCAACAAATGCTGAAGGGATAGCTTGTTTACCAGCCATTACAGTTGTTCCACCAAGATTAAATGTAAAGTATGCATTTGATACATTCATCGACGGATCAGCATCTTGAGATGCAGTAAGTACTATTTCATCACCAGCTGTACCATTGTCTGTTGTTTTCTCATCAAAACCAACAGCAACTGTTGCTTTAACTATGTCATTTACTTTTGATGTAAGAGTTACATTAACTGCATATTCATTTACATTAAATGATTTAGCATCAGAACCCTCTACTGATTTGTTTTCTAATCTGTAATCAACATATCCAGATACATCTACATTTTTAATTGCATCTTCTAAACTTTGAGCAGAAGCAGTTGTTCCAGCAACTGCAACAGCAGCCATTAAACTCATTTTAATCATTTTTGTCATTTTTGTTCCTTGTTTTAAATTTCGAAATTTAACAATTGTGGACTCTAGGATGCACAAAACCCACCTAGCACAATGTTGTATGACAATGTTACAGACGATAACCTTAAAGGTATATTAAATTTTGTAAATATTACAGAGATGGAACTTTCTTGGTAGATTTGGTGCGTAATTGTATAGGTTTTAAAGATGGGTTAACAAAACAAACCATCTTTTAAGATAATTTTGGGTTTTGAAAATCCCCCTAAAATAATTATTCTAAGCTATCGGAAAACAAATATTTATGCTCACTTGGAAGATTATCAAATACCATATTTGCTAAATCTCTTATCTCCCAAAGTGCTGATTTTGAAGTTCTAAGACTCAAAAAGTTTTGTAAACTTCTAGCGTTTATGCTCCAAGTTAGTTCAGTCTTATAGCTTTCAGGTAAACAATATTTAGCTTTATCGTTTGCTATACCATCAATCAAGATAAGTCTTAAATTCTCTAAGGCATTTATTGAAGCCCTATCGACACTATCAACTTTTGTCAACACTATATATTTTGCAGCCCTTTCAAAATCTACCCTTACATTTAAAGTTGTATTAAATGCTTTTTCATCTTTTAACTCTTTAAGTGTATATCTTGTAGATTTAACAGATAAACTAGCTATTCTGTGTCGTGCCAATTCTTGAAGCAAAGCACGACTAACTCCACTTATATAAAATGTGTAGCTTAAGTGTTCGAGTGTTGAGGCGTGTTTGTGTTTGTTGCCTACTCTATCTATTAGCTCTAAGTCTTTTTCACCACCGCAGTCACTTTTGTCGTGACTATCCCAACAAGTTCTTATCGCTTTTGCGCATACAGTTAGACTGGTGTGTTGTAATAATTCTACTTTCATTTTATTCCTTATTTGGATTTTTTTTAATTTTTTTTATTGCGGATTGTACCAAATTTTCAGAAATTTCAAGTTCCCAAAGTACAGAAACTCCATAATTTTTGTCTAACACAAGATATTTAAAATACTCTTTTTTGGTTTGAAAACTAAAAAGGGGAACAATAAGTTCTTTGCCATCTAAAAGTTGACGAACCTCACCTATTCCAATCCCTCTTTTGCCCCATTTTGCAAGTGAGTTTCCCCAGATACGAAATGAGCAAGATGCACCTTTTGTAAGTTCAAACATCTCTCCATCTTCTGTTTTCCAAGAGGCATTTTGACATGTGTAAACTTTTGTATTTTTCCCCATAACTACTTTTTTTTCATATTTCACAATGCCATCTTTACAGTATGGACATTTTCCAACATAGCCCATCAGATAATCTCCATAGCTTTTTTGACACAAGCTTCAAGTGAAGTATCATCTGAAAGTATTGGAATTATGTATGGAGGGATATATTTTGTTGTGGTTTCGCCAATCGTTACCGCTATAAAGCTATCATCCCAAAAATAATTTTCTAAAAAGCATTTTATTGTTGATGGGGAGGAAAAAATTATAATTGAGTTTTTTGGAAGCTCTTTTTTTGTTTGATTTTTAATGCAAATTGTTTCATATACTATAAGCTCGTCGCAGTCGATATTGTTTTGTCTTAAAATCAAAACAAGGTTTGATACAACATCTTTACCTCTTATATAGAGGGCTTTTTTGTGCTGTAACAAAGGTACGAGTTCGTTGGCAAAGCCATCGCCATTTTTTTGATTCCCACTAAAAACTACATTTGCTCCCATATTTTTTAAAACACTTGCTGTTTTATGAGCAATTGCAAATGATGGTTTTGTTTTCCAGTCCAAAAGGGAATACTCAATTCCAAAAGCGCCATTTTTAGAGGTAAATATCAAAGCATCGTATTGGTTTAAATCTATATTTTGTGAGATGAAGTTTATTGTAAAAAGTTGTAGATTTGTAGCACCTACTACTTTTGTATCCCCCAATAAATAGATGTTCGTATTTGTCATTTTAGGATGTGTCATAGTTGATTGTATAAGATTTACAATTTTATTTGGTTTAAATTTGGTACAATTTTTTTAAATTGAAATTGATAAAACAAGGAAAATAGATGAAATTTACAGCTCCATTAAAATCAAATAGTACAAAAATTATGCTTCTTGGAAGCGGGGAATTAGGAAAAGAGGTGATTATAGAAGCGCAAAGATTAGGTATTGAGACAGTTGCTGTTGATAGCTACGCTAATGCTCCTGCGCATTTGGTTGCAAATAGAAGTTATGTGATAAATATGAAAAATAAAGATGAACTTTTAGATGTCATAAGGAGAGAAAAACCTACTTTTATCCTTCCTGAAGTTGAAGCTATAAGTATCGCTGCGCTTTTTGAAGCTGAAGCTGAGGGGTTTAATATCATACCAAATGCTGAAGCTGTTAATAAAACAATGAATCGAAAAAATATCAGAGTTTTTGCTTGTGAAGAGTTAGGGCTTCCTGCTTCAAAATACGAATTTGTAACAACCTTTGAGGGACTTAGAGATGCTGCATCTAAGATGGGATTTCCTTGTGTGATTAAACCTGTTATGAGTAGTAGCGGACATGGACAAAGTATCGCTAGAAGTTTTGAAGAGTTACCAAAATCGTGGGAATTGGCAAAAGAGGCAAGGGGAGATGCTAGTGAGCTTATTGTTGAAGAGTTTATCACTTTTGATTATGAGATTACACTTTTAACTGTAAGAAATGAAACTGGAACTGTTTTTTGCGAACCTATTGGACATATCCAAAAAGATGGTGACTATATATTTTCGTGGCAACCGATGGAGATGAGTGAAATCGCTAAAGCTAAATCGATTGAAATTGCTAAAAAAATAACTGATGGTTTAGGTGGAAGGGGACTTTTTGGAGTTGAACTTTTTGTAAAAGGTGATGATGTTTATTTTAGTGAAGTTAGTCCTCGTCCACACGACACAGGGATGGTTACACTTATAACACAATCTCAAAGTGAGTTTGCTTTGCATGTTAGGGCGGTTCTTGGATTGCCACTTGATTTTATAACTTATGGTTGCGGAGCAAGTGCGGCTTATAAATCTTCAACTGATACTTTCACACCACAAATTGAGGTAGCAAATGAGTTATTTAGTAAAAATTCTTTTGTTAGAGTATTTGGAAAACCACAAACACATAAAGGAAGACGGATGGCGGTTGCTTTAACTTTTGATAAAGATAGCTCAATTGTTGCACTAGAAAACGCAAAAGAGTTGATTGGAAAGATTAAAGAGTAAGTTGGTTTTGATTGATGAATTGTATTTTTGCTACAATCATCAGTTAATCTGAGAAACAAAAAGGAATTTTAGTGCTATATGGGTTTGTTTATCTATTTTTAGAGATTATGGTTTTCGTATATTTCGCATCATTTTTGGGCGGTTTTTATACTTTTTTGGAGATTATTATTTCAGGTTTTGTTGGGGTTTTTTTACTTAAAAACTTCAAATACTCACTTATGTCAAATATGAAAGATTTGGCAAAAGGTGAGATAAGTCAGGCTGATTTTATTAAGCTAAATGTAGCAAAAGCGATAGGCGCTTTTTTACTTGTGTTGCCTGGATTTTTAACAGATATAGTTGGAATTTTACTTCAATTTGGAGTCGTAACGCTACTTCTTACAAAAATTTTCAAATTTAAAGTTGTGCCACAAAATCAAAAAACTTATACAAATGATGACTTTGAATACAAGAATACAAACAGTCAAACGAATTTTAATTACACAAAAAAAAGGAGATATGACGATGATGAAATTATCGATGTTGAAGTTACTAGCGATAGTAAGTCTATTAACCATTAATGTAAACGGCGATGCTTTAAGTGACAAAATCACTTCATTTGAAAAGCAAAGAATAAGTGGAAATCCACAAGTAAAATTAAAATCTTTACAATTAGCATTTACAAAAAATCTAGGTGATGGCTGGAAGGGTTATCTTTTTAGGTTGTCATTAAATTTTCAAGGTAAAGATATAAATACAAATGATGTTATTTTTTCAAATGGGGCACAAGTAACGAGTGAGCTTAAAAAATTAACAGGTTTTGATTACAAAAGATATATGCACCCTACTTTAGGGGCTAAGTATTATGATAAAAGTAGATTAATTGCTGGGGAAGCAAACGCTAAACACAAAATTGTAATTTTTAGTGATCCACTTTGTCCAAATTGCACTTCTGAAGTCCCTTTGATTATAAAAGATGTAAAAGCAAATCCAAAACTTTTATCACTTTATTATGTATCTTTTCCTTTGGAGATGCACCCAACAGCAAAAGCACTTTCAAAAGCTGCTATGGTTAGCGAACAAAAAGGGGTTAAAGATGTAACTTACAAACTTTATACAGCCAATTTTGAGAAATTTTTTGATCCTTATGCTTTAAAAGATGAAGGGAAAGCTTTGGCTACTTTTAATCAGATTTTTAAAACAAATATCACAATGGCTGAGATACAAAATCCAAATATTGCAAATAGATTGACAAATGATATGAAGCTAGCCAATGAGGCTTTTGTAAGTGGAACACCTACAATATTTTTTGACGGGGAAGTTGATGTGATGAGAAATAAATACAAAGAGAAGATAAAATAATGGAAAAAATCGTAATAGCTACAAGAAGGAGTGATTTAGCACTTTGGCAGGCTTACAATATTAAAGAGAAGATTGAAAACAGTTACCCTGAAATTAAAGTTGAATTGAATTTAATCGTTTCAAATGGTGATAAAGTTTTAGATAAGCCTTTAGCATTGATTGGTGGGAAAGGGCATTTTACAAAAGAGCTTGAAGATGAGATGTTAGCTGGAAATGCAGATATCGCAGTGCATAGTTTAAAAGATGTCCCAACTTTTATCCCTGAAGGTTTGGAGCTTGTGGCTATAACAAAAAGGGAAGATCAAAGTGATGTTTTCCTTTCTCATAAATACAAAAATTTAAAAGAACTTCCACAAGGTGCAGTTGTAGGGACTACAAGCCTAAGAAGAAGGATGCAACTTTTAAAAATAAGACCAGATTTGGTTGTTAAAGATTTAAGGGGAAATGTAAATACTAGACTTAGAAAATTAAGTGACGGTGAATATGATGGGATAATCCTAGCTTACATCGGGCTTTTTAGACTTGATCTTTTAAAGGATATTCCATTTGTTGAGAAACTACCTTTATCTATGATGATACCTCCAATGGGGCAAGCTGCACTTGGAATTGAGATAGTTTGCGGTAACCCAAAAATTCGAGAAATTGCTATGAGTTTAAATCACGAGCCAACCTTTATAGCAACAAAAGTTGAGAGAGATTTTATAGCAAAAATTGGTGCTGGTTGCTCTGCGCCTGTTGCTTGTAATGCAACGATAAATGGTGATGTTATTACGCTTCAAACTATGATTGGTTATCCAAATGGGACAAATATCATCTCTAAAACACTTAGTGTAGATATCAAAGAGTATGAAACTTTAGGGGAAAAGATGGCTACTTTGATGGTTGAAGATGGTGTTCTTGATATATTAAGGGATGCTCCAAATTTAGCATTTAAAGATACAAGACCTGATCGAATTTAAAAGTAAAAACAAAATCAAACAATCTAGGAAATAAGTGATGCAATACAAAAAAAATTTTTATCAAATAAAGTCAAATGATGAGATATTTTCTAAAATCGAAAAAGAAAAAGAGTACATCGGTTACTATAATTTGATATACCAAGATACAAGTGAAATAAAAGAGTTTGCCAAAGGTGTGAAACAAAAACACGTTGTTGTTTTAGGAATTGGTGGAAGTAGTCTTGGTACTTATGCAATTCATAAATTTTTGCAACACAAAGAAAATAGTAAAAAACTCCATTTTTTAGAATCAACTGATCCAATTGATATGTACTATAAAATCAGTAAAATAGATTTAAATGATGCACTTTTTATAGTTATTAGTAAATCTGGAACAACTATTGAAACGATAAGTATTTTAAAATATATCTCATCTAAGGTTTTACTTGATAGTAAAAATTGTGTTGTTATAACTGAAGACGATAGCAAATTAAACGATTTTGCAATTCATCACGATATGAAAAGATTTTTTATCCCAAAAGATGTAGGGGGAAGATTTTCAGTTTTTAGTGCAGTTGGACTTTTGCCTCTTTGTATTATGGGGCTTGATGTTGATGAGATTTTAAGTGGTTGCAAAGAGGTTAGCGAGAGTTATTTTTCAAAAAATGGCTATTATGAAGAGATTATGCAAAAAGCTAGATTTATGGTTGAAAATAAACATCGTTTCAATATAAATGTTATTTTTTCATATTCATCTTTACTTGAGGGATTTAATAAATGGTATATTCAACTTTGGGGTGAAAGTTTGGGTAAAAAAAATATCAACGGGACAAAACAAGCACTCACACCTATTGGACTTTTAGGACCAATTGATCAGCATAGTTTTTTACAACTCATCATTGATGGGAAAAGGGATAAAACTGTAACCTTTATAAAAATTGAAGATTTTGAAAATGATGTGAAAATCCCAGATGTTTCACTTGTTGGTATAGAAGAGCTTGATTATGTAAATAATATTCCATTTAAAGAGCTTATCAATAAGCAAGCAGATGCAACTATTGAAAGTATAGAGTCATTTAGAGATATACCTTGTGATGTTATTACAATTTACAAGGTTGATGAGTATAATTTGGCTAAATTGATGTTTAGTTATCAACTTTTAACTTCTGTTGTTGGTAAGTTTGTCCAGATAAATACTTATGACCAACCCGGTGTTGAAGCTGGTAAGATTATTTTAAAAGAGAAATTGCAAGGGGATGGTGAATAAGATGGTAGAAAAAATAAAAAGCCAAAATGAAGTGATGATTTCAAAAAGGAAAGCAGTTTTATTTATATTGATTGCTTTTGTGTTTAGCTTTGCAACTAGACTTATTTGGGTCGATGAGTTTAAAAATACTGAACAATTTAAATTTAACAATGAGTTTATGATCAATACAAATGACGGTTATTTTTATGCAGAAGGTACAAGAGATTTGCTAGCAGGAACACACCAAGAAAATGATCTTTCCCCGGTTGATACTGCACCATCACTTTTAACAGCCTTTGTTGCAAAAATCACACCATTTAGCCTTGAGACCATCTTTTTTTATATGCCAGCTTTTTTTGCTTCACTTATTGTTATCCCTCTTGTTTTGATAGGGCAAAGTATAAATAGGATTGAGGTTGGATTTATAGCTGCTCTTGTTGGGAGTATAGCTCATAGCTACTACAACCGAACCATGGTTGGATACTATGATACAGATTTACTCAACATAGTTTTGCCCGTTGTTTTACTTTGGTCTTTGATTTGGGCTATCAAAACATCAAAAAATAGATATATCTTATTTATGGCGGTTGATATTATTGTTTATCGTTGGTGGTATCCACAAAGTTATAGTTTAGAGCTTGCATTTTTTGGACTTATTGGGGCTTATGCTATCTATCAATATGTAAAAAAGATTGATTATACTTTTACATTGACACTAATAACATTTATGATGTTTGCAATGGTTGGACTTGATGCGATTTATAGGATAATTATTGTTTTGGCTCTATTTGGTTTTTTACATTTTCAAAACAAACTATTTAATAAATACTTGATATATATTTTTGGTGCTTCAATAATTTTATTTTTTGCATCAGGTGGATTTGATCCTATTTGGGCGCTTTTAAAAGTGTATGTATTTAAAGATAGCGTTATTGTTACTAATGATTCAATAAGTTTACATTTTTACAAAGTTATGCAAACAATAAGGGAGTCTGGGCAAATTTCCTTTGTTACTTTTGGTGAAAGAATCAGTGGAAATGTACTTGTTTTTTTGCTCTCTTTGATTGGATTTGGTTGGCTGACTGTTAGATTTCCTATTATGCTTTTGGGTTTACCTTTGGTTGGACTTGGGTTTTTAGCTCTTTTTGGTGGGCTTAGATTTACAATCTATGCTGTTCCTGTTATGGCACTTGGGATTGGTTTTTTAATTTCAGAGATCTCGAGAATTTTAAGCGATAAAACAAAATTTCAAATTCTTATTACATTAGTTTTAACTATATTTGTTTTGTATCCAAATATTAAACATATTATGGAATACAAAGTTCCAACCGTATTTACAAAAGATGAGGTTGTTGTTCTTGATAAGCTAAAATCTATCGCTTCAAGGGAGGATTATGTTGTTTCTTGGTGGGATTATGGTTATCCTATTAGATATTATGCCGATGTAAAAACACTTACAGATGGTGGAAAGCATGAAGGCGATGTGAACTTCTCAGTTAGTTTTGCCCTTACTAGTCCTCAAGATGTGGCAGCTCGGATGTTAAGATTTGATGTTGAATATACTGAACAAAAATACAAACTAAAAGATGGAGAGATTGATAAAAATCGAACAAACATTGAAAGAATGACACTTGATAATGGGCTAAATGATGCCAATGATTTTATTACACTACTTGGAAGCGACATTAAGTTACCTCCTAAAACAAGAGATATTTATTTGTATCTACCAAATAATCTAATGGGAATTTATCCAACTGTTAAACTTTTTTCAAATATAGATTTGATGAGTGGAGCAATGAGGGAGGCACCATTTTTCCACTTAAGTGGAAATTATAGTGAAAATGGGGAATTTATTGAGCTTGGAGATGGTGTTAGATTATCTAAAAAAGATGGGATGTTACAAGTTGGTGAAAACAAAGTTAAGGTTAAAAGATTTGTAAAAACAGCTTATGAATCACAAAACAAACTAAATGTTTCATCACAAAATATAGCATTCGATGGGAAGCTTAGTGTGATTTATATGTCAGACTACAAACAATTTGTAGTTGTTGATGAGGAGACTTATAATTCAACTTATTTTAAATTATTTGTCCTTGAAGAGTACGATAATACACTTTTTGAACCAACAATATTAACACCGCTTGTAAAAGTTTACAAATTAAAGATTTAACTTTTTACACAAAAAATTAAGGAAATAAAAAATGATTTTAATGATTGATAATTACGATAGTTTCACTTACAATATTGTCCAGTATTGTTTAGAACTAGGGGCTGATTTAAAAATAATAAGAAACGATGAGATTAGTATTGAGGAGATAAAAGCACTTAATCCATCAAAAATAATAATCTCCCCAGGTCCTGCTACGCCAGACGATGCTGGGATTTGTTTAGAAGCCATCAAAGTTTTTGGCGAAACAATACCAGTTTTAGGGATTTGTCTTGGGCATCAAGCAATTGCGCAAGTTTATGGCGGGGAAGTTATAAGAGCTCCAAAAATGATGCATGGAAAAACATCAAAAATAAAAGTTCTTTGTGATGATTTGATATTTAATGGATTACCAAAGGAACTCACAGAAACAAGATATCACTCATTAACGGTAAATCAAAAAAATCTTCCAGATTCAATAATAGTAACTTCAAAATCACTTGATGATGATGAGATAATGTCGTTAAAAATAAAAGATAAAAATGTTTATGGAGTGCAGTTTCACCCCGAGTCAATCATGAGTGAATATGGACACGAGATGCTTGATAATTTTTTAAAACTTTAATAGTTTAGTTTTAATAGAAAACAACAGCTACCAAAGGAAAAAGTAAATGACACAGCTTATAAACAAATACAATATTACATTTGCATTGATGTTTGTTTTTCATCTGGTAACTTTACTTTTTATGGCAAATGACTTTAGTGTCTCATTCAAAGAGGTTCAGATTTTCAACCATCAAATAGGTTTTAGCGGAGTTGTTTCAAATATTTTTCCATATTTTTTTGGTAAAAATATTATTTTTTTAAAGCTACCGTTTATCATATTTTATCTTCTAAGTTCAATTTTGATTTATCTACTAACTAAAGATTATTTTAGATATCAAAAAGATAGAGTTATGGCTGCTGGGATATTTATGATTTTACCTGGTGTTAATAGTGCTGCGTTACTTATTAACGAATCTATTATTGTTATCTTTTGTACATTACTCTATTTGTATATTTATAAAACGAGATGCAAGCATAACTATTTTTTACTTTTTGTTTTTCTTTTTATCGATAATTCTTTTGCAATATTTTATTTGGCTTTATTTTTTTATTCATTAAAAACAAAAGACAATGTGCTTCTTTTTGTATCACTTTTATTTTTTGCAATCTCTATGAGTTTGTATGGATTTGATATTGGTGGGCGACCTAGAGGGTATTTTGCAGATACAATTGGTATATATGCGTCTATCTTTTCTCCACTTCTGTTTTTGTACTTTTTTTATGCGATATATAGATTTGGCATCAAATATGAAAGGGATATTTTTTGGTATTTAGCAATTACGGCACTTCTATTTTCCCTTATTGTATCTTTGCGACAAAAAGTATATATTGAAGATTTTGCACCATTTGTAGTTGTTGCAATCCCTGTTATGCTTAAACTTTTTTTACATAGTGTTAGAGTTCGTCTAAGTGAGCACAAGGGAAATTATATGCTTTTAGGCTATTTAATAGCCTTCGTTTTGATTTTAAATTTTGTAGTTTTTGTTTTTAATAAGTCACTATATTTGGTGATTGAAAATCCAAAAAAGCATTTTGCTTACGATTATTATGTAGCAAAAGAGTTGGCAGATAAACTTAAAGAATTAAATATAGTTTCGCTTGAAACAACAAATAGTGAACTTCAAACAAGACTACAATTTTATGGAATATCAAAAAATAATAATTATAGATTAATCGAAAGTGATTTAAAAAGTATCACTGCTGAGATTTCAATTGATTATTTTGGCAAAACTGTTGCCAAATACGATATTGTTAAAAATTAATTGTTACAAAACTAAACAATCAATAATTTATATTTTACATAAGTGTAACTTTTTGCACTAACTAATCACACAAAAGCTACAATTATTCAATTAAAATTCTAAAAGGAGAATGTATGGCACAAAAAGCGATACGAGAATATGATGGTAAGGCATTATTTTCTAAACAATGGGAAAATTATTTCAGCGGATTTCATTATGGATTCAAATCTGTATTAGTATCAAGTGGAGCAGAATTACTTGAAATCTCAAAAAAACATGGTTTTGAATGGTTAAAGCAAGAGGCACTTGTTGCAAAACCTGATATGTTATTTGGTAAAAGAGGTAAAAATGATCTTGTTTTGTTTAGAACAACTAAGCCAGGAGATGTAACTTTAGAGGATGCTGCAAAGTGGATTGATGCAAAAAGAGCTCACAACACTACACTTCTATCTGGGCAAAGTGGACTTTTAACTCATTTCGTTGTTGAACCATTTACGCCACATACTCAAGATCAAGAATATTATATAAGCGCGACAACTGTTGGAGAAAATGATGTTTTATATATGAGTGCTGAAGGTGGCGTGGAAGTTGAAGAGAATTGGGATAAAGTTGTTGAAGTTTCAATTCCAATCACGATGAAAGACACCGATATGGAACATGCCGTAAGAGCTAGTATCCCATCTGATATTCCTGCTGTTAATAAAAAAGCATTCGCTGCATTCGCTATTCAATTTTTTAAATTTTACAGAGATATGAACTTTGCATATCTAGAAATTAATCCAATTGTTATGTTGCCAAATAACGATATGGCTATCCTTGACCTTGTAGCAAGACTTGATGATACGGCTGGATTTATGATGAGTGATACTTGGGGTGAAATTGAATATCCAACTGCATTTGGTATGGAAGATCAAACTCCTGAAGAGAAAGCAATCGCTTTAGCAGATAGTAAATCTGGAGCGTCTTTAAAGCTAACAATTCTTAATCCACTTGGAAGAATTTGGACAATGGTAGCTGGTGGCGGAGCATCTGTTGTTTATGCTGATACTATTGCTGATTTTGCTGAAGCAAATGGTGGAAGTGTCAGTGACCTTGCAAACTATGGTGAATATTCTGGTGGACCTACAACTGGTGAAACTAAGTTTTACGCTGATACAGTTATTGATCTTATGACAAGACATAAAGATGTAAAAGGTAGAGATAAAATTTTAATTATTGGTGGGGCAATCGCAAACTTTACAGATGTTGCAAAAACTTTCACAGGTATCATTCAATCATTTGAAGAAAATGCTGAGAAGATGAAAGCTCATAACACAAAAATATATGTTAGACGAGGTGGACCTAATTATGAAAAAGGTCTTAAAGACATTAAAGAGGCAGCTGATAGATTAGGACTTTATATAGAAGTTTATGGACCTGAGACACATGTTACTGACATTGTTAGAATGGCATTAGAGAAGTAGGGAGAAATCATGGAAAAATTATATACAAACGAAACACAAGCGATATTTTGGAATAACAACTCAAGTGCAATACAAAGAATGCTTGATTATGATTATGTAATCAATAGAAAAACACCTTCAGTTGCAGCAATTGTTGCACCAACTGCTGAAAGTAAATTTCAAAAGTTTTTTTGGGGTAGTGATGAGATTATGATTAGTCTATTTAAAAATACAAAAGAGGCAAAAAAAGCTCATCCAAATGCGGATGTTTTATTAAATTTTGGATCATTTAGAACTGCTTATGATGTAACAATGGAAGCATTAGAGATTGGTGGATTTAGTTCAATAATGGTTACGGCTGAAGGTATTCCTGAACGCTTGGCAAGAAAAATGAATCAAGCTGCAAGAGATAAAAATGTAACAGTTATTGGACCTGCAACAGTTGGAGCGATTGCTCCTGGCGGATTTAAAATCGCAAATATTGGTGGAACTATTGAAAATATTATCCAATCAAAATTACACAGATGTGGAAGTTGTGGATTAGTTACTAGAAGTGGTGGACTTTTCAATGAGCTTTCAAATATTATTTCAATAAATGCAGATGGAATCGCAGAGGGTGTTGCTATTGGTGGAGATAGATTTGTTGGAAGTGTATTTATTGATAATATGCTTAGAATGGAAAAAAATCCAGATGTAAAATATATGGTTCTGCTAGGTGAAGTTGGTGGAACAGAAGAGTATAAAGTTATCGAAGCTGTTAAAAATGGACTTATTAAAAAACCGATTATCGCTTGGTGTATCGGAACAATTGCAAAACATTTTAGCACAGGTGTTCAATTTGGTCATGCAGGAGCTAGTGCAAATGCGGATGCAGAAACAGCTGTTTATAAAAATCAAGCTATGGCTGAAGCTGGTTTTTATGTGCCTAGTTCATTTAATGAATTGCCAAATAAAATCGCTGAAGTTTATGGAAAATTAAAATCAGAGGGTGTTATTGGTGAGATTAGTGAGCCAACTTTAAGATCTGTACCAAAAGTACGACGAAGTAAAGAGTTTATTTGTACTATTAGTGATGATAGAGGGGATGAGGCTACTTATGCAGGTTTCCCTATATCTTCAGTTGCAACGCCAGATACAGGAAAAGGAATTGGTGATGTTATTTCACTTTTATGGTTCAAAAAACAATATCCAAAATGGGCAACAGAATTTATAGAAACAGTTATTAAAACAGTTGCAGATCATGGTCCAGCAGTAAGTGGGGCACACAACGCAAAAGTAACAGCAAGAGCAGGAAAATCTGTTGTTGAATCACTGGTAACTGGACTTTTAACGATTGGTCCTAGATTTGGTGGCGCAATTGATGGTGCTGCTGAACATTTTAAATACGCACATGATAATAATTTAAATCCAGCAGAATTTTTAAATCATATGAAAAAACTAGGAATTCCAATTCCAGGTATCGGACATAGAATTAAAAGTTTGCGAAATCCAGATTTAAGGGTTGTGGGACTTAAAAAATTTGCAAGTGAGCATTTCCCAAGTACACCATTGCTTGATTATGCTTTAACGGTTGAACAATTAACGACAAGTAAAAAAGATAATCTTATTTTAAATGTTGATGGAACAATTGGAATTTTGATGGTTGATATGTGGAGAGCTTTAGGATATAGTGAAGACGAAATAAATGAATTTATATCTTCAGGTACTTTAAATGCATTCTTTATTGCTGGAAGAACTATTGGATTTATTGGGCATGTTCTTGATGAAAAAAGACTTGCTATGCCTATGTATAGACATCCAATGGATGATATTTTATACCAAGTAGATATGGCTGAAGAGATATAACCTTATACCTTCAAAATTCAAAAGCCATCCATTAGTGGGTGGCTTTTTTTATTATTCCAATGACCATGATTCTATATAATGTTGATGCAAAATAAATCGAAAAAGTTTGTGTCAAAGGCTTTCAATGAAATTTCCAACGATAAAAGAATTAGTTACAAGCGATGTTACACTTTTGAGTATAGATACTACACTCATAGATATAAATTTACAGAATTGTATGTGAGTCTTTATAGAACAATGGTTTCAAGGAGGGGGGAATGATATGTCTTTAATGGTGATTGATGTTGACCATTCTAAAAATATTAATGATACATACGGCGACAATGCTGAAGATAAAGTTTTAATAAGTATCTCAAATATCTTAAAACAACATGTGAGGAATGGTGATATTGTTGGTAGATGGGGAGGTGAAGAATTTATCATCCTTGTGCCAACGGCAACAGCTTTAAGATGTGAAGCAATAGCAGATAAGATAAGAGTGGCGATTGAAGATGGAACTATTTTGGACGATATTAAAGTAACGGCTAGCTTCGGAATAACACAAATCAAACTTCAAGACACACTTGAGGAATCTTTTGGAAGAGCTGATGGAGAACTTTATGAAGCAAAAAATAGTAGACGAAATAATATAAAAATAAAACTATGATGAAGAGATCATTTTCGTTATTGGAACTAATTTTTGTGATTTTGATAGTGTCTATTGTGGCAACTCAGTCAAATATTAAAAACCAACTTTCAAAAATAAAATTAGCTAAAAGTCAAATCCTGCTTCACCTTAAATACACAAGATATATAGCAATGCTTGATAACAAATACAATATAAATGATAGTGAGTGGTTTAGAAAAAGGTGGACAATGAAATTTTTGAATTGCCAAAAATCTATTGGAGGTATCTACTATGTTATTTACAGTGATGAAGATAAAAATGGTGCTATTGGGAAAGACGAAACACTCAAAGATCCACTTACTAGTAATCATATATATTCATTTCAATGCACAAAAGATAAACTTTCTGATAAATCGAAATTTGTACTATTAACACAAGAGTATGATATAGAAAATATCAATGTGAGTTGCAATTCAACTTCAACAATTGGACAATTAAGTTTTGGATTTGATGGAAATGTTTATACAAGATTGGGAAATAAACCAGATGATTATATATTAAAAGAACATTGTGTAATATCCATATTTGATAAATATGGTCAAAAAGAGGAAATCTTGGTGCATAAAAACAGCGGATATATTGAAAGTTTATAGCGCTCTATGGGATTTGAATCGCAAAATTAAAAATATCAAAAATTCTATATAACATTAAGCAACATCTAAGCAACAACCCATTATAATTCCCGTCCTTAAACACAGGGGAGCTTGTCTCTACCAAAGTTTAAAGAGATGTTCTATACACACAACTACTGTTAATGGT
>JAIFNA010000008.1 GCA_020048055.1 Arcobacter sp. | reverse complement strand
ACTTAGCAAATACACTAATTGGTAACGCTGGAGCTGATACTCTAAGTGGTGGACTAGGAGCTGATAATCTACAAGGTGGGGATGGGGATGACCTCTTTGTAGCGACGAATAGTGATGTTGGGAATCTAATTGATGGTGGAGCAAATAAAGATACTATAAGTTATGGTGCAATTTCTACTGCTATTGTTGTAAATCTTGATGGAGCCAATGAAACAACAGTCAGTGTAGATGGTTTAGCTAACGATAAAATCAAAAATATTGAAGATATTATTGGTGGAGCAAATAACGATACTTTAAGTGGAGATGGCGGTACAAATACAATCACTGGTGGAGCTGGAAACGACATAATTGATGGTGAAGGTTCAAGTAGTGGTACTGATAGCCTAATTGGTGGAGCAGGAAATGATACTTTTGTGGTTAGAAATATTGGCTCGACTACATATAATGGAACAGATGGAACAAATGTGTCTGGAAATGATGGGCTTGGAAATCCAAATGGAGCAGATATTGATACGGTAGATTTTTCTAAAATTGCTACCCTTGATACAGATAAAATTAATGTAAATCTTGCAACAGGAAGTTTTTCGTTTAATGGTGGAGCGATTGCTGGAACTACCTTTGTAGATATTGAAGGAGCTATCGGTGGTGTTGGTGATGATACTATTATTGGTACAGATACAGCAAATAGTTTAGTTGGTGGAGCTGGAAATGATACACTCATTGGTGGTGGTGTGACCAACTCATCTATGAGTAATTATGATTATATTGATGGTGGTGCAGGAAGTGAAGACTTTGTAAGTTATCAAACTTCAACCACATCAGTTAGCATAGATATGTCAAATCAAACAACAGCACAAGATACTGGGGCAAATGGATATATATTAATCAAAAATGTTGAAAATCTTGCAGGGGGAACTGTAGCCGATGTATTAATTGGAAATAGTAGTGACAATACTCTTGTTGGTAGAGAGGGAACTGATAGATTTATTGGTGGAGCTGGAAATGATGCTATTGTAGGTGGAATTGTTACTATTGATGGCACAGGCAATATTACAGGAAACGTAGATGCAGCAATTGATACTGTTGATTATTCTCTTCTTTCAAGTGGTGCTGGAATTGTTGCAAACTATAATATTGTAGATGAAAATGACACTACTCTAAATATTGGAAAAGTAACTTCAGATGGACAAGATGGAGTTGATACACTTTATGGAATCGAGAATATTATTGGTTCAAATTATGCTGATACAATAGTTGGTGATAGCGATGATAATATAATAAATACTTTTGAAGGTAGAGAAGGTGCTGATGTCCTTAATGGTGGAAGTGGAGCAGATAAAATATACGGTGGATATATTAATTTAGGTACAACAGAAACTAGCACAGGTGATGCACTTAAAGACACATTAAGTGGTGGAAGTGGTGACGATAGTATTTATGGGCGAGCTGGAGATGACACACTATTTGGTGATAGTGGAAATGATGTATTAGATGGTGGAGCTGGAAATGATACAGCTTCATATCTGAATGAAAATAAAATTATTGTAACCCTTAGTGAAGGGGGAACTGTTACTATCGACTCTGAGAATAATGGTTTTGGGGTAGGTTCAGATGATAAAGATACACTTAACGGCATTGAAAATATTACAGGAAGCAATACCGGAAACGACACAATACAAGGTGATAGCAATGCAAATATTATAAGTGGTATGGGCGGAGATGATGTTCTAAAAGGTGGAGCAGGAAATGACTCAATCGATGGAGGAAACCATACAAATGGTATAGGGGATACTATAAGTTATGACTATATTACAAGTACAAGTGATAGGGTTACTGTAAATTTAGGTGCTCAAAGTGGAACTGAAACTATAAGTTCAGTTGTTTCAAATGATACCATTGCAAATATTGAAAATGTTATAGGATCTGCTGGAAATGATGATATAACTGGAAATATTGGGAATAATACCCTTCACGGTGGAGTAACTGGAAATGACATCTTTAGAGTAAGTGATGGAAATGATACTGTTGATGGAGGAACTGGTGGAGTCGACCAAGCTATCTATACAGGATCAAATGCAGGGATAGTAGTAACCACAACAGTTGGAACAACAACTTACAATGTAAAAAAATCAGACACAACAAATGATACTTTAGTAAATATTGAAGAGGTAATCGGTACAAATTATATTGATACATTTACTGGCGGAAGTTTAAGTGATACATTTAGAGGTGGTGAAAATGGCGATACTCTAATTGGTGGTGCTGGAAATGATACACTTTATGGAGATAGTGGAGCTGATATTTTTATTTCAGCATTAAATGATGGAAATGACCATTTTAATGGTGGAGATGAGCTAAATGTGACAAGAGGAAGTGATACTGTTGATTATAGCTCCATAATAGATAGTGATACTAATCTTGCTGAGGGCGGTATTAAAGTTACTTTAGCTGGAAGTGGTGAAGCGATAGTATATATAGACAAAGATAGTGATGGCTTTGGTGGAAATGACGAAGAAGATGTGGCTGTAAATATTGAAAACATTACGGGTACTCAAAATAATGACAGCATTGTTGGTGACACTGGGAATAATATCTTAAAAGGTGAAGCTGGAGATGATACTTTAAATGGCGGAAGTGGTGCTGATAATATTTTTGGTGGAATAGGCAATGATATTATTAGTGGTGGAAGTGGAGCTGATATACTAAAAGGTGACGATGGTGATGATACATTTACCTTTAGTGCAACAAATAGTGATATAGTTGATGATGCAATCGATGGAGGAAATCATACAGTTTTAGTTGGTGGAGCACAAGGTGCAACTAACGCTTATGCTGGAAAAGGTGATACTGTTGATTATAGTTCATTAACTATTGCAACCGGGGATGCTGGAGTTGAGCTTATGCTAAACGGAGCTACAAATGCGTATGTAAAAGTAGCAGGTGTTACAAATCATACTGTTGTAAATGTTGAAAATATCATAGGAACAACTGGAGTTGACTTTATAACTGGAGATGATACGGATAATACTATTATTGGAAATAGTGGAGCAGATACACTAAGAGGTGGAGCTGGAAACGATACTATTTTAGGTGGAGCAGGAAGCGATATTTTAAGAGGTGGTGAAGGAAACGACTATCTTGATGGCGGAAATGATATTGGAATTGATACTGTTGATTATAGTAATGAAACAGCAAACTTAATCGTTGATATAACAGATGGTGCCCACACTATTACAGCTGGACAAGTTGATACATTTATCAATATTGAAGGGGTTATTGGTGGAAGTGGAGATGATTTACTTCAAGGAAATAGTGGTGCAAATAGCCTTGTTGGAGGATCTGGTGATGATACTTTAATTGGGGCAGGGGCAACAAGTGGAGTTGATTATCTTGATGGTGGGCTTGGAGCGGACTTTGTAAGCTTTAATTACACTGCAACTGGTATGAAAGTTGATATGAGTATAGTTGATGCTCAAGATACAGCAAGAATAGTAGATGGATTTACAGATTTAATTATTAGAAATATCGAGCATGCAGAAGGTGGAATGGGTAATGACTACTTAATTGGAAATGATAGTGCAAATACCCTAAAAGGACTTGGCGGAAGCGACACTCTTATGGGTGGAAAAGGTGATGATACACTTGATGGTGGATATGATAGAAGAGTTGCATTTACAATAAATTTCTTTAGTTCGGCTACGACTTACTCTTTTGTAATTGCTGGGATTACATTCAGTGCAACAGGACTAAGTGCTAGTGAAGTGTATAACAAATTAGTTTTTGATTTTAGAGCCAATACAACTTTAAATAATGGGACAAACCAATATTCGATTATGAGTGATGGAGCATCAATATATCTAAGTGCAAAAGATAGTGATACGGTAAGCGCATCTTATTTGACCCAAAGTGAATTGATAGCAACAGACTGGGCAGATTATAGTTATAGCAATATTGACAATGGAATTATTGCCGATATGAGTTCCGGCGTAGTTGCTAATGATGGTTTTGGCGGTGTTGATACACTAAAAGAGATTGAAAATATCAAAGGTAGTAAATTAAGTGATACCATAGTTGGCGATAGTGGAAATAACACTATTTTGGGTGAAGATGGCATTGATACTATAAGCGGCGGAGCTGGAAATGACTATCTTGATGGTGGAAATTCAAATGATACTATTTATGGTGGCGATGGTATTGATATTATCAATGGTGGTGCCAATAATGATGACCTTTATGGTGGAAATAAAGATGAGTGGAGTGATAGTTTTGATGATACACTAAATGGTGGCGATGGAGCTGATACAATCTATGCGTCATTCCAAATTGATGGAGCTGATGGTGATGATACGACAGCTGATACAATAGATGGTGGAGCTGGAATTGATACTTTAAATTATTCAAATTTGTTAGCTTCAAATGGTATTAAAGTAACTTTAGCAACATCATCACTTGTTAGTGTAACAATCAATGGCGGAGATTATGATCTAATCCAAAATATAGAAAATATTATTGGCTCAAAAGGTGATGATACCATCACGGGAGACGATGGCGTTAATGTCTTAGCTGGTGGAGAAGGAGCTGACAAGCTTAATGGTGGAGACAATAATGATACTTTAAGTGGTGGAATTGGCGATGATGTTTTAAATGGAAATAATGGAAATGATGAGCTAAATGGTGATACTGGAGATGATACATTTGAGGCAAGTTTGGGAAGTGATGTTATACATGGTGGAGAAAATCTCCTTAAAGGTGACTGGGTTGACTATTCAAATTTAGAAACACAAAATAGTGGTCTTGACAATGTTGGAATAGTTATAAATTTGGCACTTACAACTGCTCAAACAGTACATAATGATAATGCTAATAACCAAGATGTAATCCAAGCTATTGATGGTGTTGAAAATATTAAAGGTAGTGAATTTGATGATACTATTACCGGAAATGGACTTATAAATGTGCTTCTAGGTGGAGCTGGTGGAGATACATTCTTTGGAAGTGGTGGAGCTGATATAATAATTGGCGGAAATGCAACATTTAATAGCAATGGTACAATTGGATCACATACTGATAGTGCAGGTATTGATGAGGTAAATTATTCAAATAGTGGAGCTTCCATAACAACAAATATAAGCGTTGGAGGTATAACTGTTACTTCTGATGATGAAGATACATTAATTGATATTGAAAAAGTTGTAGGTTCTACAAGTGATGATGTATTCAAACTTTCAGGGACAGGAGCGATAGTTGATGGTGCTAGCGGTTCTGATACGGCAAGTTACAATGAAAATATTATAGATGGTAAAAAGCTAGTTGTAACACTTAATGGTTCTGCTACTGTTACAGCTTTACTTGATGGAGCTGCTGCTGATAAATTACTAAATATTGAAAATATAACTGGTACAAAAAATGATGACACGATAATTGGGGATGGCTTAGCAAATGCACTAAGTGGGGGAGATGGTGCTGATACTTTAAATGGTATGGCTGGTATCGATAATCTTCAAGGTGGAGCTGGAGATGATATTCTTGATGGTGGCATTGGAAATGACATCATTAATGGAGGAGCTAATAATGATACTCTAATTGGTGGCATTGGAAATGATAATATGGATGGTGGAACTGATAGTGACTGGGTTGATTATGGCTATATCACTTCAACCGACAACGGAGGAAGCAAGTACGGAGCAAATATCGACCTAGCTAATAGTACAGCTAGCGAAATTGGTGTTGGGAGTGAAGTTGGAAGCGATAGTCTATCAAATATTGAACATGTTATTGGAAGTAAAAACGCCGATTTAATTACGGGTACAGCAGGTGTAAATAGTTTAATTGGTGGAGATGGAGCTGATACATTTATTGGTGGCGCTGGAGATGATGAGATTTTTGGTGGACTAGCAAACGGAGACGATACGGCAAGCGATACGGTTGACTATACTGCGCAAAATAAAATCAATGTTCAATTAGCAACTAATTCAACCGTAACAGTAGATAGTAATAATGATACAAGCTTTGATGTTGCAGATGAGAGAGATGCTATCCATGGAATTGAAAATGTGATAGGTTCAAATAGTGGAAATGATACGATTTTTGGAGACAGTAACGCAAATATTTTAAATGGTCTTGGTGGAGATGACTTGTTTAAGGGTGCAAGTGCAACAAATGATACATCAAATGATACATTTATTGGTGGAGCTGGAAGCGACACTGTTAGCTATGACTATACAAGTGCAAATATATCAGTCGATTTAAATTTGGGAACATCAACTGGAAACGGTAGCGATGTGTTAAGTGGTATTGAAAATATTATCGGCGGAACCGGAAATGACATAGTTGTGATGCAATCTGGAAATGCTACGAATATCATCGATGGTGGAAGTGGTATTGATACTATAAGCTATGCTTCATATAGTGCAAATCCAGTAGTTGTAGATCTGAGTCAAACAACAGCACAAATTGTAGTTATAAGCTCAAGTGACATCGATACAATTTTAAATATAGAAAATGTAATTGGTACAAACAACGATGATAGCTTTATTGGAAACAGTTCTGCAAATATTTTAAATGGTGGAACAGCTGGGAACGATACAGCTGATTATAGTTACCTTAATAATGCCACTTTAAATGGTGGAGCTGGAGTTGCTGTTGTTGATTTAGCTACAGCAACGGCTAGTGTAAATAGTACAGATATTGATAGTTTGGTTTCGATTGAGAATATCAATGGAAGTAAAAATAACGATACATTTATAATGAAATCTGGTGCAACCGCAAATGTAATCGATGGAAACAGTGGTATTGATACAGTAAGTTATGAAAAATACACAACAAAAGTAACAGTAAACTTAGGTGCAACTGATGGTATAAATACTGTAACTACAAGTGATGTGGATACATTGGTTGATATTGAAAACTTAAGTGGAAGTAGCGATGGAGATGAGTTAACAGGTAGCAATATAGCAAATATCATCAATGGTGGAGAGGGAAGTGATACTGTTTATAGTAGTGCAGGAAGTGATACTATTAATGGTGGGGCTGATGCTACTTCAAATGATATAGATAGGGTAAATTATATAAATGAAAGTCAAAAGATTATTCTCTCGTCAAATGCTTCAGAGTATTTGGTTTCTAAAACAAACTATGTGAACAATACGGATACTTTAATAAATATTGAAGAGATTTTTGGAACAAACCACGATGATACAATGATTGGTGGAACTTCAAACGATACCTTCTATGGTGACAATGGAAATGATTTACTTGAAGGTGGAGATGGCGCTGATAAACTTTATGGTGGAGCTGGTGATGATACTTTGGTTGGTGGAGCTGGAAATGATACACTTGATGGTGGGACTAATAATAGTGGAGCTGGAAAAGGTGACTGGGTTGATTATAGTGCTAGAACTTTTGGAGTAGATATTACTTTGGTTAGTGGAAGTGGAATAGCTTATGTTGATAGTTTAGCCGATGGACTAACTACTCATTCTGGCAGTGAAGAGCAAGACACATTAAACAATATTGAAAATATCAAAGGTAGTACAGTAGCAGATAAAATAGTTGGAGATAATAGTTCAAATACAATACTCGGTGAAGCTGGAGATGATATCATTGATGGTGGAGCTGGAGCTGATAAACTATTTGGTGGAAACAATAACGATACATTTATTCAAAAAGATGGGGAAACAGCAGGTGATGCACTTGATGGGGAGCTTGGAATTGACACTGTAAATTATAGTGGAATAAGTGAAGCGATAGAGGTTAGACTGACAACTTCAACAGCTGCAAATGTAAAAATTGGCGGAGCAATAAATGATCATACTATTAAAAACATAGAAAATGTAATTGGTGGTACTGAAAGTGATAAGATCGAGGGTGATTCAAAAGATAATATTTTAGATGGAACAAGTGGTGCACATGATACTTTATCTTTTGCTAATGTAACAACAGCAGTTGTAGCAAACATTGGAGCAATTTCAAATGACATTACTGGACTTAGTGCAAGTGGAGCTGATGTTGGAACTGATAGTGTTCTTCATTTCGATGATATTATTGGTGGAAGTGGTGCTGATACTTTAGTTGGTAATACTGAAGGAAATACAATCACTTCAGGAAGCGGTAATGATACAGTTTATGGTGAAGATGGAGCTGATAGACTTTATGGTGAAGATGGAAATGATACTTTAATTGGTGGAGCTGGAGCTGATAATCTTTATGGGGGAACAAATGATACAAACATAGGGGATACCGCTAGTTATTTGGGTTCATCTAGTGTAACAGCTACATTAAGAGGTGTTAGTTATGGTACTGCTTCTGAAGTTACAGGGGGGGCTGGTTCTGTTGATAATTTATACGATATAGAAAATCTAACTGGAAGTAATGGAAATGATACACTTGAAGGAAATAGTTTAAACAATACCCTTGATGGTGGACTTGGAAATAATACTTTAAGTTATATCGGGGCAACTGGCGGAATCAGTATAGACTTAAGTAATAACTCAACAGCCCAAGACACTCAAAATGATGGGACAGATTTCATTAAAAATTTCCAAAATCTTATCGGTTCATCAAATAATGATATTTTAAAAGGTTCAGTAGAAAAAAATATAATCACTGCAGGTGCTGGAAACGACTCAATCTTAAGTGGAGCAGAAGCTGATACGGTTTATGGTGAAGCTGGAAATGATGAAATCACTGGAGGTGCTGGAAATGATAGCCTTTATGGTGGAAGTGGAAATGATACATTTAAAATCTCTTTAGGTGATGGTGATGACATTATTGATGGATATGATGGAGTTCAAGTTGAAATAGCAAATAGCGATAATGTAGATACTATAAATTATAGTGCTATAACTGATGCAACTTACCATCTAAATGCAAATTTAAATACAGGTACAAATACTGTAACAAATGGCACTGTAATGATTGCTCAAACAACAAGTAATATTGAAAATATTATTGGTACAAGTGGAAACGATACAATTATAGGAAACACTTTAGATAATACACTAGAAGGTGGCAATGGCGATGATACGCTAACTGGTGGCTTAGGTAATGATAGATTAGTAGGTGGAGCGAATGGAGCAAATGGAGATTGGGTAGATTATAGCTCTCAATCACAAATAAAAGTGAATCTTTTAGTTAATGGAACGGTTACAATCAATAGTGATGGAGCTGATGGTTTTGAGGTTGATGATGAGCTTGATACTTTAAGCGGAATCGAGCACATTAAAGGTAGTGATAGTGCTACTCTTGGAGATGATATTACAGGTGATAGCGAAAATAATTCAATTTTAGGATTATCTGGAAACGATACTATCGATGGTGCTGGTGGAAATGACCATATGGATGGTGGAACTGGAACAAATACACTTTCCTATGCAAGTTTAGCAAGTGGTGGAGTTAAAGTAAACCTTAGTGGAAGTGGATACACAATAAATAGCGGAACAATTGCCGCAAATAGTGCTTCAGGAAATGGAGCTGATAGTATCTTTAACTTTGTAAATATCATAGGAAGTGGAGGCGCTGATACTTTAGTTGGAACAACAGATGCAAATGTAATCAATGGCGGGGCTGGAGATGATGTTATTGATGGACTTGGAGGCAATGATAATTTAAAAGGTGGAAGTGGCAACGATACTTTTATGATGGCATTAAATGATGGACAAGATGTTCTTGATGGTGAAGGTAGCAAGGATACTGTTGATTATAGTTATATTACAACTACAAATGGTATTAAGGTAACTCTTGATACTGAAGCTATTGTAACTGTGATGTTGGATAAAGATGGCGATGGAAACTTCAACAATGGAAATATTAGAGATACAGATGATACTTTAGTTGATGATACAATTGTAAATATTGAAAATGTAATTGGTGGAGCCGGAGATGATATTATTATTGGCGATGGTGTTGCAAACATCTTAAGAGGAAACAATGGTATTGATTCTATATTTGGTGGTGCTGGTGATGATACTGTTTCTGGAGATGCGGGAGCTGATATTTTAAAAGGTGACACTGGGGAAGATACACTTTACGGTGGAACTGGAAATGACTCCGTTAGAGGTGGAGAAGATGACGACATTCTATATGGTGGAAGTACTGCTAGTGATAGTGAAGCGGGCACTGGAGATGACATTTTAAAAGGTGAAGATGGAGATGATATTATTTATGGAAACGATGGAGATGATATCTTAGAAGGTGGAGCTGGGGCTGATCAACTATTTGGCGGAGTTGGAAGTGATATATTAAGTGGTGGAATTGGAATCGATACTATTGATGGTGGAGAGGGAAGTGAAAGTGCTGGAGGAGACAGTGTCGATTATAGTGGTGAAACGCTATCTCTTGACATTAACCTAAAATCAATCGGAAGTGGATTGGCTGGATACTCAACTGCACTTGTTGGTGGAAGTACTGCTGATTACCTTAAAAATATTGAAAATGTAAGGGGGACAAGTTACGCTGATTATATTGGTGGAGATGATGATAACAATCTAATTGAAGGTAACTATGGCAATGATATTATTGTTGGCGCTGATGGAAATGACACATTGCTAGGTGGTGCTGGAGATGATATCTTTAAAGCTGGACTTGATCTTTCTGGAGACAAAGCACTTGATGATGGTGAAGATGGCATTGATACTATTGATGGAGACGGCGGAACTGGTGGAGATGTTGGAAATGATACAGTTGATTATAGTGCCACTTCTAAATTTATCAATGTAGATTTATCAGTAATTGGTGGAGACGGCTATACAACGGTAACTGTTAGTACATATAGTGATGATAAAATTAAAAATATTGAAAATATCACAGGAAGTGCTGGAGCTGATACTATTGAAGGAAACAGTGGAGTTAATATTTTAAATGGAAGTGCTGGAGATGATACACTAATTGGAAATGGTGGAAATGATACACTAATAGGCGGTAGCGGTATTGATACAGCTGATTATAGTGGTGCAACTGGCTCAATTGTTGCAAATCTTGGCATTGCTGTTGAGGTTACAAATGATGGTTATGGAAATATAGATAACCTTGATGGCATTGAAGTTTTAATTGGTTCATCTTTTGATGACTCTATGACTGGTTCGGCTACTTCTGATACTTTTGTTGGTGGTGATGGCTACGATAAATTCTATGGAAGTGCTAGTGGAGATAGTTTCTATGCTGGAAGCTTAAATGCAAGTGGCGTACATACTGCGGATACAGGTGGAAATTTAGTTGAATATAGTTCTGGAGCTAGTAAGGTTTATGTTGATTTAAGTGCAACTTTAACTGACGCATCAGGAAATGTTTACTCAGAGGTTTTAAAATCAAATTCAAGTGCAAATGATGGCTTTGTAACATCGTTGGCATCAAAAGATAAACTTTATGGAATTAGAGATGTAACGGGAACCTCAAGTTACGATACACTAACTGGAAATAGTTTAGCTAATAATCTTCTTGGTGGTGCAGGAGATGATATTCTAAGTGGGTTAGGTGGTGCTGATAATTTAGTTGGTGGACTTGGTAATGATACTTTTGTGGCAACATCTAATAATGATGGAATTGATAATATCTCTGGCGGAGCTGGAGATGATACTGTTGATTATAGTGCTTATGGAAGTTCACATAATATTAGTGTAACTTTAGGTGAAGCTGGTAATGCAGTAACTCTAAATGTGGCAGGTGCTGGAAGTGACCATGATGTTTTAATCGATATTGAAAATGTTATTTCAAGTAACGGAGCTGACAATATTGTTGGAAATACTTTAGCAAATACTTTGGTTGGTATGTCTGGTAAAGATCAACTTGATGGTGGAGCTGGTAATGATAAACTTTATGGGGATAATATTGCTGACAATCTAAGTGCTGTTGTTGATGGAACAAATGATGATACGCTAAAAGGCGGAGAAGGAAACGATGAACTTTACGGCGGAAAAGGTGATGATACACTTCAAGGTGGAAGTGGAGATGACATAATTAATGGTGGAAGTGGAAGTGATACTGTTGATTATAGAAGCGCTACAAGTGGTGTTACGGTGGATTTGGCAATTGATGGTTCCGCTCAAGCAATTGGTGGCGGAGAAGGAAGCGATACATTGTTTGGAATTGAAAATGTTTTAGGCTCATCGCACGCTGATATATTCAAAACAAATTACACAGCAAACTCTATTTTAGATGGTGGAGTTGTTGATAGTGAGGGTGGAGATACTGTTGATTACTCTAGCTTGGATGTTGATAATGCAACGATTGATAAAATAGTTTCAAATTTAGGAACAGCAACAGTAACTGGAAATAGTGGTGGCACAGCAACTTCAAAAACAGACACACTTATAAGTATCGAAAACTTAACAGGAAGCAATGGAAATGATACTATTACAGGGAATGCATTGGACAATACCATTAGAGGTGGAGCTGGTGCTGACTTTATTGAAGGTGGACTTGGTGATGACTACCTTAACGGTGGAAGCGGAGTTGATACAGTAAATTACTCAACAGCAGGTGAAGGTGTAAATGTAAATCTTGGAATTGATGGAACGGCACAAATTGTAAGTGTAAATCAAGGTAGTGATACATTTGTTGGGATTGAAAATGTTTTAGGTTCACAATATGGTGATACATTTAAAGGGAACAATACAGTTTCAAATACATTTAATGGTGGAACTACAACTATTGGTGGAAGTACCGAAAACGCAAACGATGAAAACGATAGAGTTAACTATGAAGATTCTGCAAGCTCAGTGGTTGTAACTTTAAATACAAACACTGTAACAATAGGCGGAACAGTTACAGATTCTCTTTACAATATAGAGCATATCATAGGAAGTGCTGGAGATGATACTTTTACAGGAAATATTGATAACAACTCACTAATTGGTGGAGCTGGAAATGATACATTTAAAATAATTGATGTAAATAATGGCAGTGATGTAATTGAGGGGGATTTAAATAACCAAAATATAGGTGCTAGAGATACTATCGATTATAGTGCTATCTCAAATACATATTATCTCGATGCAAATTTAACCAACAGTACACTTATCCTTAAAAATACAAGTGATAGTGTTGCTGTTGATAATGATATTGTTAGAAATATTGAAGATATTGTTGGAAGTAGTGGAAATGATACGATTATCGGTAATGCTTCAAAAAATATTTTAAGTGGAGCAAATGGAACTGATAATATAGATGGTGGCGCTGGAAATGATGAGATTTTTGGTGGAGACAACACAGATAATGCGACAACATCAACAGTTTATGAGCTTCTAAATGGAGGAGATGGAAATGATACTGTTTGGGGTGGAAATGGAAATGACTCTATTTTAGGTGGAAGTGATGTTGGAATTGATTCGCTTTATGGTGAAGCTGGAAATGATAAACTTGAAGGTGGAGCTGGAGCTGACTTTATTGATGGTGGATTAAACAACGACTTTATTAAAGGGGAAGCTGGAGAGGATTTAATCTATGGTGGACTTGGAGTTGATACTATCTATGGTGGAACTGAGGGTGATATTATCCATGGAGATGATATAGCCCATGGAAGCGGAGATGGAGATGATACTATTTTTGGAGAAGATGGAACAGACACGATTTATGGTGGATATGGAAATGATACAATAAGTGGTGGAGCAAATGATGATAAGATTTACGGTGGAATAGTTGGAAATACAGATTATGATAATGCAATTTATGGCTCATCTGATACTGTAACTTATGCAACTTCAGCAAATGGAGTAACTGTAAACTTTGTAACAAACACAGCAACTGGTGAGGGTAATGATGAGCTTTACGGAATTGAAAATGCGATTGGTTCAACTAAAGATGATATTTTTATCTCAAAACTAACAGTTAGCAATAAAATTGATGGTGGAGAAGGGGCTGAAACATTTGGGGATCAAATCAGCTATGTTTCATTGGTTGTTGATAATGCAGTGCAAGATTATGTAAGTGTTGATTTTTCAAGCGCACCTACAAATGGTTATTATGATGCAAAAATCTATGTCGATGGTAATTTAACTATCACTGATGGGCTTAAAGATATTGAAAATATCTCAGGTTCAAATGGAAATGACTATATAGTAGGATTCACAGACAATAATACTTTAAGTGGACTTTCTGGTGATGATACACTTGGAGGAGGATTGGGTATTGATTATATCGATGGAGGAACAAATACTTCTGTTGGTGATACTGTAACTTATGCTTATGTTGGCGCTGGAAAATCTGTTGTTGTGGACTTCTTGTCTAGTACAGGTTTTGTTGACGGAACTGATAGTGATACACTGTTTGGTATCGAAAATGTTGTTGCTACAAGTGGTGATGACATCATAAAAATGGCAACAGGAAGTATCGCAAATAAAATAGATGGTGGAAGTGCTGGAAGTGATACTGTAAGTTATGAACACTATACTGCTGGTGTAACAGTAGCTCTTGGGGAAACTTCATCTCAAACTGTTGTAGCTGGAGATGCTGATACATTAATAAGTATTGAAAATATTATTGGTGGAGCAGGTGCAGATATACTAATTGGTGGAAATGGAACCGAAGCAAACAGACTTGATGGTGGAGCTGGAAGTGATACTTTCAAAATGGGAAGATACAACAACACTACAAATACAGTATTTGATGCTGATGATGGGATTGATTATATAGTTGGTGGAAGTGGGAGTGATACTCTTGATTACAGTGTTATTTCAAAAAATATCACTGTAATACTTAATGGTATTAATGATACTGTTGTAGCTATTGTAGATTATGCAGATGACACAATAAACGGTATTGAAAACTTTATAAGTGGAAGCGGAAATGATAATATTACAGGTGATTTGGAATCTAACACTCTAAGGGGCGGATCTGGAAATGATGTAATTTCAGGAAAAACTGGACTTGATGAGCTTTATGGTGATGATGGTGATGATGATATTAGTGGTGGAACTGATGACGATAGACTTGATGGTGGAGCTGGTGCTGATATCCTTGATGGAGGAATTGATAAAGATATTTTAATTGGTGGAACCGGAAGTGATACTTTAAAAGGTGGAGTTGGTAACGATACACTTTATGGAGGAACGCTAGCTGGTTCAGTTCATACTGATAGTGAAAGTGACTGGGTTAGTTATGCTGATGCAGTTGATTTGATAACTATTAATTTAGGTGGAGCTGATGGTGAAACTTTAGCAAGTGGTGCTAATGGTTATGGAAAAGGACTTAGTGGAGATCAAGGGCAAGGGCTTGATAGCTTCTTTGGAATTGAAAATGTAATTGGAAGTAATCAAGCAGATACGATTACAGGCAGTAGTGTTGCAAATACAATATTGAGTGGAAGCGGAGATGATACTATTTATATGGGACTTAGTGATGGAGCTGATAGTATTAATGGTGGATTTGGAAGCGATACTGTTGATTATAGTTCAATTACAGATGGCGACACAAACTTAGCAACAAATGGCATTACTGTATCTTTAAATGGTGCAACACAAACAACAGTTACAATTAATGGTGGCACAAACGACATTATCCAAAATGTAGAAAATATCATAGGTACAGCAAATAATGATACATTTAGAGGTGATAATAAATCAAATACACTAACTGGTGGAGCTGGCAGTGATACAATTGAGTATACATATAGCACAATCGAATCAACAGGTGTGATTGTAAACCTAGGAGATGGCACTGCAACCGAAACTGTAAGCAGTGTAAAAGTTGTTGATACAATTTTGGGGATTGAAAACGTAGTTGGAAGTAATTATGATGATACGTTTATAGCTAAAGCAGGGGAAACAAATATTATCGATGGAAATGAAAGTTCTAATCCTAAAAATGAACTAAACGGAGATACGATTGATTATAGTTCAAACGGTGCAACTAAAATATTGGTTGATTTGGGTGTAGTTTCTCTTGGGTACTCTACTGTAACGGTCAGTGATGGAAACTCAACTGATTTAATTAAAAATATCGAAAACATCAAAGGTACAACAGGAAACGATACAATCACTGGAGATAACGATAAAAATACACTTCAAGGTGGAGAAGGAAATGATACACTAAAAGGTGGCGGTGGAGCTGATAGATTAATTGGAGATGATGGAGATGATCTATTTATTGAAGATACTACAAGTGAAGCGACTGGTGATGTTATTTCTGGTGGAGCTGGTTACGATACGATTAGTTATCTTGGTCTTACTTCTGGTATTACAGTTAGCCTTGATGGTGTAACAACAGCAACAGTTAGTATTGGTGCAAATACACATACTTTGACTCAGATTGAATACATCATAGGTACAAACCACAACGATATTATTACAGGTGATCAAAACCTCAATAAAGTAGAAGGTATGGGCGGAGATGATCAAATTGCTGGACAAAGTGGAAGCGACCTTCTTTATGGTGGGAATGATGAACTTAACAGTGTTGGTTCTGGAAATGATACGATAGATGGAAAAGATGGAGATGACCAAATTTGGGGTGGAGATGGACTTGATACACTTTATGGAAAAGATGGAATTGATACTCTCTTTGGCGAAGATGGAAATGATAGTTTACTTGGTGGAATTGGAGCTGACACTTTAGTTGGTGGAAATGGCGATGATGTGTTTATTTTTGATGCGGCTGATAACCAAATTGATATTGTTTATGGTGGAGATTCTTTAAGTGATGTTAGCCAAAACGATATGATAGATTACACTCAAGCAATCAAAGGTATGACTATTACTTTGGGTGAGGGAAATTTAATTGGAACTGCATCTTCTGATGACCAAGGTATAGATAATATTTATGGTATCGAGCATGTTAAAGGCTCAAATCTTGAAGGTGATAATATAACTGGAAACAGTGATGCTAATAGTATCTTCGGGCTTGGTGGAGATGATACGCTTTATGGAAAAGATGGAATTGATCACTTAATTGGTGGAAATGGAGCTGATACACTTTATGGTAATGACGACACAGGAGCTAGTGATGATGGAGCAGTTGATACACTTGATGGTGGAGTTGGTGCTGATATTTTAGTTGGTGGAGATGGAAACGACATTATAAATGGTGGAGACGACAACGATATAATAATTGCAACAACAGATAGCGATGGAGCTGATATTATTGATGGTGGAATTGGAGCTGATACATTAAATTACAGTGCTTTAAGTGATATTGACAATAAAGTTGTTGTGACACTTGCGAATGCTATTAATACAAATTCAACAATAGAAGTAACAAATAGCGTTGGAACTCACACGGGTACAAATGATGATACAGTTAGAAATATAGAAAATGTAATTGGAACTAGTGGAAATGATACATTTAGTGGAAATACTAGCGTTAATACATTTATTGGTGGAGCTGGAAACGATACTGTTAGATATGATTATGCTGCACTTTTAAGTGGAGTTGTTGTCAATCTTCAAACAGGATTTGCAACTGAAGGTGCTGGAGTAGTAGATACAATCACAACGATTGAAAATGTAGTTGGAAGTAATTTTGATGATACATTTATAACTAAATCAGGGGAGACAAATATTATTCATGGTGGTGAAAGTGCCGATCCTAAAAATGAAATAAATGGAGACATGATAGATTATAGTTCAAATGATGCAACTAAAATATTAATTGATTTGGGATTGGTTGCTAATGGGTATTCAACCGTAACAGTAAGCGATGGAGATTCAACAGATTTAATTAAAAATATTGAAAATATCAAAGGTACAGTTGGAAATGATACAATCAAAGGGAGTAATGAAAAAAATAGTCTTTTTGGTATGGCTGGAGCTGATATTCTTGATGGTGGAGCTGGAAATGATACAATTTATGGTGGAGCTGGAAATGATACTATAACAGGTGGAGCTGATGCTGATAAACTTTATGGAAATGAAGGAGATGATGTATTTAAAGGTGTGGGCTTTACAAGTGATATTATAGATGGGGGAAGTGAAATTGATGCATCAAAAGGTAGCGATAGTGTTGATTATAGTCTTGTAGATGTAAGCACTAAAACAGTTGGTATCAATGTGACTTTAACAGATAATGTTGTTGCAAATGTACAGCTTGATGGAATAAATGATCATACAATTGTTAATATTGAAAATATTATTGGAACATCAAAAGCAGATAATATTATTGGGGACACCAATAAAAATACATTATTTGGCGGTGATGGAATTGACTATATTGACGGTGGAGATGAAAATGATATCATAGATGGTGGAGCAAATACTGGCGTTGAATCACTATTAGGTGGAAATGGAAATGATACTGTTACTGGTGGAGCCGGAGTTGATTATTTAAGCGGTGGTGCAGGAAGTGATATACTTTATGGTGATGATAGCTTGAGTAGTGATACGCTTGTAAATAATGACACCCTTGATGGTGGGGCTGGTGAAGATACACTGATTGGTGGATACGGAAACGACACACTTATCGGTGGAGCAGACGATGATAAACTAAAAGGTGGAGAAGGTAGCGATACTGCTGATTATAGTGGGTCAAGTACTTCAGTTCAAGCAAATTTAACAAATTCATTTGCAGTTGGAGGTGCTACTGGAACTGATACTTTTGAAAGTATCGAAAATATAACAGGTTCAAATTTAGTAAATGTAGCAGATCAAATTACAGGTGATGGTGGAGCTAATACACTTCTTGGACTAGCAGGAGATGATACCATTAGTGAAGGTGCTGGTGATGATTACATTGAAGGTGGCGCTGGAAATGACTATATTATTGCAGGTGCTGGAAATGACAATATTGATGGCGACGATACCGACTCAGTTACTATAAATGGAGCAAGTGACACCCTTGACTTTACATCAATAGCAATAACTGATGACACTGGCGATACAAGAGATAGTGATGGAACAGGGCTTGATTCTGCTGTAACTGATAGTTACAAAGGTATTGAGATAGATTTAGGAGTTGTAACCGCACAAAGAATTCATGCAACTTACGGCACAGATACAATTACAAATATTGAAAATGTAATTGGAAGTGACTTGGGAGATTATTTAGCTGGAAATAGTGGAAATAATACATTTGATGGAAGATCTGGAAACGACTATATAATTGGCCTTGGTGGCGCGGATAAACTACTTGGTGGAGCTGGAACTGATACTGTTGATTTTAGTGTTGGCTCACCAACTACTGGAATTATCGTAGATATGACAACAAACCAAACTGAAGGAAGTAATGGTAGTTATAGAGTTCAAAATGATGGTTTTGGAAATAAAGAATTTATTGATGGAATTGAAAACATAATTGGAACAAATTCGGCAGATATTATCTATGGAGATGGGTTATCAAATTCACTTGTTGGACTTGCTGGAAATGATACTTTAAGAGGTGGCGGAGAAAGCGATACACTTGATGGAGGTGCTGATAGCGATACGGCTGATTTCTCTGATTTGGCTTTTGGTGTTGTTCTTGATTTGGACACTGATGATGGCGGAAGCTCAAGTGGAACAGCAGTTTCAAATGGTAAAACAGATTACCTGATAGCTATTGAAAATGTAATAGGAACAGATAGAAGTGACACCATAACAGGAGATCATAACAATAATACTATATTTGCAGGCGGTGAAAACGATACAATTAAAGGTCTTGGTGGAGTTGATTATCTTGATGGTGGAGTCGGGATTGATACTATTGATTTCAATGATGGAACACAAGGGGTGAAAATAAATCTATCAGTTAGTCAAACATTCGGAACTGATACAACTTACGCTATTCAAAATGATGGTTTTGGAAATAAAGAGTTTGCAACAGGCATTGAAAATGTTGTAGGTACATTGTATGTCGATACAATTATTGGTGATGGAAGTGATAATAAACTAGAGGGTGGAGCTAGTGGCGATACACTTTATGGAGGAGCTGGAAGTGATACTTTAACTGGTGGAATTGGAGCCGATACATTTAGAGGCGGATTAGGTGATGACATTATCTATGGAACCGATACCGCACTAACTGCTAATAGTGATAGAGATGTGCTTGATTATAGTGCTTCAGCTACTGGAATTACAGCTAATCTTGGTACTACAACGACTCATAGCTACCTAAATGGAGCAGTTTTAAATACAACAGAAAATACAGCAACAGGTGAAGGTACAGATAAAATATATGATATTCAAGATGTTATAGGTTCAAACAATATTGACATTTTAATAGGTGATAGCGGTGTTAATAGTCTTATGGGACGAGGCGGAAATGATATATTATTTGGTCTTGGTGGAGCTGATGTAATTTCTGGTGAAGATGGTGAAGATACTATTTTAGGTGGACTTGACGGAGACACAATCTATGGTGGTACAAGTACTGCTGATAGCGGAATAGCGGACTGGATTGATTATAGTTATGTTGTCAATACAAATGCAATTAACGCTGATTTAAGTCGAACAAACAATCAGGAAATATTCTTAATTGGAACAGCTTCATCGTTTGATCATGTTGTTGGTATTGAAAATATCAAAGGTACAAAAAACGCAGATATACTAAAAGGTAGTGATAGTTTTGCAAGTATAAATACACTTGATGGTTACACTGGAAATGATACTATTTACTCTTCAAAAGGGGCTGATTATATTGATGGTGGAGCAGGTGTTGATACGCTTGACTACACAGGGGCGACTACAAAAGTAATTGTTGATTTAGGGATAAATAAAGCTCTTGATGATGGAGATCACAATGGAGCTAGTTTAGTTGAAGATTTAATCTACAATATAGAAAGAATCATAGGGACAACTGGAAACGATGAGATTTATGGAGATAGTTCAGCAAATACACTAGAAGGTGGAGCTGGAGTTGATACATTAAAAGGTCGAGAGGGTGATGATAATATTTTAGGTGGAGCAGGAGCTGATACTATCGAAGGTGGAGATGGAATTGATACAATTCAAGGTGGCACAGGAAATGATACTATTTACGGTGGCGTCGGTGTTGATACTATTTTTGGAGATGAAGATGATGATATTATTTATGCTGGAGCAGGAAATGACTCAGTAACTGGTGGAGCTGGAAGTGATACTTTAAGCTATTCACTTGCTGAATCTTTAGTTGTTGTAAATCTTGCTGATGGTGGGACAAATTTTGGTACGGCTGTTGGTTCATTAGAGGGAACTGATACTCTAAAAGATCACATAGAAATAATAAGAGCTTCAAATTATAATGATACTTTAATAGGATTTAGTGGAACTTCAATCGTCGGCAATAATTATGATGATACATTGCTAGGAGAGGGTGGTGATGATACTATCTATGGCGGAATTGGAAATGATTCACTAAATGGTGGAAGTGGAGATGATATTTTTAGAGGTGGAGCTGGAAATGACATCATAGATGGAGATACTGGGTCTAATACGATTGACTTTAGTGATGTTAGTTCTGGTATAACTGTTTATCTTGATAAAAAAGATGGAACAGATACAGCGACTACTTATGAGGTTATGAGTGATGGATTTGGTGGATTTGATAGACTTTATAATGTTACAAAAGTGATAGGTTCAAACCATAATGATACAATCAAAGGTACTACTGGAACTGACACATTGGTAGCTGGTGGTGGAGATGACTTTATCATTGCAACTGGCGGTGGAGATAGTATTGATGGAGGAAGTGCAAACCAAACAAATGGTGACTGGCTAAGCTTCCAACTTGTAGGTGAAAATACTTCAGACCCAGATGGATTTACTGGAGTTCGAGCTAATATGAGTGGTGGAAGTATCACTGGTGGACTTGGAGCTACAACTATTTTTGAAATAGAAAACCTAAAAGGGACAAGTTTTAGAGATATGTTAACTGGAGATAATCTAAATAATACTCTTGATGGATTTGGCGGAAACGATTTAATTGATGGTGGAGTAGGAAATGATCACTTATTGGGCGGAGCAGGAAACGATACACTAAGAGGTGGAGCCGGACTTGATAAATATGATGGTGGAGATGGAATCGATATTGTGGATTTCTACAATGAAGCATCATCTGTTATTGTTAACTTAAGCACAAAAGAAATTACAGATGGGGCTGATAATTCTGAAACAGATATTATAAATATAGAAAATATAGGCGGTACAAGTCTATATGGAGATACATTAAGCGGAAATAGTGGAGTCAATACAATCTATGGATATGGTGGAGCTGATACAATCTATGGGCTTGATGGTATTGATACATTGTTTGGTGGAACAGGAAATGATAAGCTTTATACAGGTGTTGGAATAGGTGATATTGCTGATGGCGGGGAAGGAACTGATACACTTTATGGAAACTTTGATGGAGACTTCTTGTATGGTGGAGCTGCAAATACTGTTGGGTTTAGTGAAGAGGACTGGATAGATTTCACAGGTTCAATTGGTGTTAATATAGATTTAGTAACAGTAGTAACGGCTGGAAGCGGAGCGTACGCTGGAAGTTATGCTAAAGCGATAAACATTACAGATTCTGCAAAATTTGATTATGTTATGAATGTTGAAAATGCAATTGGTTCAAGTGCTAATGATACTTTTAGGGGAACAGATGATAAAAACTCATTTTTAGGTGGAGATGGAAACGATGTGATGTATTTGTCTCTCGGGAATGATAACTATGATGGACAAGGTGGAAGTGACTGGCTTAGTCTACAATATATGAATTCTGCAAATGAAATTCGTCTTGATGGCGGTACTGCTGGTAGCACATTAATATCAAATGTTGAAAATATTATAGCATTTAATGGTGCTCAAAATACTACTGTTTGGGGAAGCGGATATGATAATACATTCATAATGTATGATGGAGTTGATCATGTTTTAGGAAACAGTGGAAATGATGTTTATGATTTGGGTGCAGGTGATGATAGAGCGAGTGCAAATCAAGGACAAGATACTTTAGTAGGTGGATCTGGTTTTGACTACCTTGATTATAGACATTTCTGGGGGCAAAGTACTAGTAATGTGATAATTTTGACAAGTCAAGATTTAAATGGCGATGGAGATACTAGTGATACATATGAAAGTACAACTATCGAAAGTGTTACAGTTACAGGTCTTGCAACTCTTGCTAACGGAACATATGAATTCTTTAAAGTTAGAGATGGACTTGGTGCGTATGACTATATTTATAAAGAATCTGATGGAACAGCAGATTTTGAAGGTTTCTACTTGTCTTGGAATGGAGATATTTTTAGTGGTGACTCTGAAGGCAATGCTGTATTTAGTTATGAAGGTAATGATACTATCTATGGACAAGGTGGAGCTGATTATATTGTGGCTGGATCTGGATCAGACCTTGTTTATGGTGGTGCCGACAACGACAGCATTTGGGGTGAAGGTGATGCTGACTATCTTATTGGAGGCGCTGGCAATGATCATGTTGATGGTGGAGATGGCAATGACAATATTTGGGGTGAAGATGGAGATGATAACCTTTATGGTCAAAATGGAAATGATACAATCTATGATGGCGTTGGAACTGATTACATAGATGGTGGGGGAGATTTGGCTGATTATCTATTGTTTGTTGGAGGAAGTTCGCGAGTGGTTGTAAATCTTAGTGGAGCAACAATCAGTTATGATGCTTCAAATTTGGCTGGAAATCTTCTAATTGACTCTTATGGAAATTTTGAAACAGTTGTAAATATAGAGCATATAACGGCTACTATTTATAATGATACATTGGCTGGTGGAGATTCAAATAATACATTTAATGGAGGGGATGGAAACGACCATATCTATGCTTCTTTAGGAAATGACTATATACAAGGTGGAGCTGGAACAGACATAATGAATTTTTCTAATCTTACTACACAAAGTGGCGTTTCTATTGATCTCTATTCACAACACAATGCAGTCTTTAATACTGCTGGAACTAGTTATGTAAGTACTGTTTTTGGTATTGAAAATTTGGTTGCTTCATCTCAAAACGATACAATATTAGGTGATGATATTGTAAATACAATTTACGGAGGGGCAGGTATAGACACAATTACTGCGCGCTTAGGTAATGATGTACTTTATGGTGAAGCTGGAAATGATACTATTAATGGTGGTGGCGGAGATGATACTATTGACGGTGGAGCAGATAGTGATACAGTTAGCTTTACTGGGGTTGGAAGTTCAATTAGTATTAATCTTGATACAGTCGTAAATGGCGGAATAGCAGCAACTAGAGCAATAGGAGATGGGACAGATACTTTGGTTGGCATTGAAAATGCAATTGGTGGAAACAGTGGCGATATAATTTATGGAGACGGTAATGTAAACACTATAAGTGGTGGAACTGGGGATGATAGTTTATTTGGTGGTGCTGGAGACGACATTTTAAATGGTGACTCAGATATTGATATACTTGATGGTGGAACAGGAAATGACAGACTAAACGGTGGAACTGGTGATGATACTATTGTTATGTTAACTGGAGATGGAAATGATACAATTAATGGTGGAACAGGACTTGATGTTTTAGATTTTAGTACGTATACAAGCTCTATGAATCTTACCCTTAGCGCAAGTTTCACAACGACATATTTCGGAACTGATACTATTACAAATGTGGAAGGAATCAAAGCTTCAACTGTTGGAGATACAATTACTGGAGATGCAAATAGCAATATTATTTATGGTATGGCAGGAAGTGATACGCTAAGTGGACTTGATGGAAATGATACTATTTATGGTGGAAATGACAATGATACGCTTATTGGTGGTGCTGGAGATGATTATTTAAGTGGTGAGGGTGGATCTGACTGGGCTGACTTTACTGGTACAAATGTAAATATGAATATAGATTTAAGATCAAATAAAGCTTTAGGAGAAGGGACAGATACACTAATATCAATTGAGCATATCAAACTTGGAAATGGTACGAATGTAATACAAGGTGATGGTACAAGTAATACTATACAAGGTGGTACAGGAAGTGATACCTTAACTTATGTTGATGCAACAGGAGCTGTTAGTGTAACACTTTCAGGAACAGTAAGTGGAGCTGATGGTAGTGATGCTTTTAGTGGAATTGAAAATTTCATAGGAAGCGGAAGTAATGATACATTTACACACAATGCAGTCTTTAATGGTTCACTTGATGGTGGTGTTGGAACTGATACGCTTAATTATAATTCTTCAACTACAGCGATGACTGTTACAAATAATAGTTCAATTACTGGTGGTGGAAACACTACGGCACTTACAAATATAGAGATTATAAAAACTGGTACTGGAGCTGATACATTTAATATGAGCAGCATAGCTGGAATCAATACTCTTGATGGAGGTGGTGGAACTGATACATTAAGTTTAAGTGGAAGCCTAGATTTGACTGGTATTTCATTACTAAACTTTGAGAATTATGATGTTGGCGCAGGACTAACTCTGACAATCCAAGCTAGTCAATTAACAGGAAAAACAGTTACAGGTGCTGGTATTGTAAATGTTACGAATCTTGATGCCGCTACTGCATTAAACGCAAATTTTGCAAATGTTGCAGCAGGCATTACCCTAAATGTTGATTGGTCGGGAACAGCAACATATACTGGAAACCTTACAAATGTAGATACTTTAAAAGTATCAAGTGGAACAATGACTGTTAGTGATGATATTTTAGGAAACATCCCTGTGAGTGGAACTGGAAGTATTGTTGTTCAAGTTGATACATCATCATCTCAAGATTTTGCAAATTTAAGTTTAAGTGGTACTAAAACTGTGACATTTACTGCTGACTCTGTATTTAGCGGAGATTTTCAAAATGCTAGAGTGAGTGTTAATAGTGGTGTAACTTTAACAACAACTTTTGCTAAATTATCTGGAAAAACCATAAGCGGTGCGGGAAATATAACATTAAGTGATTCTAGTGTAACAGCCACAAATGCAAATTTCATAGCAAATTCTATAAGTGGAATAGTAACAGCAACAGTAACAGCAGACACGGCAAGTGCTTTAAATACAGCATTAGCAAATGCAACAAGTTCGGATGCATTGACTTTAACAGTAAATGGAACTACAGCAGCAGCAACAGATTTAACAGGACTTGATGGAAAAACAAGTGTGGCAGTAAACGCAAGTGCAATAACAGCAATCACAGGAACTGGAGCAGAAGTAGCAGCAGTAGTAGCAGCAAGCGGAATAACAACAGCAACAAATTATGCTGCAACACTAAGTGGAACTTCAAGTGCTAGTGATGTAAATACAGTTGCAGGAGATACAACAGGAATAGTAACAACAACAGTAACAGCAGACACGGCAGCATCGTTAGTTGCAGGATTAGGAAATGCGGATTCAAATGATGCCTTGACATTAACAGTAAATGGAGCAACAGCAACAGCTGCTGATTTAATAACACTTGATGGTAAAACATCAGTTGATATAAGTGTAACAGCAACAGCAGTAACAGGAACATATGCTGATTTAACAACTGTATATACTACTAATGCAGCAAATTATGCAAATCTTGGAGATGAAGCTATAACAATAACAGATACACAAAGTGCTACAAATGTAAATGCAATTCTGACTAAAACATCAGCGATAGTTACAGCAACAGTAACAGCAGATACAGCAGCAAATTTAAATACAAATTTAGCAAATGCAACAAGTTCAGATGCATTGACTTTAACAATAAATGGTACAAGTGCAACTGGAGCAAATCTGACTGCGCTTGATGGCAAAACAAGTGTTGCAATCACAATCAGTTCATCAAGTGGTTTTGCTGTTTCTATGGCTTCTGGTGAAACATTGAATCTAAGTGGCTTTACAAATAGTGTTACGGGGGGAGCTTTAACTATAACTGATAACACAGGAAATGAGATTATTACAGGAACAGCAGCAAGTGATATTGTAAATCTAACTAGTGGAAATGATACGGTTGATCTTGGCAATGGTTCTGATACGATAAATGTAACAGCTTCTAATATCAATACTAGCGATAATATTTCAGATACTGGATCTACTGGAACTGATATTTTAAATATCACAACAAGTGGTACAATTGATAGTGCAAACCTAATCGATGTAAGTGGAATTGAAACTTTAAATCTATTTAGTGGTGCTGATACTATAACTTTTGATGATTTGGCAGAATTTAATAGCTTTAGAAATGAATTTACCGACATTGTTGATGCAGGTGGAAACGATAGTTTATCGTTTGGAAGTACAGCAATTAGTGGTGATTTAGACTTCTCAAAACTTGCAGAATTTGAAAACTTAAATCTTTCAAGTGTTGCTGATAATCTTACAATTAGTGGAGATGAACCAGATGCTATAAATGGGCTAGCTGGAAATGATACTTTTACTATCAATTTTAATAATCTACTTAACTTTGATTTTGATGGCGGAAGTGACACTGATACTGTTAAGGTTAATGGAACAGGAACAGGGGAATCAACTTCTGGAGCAAACTTTGAAACAGCTAGCGGAGCAGGATTCTCAAACATTGAAACACTTGACTTAACTGGACTTGATTTTGGTGGATTTAGTGATGATGAAGAGTATCTGTTTACAGATTCAATGCTTGATGCATGGAATGGTGCAGGATCAACATTTACGCTTAAAATCAATGCTGAAGATGCTGAAAATATTAAGTTTACAGAAGAAGGTGGAACAGTAAGAGAAGGAACTGGTTCAGGTGATAGTGGACATACTATAACTACTGGTGATTATGATCTTGGTAATACAACACTACATATTGACATAGTATAAAAATAAAAAGGACAAAAAGATGTTTAAAAAAGTAGAAGTTCTTGATAAAGCTAAACACAAAGATATAAAGTTTGATGATGTATCACCAAATGAAGTAGCAAAGCATATCAACCTTATCCCTTTGGGTTTTGATGAGGTTTTGGATATGAGTTTTTTTTGTCCTGTCATTATAAGTGGAAAAGGCGATAATCTTGAGTTTATGGCTTTTTGTGGAATAAATCCACTTGTCACAATTTTTAACAAAGAGGGGCAATATCTCCCTTTTTATACACAAACTTATCCATTTTTAAATGGGGTAGTAATTGATGAAAAGAATGGAAGACAAGAGATTATAGCTATCGATAAAAGCGACTTTGTGGATAAGAAAAAAACAAATATTATTTTTAAAAAAAGTGGTGAACTTGATATTTTGGCAAGTAAAAAGATAGAACTTATAAGAACACTAAATAAAAAACGAGATATAAGTAAGAAAATTATCAAAGAACTCAAGAATCATGAATTGTTAAAAGAGCAAGATTTTCAAATAGGCTACCAAGATGAAACAAAAACCATACTTGATAAGTTTTTTGTAGTAGATAGAGTAAAATTGCAACAACTTGATGATGAAACTCTGGCTCTTTGGAGTAAAAAAGGGTGGATAACACTTATCGATATGCATCTAAAGTCATTAGGTAATTTTAAAAAAGTGATTTTTTCAGAAAAATAGTTTGAAAATTGAGATATTGTGCGACTTTTAAGTGCATATTGCAAAAATTGTGTAGTTATTAGCCAGTATCTCTATTTGATTTATAACCCTTTGTAGTATAATTTTTCTAAACACACGAAAAATTAAACAGGAGGTCACAATTGCTCGAACAATCAACAACACAAATAGGTAAATTTTGGGAAATTTACCACAAACAAGATAGACAAAAAATTGAAGAATTTACAAAATATATGGACAAGTTTGCTGTTAATTTCAATCTTTACAAAGATGGAAATTTTATTGAAAGATCGTTACCTTTTGATGTTGTACCTAGGATTATAGGAGCAGATGAGTTTAATAAAATGGATAGAGGACTATCTCAAAGGGTAAAAGCTTTAAATCTCTTTTTGGAAGATCTGTACACTGATCAAAAAATAGTCAAAGCCGGTATAATTCCGCAAGAGTTTATCTATCAAGCAAAAGGTTTTCTAAAAGAACTTGTAGGACACTCACCGTCAAAAAAATTAAGAACACATATCAATGGGATTGACCTTGTAAAAGATACCGTTACAAATGATTGGATTATTTTAGAAGATAATTTAAGAGTTCCAAGTGGGGCTAGTTATCCTTTGTCAATTCGTGATACTTACCGAAAAATCTACCCAGAATTTTTTGAAAGTCTAAAAATTGAGCCGATTAAACAATATCCAACTTATATCAAAGAATCTATGGATTATGTAAATTGTGGTGGAATAAATGTAGTCTTAACTCCTGGAAGATTTAATTCAGCATACTATGAGCACAGCTATTTGGCGCAAATGAGCGATGCACTTTTGGTGCGAAATCATGAGCTTATTGTAAAAGATAAAGTTGTTTATTTTAAAAATTATGATGGGAAGCTTGTAAGGGTTGGGGCTGTTTATAGACGACTTGATGATGAATTTTTAGATCCAAGTTTCTTTAATCCTGAAAGCTTAATCGGGGTTCCTGGCATTATGGAAGCTTATTTAGCTGGTAACGTAGCACTTCTAAATGCCCCTGGAAATGGTGTTGCGGATGACAAAGGGATATATTATTTTGTCCCTCAAATGATAAAATATTATTTAGGTGAAGAAGCACTCCTTAAAAACGCACCAACATATCTACCTTATTTTCCTGATGATATGAAATATATGATGGAAAATATGGAAAAACTTGTAATAAAAGATGTGGCAGAAGCTGGAGGATATGGGGTTATGTTCGGGCATAGTATGTCAAAAATCCAAATCGAAGACTTAAAAACTATCATTAAGGCAAATCCTAGAAGATTTATAGCTCAAGAGCTTATCGAATTTTATGATGAGGAGTGCTATATAGGTGATAAATTACTTCCACGAAAAGCTGATTTTAGGGCTTATGTTGTTATGGCTGAAGAGCCAAAAGTATGGAAATGTGGGCTTACTAGATATGCTATGGAAGCTGGAAATTATCTTGTAAATTCCTCTCAAGGCGGGGGATTTAAAGATACATGGGTAATGGGAGAATAATGTGAAACAGTTAATTACAACAAATGCAGCAATAAGCCTTTATTGGTTGGGACGATATTTAGAGAGAATTGAAGCATCACTTATTGATATAAATAGAGCTTATGATAATATTATTGATGTTGATAAAAATGAAGGCGTAGCTTTATTTGAAAAACTAGGGATTGATATAGAATATGAAAATTCATCTGAGTTTCTAAATGTTGCCATCTTTGGGGATCATCCATCAAATTTATATGATTTGCTTACAAATGCAAGGGAAAATGCGATTATTTCAAGAAGCTATATAGAAGCTGAAGCTTTTGGTTCAATCATAGAGCTTCACAAACATTTTGAAGTGGCTCAAAAAAATTCCCATTTTGTTGATTTTAGATTTATAGATACAGCGATGTCACTTATAAGTGAAATTTGGGGTGAGCTTACACGAAAACAAACTAGAAAATTAAACGACTATTTTATTGCCATGGGGAAAAATGTTGAAAAAGTTGACATGAGCCTTAGAGTTGGTAGGGATAAAGAGTTTGCTTTAGTGGTTATGAAAGAGATAGACTCAATAGTTTCAATATTGGCACCAAATGCAAGTTTCAAACCACACGATACAAATGATAGTGATGAGGTTATTTTGGCTTCAATCAACAATAAAATCAATAAAATAATAACGGAGTAATATACTTTGAAGATTAAAACAAAAGAGATTTTCAAATCAGAACTCCCTGTTGGGGAGAGTTTGTCTATTAAGCGAACTAGGTTTGAAGGTGATAGTGTTACAAATGAATCAAAGCGAATCTCAATAGTAAGTGGGATTCATGGAGATGAGCTTGAGGGGCAGCTTGTAATCTATCTTTTGGCTAAGTGGTTAAAAGAAAATAGTGAGAAAATAAAGGGTATTGTTGATATTTATCCTGCTGTGAATGCACTTGGGGTAGATACTATTACAAGGGGTTTTCCTATCTATGAAGTTGATTTAAATCGTTCTTTCCCTGGTGGGAAAAATGATTTTTTACCTGGGCAAATCGTTTATGCACTAACACAAGATATAAAAGGTAGTGACATAGCAATTGATATCCACTCAAGTAATATTTTTCTTCGTGAAATCCCACAAATTCGTATCAATAAAGAGTTTAGTCCATCAACTTTTCCGCTAGCTAAAGAGCTTAATTGTGATTTTATTTGGATTCATGACGCCGTAACTGTACTTGAAGCCACATTTTCACATACATTAAATTCACTTGGTACAAAAACTCTAGTTGTTGAGATGGGTGTTGGGATGCGACTTACAAATAGATATGGCGCTCAGCTTTTAGAAGGTATTTTAAATCTTATGAAAAAAGAGGGGATTATAGATACTGATGAGGAGTTTGAAGTAAGGGTTCCATTTACCTCTGAAACTGGAAGTGTAGCTTATATGAATGCCCCTAAAAGTGGGCTGTTTGTACAGTTTTTGGATCATTGTGCGGTTGTTAAAAAAGATGACAAGATAGGCGATATTGTAGATCCTTTAACTGGAGAATTGTTAGCAGAGTTAAAAGCACCATCAAGTGGGATTTTGTTCACTTTGCGAGAATATCCAGTAGTTTACGAAGGCTCTTTAATTGCTAGAATTTTTGGCGAATTTGAATAGGTGGTGTATGTATGAAAAAAATTGAGATATTAAGATTAGAATCTTTAAGTCGCGCGCCACTTGTTATTGAGGGATATTTATTTAAAGGAAGTGATCCAAAAGCCCCATCTTTAGCTATTGTTGGAGCAATGGATGGAGATGCTATACTGCCACTTTTTTGCTCATCACAAATGGTTAGTTGGCTAAAAAGTATAGATAAAGAGAAAATTAAAGGTGATATTTTAATTATTCCATCAATTAATCATTATGCACTAAATATCGCTCAGAGATTTTGGCCACTAGATAAAACAGATTTAAATATGATGTTCCCAGGGTACAAAGAGGGGGAAACAACACAAAGAATTGCAGCAAAAGTTTTTGAAGCGATTAGTGGTTACACATACGGGATAAATCTTGAAAGAAGACGGGACCCAACAAATTGTTTACCCCATATAAAACTTTTTAAAAGTGGTTATGAGGATTTGGCAGGGGCGAAAAAATTTGGCTTTAAGATTGTTCATCATAGCGAATTAAACTCAATCGATACGGTAACCTTACAATACAATTGGCAACTTTGGGGGACAAAAGCATACTCAATAGTTTGTCCTATTGATAATTTAGTAGATAGTAATATTTCAAACCAAATTCATCAAGCTATGGTTAGGTTTATGGACAAAAGTCGTGTTATTGAACATAATACTTTCAATGCTTACGAATCTAATATTGTTACAAAAACAAATTTACGAGTGATAAAAGCAAAACGAAGTGGTATTTTTATCCCAAAAGAGTGTGTTGGAAACTATGTTTTTAAGGGGCAAATTTTAGGTGAAATTATCCACTCATTAAATGGTGAAGTTATAAATGAGATAAAAGCGTCAAGTGACGGAATGGTCGTTTGTTGTTATAATAATTCACTAATTTTGGAAAATGCGGTTGCATTTAGGATTGCAAAATTTAGATAAATTTTAATGGTATTTATTTTTTATAGAAGCAAAAGCGTTAAATCTCTTTTGCTTCTATAAATTTTACTTTTCCTTTGAAGTAAAGATTTTCATCATCTTTTCTAATTATTAATTCCTCTTTACTTTTTGGATAAACTTTACAGATATTGTCAATAAGTCCAAGGCTAAAAGCTCGTAAAAATGAAGCAACCATACCAGTTCCACAAGCTAAAGTTTCCCCCTCAACCCCTCTTTCAAAAGTTCTTACAAAAAGTTTTCCATCTTCAACTTTTGCAAAGTTTACATTTGTATTGTATTTAGTTCTTAATTTAGAGCATAGTTCAAGATCAAAATCATCTAAATTATCAGTCATTATCACAAGATGAGGCACACCTGTATTTACAATCCAACATAAAAAACCAACTTCAAAAAATGGCTCTTTTATTTCAAATGGTTTTGTCATTTGAGTCTCTACAATATCACCATCAACAGCACAATTAATCTCACCTGCACCAGTTAAAAACTTCATAAAACTACCAGTTAGTTGGTTTGTAAAAGCATACAAGGCAACTGCTCTTGTACCATTTCCACACATTGAAGCTGTTGAGCCATCATTGTTGTAAAATAACCACTCAAAATCATAAACTATATGTGGAACCATAACAATTAAGCCATCAACTTCCTCTTTTTTACATAGTTCAATCGCTAAATTACTATAATCCTTTCTTTCATTTGTGTGAAAAATAACAAAACTATTTCCACTTGCATCATACTTTGAGTATCTCATTTTTAACCCTTTCAACCTCTTTTATTAAATTCGGTAAATCTTTACTATTATCGATAGTATATGTTGAGAGATTTTTTTTCTCCTCTATATCCATCTGATTATTGATTTTTGTTTTAGCGACAAGCTCATCGCAATTGTCTCTTTTTTGAAGCCTTTTAATTTGGGTATCTTTTGGTGTATAAACAACAATACTTCTTTTGATATCGTAGTTTTTGTTTTCAAAAAAAAGTGGAATATCTATCAAATATGGGATATTGTTTTTTTCAAAAATAGTAGCTTCTTCCTCTATCTCCTCTTTTATAAGTGGATGGATAAAGTTCTCTAATTTTTTCTTCTCATCTTGATTATTAAAAATCAAAGTTCCTAGTTGTTTTCTTAAAACTTTACCATTTTCTATGTAGCTATCTCCAAAAAGTTCACCAATTTTTTCATTATGGATATCAAGTAATTTATGCGCTAGTGCGTCAGCGTCGATAGTTAAAAAACCATAAAGCTTAAAAAGGTTTGCTACTGTACTTTTTCCAGTTGCTATTCCACCAGTTAAAACTATTGCATTTTTAAACATTCAATATTATCTTTTCGCTATACCTGTAAGTGGTTTTTGAATATAGTTTGGCATAACAAAAGAAGCATTATGAAGCTCTGTGTTGTAGTAGTTAGCATCTATAAAATCACTTCTATCTAGTATAATATCAGCTTGCGGGTGATATTTTTTTGAAGCCAAAATCATCATATTTTCCCCAGCGTTGTATGGCATAGTTATCCAGAAATTTTTTGCAACTGTTGTTAGGTCTTGTTTCATTTGTTTGCTATCTTTATCAAATGATGTAACTTTACAAGCAAACATTCCACATTTGTCTTCAAGGTTTCTCATTACATTTGCCATAACAGAATCATCTAAAACCTCACTATTGTAAAGTACAACATCAAATTTGTCATCAACATTGAAGCCATCACTAAATGTAACTTTTATACCATATTTTTTTAGTTCATTTTTTATTGCTTCATCAGCATTTACTGCTAAAACTGTTTGTGGTTCTTTGTGTGAACACATTGCTATATGAACCAACATCTCACTATTTATAATATTTTTATCCATTTTATTTCCTTAATTTGTAACTTTATTTGGCGACACTTTAACTAAGTTTATTTAATTTTATATGAAACTAACTATCAAGTGATGAAGTAAAGCTGTACTTAATCCAGCAAAAATTCCTGCAACCACATCATCTCCCATAACACCCATTCCACCACCAACTTCTCTATCTATCCGTCCAATAACTGAAGGCTTCCAAATATCAAAAAGTCTAAACATCCCAAATGCAATAATTGCCATCAGATAACCATCGCTTGCCACTCCAGCAATACTCATCGCTATCCACATACCAGCTAACTCATCTATCACGATTTCACTATTATCGTGTGTTCCAACATCTTTTTCGTAGATATTTATCTCTTTTATTGCCAAGATGGTGATTAAAATTGAGAGTAAAAAAAGTGTAGTGAGATTAAATATATTTAAAATAACCATTCCAAGTATAAGAGCAACAAAGCTCCCAACTGTCCCTGGAGCCTTTTTTGATAAGCCACTATAAAATAGGGTTAAAAATATTTTTCTTGTTTTTTGATCCATTATTTATCTTTCTCTATTCCAAATTTTTTTCTTTTTTCCCAAAGAGATTTTCGGCTAATTCCTAGTTTTTTACTAAGTTCTGTATCTGGATATTGGTTTTGAAAATTTAATACCATTAATTTTACATACTCATTTATTGTCATAATCGTATCGTTTTGAATTGATCTAACATCTTTTTTAATAGATATTTTTTCATAAGGGAAATTTTCAACCGTATCAAGTGAACAAATTACAACATCAGTATCTTTGATGTTTTTTATTAGCAAATCTTTTGAGCTATTTTTGATATTGTGAAAATCATAAATATAGATTAATTTATCATTTATATGGGAGAAATCAAACTTAAACTCTTTTGTAAGTGATACAAATTCAATAGGTTTTTTGAGTGTTTTTGATAGTTCAAAAACTATCTTATCTGCTTCTTTTTGGTCATTTGTTTCTACTAGAAATGGAAATTTTGACGGGATACTTATCTCACTTGTAGTTGTATGAAACAAAAATTCCATATATTCTTCAAGAACTTTATTTTGAAGTTTTAACGCTTCAAATTCTTTGTAGTGTTTTATTTTTCGTAAAAGCTCATCAATACTAAATGGTTTTAAAACATAATCATTTGCTCCAGCTTTTAAAGGTCTTGTTACGGTGGCATCACTTACATAAGATACTAAAAGTATTATTGTGCTATTCGGGTATTTTTTAATAATTTCAATTGTGTCACCAACTGGAATGTTTGTAGATAATAATATTGTTTCGTATGTTTTATATCTATCTGCTTCTAAAATTGATGCGTAGTGTGTCGGTGTAAATCCATCATCTTGTAGTTTCGATGATACTTTTTGTGCTAAATAAATATCATCTTCTAGTATTAAAACGTTTGACATCTAATCTCTCCAATTGTAAAATTTTAGTGACGCTATACTTTGAACTGCAACACCCTCGCATCTTCCGATAAATCCAAGTTTTTCAGAAGTTGTGGCTTTGATGTTGACTTTAAAATTTGGTATTTTTAAAAGGTTTGCGATTGTTTTTTTAATCTCTTGTTTGTATGGATTTATTTTCGGAATCTCTGCAATTATTGTGATATCAACATTGACAACTACAAAACCAACATTTTGGATAAAATCAACTATATAACTCAATAATATTTTAGAGTCAGCACCTTTGTATTTTTCATCAGTATCTGGAAAAAATTCCCCAACATCACCAGCCCCAATAGCACCAAGAAGCGCATCAATTAGGCTATGGATAACTACATCACCATCACTATGGGCTTGAAAGCCAAAGTTTGATGGGATATGTACACCGCCTAAAAACATTTTCTTTTCATCAATAAACGGGTGGATATCGTACCCAGTCCCAACAAAAGTATCACTTGATGGAGATGGCAAACAATCGATTTTTTCTAATTCATCTCCAAAAGTGAGTTTTATCGATTTTTGTGAGCCTTGTGTGTAAAAAACAGTTCCACCACTATTTTTGATTGCACTACTATCATCTGTAAAAATTATATCTGTATTGAGCGCTATTTTTAGTTTTGAAACAACGCTTAGTTGTGGTGTTTGGATAAGTTTGACATCATCTCTTTCTATTGTGTTATCTTTGTACACAACTGTGTCTGAAGATTTTAAAGCTGGGACAATACAATCAGCTTTATCAATATTTTCAAACAGCTCACCAATAATGTTTTGTGAGATACAACATCTTGCTACATCTGTTACCATAACATAGGAAGATGTTACAAATTGTAAGGCATTTTTCATTGAGTCTTGTCTTTCGTTTCCACCTGCAACAAAAAAGTATTCATCGCTAAAATTTGACATATATTTCAGTTCATCTTGGTGTGCTACAACAATTATTTGTGAAAAATCTCTATAACTGCTCAGCTTTTGTGTTACAAATAGCCAAAGTGGAATATCTCCACATCTAAGCCACTGTTTTTTCGGATTTAACCCAAATCTTGTTGAGTTTCCAGCGCATAAAACTATTAATGTTGTATCTTTCAAATCAATCCTTAGATGTTTTAGTGTGTAAAAAAGTTACTGATTATAATAGAGAAATACTTAAATTTTTACGAAAATTGGTTAAATAGTAACAAAAACCACTTCAAATTCGAGATAATTTAAAGTGTAGTTTTTATAAAGTTCTTTTGCTTCTTTGAAGTTTAGTTTTCCATCGCCTCCAACTCCAGAATTTTTTATATAGTCAAATAATTCTTTTTTTGATTCAAAGTTAAGTTTGTAGTTGAAGAGTTCAAAGGAGGCTTTATATGGTGCAAAAGCTCCTTTTATCTCATCGTATGAGAGTATCGATTTTGGTTTTTGTGTAATTCGATAAATCTCTTTAAATGTATTTGATGTAAAAAGGACAGCTTTAAAGTTTTTTGTTTTTGGTATTAAAAGACTTAGGAGTTTTGGTAGATTTTTTGACCATTGAAGTGCAGATGATGAGATGATAGTATCAAAAGTTTTATTTTCCAATTCATAAAAAAATGCTTCACTATCAAAATCAAAACACTTGATTGTGAGATTTTTGTGTTTTGGGTGAAGTTCACACATTTTTGATGAAAAATCAATTGCAAAATAGTTATCAAACTCCCAGTCTAGTTCTCTAAAAATTTGCCCAGTTCCACATCCAAGTTCTAAGATATTTTTTGGTTTATTTGTTATTTCTCTAACTAAAGCTTTTGATACAATCCTTTGGATTATGTTGTTATTATCGTAATCTTTAGCGTATTTTGTGAAGTTGTTTTCTATTGTCATGGTAAAATTTTATCTTTATGTTAGTAAGCTTTGGATAAAATCCGAAAATTTTAAATCTAGGATATTTATATGACATCAACATTATTGATTGTTCAACTTGTATTAACAATACTAATCGTAATCGCAGTTTTATTGCAAAAAAGTTCAAGCATGGGGCTAGGGGCATATAGCGGTGGAAACGATACAATGTTTGGCTCAAAAGGACCTGCTAGTTTACTTGTAAAGGTAACATTTGTATTAGGTGCAGCTTTTGTAATCAACACAATAGCACTTGGATATTTGTATAATAAAGAGCGACAAAGAAGTGTAATTGATTCTGCAAATGCAAATAGTTTAGTGCCACAAGCACCAAAAGTTTCACTTCCAGTAGAAACTCCAACTGCACCAATTTCAAATGAAGTTGCGCCAATTGCACCAACTGTAATCCCAACACAAATCCCAACATCAATACCACAAGCACCAGCTACAAAATAGTTTTGGCTTGTTTGGTCTTTAAAATTTACACCAAGGAGAAAATATGTTAAATGAAATCTACAATGAAACAAAAACGGCAATGGAAAAAAGTATTGAAGCTCTTAAAAGAGATTATCAAACACTAAGAACTGGAAAAGTTAATCCATCTATTTTAGACAATGTTATGGTTGATTATTATGGGAGTAAAACAGGATTAGCTCAAGTTGCTCAAGTTTTAACTCCAGATGCAACTACTATTAAAATTACTCCTTGGGAAAAGGGTCTTATTGGAGCGATTGAGAAAGCTATTTTAGTTGCAAACATCGGTGTAACACCAAATAATAATGGTGAATGTGTACAGCTATTTTTCCCACCAATGACAGTTGACCAAAGAAAAGAGAGTGCAAAAGGTGCTAAAGTTATGACTGATAATGCAAAAGTAGCTATTAGAAATATCAGAAAAAATAGCAATGATAAAATTAAGAAACTTCAAAAAGATAAAGCTATTACAGATGATGAGACAAAAAAAGCTGAAGCAGAAGTTCAAAAAATAACAGATAGTTTTATAGTAAAGGCTGATGATACTTTAAGGGTAAAAGAAGCTGAAATTTTAAAAGTATAAACTATGAATGTAGAGCAAATATACAAAGACGCGAATGCACTATTAGATGGGCATTTTAAATTAAGTAGTGGAAATCACTCTAGAAATTATCTTCAAAGTGCAAAAGTTCTTGAAGATCCAAAAACAGCAAAATTATTAGCTGATGCTTTGGCTTTGCAAATAAAAGAGAGTGGGATTGAGATTGACACAGTTTGTTCCCCTGCACTTGGGGGATTAATTGCTGGATTTGCACTTGCAACTGCTCTTAATGTTAGATTTATTTTTGCTGAACGAGTTGAAGGTGAAATGAGCATTAGAAGAGGCTTTGAGGTAAAAGAGGGTGAAAAATATCTAATTTGTGAAGATATTATCACAACAGGCGGAAGTGCTTTGGAAGCAGCAAAACAAATTGAACTTCAAGGTGGAGTTATAGTTGGATATGCAGCTTTAGCCAATAGGGGATTTTGTGTAAGAACCGGAGTTGAAGCGGAACCAAAAGAGAATTGTAAATTGCCTTGCGGTTTACCACTTTTTGCACTAGAGGATTTTACATTTGAGATATATTCACCAGAGGATTGCCCTATGTGTAAAGAGGGAAGTGTAGCTTATAAACCAGGGAGCAGAGGAAACTAATCCTTTGCTTCTCATGTTGGGTTAAATATCTTTATCCCAACCAAACTCATCAAATAATTTTATAAAATTTTCATCAAAAGATGCTTTGATAACTATATTATCAGATGTTACAGGATGAATGAAGCTAATCATATAAGCGTGTAGAAGTAATCTATTTACAGCAAATTTTTCCCTAAAGAATTTATTATGTTCACCTCTTCCATGTTTTGTATCGCCAACTATATGGTGTGAAATATGTTTAAGATGGCGACGAAGTTGGTGTTTTTTTCCTGTTTTTGGATTTAGCTTTACAAGTGAATATCTTGTTTGTGGGTAGCGGTCTACAAAATATGGCAAAGTTACGATATCTAACCTTTTAAAATATGTTAACGCTTCGGTTGGCTCTTTGGTAACTCCAGCCAACTTCTCCTCTTTTGTATCTAACATTTGCGTTAGCGGATGATCTATAAATCCATCTTGTGGGGTGTGACCCCTTGTGATTGCTATATAAGTTTTATCAACTTGTCCATCACTAAACATCTCCATAAAACTGTTTGCCACATCATGGTGAAGAGCAAATATTAATACACCTGAAGTTGCTTTATCTAGTCTGTGAATTGGATAGACATATTTGCCTATCTGATCTCTTACTATTTGCATAGCAAATTTTGTTTCATATTTATCGATCGGAGACCTATGCACTAAAAGCCCTGATGGTTTATTTATGGCTATAAAAAATTTATCTTGATAGAGAATTTCTAAAGTTTCACTGGTCTGATTTTCTGTCATATTTTTCCTTCAAAATTTATTTTTGATATTATTTCCAAATAAAGTAAACCTATGATAAAATCGCGACCTTATACGAAAATAGAGAATAAAAAGGCAATATATTGGCTAGATGGCGAGAACTAAAAAAAAATAAATTTTCAAAAAATAACACCAGAGCAAAGGATTCTATAAATCTATGTGATGCTTTGTTGATGGCTAGATTTAAAGCTTTTATAACTGATAGTTTTATGTTGCTTATACCAATTATGTATATAGTTTTTTATTTTATTATGGGGAGTCGGGAAGCTTTTGCGGCAGATAAAACTTCTGGTTGGGTGTACATATTTATTCCACATTTTATAGCTGTTGTTTCATTTTGGTATTTTAAAGCTCAAACACCTGGAATGAGAGCTTACGAAGTCTCTTTAATTGATGTAACAAGTGGTTTGAATCCATCACTTTTTCAACTCATTATCAGGTATATTTCTATGAGTATTTTGATGTTTTTGGTTTTTCCAATACTTTTTCCATACTTCAATAAAAACAAACGAACACTATGGGATATCATCTCAAAAACTTGCGTTAAATCATCACCTGTTGATTTGGTGTAGATGCTTTTTTTAAAACTTAGTAGCTTTTATTTTTTTTACTTTGCTGCTGTTGGCGTATATATAATTTTTTTACCCAAAGTTCTTCACGACATCGGTTACAATACTTTTGAAATCGGTGTAGTTTTGGCTTTAGCACCGCTTATGAGATTTTTAACACCTTTTTTATTTTTAAAACATATTAAATTAACTCAAAAACTTTTCAAACTAATACTTTTGCTTAGTGTTTTTTCATCATTTTTATTTTATTTTACAATCCATTATTTCTATCTTTTTATGTTAAATAATGCAATTTTAGGTGTTTGTCTTAGTATTTTACTTCCATATATTGAACTAATCGCACTAAAAGAACTAAACCATAAATATGGAAAATCAAGACTTTTTGGCTCAATTGGGTTTGCATTTATAGGATTTGTTTTAGCTAAATATCTGAGCGAACCAAATATAGCGTTACATTATTATTTTGTTACAACTTTATTGACTGCAATTATTGCCTTTATGCTCCTTAAATACGATGAGAGTAACCATATCAAAAGTGAAAATAATGCTTCCTTTTCACTTTTTAAATATTGGTGGTTTTGGGTTAGTTTATTTTTGATGCAGGTTAGTTTTGGCGGGTATTATAATTTTTTTACAATTTATGAAAGCGAACACAATATCTCACTTGAAGTGATAAGTTATCTTTGGGGAGTTGGTATTTTATTTGAAGTGCTGATGTTTTATTATCAAGCTCCGCTACTTAAAAAAAACCTTCTTTTAATTATCAAATTTTCTATTTTAGTTACAGCATTTAGATGGTTAATGCTTTATATATTCCCTGATTCACTTTTTATTTCATATTTTACTCAATCTTTGCATGCCTTTAGTTTTGGACTTTACCATAGTGCGGTGATTTTGTATCTTTATAAAATTTATGAAAATAAAAAGTTAGCACAACAATTTATGTTAGGTGTTGCATATGGATTTGGTGGTTTTGTTGGGGCTGTACTTGCTGGATATTTATATGGTGAATACCTATTTTTAGCTTCTAGTTTTATAGCATTCTTTGCTTTTTTGTTTTTGGTTACAAGAAGTGAAAAATATTAATTTTCATTTAACAATTAAGTAATACACTCACAAAAAATTTAGGAGATTAAAATGTCAAACAATGAACCAACAATGGATAAAATTGATGATTACAATGGAAATGAATCAAAAGAGAAAAGAGCAACCATAAATAAAGTTATTTTATTTTGTTTAATAATTGGCGCTATTTTAGTTGGATTAAAAGTTAGCAATAGCACTCAAAGTGACTATGTAGGGACACCAGAAAATCCAGGTATTAATACAGCAAGATAAAATAAAATTTGCCACAACTATAAAATCTATAAATAATCTTATAAAAGACTTAATTTAAGCTTTATTTCAGTAACTTTTAACTAATATTCCGCACAAACTTATAGGGAACCACGAAAATATCGCATTTAGTGTTTCTCTTTGGTCAAACAAAAAAATCAAAAGGAGAAGTCGATGAAATTTACTAAATCAGTAAACCAAGCCGAAGTCCAAAAAAAATGGGTTGTAATAGACGCTCAAGATAAAATCTTTGGTAGAGTTGTTACAGAAGTTGCATCAATTTTAAGAGGTAAAAATAAACCATATTTTACACCAAATGTTGATTGTGGAGATTATGTAATAGTTATCAATGCAGGTGGAGTTAAATTCACAGGTGATAAATTAGCAACTAAAAATTACTTTACACACTCTGGATATTTTGGTAGTACAAAAACTCACAAAATGTCAGATATGCTTACAAATAATCCTGAAAAATTATTTAAACTATCTACAAGAGGGATGCTTCCTAAAACAAAATTAGGTGCAAAAATGCTTAAAAATTTAAAAGTGTATGAAGGTGCTGAACATCCTCATACTGCACAAGTTAAGGGAGAATAATAATGGCAAAAGTATACGCAACTGGTAGAAGAAAAACAGCTATTGCTAAAGTTTGGCTAGAAGTTGGAAAAGGTGAAATTTCTGTAAATGGAAAAACTTTAAATGAGTGGCTTGGTGGTCATGAAGCACTTAAAATGAGAGTTAAACAACCTTTAACTGTTTCTAAACAATTAGAATCTGTAAATATCGTAGCTCAAACATTAGGTGGTGGTTATTCTGCTCAAGCTGATGCTTTAAGACACGGAATTTCAAGAGCTTTAGTTAAATATGATGAAAACTTTAAAGCTATTTTAAAACCATTTGGACTTCTTACAAGAGATTCAAGATCTGTTGAAAGAAAAAAACCAGGAAAGAAAAAAGCGAGAAAAAGTACACAATTCTCAAAAAGATAATCTGTTTGTTCAAATTATCATCTCAAATGGCAAGAAGTTTTTTATCTTCTTGCCATTTTTTTTTAATTTTATTTTTATCCATTGTTTTCTTACAAGATTTAAAATCAAATACACTCAATCTTTCAATCTCATCAAGTCCCAGCCGAATAAACCCAATCTTAGCAACCGATAGCGCTAGTAGCACCATAAGTAGTGAAGTGTTTAGTTCTTTATTTAAGTATGACAAAGATGGCAATGTAATATGTGATATGGCAAAAAGTTATAAATTTATAACGCCAAAAGTATTAAGAATAAAATTAAAAGAAAATATCTTATGGCACGATAATGTTCAGTTTAAAAGTGATGATGTTGTTTTTACATTTAAAACCATAAATAGCCCAAATATTTTTACCCCATTAACAACAACTTTTGAAAAAATAGAAAGTGTAAAAAAGATAAATGATTTTGAAATAGAAGTTGTTTATAAAGAGCCTTACTTTCAAGCACTTCATATTTGGATGACTGGAATTTTACCAAGTCATATACTTAAAAATGAAAAAGATTTGATGACTTCAAAATTCAATAAACACCCAATAGGAACAGGTCCTTATAAATTAAAAACATTTGAAAATTCAGCAGATATAGTGCTAGAAGCAAACAAAAATTATTATGAAGGTGAACCTAAAATCAAAACATTACGATATAAATTTGTTCCTGATGAAACGACATCTTTTAATCTTTTAAAATCAAAAAAACTCCATATTGATGGACTCACACCATTGCAAGTTGATAGGCAACTAAGTAGTGATTTTTATAAAAACTTTTCAATTTTTGAAAATCAGAGTTTTTCATTTACATATTTGGGATTTAATCTAAAAAATAAAAAATGGCAAAATAAAAAATTAAGAGAAGCTCTTAGTTTGGCAATTGATAAACAAGAGATAATTGATATATTATTTTTTAAACATGGTGTGGTTTGTAATGGTCCTTTTTTGCCACGAACTTTTGCTTTTAATAGTGAAATAAAAGAGATAAAGCAAAATCAAACCAAAGCTAAAGAGCTGTTAAAATCGCTTGGTTTTGATGAAAAAAATCGTTTTTCATTTACAGTTCACACAAATGCTTCAAACCCAACAAGGCTAAATACGGCACTAATTTTGCAACACCAGTTTAAAAAAATAAATATTGATATGAAGATTAAGGTTTTAGAATGGCAGGCATTTTTAAATACGGTTGTTATGCCAAAAAAATTTGATGCAGTTTTGCTTGGTTGGGGAATGTCTCTTATGCCTGATGCTAGGGCGATTTGGCATAGCAAAAGTGATACAAAAGGTGGATTTAATCTTGTTGGATATCAAAATGAAAAAGTTGATAGAAATATAGAATTATCTGAAAAAACAACAGATATGGAGATGTTGAAAAAGCTTTATAAAGAGATGTTTTATGAGATTACAAAAGATTTACCATATCTATTTTTGTATATCCCAAATAGTATCACAGCTGTTTCTAAAGATGTAAAAAATGTATCAAATTCACTTATTGGGATTGAACATAATAAAAATCAGTGGAGAATTGAGGAGTAAGGGTGTAGGTGCGGAGATTAGTGAGTTAAAATAAGATATTTTATTCACTAACAGAATGAGCAAAGATTATAAATCTTGCTCAATTATCTCTTGGAATCTTCCAAAATAGATCTTTCTAGCTTCATCTAAGTCTTTTTTAATCCCATTTATGAAGATTTTATCTCCGCCTGTTTTTCCAACTTTTGTGCATTCAACATTGTGAAGTCCAACAAAAGTTTCAAATGCAGGTTCATCATCATAAGCAACTTCAACAATTGCTCTACTTAAAGATTCAGAAAAAATATTTTTTGTATCTTGCAATGGAATTGTAATCTCAATACCAATATTCCCTACAACTGACATTTTAGCACCACTTATTGCTATTCCACCAACATTTATATCTTTTGCACTTTGTAGCAAACCAGCTTTATTTGCTTCAATTACAAAATCCCAAAGTGCTAGTTCTTTGGCGAAATTTACTTCAGGATGTGTTCCAGCTACCTTTTCATACATTTTTTTCATATACAAACTTCCACCAAATTCAGCTTTTGTTTCACCTAAAATATATAAAGTGCTACCACTTTTTTGGATACAAGATGGTAGCACTTTATTCATATCATCATTTAATCCAACAGTAGCAATCGCTGGGGTAGGAAATACGCCAACACCATTTGTTTCATTGTAAAGTGAAACATTTCCACCAATTACTGGTGTATTTAGCTCTTTACACGCTTTTTTTATCCCCTCGCATGACATCATAAATTGCCACATAACTTCAGGATTTTGTGGGTTTCCAAAGTTAAGACAATCTGTAATAGCTAAAGGTCTAGCGCCAGTCATAGCTACATTTCGCCCAGCCTCCATAACAGCAGCAGCAGCTCCTAATTCTGGGTTAATATAGCAAAGTCTAGTGTTACAATCAGCACTCATTGCTAGAGCTTTTCCGGTTTCTTTGATACGAATAACACTTCCATCAAGTTTACCTGGACCTTTGATTGTGTTTGTTTGTACCATTGAATCATATTGACTATATATCCATGATTTATCAACAACTTCAATATCGCTAAACATAATATCAAAAGCTTCTTGATTAGAGATATTTTCAAGAAGGACAATATCTTTGATTGTTTTTAAATATTCAGGTTCTTTGACTGGTCTATCTAAAATAGGTGCCTCTTCACTAAGTGGTTGGATTGGAATATCTGCACATTTTTCCCCATGCCAAAAGAGTTCCATATGTCCAGTATTTGTAACTTCACCAATAACAGCAACCGACAATTCCCATTTAGTAAATATATCAATAATTGCTTGTTCACAACCTTTTTTAGCACAAATAAGCATTCTTTCTTGAGACTCACTAAGCATAAAGTCATAAGGAGTCATCCCCTCTTCACGAGCTGGAACTTTGTCAAGGTGCATAATCATACCACTTCCACTTCTTCCTGCCATCTCAAAAGATGAACTTGTAAGTCCAGCCGCTCCCATATCTTGAATACCGATGATTAAATCTTTTTTAAATAATTCTAAACAAGCCTCAAGTAACAGTTTCTCTGTAAATGGGTCTCCAACTTGAACTGTTGGACGTTTACTTTCACTATCTTCATCAAATGCACAGCTCGACATTACGGCTCCACCAAGCCCATCTCTTCCAGTTTTGCTTCCAACATACATAACTGGATTTCCAATACCTTCAGCTTTTCCTAGAAAAATCTCATCAGTTTTTACTAAACCTAATGTAAAGGCATTTACAAGGTTATTCCCAGCATAACACTCTTCAAAATTTGTTTGACCTCCAATAGTTGGAACTCCCATACAGTTTCCATATCCACCAATTCCAGCAACTACGCCCCTAAGTAAATATCTGTGTTTTTTTGCAGTTTCACTTGTCCCTTCAATTCCGGCAAACTGGATAAGATTCATATTCGCAATAGGTCTTGCTCCCATTGTAAATACATCTCTTAAAATCCCACCAACTCCAGTTGCTGCCCCTTGATAAGGCTCGATAAAACTTGGATGATTGTGTGATTCCATTTTAAATACAGCTGCATAACCATCTCCAATATCTATAACCCCAGCATTTTCCCCTGGACCTTGAATTACCCATGGAGCTTTAGTTGGAAAGCCATTAAGGTACTTTTTACTTGATTTATAAGAGCAATGCTCACTCCACATAGCTGAGATGATACCTATTTCTGTATAGTTCGGATTTCGTCCTAGCATATGGACTATTGTCTCAAATTCATCTTTTGTTAAAGAGTGTGCTAATGCAATCTCTAATGGTGTTTTTTCGCTCATTTGTCGTACCTTTTTTGATATAAAATAATCGCGATTTTATCTAAAAGTTATTTAGTCTTAGGTAAAATCCGCGATATTTAAAAAGGAACATAATTATGACATTTTCAAAGATTTTATTAAAATTACAAGAATTTTGGAGTGATCAAGGGTGTAATATTTTACAACCCTATGATATACCAGCGGGGGCAGGGACATTTCACCCAGCAACACTTCTACGAAGTCTTGATAATCGTCCATGGAGTGTTGCTTATGTGGCGCCTTCAAGACGACCAACTGATGGAAGATATGGGGAAAATCCAAATAGATTAGGGAGTTATTACCAGTTTCAAGTTCTAATAAAACCAAGTCTTGAGAATATTCAAGATTTATATCTGCAATCCTTAGAGTTTTTGGGACTCGATTTAAGTAAACACGATATTAGATTTGTTGAAGACAATTGGGAATCACCAACTTTGGGTGCTTGGGGGCTAGGTTGGGAAGTTTGGCTTGATGGTATGGAGGTTACACAATTTACATATTTTCAGCAAGTTGGGGGGATTGCTTGTGAGCCTGTTGCTGTTGAGATAACTTATGGAACAGAGCGACTTGCTATGTATTTGCAAAATGTTGACAATGTTTTTGATATTGTTTGGAACGAAAACACTTTCGGAAAAACAACTTATAAAGATATACATTTTGAAGGGGAAGTTGAATTCTCTAAGTACAATTTTGAAGTAGCAACTACCGAGATGCTTTTTAGACATTTTGAAGATTATACAAAAGAATGCAAGCTTTGTTTGGAGAATGAATTGCCATTGCCTGCTTATGATCAATGTATGCTCGCTAGTCATACTTTTAACACACTGGATGCAAGAAAAGCAATTTCTGTAACTGAAAGACAAAATTATATTCTAAAAGTAAGGGAGCTTTCTCTGGGGTGTGCAACTTTGTACAAAGCCCAAGAGGAGATGAGAAACAAAAGATTAGAATGGGCCGGTAAAAAATAGTGAAAATTAAAGAGATTTACGATTTTTTGGATAGCGTTTCCCCATTTAATCTTCAAGAAAAATGGGATAATAGTGGACTTATAGTTGGCAATATGGAAGATAAATTTGAATCAGTCTATATATCACTTGATTTAGATATTGATTTTTTAGAAACAGTTTCACAAAATTCACTTATTATCACCCACCATCCACTAATTTTTGGCGGTTTAAAAAGTATAAACTACGATAGCTACACAACAAAACTTCTCCAAATAATAATAAAAAATGATATTAAACTTATCTCAATGCATACAAATATTGATAAAACACATCTAAATCGTTTTGTTATGGAGAAAGTTTTGGGCTTTAAAGTTGAGGATGAAAGCGATTTTTTATTGAGCAGTAAATTTGATATGGGGTTCGATGATTTTTGTATTTTGGTTCAAAATAAATTGGGTTTAAAGTTTAAAAAAGTTGTGAAATGTCATCAGAATATAAAATCATTTTCACTTACAACTGGGAGCGGAATGTCGCTTTTACCTTTTGTAAAAACTGATGTTTTTTTGACTGGTGACATTAAATACCACGATGCCATGGAAGCAAAACTTCGAAATATCTCACTTATTGAGATAGGACATTATGAAAGTGAAGTTTATTTCAATACCTTGGTTTACGCACTTTTGGAAAAATATTTGAAAATAAATAAAATACAAGCTATAATGGGTGAAAATCAAAACCCATTTGAATATGTATAAAAAGGAACAAAATTGAATAAGCATTTAGAGCAACTTGTAAAGTTATCAAAATTTGATAAAGAAATTGTAGGATTTGACCCACAAATAAAAACACAAAATGATAAATTAAATGTGTTTTTAAAAACTGTTGATGAACTTGGTGGAAAAATTAACAAAATCTCATTAGAGATTGAGGATGCAAAAAGTAAAAGGATGAAAAATGATATTCATCTTAAAGATTTGGCTGAAAAATTAAAAGAGATTAATGCTAAATATGACATTGTGAAAAACGAAAAAGAGGCAAAAGCACTTCAACTTGAAGAGGAGATTGCAAAAGAGCAAGTTGCATTTGCAAACAATGAAATCGTAAGACTTGATGGAATTGTTACATCAAAAGAGAGCGCTTTAGATGAACTAAAAAATGAATTGGCTACTGAAGAGAGCGATGTAGAAGAACTTAGAATTGCAATTTCTAAAAATATTGAAGAACTTGAAGTTAAAAGAGAAGTTGTTTATAAAGAGAAATCAGAACTTGTTGAAAAAATAGATGGAAAAATTTTATCTTTTTATGAAAAAATCAAAAGATGGGCTGGAAATACAGCTGTTGTCGAGCTTAAAAATCAAGCATGCTATGGTTGTCATATGAAACTTACAAATCGAGCTTATAGTGATTTTTTAGTGACTGAAGAGATATTTACTTGCCCACATTGTGGAAGAATTGTTTATAAATCTCTTACTGAAGTAGCAGAATAAAAAAACTATTTTTGGGTGATTCCACCCAAAATTAATTATGTTTAAATATCTTTATTTTTTAATTGCCTTACTATTATATATCGTTTCACTTCCGTATCTTTTAATTAAATCAAGAAAAGATAAATATCGCAACGCAATCCCAGCAAAATTTTTTTTGAAAAATAACACTAAATTACCACAAAATAAGATTTGGTTTCACAGCTGTTCAATGGGTGAAACAAGAGCATTAAAACCAATTTTTGAAAGATTTAATAGTGATGATTTGGCACTTTCTGTTATCACAAATACTGGGTATGAAGAGGGGATAAAGTTAACAAAAAATCTTAAATATTTGCCTTTTGAGATATTTTTACCTTTTTGGATTAGGAAACAAAAGGCTCTTTTTGTTATGGAAGCTGAACTTTGGTATATGCTTTTTTTAGTAGCAAAAAGCAAGGGTGCTAAGACATATTTGATTAACGCTAGGATAAATGATAAATCATACTCATCTTATAAAAGATTTTCGTTTTTTTATAAACATATCTTTGAAAATATTGATGCTATTTTCGCACAAAGCGAACTTGACAAAGAGAGATTGGCTTTATTGGGCGGTAAAAATATTGAAGTTATTGGTAATATTAAACTTGTAAATCTTCCAAAAATAACAAAAAATATAGAAAAACCAAATGGGACTTTGATAACGGCTGGCAGTACCCATGAGAGGGAAGAGAAACTGATTTTGGATAGTTGGGATAGAAATCAAGGGCGACTAGTTATTGTCCCTAGACATCCTGAACGATTTTTATCTGTTTATCAAATGATAGAAGATAAGTGCCTAAATACCAAATTAACTTTTCATAAATGGAGCGAAAAAGCTGATTTTAAAAGCGATATAGTTTTGGTTGATGTTATGGGTGAGCTGAATAATATTTATGCGATTAGTGATGTTGTTATTTTGGGTGGTAGTTTTATAAATACAGCAGGTGGGCATAATCCAATTGAGCCCGCTTTTTTTGGGTGTAAGCTAATAAGTGGAAAAGTGATATTCAACCAAAAATCACTTTTTGAAGCTGTTAATGATTTTTATTTAATAGAAGCTGATGAATTAAAACTTCATTTGGATAAAATTCCAACATTAAATAATGCATCAATAGGTGAAGTTGGCGATATTGAGCCAATAATAAAATGTATTGCAAATCTCTAAAGATACAAAAGGAAAAAGGAAAAAAATATGGGAAAAGATAAGGCATATAAACTCTTGGCGATTCAAGAGGGAATATCAAATAATAAGGCAAAAGAGCTTATAGACAAAGGTGTGGTAACAGTTGAGGGAAAAAAACTTTTAGTTGCTAGGGGTGAAATATCTGATAAAAGTAATTTTAAAATAAAAGAGATTCCACAAATAAAAATTATTTTTCAAGATGATGATATTTTAGCTGTTGATAAACCAGCTTATGTGAATGCTTTTGAAGTTGAAGATATTTTTAAAGAATACAAGTTGTTAAACAGACTCGATAGGGAAACAAGTGGTGTGATGCTTTTGGCCAAAAATGAAGAGTTTAGAGGAAAAGCTATAAAAGAGTTTATGGCAAACCGTGTGTATAAAGAGTATGTCGCTATTGTTGAGGGTAAAGTTATTGATGAATTTAAAGTTGACTTACCAATTTTGACAATCAAAGGACAAAGTGCAAAAAGTAAAATCGATGTTGTAAAAGGTAAGCCAGCACTAACGATTGTTACTCCATATTTGGTTGAAGGTAATAAATCAAAAATACAAGTTGTGATTGAACATGGAAGAACTCATCAAATAAGAGTCCATCTGCAACACGCAGGATTTCCAATAGTTGGTGATTTGCAATATGGTCGTCCATCAACACAAGTTCAAAGGGTAATGTTGCACAGTAAAATTACTAAAATTTTTGATTATGAATTTGAAGCAAGGGAGCCAAGAGAGTTTTTCCACTTCGGCTTTTAATAATTAATCTAATATTAAGAATTGTTTAGTGATAATTCAACTAATTAAGTTTAGGAAATTGTTATGGCTAAAACTATCAATATTGTATTTATTGTTATTTTTTCACTTTTTCTAACCGCTTGTGGAGGTGGAAGTGGAGGAGCTAATGATAATGAAGCAATTACTGGTAAGGTCGTAGATAATTATATAGCAGGAGCAACTGTTTGTATTGATACAAACTTCAATAATACTTGTGAGTCTGGTGAACTAAACACAACAACGGATAACAATGGAACTTTTACTTTTTCAAATGTAATACCAACTGATGAAATGGTTATCATAGCTTATGGCGGAAGTGATTCTGATACAAACCAGTCTTTTCCTTATATTGTTAAAAATATAGCTACTAATACAGATTTAAATCATCAAGTGATACTTTCAAGTTTAAATACACTTGTAAGCGATTACAAAGCTATAGCAAAAACAACTTTAGAAGATGCAAAAAGTAAAATAGCAAGTTTTATAGATTCTAATGATACAGCTAAGTTGATTGCTGACTTGGTTGCAAATAAAGATATTAATCCTGATGAATTTGTTAAAAGTTTGACTATCTTTCAAATGATAGACAAGATTAATGCAATGGCATATGGAACTTCCACTTACCAGAATAGTGCAAATAGTTTTCAATCACTCGCACAAAGTATCAAAAATGCTACAAATTTAAAATACTATGATACAAACATAACTGTTGCTATTAATAATACAATCGTAAATGCGACAATCACCAATATGAAACCAGTGTTTATCTCTTCAATTACATCATTGGTAGATGAAAACCAAGCAAATGCAATTGATATCGATTCAGTTGATGATAATGCAACTTTAATCTATAGTATAGACGACACTACAAATTTTGATATTGATAGTTCAACTGGAGTTGTAACATTTAAAGCACCACCAGATTATGAATCTTTAAAAAAATCATATACATTTATCGCAACAGTAACTGATGGAACAAACGATGTAAATCAAACAGTAACGATAAATATCAAAAATGTAAACGATGCTCCAACTATTTCAGGGACACCAAGTACTTCCGTAAATGAAGATGTTGCTTATAGTTTTACACCAACTGCAAATGAT
>JAIFNA010000004.1 GCA_020048055.1 Arcobacter sp. | reverse complement strand
CGCCGATAATACTGCAGCTTTCAGTTGTGGAAACGTAGGTCGCCGCCAACTTTTAAGGTCTCTTTTTTTATTTACTAATTTTAGAGGTTATGAAATATGATGGAGCAATATTTAAGTCTTCAAGCAAGTGCAGGAAGTGGTAAAACTTATGCTTTAACCTTGCGATATATTTCATTACTTTTTTTAGATATTAATCCAAATACAATCCTAACATTAACTTTTACAAATAAAGCCTCTTTTGAAATGAGTGAGCGAATATTTAATACATTACTTAATTTAGGCAGTGATAACACTATCTTAGAAGAGATTTCTACACAAACTGATTTGGATATTTCTCAGATTTTGGCAAAAAAAAATAAGATTATAGATATTTTGTTAGCAAGTGAAATATATATATTAACGCTTGATAAATTTACAAATAAGATTTTACGTGAATTTAGTGGATATCTTGATATAAGTGATGATTTTATTATTGACAACGATGATTATGACTTGATGCTTTATAAATTTTTACTCTCACTCACTCCACTTGAATTTACAAATCTTATAAATTTTTCACATACAAATGATAAAAAATTAAATTCAATTATTGAATTATTTGTTTTACTTGATGCAAAAACAGAGCAATTTGCTAAAGTAGATTTTAAGGAGGAGATTTTATCTCTCCTTGAAAATGAAATTATGAGAGATTCATTTAAAATAAAAGAGTTTGTTTTAAATTCTAATCTCTCTAATGCTGCAATTAATTCTGTTAATTTTGATACTTTAAGTGAATTACTTAATTGTGGTAAAACTTGGTTAACAAAAAATAGTTTAAATGAGTATAGCTATTTTAAAAAAGCTAAATTCCCATCAAATCTTGATGATGAATTAGTGAAAATTAAACGGCATCTTAGTAGCTATTTTAAATATAAAGAGATTGGAATTTTAAATCAACTGTTTGATATTTTTAATCATTTTAAGGCATTTAGATATAAATATAAAAAAAATAAAAACTCTTTACAATTTAATGATATTACAAATCTTGTGTATATTTTATTGCAAAAATATATTGACAAAGATTTTTTGTACTTTAGGCTTGATGCAAAGTATAATCATATTTTGATCGATGAATTTCAAGATACGTCAGTTATTCAGTATAAAATACTTGAGCCTTTAATTGAGGAGATATTAAGTGGTACAAGTGAAGATATGAGCTATAAATCTTTTTTTTATGTTGGTGATACAAAACAGTCGATTTACAGATTTCGTGGCGGTAAAAAAGAACTTTTTAGTTTTGTATTAAATAAATTTAACGAAGTAATAAAACTAAAAATACTCGATATGAATTATAGGAGTAGTAAAAATATTGTAGGTTTTGTAAACGATATTTTTTTAAATATCCCAAATTATGAGTACCAAAAACAGTTTGTTAATTCTAAAATTGACGGTTTTGTTGAAATTTTAGAGTTTCAAAATGATGATGAAGATAAAGAAAACAATAAAAATGAAAAATTTAGTTTTTTAAAAGATAAATTAGAAGAACTTTTGAAAAATGGAATTAACCCAAATAATGTAGCTATTTTAACTTATACCAATAATGATGTATTGGAAGTTTATGAATATTTAAAAGGAAATTTTAGTGAAATAGATTTTGTCACAGATATGACATCAAAACTTATAGAACAAAATAATGTAAAAGCACTAATCAATCTTGTTAAATATCTCTATTTTAAAGTTGATATCTATAAAAGTAATTTTAATTCACTTATGGGCTTTGAGTTTTTAGATGAGATTACATACAGTATTGAACTAAAAGGGATTGATTTGATTTTTTTAATCAAAGATATCGCTTCGTATTATTCGGTTCTTGATAGTAATGCTTTAAAATTTATTGAGGATTTAAGTAGATATAGCGATATCGTTGATTTTATTTATGAAATAGATAAAAATGATACTTCAGTTGTAAACAGTGAAAATGTTGGCTTGCAGATTTTGACAATTTTTAAATCTAAAGGGTTAGAATTTGATACCGTACTACTTCTTGATAGGATAAAAAATAAAAATAATGATAAGTCACCACTTCTTTTTTCGTACAACAAAATTGATTTAAGTAAAATTTATTATAAAGAGAAACAAAGAGAAGAGTTTGATGTCGAGTATAAAAAAGCAATTGAGATAGAGAAAAATCAAATTTTAGATGATGAGATGAATGTTTTGTATGTGGCTCTAACTAGAGCAAAAAATAATTTGATAATTTTTAAAAAAATGAAACAAAGTGCGTTTGATATTCTAGGAGATATTTCAAATTTATCTTTGGGAACTTTATTTTTGGAGGAAAGTACAAATAAGATAGATACTACAAACCCAATAGTAACTTTTGAACCTTTGGTTTTAGGTACTCAGGAGTTGGATAAAAAAGAAAGTTTGGAGAATATTGAAGATCTTAAAGCTAGATATTTTGGACTCGCAACTCACTATTGTTTGGAGATGATGGGCAATTTTGATTTAAAATCGATAGATTTTGCTATAAAAATTGCAAATAATAAATTCTCTTCAATCTTGAATGATGATGAATTTAATGATATACGTCATAGGCTTGAAAGGTTGATTAAAGATAAATCATTTATTGAATTAATTAAAGATGGAATTTTTACAAAAGAGCAAAGTTTGGTTTTTGAAAATGATTTAAAAATCATAGATTTGTTAATTCAAAAAAACAACTCATATATTGTAGTGGATTATAAAACTACCAATAATCAAGAAAATTCACATATTAAACAAGTGCAACATTATATGAAGTGTATCAGGCATATAACGTCATCTGATACGGTTGGATATTTGGTTTATTTGAAAAAAGATAGCATTGAAATTGTAAGTATATAAAACGTCAATCAAGTATCTTTTTTTAATCAAATATTATTAATTTTTAGTATAGTATCCATCAAATAAATTTTGAGGAAATATAATGAAAACTTTTAATATAGGGGCAAAAATACAAATAGCAATTGGGGTGGTTGTTTTTGTATCATCAATCGTAACTGTTTTATGGTTTAAAGATAGACTCCAAACTCAAACTTACGAGACGGCAAAGCAAAATGCTGAAGAGATAGCTGTAATGTCCTTGAATACTTTAAATATGTTTATGTTGACAGGGATGATAAGCGAAACACATAACAGAGAGTTATTTTATGAAAAAACAAAAGCAAGTGATGAGATAATTGACTTTAGGGTATTTAGAGCCAATAGTGTAGTGTCACAATATGGTAAAGGTTTGCCAGGTGAGGCTCCGCAAGATGAACTTGATAAAAAAGTTTTAAATAGCGGTGAGATAATATTGCAAAATGAGGTTATTGAGGGTAAAGATACAATTAGAATCGTTTATCCTTACAAAGCTTCAAAAAATTTTAGAGGAACAGACTGTACAGTATGTCATAATGTAAAAGATGGTGAAGTTCTTGGAGCAACTAGTATAGTTATAGATGTTTCAAAAAATACAGAAGATATAAATTCAACAATCAATATTTTGTGGATATTATCAGTTGTTTTGTTTTTTATGATGATGTTATTTATATATATTATCAGCCAAAAACTTATCACTGAGCCATTAAATAAGTTTAAAGATGGCTTGACTTCTTTCTTTTTGTTTTTAAATAGAAAAAAATTAAATGCAGATTTAATAGATATTAAAACAGATGATGAAATCTCTGAGATGGCACATTTCGTAAATGAAAATATTAAGCAAATTGAACAGACAATTAAGGAAGATAATGAACTTATAAGTGATGCTAAAAATGTAATTGGTAGAGTAAGTAATGGTTGGTATTCTCAAAATATAGAAAAAAGCACATCAAATCAATCACTAGAAGAGTTTAAAAATAATGTCAATATAATGATTGAAAATACGAAAAATAGATTTGTTGAGATTGATAAGATTTTAGATTCTTATTCACATAATGATTATAGATTTACATTGAAAATGTCTCCAAATGATGAAGTTGGTGGAGTATTTGAGAAGCTTGTGAAAGGGCTTGAAAACTTACAAAAGACCATCACTGTAATGTTGATTGAAAATAAAACAACAGGTGTTGTGTTATCAAATTCTGCTTCATCTTTACTTGCTAACGTAGATAAACTAAATCAATCATCAAGTGAAACAGCAATACAATTGAGCACTACAACAAAAGCGCTAGAAGAGATTACTTCAAATGTTTCAGATACATTTGGTAAAGTTGCGCAAATGTCACATTTAGCGAAGTCGGTTACTCTTTCGGCTGATCAGGGACAGACATTAGCTACAAAAACTACAACAGCAATCAATGAAATTAGTATGCAAGTAAACGAGATAAATAGAGCAATTTCTATTATTGATCAAATTGCATTCCAAACAAATATCTTATCTCTAAATGCAGCAGTAGAAGCAGCAACAGCAGGTGAAGCAGGGAAAGGATTTGCAGTTGTTGCTGGTGAAGTGAGGAACCTTGCAAATAGAAGTAGTGATGCAGCAAAAGAGATCAAAGACCTTGTTGAGTTAGCAACCAACAAAGCCACAGAAGGGACAGAAATTGCAAATGAGATGATAAAAGGTTATGAGGGATTAAATCAAAATATAGCAACAACAATGGACTTAATCAAAGATGTAAATGTAGCTTCAAAACAACAACAAAGTGGTGTGGCTCAAATAAATAATGTAATCGAATTACTTGAATCGCAAACAAAAGAAAATGCAAATATTGCTAACCAAACTCATCATATTTCAGTTACTACATCAAAACTTGCAAGTGATTTAGTTGAAAGTGCAAACCAAAAACAATTTATAGGTAAAGAGGATATTAATGGCTAAATTGTTTCTTGGAGATATAAAAAAACTCCTAGAAGATAGAGTTTTAGATGGTGAAATAAAATCTTTGAAAGATTTACCATCACCCTCTTTATTTAAAGATATTGATAAAGCTACAAAGAGGATAATAGAGGCGTTACAAAACGATGAAACAATAAATATTGTTGGTGACTATGATGCTGATGGTGTTGTTTCAACTGCAATTATTGTTGAGTTTTTTACAAAAGCTGTTGGGGTTGAAGTAAATTATCTTATCCCAAACCGTTTTACACATGGGTATGGAATAAGCGCAAAAATTCTTGAAGAAATTTATGATGGGATTATTATCACGGTAGATAATGGTATAAGTGCTATTGAAGCTGCTGAAATTTGTAAAAGACGAGGACTCGACCTTATTATTACAGATCATCATACTGTCGGGGAAAAAATCCCTGATGCTTTTGCAATTGTAAATCCAAAACAAGATAGTTGTAAATTTCCATTTAGCGATATTTGTGGAGCAAATGTTGCTTGGTATTTGTGTGCAAATATCAAAAAAGAATTAGGGCTCGATTTTAATTTAGCAGAGTTGTTTGATTTGCTTACGGTAGCTATTATTGGGGATATAATGCCTATGAAATCAATAAATAAAACGATTGTAAAAAAAGGTCTAATTGAGCTTTCAAAATCAACTCGTCCATCATTTGTAGCCATAAAAGAGAGGTTTGGGCTAAAAGATATAAATGAAGACGATATTGGTTTTAAAATCGCACCACTTATAAATTGTGCGGGTAGAATGGAAGATGCTAGTGTGGCTTTGGAGTTTTTGTTGTCTTTTGATGCATATGAAGCAAATGAACAATTAGCTTATTTGATAGAGTTAAATGAGAGGAGAAAACAACAGCAACTAAGTATTTTTGAAGATGCAAAAACAAAAGTCAATCTACTTGATGATGTAATTGTTGTTAGTGGAGAAGATTGGAACGAGGGAATTGTAGGGATTGTTGCAGCTAAACTTTGTGAAAAATATAAAAAACCAAGCTTTGTTTTTAAACAAAATGGCTCAACTTTAAAAGGGAGTGCCAGAGGTGATGGTGAGGTAAATCTATACGATTTACTTTGTAAAGTTTCCCATTTGTTGCTTGGTTTTGGTGGACATAAAGGTGCTGCTGGACTATCTTTGAAGGTTTCCAAATTTGATGAGTTTAAAAATCAAATAAATCAAGCATTGAAAAGTTTGCCCAAAAATAAGGATTTCGTATCAAATGACTTTTTATGTGAGATAGATTTAGAACTTGTAAGCGCACCGCTTTTTAATCTTGTAGATAGTTTCCGTCCATTTGGTTTGGAAAATACACTTCCTGTTTTTAAAATCAATAATCTTCAAATAGTAGAGTTAAAATTAATAGGCAAAAATAAAGAGTACAAAAAATTAGTTTTAAGTGACGGAAAAAACAAAACTGAAGCGTTAGTATTTTTGGATATTGATGGGATTATTGAGGGGGAAAATGTTGATATTTTGGCAACAATTGATAAAAACGAATTTAGAAATGAAACAACATACAATCTTCTTGTAAAAGAGATTTTGTAAAACAAACAAAGGAATTCTTAGTGACTAATTTTTATGATAATGATAAAACTATAAAAATTTTAAAAGAAAATAATCTTCTTAAAATTATTGATGATGAACTTGATATCTATCTTGAAATCCCACATATTGCCTATGTTGAGGTAAAAACACCAAATAGTAAAGCTATACTTTTTACAAACCCTGTTGATAAAAAAACAGGAAAAAAATTTACTATCCCTGTGCTTATGAATGTGTTTTGTAATGAGAAAGCGGTTGAACTTTTTATTGGAGATGGCGATAAAATAGGTAGCCAAATAGAAAGTTTACTAAAAATTAAACCACCGCAGGGCTTTAGTGATAAGTTGGCATTATTTGGAAAACTTTTTAATCTAAAAAATGTACCACCGAAAAAATTATCAAAAAAAGGTGTTTGTCAAGAGATTGTAAAACTCGGGAGCGAGGCTAGGCTTAGTGATTTACCTGTGCTGACAACTTGGGAACAAGATGGTGGAGCATTTATTACTATGGGGCAGGTTTATACAACTTCACTTGATGGAAAAATGAGTAATGTTGGTATGTATAGACTTCAAATTTACAACGACGGACAACTAGGACTTCACTGGCAAATACATAAAGATAGCAACCATTTTTTCCATGAATACAAAAAAGCTGGTGTGAAAATGCCTGTAAGTATTGCAATTGGTGGAGATCCTATGTATATTTGGTGTGGACAAGCTCCGCTTCCAATAGGAGTATTTGAGCTTATGCTTTATGGATTTGTAAAAAAAGAGAATGCACGTCTTGCGAAATCTATCACAAATGATATTTATATCCCACATGATGTGGATTTTGTAATCGAGGGTTTTGTTGATACTTCAAAACTAAGGATTGAGGGACCTTTTGGTGATCATACTGGTTATTATACGCTTGAAGAGGAGTATCCTGTGCTTGATGTTACTTGTATTTCAAGTAAAAAAAATCCTATTTTTGCCGCTACTGTTGTTGGGAAACCACCTTTGGAAGATAAATACATGGGACATGCTACTGAGCGAATTTTTTTACCACTTTTAAAAACAACGGCACCAGATTTGATTGATTATTATATGCCTGAAAATGGTGTTTTTCATAATCTTATTGTTGCAAAGATTAATGTTAATTATCCAGGACATGCAACCCAAATGATGCATGCTTTTTGGGGTGTTGGACAGATGAGTTTTGTGAAACATGCTATTTTTGTTGGAGCTGATGCTCCAAAACTTACTGATACAAAAGAGATAACTAGATGGATTTTAAATCGAATTGGCGCCGAAGAATTACTTATAACGCGTGGCGTTGTTGATGCACTTGATCACTCAAGTCCTAAGTTTGCAATTGGTGGGAAACTTGGAATCGATTGCACTGGTGATGAGTTAAGTAAAAGTGGTATTTTCTTGCTTAGCGATGCTGAGTTGTTTATAAAAATTAAACAAATTTCAGATGAAGTTGTTGGGCTAAAGCAATATTTTACCGATACAAAAAACCCAATTACAGTTGTAAGTGTAGATAAAAAAACTACCCAAAGTGAACTTTTAGAAGCACTGAAACCACTTTTTTTGTATCTTAAAATCGTGGTCATTGTGGATGAAAAAAATAATAACTTAAATAATCCATATATGCTTTTATGGAGGGTGGTAAATAATATAGATAGTAATCGTGATATTTTTATTGCAGGAAATATGATAGGTATAGATGCAACAAATAAAAATGAACTTGATGGCTTTAATAGAAGATGGCCAGATGATGTAACTTGCACAAAAAGTGTTTTAGATGATTTAAGAGATAGGGGAATCTTGGATATTGATGATGAATTTATAGAGAAGTGGGGATTAGTTTAGCTGGTGGTAATAAAAATTACAAAAATATTTTTGTCATAAATTAAATTAGTTCAATTATTTTTTTTAAATTTTTTCTGTATTAAAATTTTGCGATTGAAAAATCACAAAATTAAATATGGAGAAGAAGATGAAATTTACAAGAAGTATTCTAGTTATCTCTTTACTTTGGTGTTCCCTTTATGCAAATCCTTTTTTTTATACAACTATCGATTATGAGATGAAAAGATTCGATAGATACTTTGATTCGATGTTTCAACCGTACAATAAATTTGGGATGCATAGCAGTTTTAAAATTGATATGTATGAAAATAATAGTTCTTATATTGTGGAGTTTGAGGTACAAGGTATTGAGAAAAAAGATTTAAATTTGAGTGTTGAAGAGGGAAATGTCTTAAAGCTTGAAGTTAGTAAAAAAGATACTAAAGATTCAAAAGATAAAAAATATATAAAAGAAGAGAGATATTTGAGTAACTCTACAAGAATGGTAAAAATACCACAAAATGGTGATATTGGAGGGTTGAGTGCCGAACATAAAAATGGTATTTTGATTGTAAATGTTCCCAAAAAAGAGGTTAAAAAAGAGCAATCAAAAGTTATAAAAATTAAATAACTGTTAAATCTATAAACTTAGTCTATTTTTGAGTTTATTTCAAATTGGGAATCTTTTTCCCCGTTTGATTTTAGTTTATTTGCTTTTAACTCTTTGATTTTATTCTCTTTTCTAATTGCATCTTGAAGCTCTTCTGTTGAGTCATTTAATAACCCATTCATCATCTTTTTTCCATCATCAAATTGCCCTTGTTTAACAGCCCAAATAAAAACTCCTAAAAGTGAAAAGCTAACAATAATCCCAACAACTAGCTCAAGCCATAAAATTCCGTCATTCATTTTTTTACCTCATCAAGTTTCAATTTTTCCTCTTTAATTCTCATGCTATTTCCTACAACTAAAAGTGAACTAAGACTCATAGAGAGTGCTGCTAGAAGTGGTATCACATATCCCATTATTGCTATCGGGATAGTTATTAGGTTGTATAGAAGCGAGATTAAAAGGTTTTGTTTTATAAATCTAAAGGTTCTTCTTGAGATATAAAAACTTTTGGCAATACCCTCTAATTTATCATTTAAAATAACTACATCACTTACGCTAAGTGCTATATCTGAGCCATTTCCCATAGCAATTGCAATACTTGCACGACTTAATGCTAGGGTATCATTTATCCCATCTCCCACCATCACGACAACTTTGTTTTCATTTTTTAGTTTTGTGATTAAATCTGCCTTGTCTGTTGGAGATGAGTTTGCAAAATATGATTCGATATTTAGTTGATTTGCTATTTTTGATACAACTTTTTCATTGTCACCACTACAAATAATAGTTTCAACATTATTTATTTTTAGATAATCTATTGTTTTTTTAGCATCATCTTTTAGTTCATCTTCAAGATCAAATGAGGCTAATATGTGGTTATTTATTTTAAATGTGAAGTTTGTAAATTCTCCATCAAATTCACCTCTTCCACCAAAGATATTATCATTTTTGTAAGTTGCACCAAGCCCTAAAGCTGGTATCTGAGTTATATTTTCTAAGTTTAAATTTTCTAAGTTTTGGTAGTTGTTTTGTAGATATTTTTTTACCGCGATACTTACTAGATGAGTTGAGCTATCTACTAAACTAAACAAAATATTTAGTTCATTTTGCTTTAATGTTCCACTAAAAGATTTAACTTCTAGTTTCCCATTTGTTAGTGTGCCAGTTTTATCAAATACAACTGTTGTTGCTTTTGAAAATACCTCAATAAATTTTGCTTCTTTAAAAAGTAATCCCTCTTTTGCAAGCCAACTAATTCCAATAAGGCTAGCAATAGGTGTAGCTAAAGCTAAAGCACAAGGACAAGCAATTACAACAACGCTTATTGTGATAATAAGTGCATTTTCAAAATCAAGCCCAAAAAGATTCCAGCTAACAAATGTAACAGTGGCCAAAAGTAAAATAACAATTGAAAAATATTTTGACAAGTTATTTGTCATCTCTTCAATTTTTGGTTTTGAATTTAGTGCATCTTCTAGGAGTTCAACTATATGATTTAATGTTGAATTTGCATAATCTTTTGTTGCTTTGTATCTTATTACTTTATCAAGATTTATAGTCCCACTTATTATTTTTGAACCTTTTGCTTTATAAACAGGGATACTTTCCCCCGTGATACTACTCTCATCAAAAGATGTTTCACCACTTAGAAGCTCCCCATCTACTGAAGCTTTTTCCCCATTTTTAACTTCAATAATATCGCCAATTTCTATATTATCGATTGGAATCACCACTTTGGCTCCATCTTTTATGATAGTTGCTTCGTGTGGAATATATGCTTTAATCTTATCCATCGTATCAACAGCACTCTTTTTCCCTAAGACTTCAAGATATTTTCCAACTAATACAAACGTGATAATCATCGCAACACTATCAAAATAACTATGTCCAAGTCCACCAAAGAGTACATATAGTGAGTAGATATACGTTAAGCTAGCACCAGTAATAACTAAAAAATCCATATTTATAATTTTGTTTTTTAGTCCAAAATAAGCACCCCTAAAAAATATCCATCCACTAAAGAAAAGGACAGGTGTAGCAAAAAGCCACTCTGCAAAGTGGACTATTTTTACCATCTCCTCACTCATTCCTGTAAAAAAACCAGTATATTTTGCTACCCCAATCATCATAATATTCATAGAGGAAAAAAGAGCAACACTCATTTTTAAAAAATAATCGCGACTCTTTTTTATTTCTTTTTGTTCATTTTTTGTTTTATCATAAGGGTATGCGTTATAGCCGATACTTCTTATTTTTTCGATAATTTTAGAGAGGGAAATCACATCTTCATCCCAAACAATTTTAGCTTTGTTGGAAGTGAAATTTATACTAGCTTCTACTATTCCATCTGTTTCATCTAAAATCTTCTCATTTAGCCAAATACAAGCAGCACAATGTATCCCCTCAATAATCAAGTCAACTCTATTAAAGCCTTCATTTGTCTTTTTGATGTATCTTTGTTTGAAGCTTTCCGTGTCAAAATTTCCACTATCTTCACCAAAAGCGATAGGTTTTTGAAGGTGGTTTTTCCCTATTTTGTCATAAAAGCCAATCAGTCCATCATCTTTTAGAATATAATAAACTCCTTGACATCCGTTACAACAAAAAGATAAATCTGGGTTTTGCTTATCTTGTATCATTACACTTTCATCAAATTCTAATTGGCAGTGGTTACATTTAATTATAGACATTCAAAAACACCTTGAGCGTAGTTTTTTCTTATTTTATCGTGCTTTTTTATTATTCCATTCATACAAATATAAACTCCATTGTTTTGTGTCTCATTTGTTTTGTGGCTTAAAAATCCTAACGCCATAAAAAGTGTTGCACTTGCTTCAACTGGTTCTATCGAGTATGGTTTCATAGCTCCAACCAAAACTATGGTTTTGTTTTTTATAAATTTAGATAACACTTTTGCTGATTTTTTCATTGTATCTGTACCATGAATTATAATAATTTTTACTTCATCTAGTGATTTTATTTTTTCTAAAAGTGCTTTTCTATCATTTTTGTCCATTGCTAAACTATCTTTAAAAATTATTCCGTCAATTTTTATTTGAGTTTTATTTTTCGTTACCTGCTTTATAATGTAGTTAACTGTATCGTTATTTCTTGGTATCTCTAATTCACCATTTAGTGGGTTATATATTTTATTAAAAGTACCACCAATGTTCATAATAATTACATTTTGTTCCAAATTCTTTTTCTCTTTCAACTATTTTTGGATATTATAACCAATACAAACTAAGGGGATATTTCTATGGTATTCCATACAAAATGAAAGAAAAATAATGAGTTCAAATACAGTTGATTTAAAAGAGATTACCGTTTTATATTGTGAAGATGAAGATGATTTGCGAATAGTTACTGGCGAAGTAATAAAGCAATTTACAAAAAAAGTCTATTTAGCAGAAAATGGGAAGGTTGGTCTTGATATATTTCTGGAGTATGGTCATGAGATTGATTTGATTGTAACAGATGTAAATATGCCCGAATTAAATGGCTTAGAGATGGCAAGGAAAATAAAAGACCTTAATCCAAGTATACCAATTATAGTAGCAACTGCATTTTCAAATTCATCATATCTTCTTGAAGCAATCGAGCTTGGTATTGATAAGTATGTGCTAAAACCAATAGATATTAAAAAGTTATTTAATACAATGAAACAATCTTTGCTTTATCATGAATTACAAAGTTTATATAGAGATAAAATGACACGTCTTGGAAACAGAAACGCACTCGTAAAAGAGGTACAGCAGTCAAAAATATCACTTATGGCTTTGTTTGACATTGACGATTTTTCAATCTTAAATGAATTGTATGGCGAAAATAACGGAGACAAATTATTGCTTCAATTGCAAGAACAGCTTGAGTTATTTTTTTCTAGTAGTGACTATACGCTTTATCGAGTTGGAGCTGATAAATTTGTGCTAAATGCTAAAGATAAAGATATGACTCAAGAGCATTTAAAGTTACAATGTATAGAATTTTTGCATAACCTAGATTTGGTTGGTGTTTCTATCGACAACGGAAGTCATATTAATATTGGCGTCACTGTTGGGATTGCAAAATCTGATGATTCAAGAACTTTTGAGATGGCACAAAGAGTTCTTAATGTTGCAAAAAGTAAATTCATTCAAGTTATGCAGTATGATCCAAGTATGCATGACACTTCAAAAAACTTTGAGGAGAACTTATCATGGGTAAAAAAACTCAAAGATGGATTATTTGATGGTCACTTTAGAGCATTTTTTCAGCCGATCGTTTATTCAAATACACAAGCCATCTACAAGTATGAGGCATTAATAAGATATATTGAGGATAATGGAGATATTGTTCCCCCATACAAATTTTTACCAATTGCAAAAAAAGCAAAATTATCATCTAAAATTCTAAAGTTAATGATGCATGAGTGTTTTGAGTTTATAAGAATTAAAAATAAGGTAGTCGCTGTTAATATATCTTTTGAAGATATTAGAAATAAAGACACTGTTGAATATATAGCTAATCTTTTGGAACAAAATAAAGATATAAGCGGTAACTTACATTTTGAACTCTTGGAAACAGAGGAGATAGAAGATTTTGAACTTGTTACAAGGTTTATAGAGATGGTCCATAAGTATGGCGGTAAGGTCGGTGTTGACGATTTTGGTGCAGGATACTCAAATTTTAATATGTTAGAAGCCCTTAAAGTGGATTTTGTAAAAATCGATGGCTCTTTAATTAAAAACATAGATACGGATATTAACCAAGAGATTATTGTTGATACAATAGCTAGTTATGCAAAAAGAACTGGCGTAGAGACAGTTGCAGAATTTGTGAGCAAAGAAACAATATATGACAAGATAAAAATATTAGGTATTAATTATGCTCAAGGTTGGTATTTTGGACAAGCTGTTTCACTTAATGAAGTGAAATAGTCTAGTTTTTCATCCAGTTTTCTATAATTCTAGCTTTATTAAATAATTTTGTTTTGATAAGCGCTACATTTGCAACGGATATGAATTGTCGAGCCGCTTCATCTAAGTTATCATTTAAAATTAGATAATCATACTTATCAATACTATCTATCTCAATTTTTGCATTTTTTAATCTATTTTGAATTATCTCTTTTGCATCCAAATCTCTTTTGTTTAGTCGATTTTCAAGCTCGCTTAATGTTGGAGTTGTGATAAAAACAGAAGTTGTAATTGCATCAAGTTTTGCTCTCACTAACTCATGCCCTTGAACATCAATGTCAAAAATTACCAATTTTCCTTCATTTAAGGCTTTTGTTATTGGTTTTAAGGAAGTTCCATAATAGTTATTGTGAACCTTTGCATATTCTAAAAAGTTGTCATTTTGTATATCTATTTCAAATTCCTCTTTTGAAGCAAAAAAATAATCAGTCCCATGTATTTCCCCAGTTCTTGGCTCTCTTGTTGTTGTTGAGATAGAAAAATAATAATTTGTAAAATTTTCATAAAATTTTTTTAATAGTGAACTTTTTCCACATCCGCTTGGACCTGAAAGAATCAAAATAGCCCCCTTGTTTAGTTCATTTGTCATTTTTTAGCCTTAGTTGTAAAGTAATTTCGTGTCCATCAATTAGGTTATCAACGATATTTTGATTTAGTTTTTTGAACAATGGCGATAGCTCTTCCATGGAATATTGATTTAAAACTAACTTTATTGGTTCATTTTCTTTAAAACTGTAAGCTGAAAGGTCATCAATTGCTTTATCTATAATTTCAGATAGTTCGACCCAATTATTCTCTTGAGAATTTTCAATCTGTTGTAAACCATCTGATGTGTCGTGAATCATCTCGTAAAGTTTTGATAATTCATCTTTGTCAAGAACTCCTCCATGCCCTAATTGCTCTTTCGTAACTGTTAAATCATTACTATTGTAATTTTTTTCTTCATCCATCTCGTCAATCATATTTGATATAAATGAGTTAAGATCAAGTCCTATCTCCTCGTATGTTGGTTCACTGCTTTCATAAACAGTTTTGTGGTTTGTTTGGTACTCTTTGTTTTCATGCTTTTCATTGATAACCTTATAGTCAATTTGTTTTAGTATTTTTTCAAGCATTACGCCAAGAGCGGATGGCAAAAATGGCTTTTGAATAATAAAATCAAAATTGGCTTCTGGCTGATTATTTTTTTTTAGAAGCACTATGGCATCACAATTGGCTCTTAATTTGATGATGTTTTCATCTAAAAAATAATCATCGACTATAATCAAATCAACATTTTGAGAGAAATTGCTATTTTTATATACTTTTAGATTAACCATAAGTTTATTAGCAATAAGGGTGAATATTTTATTAATTATTTCAGTATTTGAAATCAAAGCTATATTTTTCATTATTTAACTCTTTTTAGGATTAGGTTGTCAATCTTGTAAATTTTATCACACAAATTTGCTAAATCATCTTCGTGTGTCACTAAAATCATCCCTGCATTCTCTTTTTTTACATAATCAAACAATACAGACATAACTTCATTTGCAGTTTGCTTATCAAGATTTCCAGTTGGTTCATCTGCAAATATGATTTTTGGTTTTTTTGTAAGGATTCTTGCAATCGAGAGTCTTTGTTGCTGACCACCACTTAGTTCACCTATTCCTTGCTCCATAATATGGTCAATTTTGAGTGTTTTGATTAGTTCATAATCTATACTTTTGTTATTGAGCAATTCTGCTATTTGGAGATTTTCTTTTGCGCTAAAGCCACGAAATAAATAGTGTGCTTGAAATATTATCCCAAAAATATCCCTTCTTAACTCTAAAAGTTTTTTATGGGGGAGGGTAAAAATTTCTTTATTTTTATAAAAAACTTCGCCAGAATTTGGCTTTAAAAGTGAACAAAGGATATTTAAAAGTGTAGATTTTCCACAACCAGATGAGCCAATAATTGCTATGGTTTCTTTTTTGTGAAGTGTGATATCTATATTTGAAAAAAGTGGATAATCAAAATTGTGTGAGATTTTAAAGGCTTGAAGTAAAACTTCAAGCTCATCTTTATTGTGAAAATGTGTTGCTGAATTTTCTAAAATTTGATTATCCATAATTCAACAACTTTTATATCAAAAAAATTATTTAGCCATTTGAGCTGCTACTTCAGCTGCAAAATCTTCCTCTTTTTTCTCAATTCCATCACCAAGTTCAAATCTTACATACTCAACGATTTCAATTGATGCATCAACAGCTTTAAGTGCTTCATCAACAGTTAATTTATCATCCATTACATAGTTTTGAGATAATAGTGCATTTGCTTTATCTAATTGAGTGTTATCTTCAATCCATCTAGCAATTTTACCAACTAAAATATTTTCGATAATTTTTTCAGGTTTGCCTTCAGCCACAAGTTCTGCTTTCATTTTAGCTTTCGCAGCTTCAATTGCATCGTCTGTTAATTGAACTCTTGAAACATATTCTGGTATATTTTTCAATGGTTTTTTAAGTCTGTAAAGTTCTTCATTTTCTTTTTCAATATCTGCAATAATAGCTTTGTTTTCAGATTCAATAAAATCAGCCGATAAATCTTTGTAAGATATAACAGTTGGTTTCATAGATGCTGCGTGCATTGCTACTTTTTTTAACATATCGATAGCTTTCTCTTTAGCTTCAGGAGCACAAGTTGCTGCTAAAATAACACCAACTTTACCAAGATGAACATATCCATTTACAATTCCATTGTCTGAACTTATAGTTACCATTTTTCTAGCAACAATATTTTCACCAATTACTGCAATTTTACCTTTTAGGTACTCTTCAAAATTTGTACCGTTGATTGTAGTTTTCATTAAAGTTTCAGTTTCTGAAATATTATTGATTTGCACATGAGCAGTAATATCTTGAACTAATCCTACAAAGTTTTCATTTTTTGCAACAAAATCTGTTTGAGAATTGATTTCAGTCATGGTAGCTTTTGTAAAGTCGCTATTTACAAGGATATTTACAAGTCCTTCAGCTGCAACATTACCAGCTTTTTTAGCTGCTTTTGCAAGTCCTGATTCTCTTAAGAATTTCATAGAATTTTCAATGTTTCCATCACATTCGTTAAGTGCATTTTTGCAATCAAGCATACCTGCACCACTTAGTTCTCTTAACTCTTTAATTAGTTGTGGAGTAGCACCTGCCATAATCTATTCCTTATCCTCAAACTCAGATGCATCCATTTGAATTTCAGTTGTAATATCGGCAATCTCTTCACTTGTAACTTCAGCTGCTGCTTCACCATTTTGTTCTAAATAAGCCATTCTTCCTTCATTCATAGCAGCTGCCATTTCGTTACAGAATAATTGAACTGATCTTATAGCATCATCATTTCCTGGGATTGGGAAGTCAACTAAATCAGGATCACAGTTAGTGTCAAGCGGAGCAATAACTTTAATTCCAAGTCTTCTAGCTTCTAAGATAGCAATTTTTTCTTTAACAGCATCGATAACAAACATCATATCTGGAAGTTGTTTCATATCTTTGATACCACCAAGGTATGCTTCTAATTTTTCTTCTTTTCTTGAAAGCATTAAAGCTTCTTTTTTAGTTAAAAGATCCAATTGACCTTCTTCTCTCATCTTTTTGATAATTTCAAGTTTTCTGATTGATTTTTTTATTGTCGGATAATTTGTTAACATTCCACCTAACCATCTGTGATTTACAAATGGCATATTACAAGCAATCGCCGCTTCTTTTACTGCTTCATCAGCTTGTTTTTTGGTTCCAACAAAAATCATTGTCTCGCCTCTAGCAGCTGCATCTCTTACTACATTATATGTGTATCTAAAGTATCTTAATGTTTTTTGTAAATCTATAATATAGATATTTTTTCTAACACCAAAAATAAATTTTTTCATTTTTGGATTCCATCTTCTTGTTTGGTGACCGAAATGTACACCACACTCTAATAAATCTTTCATTGTAACCATGTTTTTTCCTTCTTTTTGAGCTTTTTGCTCAGATTATTTTAGGGGCTTTTACCTCTATAGCCATTCGTAAGTTTCCCTACAGCCCTTTGTAAGAATTGCTATATGTGAGTTCTTGATAGAAAAAATTTCTAAAAAGTTCGGGATTTTATCTCTTTTTGAATTAATTTATTCTTACTTTGATATTATATTCAGTGTATTTCTTATACTTATTGTTTTAAAGCTATTTTTTATGGCAAAAAAATTAGAACATTTTGGTACAATAACTCAAAATTCACAACAAAGTATCAGGTATGAATATTACAGAACAAGATTATAGTAGTTTGGTAGATGCACAAATATTAGTAGATGTGTTGCTCGGCAGTACTGATATTGATATGAGGAGATTTTTAAGTTTAGGTGAGGGCGATATTGTTGCCCTTGATAAATTAGCTGGAGCTGGCGGCGATATTTATGTTAATTCTAGGATTGTTGGAACGGGAGATATTATTGTGATTGATGAGAAGCTAGCAGTTCGTATTCAAGATGCTATGGATACAGACAATGTTGTTGGATACTTTTTTAACGAACAAGTTATTTAAATCAAAAATATAAAGGGGATAAGATGGCAGTAGATAATGTAACAGTAAAGAGTACGGTTGGTGTTGATGGAAATACCTACACAACAGCTATTTCAAATGATAAGCTCACAAATGATGATTTTTTGAAACTTTTGCTTGAAGAGATGAAAATGCAAGATCCTACAAAGCCTATGGATTCATCAGCACTTATGGATAGTCAACTGAAAATGTCAACAATTGAATCAAATCTCGACATGGCAACAGCTATGAAATCACTACAAGCTTCCTATGCAACATCTGCCCTTTCAAGTGCAGCTAATCTTGTAAGTAAAATAGTTGAAGATGGCACAATTGATGCAAAAAATCTCCAAAAATCATTTAAAGTTGAATCTGTTGAAAATACAAATGGAGATTTGTATCTTAATGCAAGACAGCTTACGGGATATAGTGATACACTATATAATACGGTAGATAAAAGCTATGTAAAATACGACTCAAATGGTTATATTTTGGATAGTAAAGGTGTAAAAACAGATATTCAGGTACAGATGAAAGATGGAAGATTTGTTCCAAATAGTGCAGGCGGAATCACACTACTTGATACTAGTGGTAAAGTAATAACAGACGCTGAAACGGTAGCAAAATATGTAACAGATGGTGCTGTTGTTACATACGCTGATGCAACAAATAAAATACTAGCATCAAGTGTTAAGAAAATTTGGTAATAAAAAGTAAGAATAAAGCAAGGACTATACAATGATGGATGCACTTTATAGCGGAATAACTGGTTTAAATGGATTTCAGGCAGCTCTTAATACTCAATCAAATAACATAGCCAATGTTAGCACGATAGCTTACAAATCAGATAATATCTCGTTCGCTGATCAAATGTACCAAAATTCAATTGGTAAAGGTGTTGGTGTTGAGATGGTTGATAAAAATTTCAAACAAGGAAATATGAAGCTTACAAACGGCGCATTTGATATGGCGATAGAGGGAAAAGGTTTTTTTATTGTAAAAGGCGATACTAATGAGCCTTTTTACACAAGAGCAGGAAATTTTATCATGTCTGAAGATGGTACTCTTAGACTTCCTACTGGAGAGCAAGTGCAAGGTATACCTTCTACAAATACAGTTGTCCTTTCAACTGATCCAAATACAATTTTTACAACAAGTTACAGTAAATTTTTAGGTTCACAAGTTATCTCAACAGATGGTAATAATATTGTCGAAACTATCAATTCAAAATCAACAGATTATACACTTTCAGCAGTTAATGATGAAGATATAAAAAAAGGAAATGGGTACAAAACATCAGATACAAAAATAAGCGATATTGATGCTCTAGCGTCGTATTATAGAACAGAACTTAGTGCGTATGGAAAATCACCACAAGATGGTGTTGTTCCAACACAGCAAGTTTCAACTATGACATTTGATATCTCAAAGCTTGTAAACGATTTGGATAGTGTTGAAATTACAGTTGGCGCAACAACTTATAGGCAATCATTTGAAACTGACGCAATTACGACACTTAATAATTTTGCTGATAAAATTTCGCAAGGACAATCATTAGTTGCATCTGTTGATGCGGTTGGTAATATGACTATAACTTCAATGCTTCCAGGTAAAGAGGTTTTGGTTGCAGATGCGAAGATTATAAATGGAGCATCACCATCTTTGCCATATCCTGTAATAGATACAACAAAAGCAATCACAGGAAGTGGAAGAGCTAAGATTGATACGATTGAAATTGCTTTAAAAGATGCTATTGAAATTGCTGGTGGCAAATACTTAAAGATGTCAAGTGTTGTAAACACAAATGATTTAGCTACTAAAACTATGGATGAACTACAAATGAAACTCGATATTTTAAAGATTTCTGAAAGTCCATTTGGTACACCTGAAGTTGAAGATGGACTGATATTTTTAAAGCAGGGTGATAATAGATTTGTGATTGGAAAAATTGTAACAGCTGTATTTTCAAATGAATCTGGACTCGATGCCAAAGGTGATAATTTGTACTCGGCAACAAAAAAGTCTGGGGACTTTATTTTTGCAACTATTGAAAATAAAATTCAAGGGAAAACTTTAGAGCTTAGCAACAGTGATTTAAGTGAAGGGCTTGTTGATTTGATGGTATTTCAGCGGGCATTTGAAGCTAGTAGTCGTTCAATTACTACTAGTGATGAATTTTTAAAAACAGCATTAGCACTTAAAAAATAATTTTTAAGTGCTAAATTGATGTTTAAAGTTAAGTTTTTATAATGAGTTTTAAAAAATTTATCTTTGGACATTTCTCTTTTTATTTATTTCAATTAAAAAGATTTTATGACAAAAAGTTTAACTTAAAGGAATTATTATGATTGGATCACTATGGACGGGAATCTCAGGACTTGCAGGTTCTCAAATAGCACTAGACAACGAATCAAATAATATAGCAAATGTAAATACTATTGGTTTTAAGGCAAGTAGAATATCTTTTGCTGACCAAATGTATCAAAACAACATCGGTAAAGGGACGCAAGTTCTTGATGCTGAAAAAATGTATATTCAAGGAAATCTAAAAACAACAGGGGTGAGCTATGATGTTGCACTTTCTGGTGATGGATTTTTTGCTGTTTCAAACACAAGAGGTGGTGGAACAAGTGAAACATTTTACACAAGAGCTGGAAACTTTAGGATGGGTGATAGCGGAACATTGCAAGATACAATAGGAAATGAAGTTCAAGGTTGGGCGATGGCAACTGATCCTAAAGTTACTTCATCAAATCCAAATGTAAGCAAATTTACAAATGACTATACAAAGTTACTTTCATCAAAAATTATTAATTATTCAAATTCTGTTGAAACGATAACTGCGAAATCAACAGATTACGCACTAACTTCACAAAGTGATAATCCTACCGTATTTAGTGGATATGGTATGAAAACAAAATATGGGAAAATATCAGATGTGGAGGAGCTAATAAAGTCTTATACTACTGCTTTGCAAAACCTAAAAGCAAATCCAGACAGCTCAAGTGCTAGTGCTAAGGCACAAATCTCACATGTAGATTTACCAGGTATTAAAAGCACAGCTGGAGCTTTAAAAACAGCATATGAAACTGCTGCTGCAACATATGCTGGAGCGCCAACTGCAGGTAATTTAACAGCATTAACTACTGCAGAAACTGCGTATAATAGTGGTGGTTGGGATGGTGGAGCGGTTTCAGTTGATGGAGATGAGGTTTATGTTTATATTGATGGAAATCGTATATCACAATCTTTTATAGCCTCAGATGCAGTAACAGCAGCAGCTTCACCAACAGGTGAAGCATTAACCGCAAGGGAAGCTGGATATGTAAAAACTATGAAAGCATTTGCAGATAAAATCTCAGCCCAACCAGGACTTAAAGCTTATGTTGCTGTTGAAGCAACTCCAGCTACGGTTCCAGTTTCGTATGTTCCAAGCACAAAAGCTGCTGATGTTATAAAAGGGATTTTGAAAATTGATTCTATTGTTCCAGGTAAAGCATTTACAATTTCAAGTGTTGGAATGGTTAGTGGAGGGGCAGATAAACCAGGTGTTTATGGTGTAGATAGTGTCGCAGATGCTGGACAAGGGGTTGGAGCTCTTGAAACGATAAAAGCAGCACTAAATGAGACAATCTCAGGCAAACAAACAGATGTTTATTCACCGACTGATTTGAGTTTCCCTGGAGCTTTTACTTATCAAATATCTATTTATAGTGCTGCTCTTGAAAAAAATGTAACTGTACCAACAACACCATTGACAATTGCATCAACATCTAGTGTGGATGCAATGGTAACGGCAATAAATACTGAGGCTACCCTCCCAACTTATGTTAAAGCATTTAATGTAAATGGAAATCTAGTAATAAGAACACTTGATAGTAATTTTGATGTTGAATTTAGTGGGGATTTAAAGGATACAACAGCAGGTATTGATATAAAAAGAAATCCAGATTTTAGCGGAAGAGAAGGCACTGGGGCTGAATTTATAGAGATTATTACAAAAGTAGACCAAACTGCATCAAAAGGAAATTTACAACTTAGACTCGATACTTTAGGGATCTCTGATAGTGCATTTGGTGATTTTAAAGTTGATACCACGGGACTTATAACTATGAGTCAAGATGGTGCGATGTTTGCTGTCGGACAGATTGCTATTGCTAAATTTATCACAAATAGAGGCTTAGAGCCTGTTGGTAATAATCTACTTGGAGTTACACTTGCAAGTGGTGATCCAATTTACAATCTAAACAACGATAAAACAGCTGAAATTAAGGCAAATACACTAGAACTAAGCACAGCAGATTTGAGTGAGTCGTTAGTGAATCTTATGGTATTTCAGCGGGCATTTGAAGCAAACGCAAAATCTATCACAACAGCAGATACGATTTTAAATACACTAATTCAGTTAAAAAGATAGGTAAATTTTTTGGAAAATATTGCATTAATATCAATATTGGGGATTTTGGCATTATATTTTTTTGGAAGTTTAAATGTGTACAAATCAATGTATGCAAAACTTCAAGAGGAAAAAGAACTCGCAGAAAATGTAAACCAAAATCGTGATAAAGATTTAAGAAAGTATGAAAATCAACTTCAAGATGCATTGCAAACCATTAAAGACCTAGATGACAGACTAACAAAGTCAAGAGAAGAATTGCAACTAGAAAAGCAAAAAAGAAATGAATTTAGACACAGAAATGAATTATTACAAAAGAGAGTAGATGAACTCTACTCTTCTGTTGGAATGATTTAGGTTTATGATTAGTGAAATATGAAAACATACACTTCTATTTTTCTTTCACTTTATTTTTTGGTTTTTAGTTTTTCCAATCTCTATGGTAAAGAGCAAGTTTACGAATCGCAACCAAATATACTTTTTAAAAGTAAAGATTTATTGAAAGTTGAGCAATCAGTTTCACTTGAGACAGATTTTAATAATGCCGTTTTGTATTTGGAAAAAGAGGAATATTTAAAGGCAATAAACCTTTTTAAAAAAACATCAAAAGTGTTTAAGATTCCATCATTTTTAAATATTGGTATTGCGTATTACAAATTAAATTCAACAAATAATGCTTATTTATATCTAAAAAAGATTTATGATTTTAAAGAAGCTGCAAAAGAAGATACATATTCTTATGTAAGTGCATCATACTATCTGTATCAGCTTACAAATGATAGGAAATATATCTCAAAAATAATTTCAGTAACAAACAAAATTCCAAAGAAGAAATTAACAGAACATCTAAAACAACTTCTAGTTGATACATATATTGTCTTCAAAGATTATGATATGGCAATAAAAATTGCACTTACTATGAAAGCGAAAGATGAATTAAAACTAGCATTACTTTATATTAAAAAAAGAGATTTTGGAAAAGCTAGTGTTTATTTGGAGTCAGCCCATAATAAAAATAGTGACAGAGAGATTCTTAATAGCATTTTATGGTTCAAAACTTTTGTTAGTTTAAGAACAAACAATATAGCAACCTTAAAAGATAATATTTTAGAGATTGGCAAAAATGTAAATAAATTTAATGCGAATAAAAAACTACCAATAAAAATATTTTTTAATCCTAAAAAATATGACAGCAGTCAATATTTTGAAAGGGTAACTAAGTTTTCTGATAATCGCCAAATGGATATGATTTTTTATTTTGCACCATTTATTTTTATTGATAAAAAAGAGATTTACAATGACTCCATGCTTGGATTTGTACTAAAAAATCCACAAAACATAAATTTACTTGATATGATGGTTGATTATAATAAAAATTTTATCCAACTTGTAAAACTTGATCCAATTGTTAGAGTAATCAAACTACAAGAACTAATTGATAAAAAATATGATGTGAAATCGTACGAGTATTACAATCTTGCACTTTGTTATGCCCATAATTTTGATTTTAGAAATGCACATAAATACTTCAAAAAAGCATACGATTTAAGTCGCTCAAACAAGCTTTATGCTGCTATGACTTTAATTAGCGCAAAAAGAGGAGATATTGCAATTAATAAAGATTATGCTGAGAGAATCAAAAAGAACCTGCTTGATAAAGATGGAAGTTATAAATATTTAGGGAAGTATATTTATAAATTAACTTATGATCCTAACTATAAGTTGGATGGAAAAGGATTGAGTGAATATGATAAAAAATCTATATTTCTTAGGGCTTTAAGTTTTTTAGAAAAGATGAAAGATGGTGAGATGAAGGAGAACGAGCCCCTCCTTTTGGCAGATGTAAAAGATCCAATGGTTTATTTATTTCGAAGTTTAGTTAAAAAGCAAAACGAAAGTGACTATAACTATATGGCAAGACTTCAAGATAGTATCCCAAAAACATACAATGATTATTTTTTAAAAGGACCATCACTTATAACTCAGTATTACATAGAAGTTGTAAGATCACTTGGAGTATTTAACAAAATAGATTTTGATATAAAGAATGAAAGAACACCTTCTTATTTACGTACAAAAGCTATTGTTCAGCTTTATGATGGTTTCCCAAATGCAACTATTAAAATTATTGAATCTTTGCGAAATAGTTATGGAATTAATGATATATATACTATGGATTTGTTATCAGCAGCATATTTAAGTGCTGGAGACACAAGTAATGCGATGGCAAAAATAGGGGAGATGCAATTTGAATACAATGATACAAATGCTAAATTTTTAAGTGGAGTTCAGTTACTACAAAATTTAAAAACAAATTCTGCTTCATTGCTATTTTCTAAAAAATATGATGGATTTTTTATAGATTTTGAGATGGAAAATTTTGATGACTTTGTGGAGTCATTGTGATAAATTTTCTTTTTTAAAGTGGTGTACTTATTTTAGTTTTGGTATAATCGGTAAAATTAACTTACAAAGGGGATAAGATGCAATTAGGTAGATTAGAAATAATGGATCAGTCGAAAGTTGAGCATATCGAAAAAATAAGTCGAATAGCTTCTGTTGAAGAAGAGCATACTATAGAACCAGATGAGAAATATAAAAATGCTGATAATCAGTTAAATGGTAATGAAAAACAAGAGGTGATACTTGATAATGTAAAGTTTGGTTTTGACTCAAAAGCAAAAGAATTTTTTGTTAGAGTTTCAAAAGAGGGAGTTGAATATCAATTTCCAACAGACCAAATTATGCGTCTTAAGGCCCAGCTTCAAGAATCGTTAGATGAGCAATTAAATAAAAAATAGGAACAAAATAAGTGGCATCTGATATATCAAATATTATAAACAACGAATTTAAAAATACATTTGAAAGTTTATTGTCTATAAGTTCATCAATTGAGGGTGTTCATTTGGCAAGCTCTAATGAAATTGACTCAGAACAATGCGTTATGGTTGCGGTTGAAATGACACCAAAAACTGGACCGAAAAGTCAAATCAATTTTTTTCTTCCAACTGTCATATCTACAAAGTTTGAATATTTTATGCTAGGCGGAATTGGTGAGCTTAAGCTATCAATTGATGATGAAATTTTAGATGCCGTAAAGGAGATAGTCGGAACAATCATAGGAAGTCTTGCCACAACAATAAACGCACAAGATTTTAGTGATTTGAACGGTGTTTCATTTTCTCAAAAAGAATCGTCTATAAAACAGGTTTCATCGCTTGGCAAAATTGAACATTTGTATTGTTTTAATTTATCTTTTAATAATGAACCTGTTAAATTGTTCTTATCTTTTGACAATTCACTATTACCTTTTATTGCAAAAATTGTTGATGGTGAAGATATTGTTGATGATGTTGAAGATGATGATAGTAAGAATAAAAATAATTCTTCAAAAAATAGTACAAATGGTTTGTTAGCACTTTTAGGTGATGAATCAACAGAAAATCTTAAATTGTTATTTAATGTAAAACTAAGATTTAGCGTACGATTAGGAACTAAAACGTTTTTACTTAAAGATATTGTTAACTGGGATGTTGGATATATAATAGAACTAGAACAGATGGTTAATGAGCCACTTGATATTTTAGTCAATGGCGTAAAAGTTGGAGATGGTGAAGCTGTTATTGTTGACGGTAGATTTGGAGTCAAAATAAAAAACATTGGCGAAAAGAAGCTTGAACTTTAATATAGATTACACAAAATAAATAATCAAATCAAAACACTAGGAGCCAATGATGAATGGCGGAATGAATGAGTTTAATGTTGGAATTGTGAAAAGCAACAATGTTGAACAAAAAGCAATTAATGATATAAAAAATAGTAAAAATGAGAAAGATTTAAAAAAAGTGTGTAATGATTTTGAGTCATTTTTTATGCAGCAAATATTAGATATTTCACTAAAAAATTCTAAAGTTGCAGGTGAGGGTACTGGAAGTGAAATAATTAAGGGGATGTATACCGAAAGTCTTTCGCGACAAAGTTCAGGAACACTTGGAATCAGTGATATGCTTTTTAAATTTTTAAGTGAAAAACAAAAAGGTGCTAGATGATAAAAACTCAGATAAATAATATGATTGATTTGGCAAACAGATTGCAAAATGCAATCAAACAAGACATCGAAGATGTTAGAAAAGCAAATCATGAAAAACTACTTGATAGAAATGATGAAAAATTAGATCTTATGATGAGAATTGCTAGTGAGCAAAAAGTTCTAAATCAATTATTAAGTGATGAAATTTCAAGAGGCAGTGATATTGATATTTTTAGAGATGATGTTGATTTGTTAGAGTCTAGTTTGGTTGAGTTATATAAATTAAATGGAAAATTGGCTGCAATAGTATTGCCTGTAAAAGAGATGTATAGACAAATCATAGAAGATATTACAAGACACAATGGTGGCTCATTATTTGAGGTTAACGCGTAATGAAATTTATTTTATTGTTGTTTTGTGTAGTGTTATTTGGGGATAATGTTTTGTTTTCAAATAAAGATATTAAATTTCAAGAGTATCTTGTTTATGAAAATCTTCAAGATGCACAATTAGACAAAAAACTAAATTGTAATAAATTTGATAAATCTTTATTGCTAAGTCAAAAATATGTTGCAACTAGATATATAATTAAAAATACACCAATTTGTGACAAAGATGTAGAAATAGCTAAAAATCATAAGGTAAAGTTTGACTTTGGGAATATTATTATAGAAAAAGATGGGGAGCTTTTGGGTGAAACCGATAAATACGTAAAAATAAAAAATCCAGATGGAACTACTATCAAAATTGATAAAAACGGGCAATAAATGAATATGTTATCGTTTTTGGGGGAAACCCCGACAGAAGCTTTACAAAATGCACTAAAAGAGTGTGGTGATGATGGGATTGTTGTAAGTACAAAAAAAATAGCAGACAAAATGGTTGATGGCAAAGATATGTATGAGATTTTGATTGCACTTGAAGATGATAAAAATCAAGAACAACTTCGTCATAAAGTTCAAATTAACACAAATCATAATAAGTCAAATTCGATTAGAAATGAAACTTTAAACCCCCAAGTTTACGATTTTAGAGCAGAAATTTTACAAATGCATGAAGAGATAAAAAAAGTTCAAAAAACTCTATGGGAGCCAAAAAGTAAACTATATGATTTAGTTGTACCATCTGAATTTATTGATATTTATCAATTGTTTGAAAAAAATGATTTTGATGAGGAGATGACCTATACGATACTAAAAAAAACAATAACTCAACTCCCACTGTCGATGAAATCAAATGAACAAAAAATAAATGATTTTTTCAAACTCATATTAAGACGAATGATCCCTATAAAATTTGAGATTGCAACGAGGGTACATCAGCGAAAAGTTATGATGTTTGTTGGTCCAACTGGTGTTGGAAAAACCACAACCATAGCAAAACTAGCAGCTAGATATGCTTATAAAATGGGTATGGAATACAAGGTGGGGATAATAACTCTTGACTCATTTAGGGTTGGAGCTATTGAACAATTAAAGGCATATACAAATATTATGAGACTTCCATTGGAGATTGTTAAAAAAAGTGAAGATTTGGTTGAAGCAATTTTGAGACTTCAAGATTGTCACTATATTTTAATTGATACTGCTGGAAGTAGTCAGTACGATATTGACAAAATCGAAATCATAGGAGATTATCAAACAAGACTTAAAGATATTGATATTGAAAAAACATTAGTTTTGCCTGCTAATATTAAGCAAAATGACCTACTTGAAATATATGAGAGATATTCAGTTTTAGGCTTAAATGCAATTTTGTTTACAAAACTGGATGAAACAAGAAGTTTTGGAAATATAATTTCGTTTGCATATAAAGTAAAAAAGTCCATAAGTTACTTATCTGTTGGTCAAAATGTCCCTGATGATTTAATTTGTGCAGATGATAACTATTTGATTGATTGCTTTATGGAGAGAAAAATACCACAAAGAATAGCAAAATAGATGTTTGATGACATTACAACTCAAGCAAGTGAGCTGTTAAGGCTAACAAAGCAAAGAGATTCTAATAGTATTTCAAATTCAAAAACAAAAGTTATCGCCATAACATCTGGAAAAGGTGGAGTTGGAAAATCAACAATAACAGCAAATATTGCTTATTTGTTATCATTGTACGGGAAAAGAATTGTGGTACTTGACGCTGATATTGGACTAGCAAACATGCAGATACTTTTTAATATTAAGCCTAAAGCAACATTTCACGAATATATAGATAATGGGCTAGCACTAAAAGATGTAATACTAGACACTGGCTATAAAAATATCTCATTGTGTGCTGGAAAAAGTGGATATCAATATTCTAAAGGAACCTCATCATTTTTGTATTCAAGGGTCGTAAAAGATATCGTTGCTCTTGATGAGTATGATATTTTGCTTATTGATACAGGTGCTGGACTTAACGAGTATGTTAAAGAATTTTTGAGTGTTTCGGATGAAATCTTAGCTGTTACGACACCAGATCCTAGTGCTTTAACAGATGTTTATGCACTTCTTAAAATGCTTAGTGTCACAAAAAGGAGAATCTTTTTGATTTTTAACCAAACTCCTACTTATAAAATGGGTGAAAATATTTCATTATCTTTACGAGAATTGGCTCTAAAAAATCAATTAAATAAGCATTTTGTGGTAAAATATATAGGAAATTTGCCTTTAGATACAAATCTTCAAATTACTAGCAGACTTCGAAAATTGTTTGTCAAAGAGTTTGAAAATAGTGGGTCTAGTTTGGACCTTAATGAGATAGTAAATAATTTAATAAAAGAGATGAAAAGTGTTAGTTGAAGAGTTTTCAAACAAAGTTTTTAGAAGCAAAATCATCGATACATATGTGGGCACAGCATTTTTTGCTTCATTAATTTTTTTCGTTCTTAATGCAGACATTTACACACCATTTGAGATGATTTTTGGCGTAGTATTTGTAACTATTGCATTTAAAGGGTTATCTCATATGATGATAGCTTTGATTATATTACTTTTTAATTTTGATACGAAAAAAGAATCAATTGAGTTTTCAGAAATGTCAGCGAAAATAAATGGTTTGCTAAACGATTTAACTTTACAGCAAACAAAAATAAAATCACAAAAAACAATAAATGAAGGGTAATTTAAAAAATGCAATATATTATTGTGTGTTTGATGTTATAAGAAAGGCGCATATATGAAATTGGGAGAGATTATTAGTTCAATCAAGGGACTAGAAACAGATAAGCTTTTTTCACCAAAAGTTGATAATTTAGATGAAAGTGGTGAATCATTTTCAAGTATTCTAAATAAGTCATTAGGTGAAGTTAATAAATCACAACTTAGTGGATATGAAGCTATGGAGCAAATTGCAACAGGAAAAGTTGAAAATTTAAATAAAGCAGTACAACAAATTGAAGAGGCTGAACTTAGTTTAAAACTAGCATTGGAGATAAAAAATAAAGCACTCGGCGCTTATAAAGAAGTTATGAGGATGCAAGTTTAACTTTTTGGTTAATATTTTATAGTAAAGGGTAAAAAATGGGTTTGTTTGATGGATATAATATAGCAACATCTGGGATGTCAGCACAAAGAACAAGAATAAATGTAGTTAGTGCAAATATAGCAAATGCACAAACAACTCATGGATTAGATGGCGGACCTTATAAAAAGCAAAATGTAGTTTTTCAAGAAATTTTGGTTGAAAAACAAAAAGAACTTGATAGTAAAAATAATCCAAGCAATATTAATTCTATTAAAAGTGAGTTTTCAAATAAAGATGATTTGCTAATTAATAAACCAATTGGTGTTGGTATTAAAGAGATAATTGATGCAAAAAATACTCCGATTTTAAGATATGAGCCAGAGCATCCAGATGCAAATAAAGATGGATATGTTGCTTATCCAGATATAAATCCAGTGATCGAAATGACAGATTTGATGGAGGCTATGAGAAGTTACGAAGCAAATCTTTCATCGTTTCAAACACAAAAATCTATGGACACAAAAGTAATAGATATTCTAAAATCATAATAAGGAAAAAATGTGTCTAGCGATATTTTACAGAGTGAACTTTTTCAAACAAAAAATACACAAAAAACAACAACTAGTAAAGTAACGACGACAGAGATTAAAAAAGAGGGAAGTTCTTTGTTTGATACTCTTTTAAAAGAAGCCAAACAAACAAATATATCAAAAGAGCATCTCCTAAATAAAAATGATCAATCAAAAACAATACCAAATATTGCCAAACAGCACAATGCAAAACAAATTACAAATCAAAAAGATATAAGTAGTTCTAAAGTTGAGGTAAAAAGCGACCACAGTAAAATTAAAGAGGGTGAAAAGATTTTAACTCGACGAGTATCACTTTTTGAAAAAATGTCAAACGAGATAAAGCCTCAAGAACTATCCAAAGCTGAGCAAACAGACAAAAATAAGCCAAATATTGTAAAAGTAGAAAAAATAGTAAACGAAGAAAAAAATTCAAATGAATTAAATAACAAAAGTGAATTATTAAAAAAAGAAAATATTTTAAAAAGTAAATCTGAACCTTTAATCAAAACTGAGCAAAAACAAAGCTCACTTCTTGATAAGATGGTTGGTGAAATTGCCAAAAGTAATCAGGTAAATAAAAATATTTTAAACCGGGAAGAAATTACCTCAAGTGTTGTTTTGGCGAATAAAGAGATGACTAATAGTCAAAATAAACTTGATGAAAAACATGAGATATTGGAAAATGCATCTCTCTCTAGTAAAGTGCAAAGTGTTGAAAATAAAAAAATTCTTAACAATAAAACATCAGATGCAAAACAACAATTAGAAAAGATTATTACTCAAGAGAAACCAATTGGGGTGTTAGATGATCAAACTACAAAAACAGTTGAGATTGGTGAATCAAGTGAATTAAGATCACAAGTTGCTAAAAATGAAGATGATTTTATGGTTGTAAAAATTTCACCTAAAATCAATGGGCAACTTGAAACAAATACAAAAATAAAGCTAGGTATAAACATTCAACATATTGATGAAAATCAGATAACAAAAGAAAATTCAGTTTTGAGCTCTTTAAATGATAGCTTAAGTGGTAAAATCAGAATTCATAAGCAAAATTTACAAATTGAACAAAATGAAAAAATTAAAGACTCTAAAGTCCCATTTGGAGCGAATATTTTTTTATCAAATCAAAAAACAAATGGTGAATTATTGGTCCATCAAAAACTTCATGAAGCTAAAGAGCTTTTAAATAATAATGAACCTACAACTAAAGCTATCAAAAAATCTGGTGAGATTTTGGGATTAAATCCAAAAAATATTGATATAACAAAAGATGAGACAAAAGTATCCTTAGTCAGTGAAAATCCAAAAGGTATCGAGTCAATTGCTGCGGTTTCAGATAAAAATCAACCAATGATTCTTAATCGAATGTTTTTAAATAAAGACATTGTAAGTGATAATATTGAAATTTCTTCAGCTTTAAAAACAAACCAAAAAATTGATGAGAAAGTAAGTGAAGCAAAAATTGCAAGTGAGGATTTTAAAAGAGTTTCAAATGATGTGAATATTTTTGTTGAACGAACTTTGATTGAGGCATTTACTACAAAAGTTATCGCTTCAAGGCAACTTATGGGAAGTTTTATGTCTGATATGGCTCGAAATATGTACTTAAATTATAAGCCACCAATTACCGCTTTTAGGATAAATCTTGACCCAGTTAATCTTGGCAATATATCAATTGTGATGAGAAGTAACAAAAGTGAAAATTCACTTAGTGTTAGTTTGAATATGTCACAAAGTGGAACACTAGAGACTCTAAGTGAAAATAAATCTTTACTACAAAATGCATTAGCAAAAACATTTGGACAAAATGAAACTAATTTTTCACTTGATTTTGGTATGCAAGATGGAAATTCCAATCAAGAATTTGAACAATTCAAAGAGGAGCAAAGTAGGGAAGAAAACAGTAGTCAACTATTGAAAAATCAACAAATGCAAGATGAAAGTAGTATAGAGTTAGAAGAGCAAGAAACCATTAAAAGTTATATGTAACAAAACGATGGAATCTTTTGTACAGTTGATTGACCAAAATACAACATATACATTTCTGTTGCTTCTGGCTAGAGTTTTGTCTTTTGTAGCGTTTATGCCTGTGTTTGGGCATGTAAGTGTATCGCCTACTATTAGAATTGGTATAGCATTTTATTTTACACTTTTTATTTTCCCCCTAGTTGATACTACTCTTATTCATATTCCCAATGAAGCCGTATTTATATCAGCACTATTTAGCGAGATAACTTTAGGTTTTGTTGCAGCTATGCTTGTACAGATAATATTTTCAGCAGTACAGATTATTGGAGATTTGATAGGTTTTGCTACAACTTTATCTATGGCAAATATGTTTGATCCTACAACTGGGACACAACAAGGTATTATGAGTAGATTTTTATATATGATTGTTTTGGTTCTTTATTTTCAAACTGGAATGTATGAAGTTACGATTTTGATGCTTGCTAAAAGTGTTGGAATTATAACTCTTGGGGAATTTAATCTTTTTAATTACGATGTAATTGCTATGGCAATAAAAGAGATAAATCATATGTTTATTTTTGCATTTTCATTTGCATTTCCTCTGTTTTTTATCGGATTTATTTTGGATGTTTATTATGGCTATGGGACTCGCTCAATGCCTTCATTTTCACCTTTTGTGCTTACATTTCAGATAAAATTCACTTTGATTTTTATTTTTATGATGTTGGGACTTGATATATTTGCATCAAGTTTTCAAGAATATTTTATAAGTAAATTTAGCTAAAAGATACAATATGGCAGATGACCAAGAAAAAACCGAAGACGCCACCAGTAAAAAGATAAGTGATGCCAGAAATGAGGGAAATGTACCCAAGTCTATGGAGGTATCTGGGGCATTGGTGCTTCTTTTTGCATCAATCTATCTTCTATTTTTTTCAACATTTATGTTTGAAGAGATACAAAAGATGATGCTTTATATTTTTAGTTTCATTGGGCGGGATTTAGACGATACAGCTTATGTGTCGTTATCTTATACTATTGGAATGACTGTTTTATATGCATTGGCACCACTTTTTATACTTGTTGTTATTTTGGCACTTGTATCTAATCTAATGCAGTTTGGTTTTGTCGTAACACCTTTGAAGATTGATTTTTCAAAAATTGACCCAATTAGTGGAATGAAAAATATCTTTAGTTTAAAAAAACTCCTTGAAGCTTTAAAATTAACCATCAAACTCTCGATTATTATTGTTGTGATGGTTGTGATTTTTGCACTTGTCTGGAATGACATTATTGCTATGATGGATATGGGAATTGGTGCATCTATGGATTTGATTTTAAAATTAACCACATACTTTGTGGCTTCAATTTTGTTAATTATTGTCATTTTTGCTATAATCGACTATCTTTTTACAAGACATTACTATTTTGAGCAACTCAAAATGTCCAAGCAAGAGATTAAAGAGGAGTATAAACAGATGGAGGGTGATCCCCATGTGAAGGGGAGAATTCGTGCAATTCAGATGAAGATGTCAAGACAAAGGATGTTAAAAGATGTCTCAAATGCAGATGTAGTTATAACAAACCCAACACACTATGCAATAGCGCTAAAATACAACAAAGAGGAGCAAAATGCTCCAAAAATTGTAGGGAAAGGGATAGATTTTTTAGCTCTTAAAATAAAAGATATTGCACGGGAACATAAGATACCAATAATAGAAAACCCTGCATTAGCAAGAAGTTTGTATGACCAGGTTGAAATCGAACAAGAGATACCAAGTGACTTTTATAAAGCAATTGCTGAAGTGTTTACTTATGTTTATGAATTAAATAAAAAAAGGAGATGATTTGAGATATTTTTTGATTTTTACTTTATTGATCTCTGTACTTTATGGAAAAAAAGATTTTTATTATAGTTTTATAGATGATAAAAAATCTCAAATTGATCAGGCAAATAAAGATAAGATTATTTTAGGAAATAGCAGGCTTAAAGCTATTGATCAACTCGTAAAAGATGGCGATATAGAAAAAGCTCTTGAAGAGATAATTTCATTTCGTTCATCAAATAAAATTGAAGTATTAAAGTCAGCAATTGAACTTATGTATAGTGAAATTTTATATAAATCTGATACAAAAAAAAATATGCTCCAAGGTGCTAAAGTTTTAGAAAATGCCCTTAATAAATCTATAATTAGTGAAAGTGATGTTTTGGAAGCTACACTTTTATTGGTTAAATTGCAGGTTAAAACAAACAAATATAAAGAGGCGAAATTTAACGCTGAATCTATTAAAAATATCTACAAAGACCCACTATCTTTGGCTTATGGAAGAATGGCAGAAGCCCACATAGAGACTCAAGCAAAGAGGTATAAAAATGCTATAAATATTCTCCTTGATATTTTACGGACAACAAAAGATTTAAAGATAGCTACTGTTGTAGCTGATGAGCTTTATGATGTATATTTGTTAAATAAAGAGGATAAAAAGGCTTATGAATTAGCGACAAAAGTACTCGAGCGAAATATTGATTATTATGCAAACGATAGTTATTTAGCATTAAAAAAAGTTGATAAACTTCTTGACGCAAAAATGCCAGAATTAGCTATTAAAATATTAAATAAGTTGCTTGAAAATTCATCTGATAAGGATAGTATTGCAACTTTTAAATTTAAATTAGCAAACGCATACATGTCTATATTTACAACTTCATTAACACATATTCTAAAAGCAAAAGAGATCTATAAAGAGCTTATTAATGGGGAAGAGAATCCATACATCAATGTATCAAAAATGGCACTTGATGAGATATTTTTAAGGGAAAATCGTATAACTCCAAATGCTTTTGTATCAAAATATAAAAAAAGTGACGTTGTAAGGGAAAAAGCTATGGTGCAAGAGATACTAAATTTTGCAAGTAAAAATGATTTTAAATCGATAGAAAAATATAAAAAAGTTTACAAAGAGATATCACCATCTGTTGCATATAGATTTGGTTATGAAGATATTGAATCACTTCTTGCTTTACTTGATACCAAGATGATTAAATATTATTTAAGTAGTGATAATTGCAAAGAGATAAATAATGTACTTCAAACTTTAGATGCAGTATCGGTTAAAAAAATTATTAATGAATCAAATGAAAGTATGGGTGTTTTAACTTGTATGTATGAAGCGCCACAAAAGACGACATTTGAAAATGTAAATGAAGCGTTAAAAGATAGTAAAAATGGTATGGCTTATTTGACATTGGAGAGAATTGCATTTGGTTTAAAAGATTATGATAGGGCGATGGAGTTAAGTTCTAAAATAGATGGTATGGGAAGTGACGCAATTAAAAGTGCTGAATTTTTGGATAGATTTGTACTCTATGGTGCAATGAATAATTCATTTGGAATGGATAAATTTTTTACATACGCATCAAAAAATAAAAAGTATATCGTGCAAAATAAAAATAATCCCCAAATTATCGATTTTTACTACCAATACTACCTTTATCTTCTGGGGAAAAAAGAAGACAAAGAAGCAGTTAATATTTTGAAAAACCTATACAATACACAAAAATCAATGAAAGCTTTTGTTTACAGTCCTTATGTTGAGCAACAAATGGCATATGAAGCAAAGCTTGATGATAACTATGATGGTGCATTAAGATTTCTTGATGAAGCTTTAAAAAATCCAAGAAGAATAAAGCCAAATGATTTAGTGAAGATATATTTTGAAAAAGGACAACTTTACAAAATCAAGAAGCAAAAAAATAGATATGAAGAGATGATTGAAAAATGTAAATCAGTTGAAAAAGCAGACAGTAAGTACAAAGAGATGTGTACAAAACTTTAGAAATATTTTGCTACTTTAAAGTAGCAAAATAAGTTTTTTAAGAATTTTTAGAATTTAATCCAGCTTCTACAAATGCTAAAATAATTGGATTTGGTGTTTGTAAGCTACTTTTGAATTCAGGATGGAACTGTACACCAACAAACCATTTGTGGTTTGGTATCTCAACAACTTCAATAAGTCCATCAGATTCACCAGTTACTAGCATCCCAGCATTTTCTAAGCTCTCCTTATAGGCAGGATTCGCTTCATACCTGTGTCTATGTCTTTCGCTACTGATTCCAGCTCCATAAGCTTTTTCTAAAATACTTCCAGCTTTTGCTTTAAATGGATACCCACCAAGTCTCATTGTTCCACCCATGGGTGAAGTGTGTGTTCTTAGTTGATGATTTCCGCTTGTGTCTAAAAATTGCTCTATTAGATAAATTGCAGGTTCACTTGTTTCTTTATCAAATTCGATACTATTTGCATCTTGTATCCCGACAACATTTCTTAAATATTCTAAAATTGATAATTGCATCCCAAGGCAAATCCCAAGATAAGGGATGTTATTAACTCTAGCAAATTTGATTGCTTCAATTTTCCCTTCAACTCCACGATGACCGAAGCCGCCAGCAACAAGTACGCAATCGCTATCTTTTATGATTTCACTAGCACCTTTCTCTTCAATTTTTTCACTATCGCACCAATTGATATTTATTTTACTATTTAGATGAGCTCCACAATGGATAAGTGCTTCTTGAAGAGATTTGTATGCCTCTTTAAGTTCAAGATATTTTCCAACAAAAGCGATGTTAACTTCATCTTTTGGATGAACAATATGTTTTACAAGATTATCCCACTTGTCCATATCTGGTTTCATTTTCTCCATCTCAAAATGTTTTGCGATAGGTTCAAGAATCCCCTCTTTTAAAAAGTTCATAGGCACAGCATAGATGCTAGCCGCATCACCAGCTTCAATAACGCAGTCCTCATCAACATCACAGCTATAAGCTAATTTTCGTTTTAAATCCATAGGGAGTTTTTTTTCGGTTCTACATACTAACATATGTGGCATTATCCCAATTCTTCTTAGCTCTTGAACGCTATGTTGAGTTGGTTTAGTTTTAAGCTCACCTGCAGCTGCAATATATGGCACTAATGTTACATGGATATTCATAGTTGTAGTTTTTGGATTCTCGTGTCTAACTTCTCTAACTGCTTCCATAAAAGGTAGCCCTTCAATATCACCAACAGTTCCACCAAGTTCAACAATCAAAAATTCGTGACCTTTTCCTGCTGCATAGATTCTGCTTTTTATCTCATCAACAATATGTGGGATAACTTGGATAGTTTTTCCTAAATAACCACCTTCACGCTCACGCTTAATTACTGCACTATAAACTTGTCCAGTTGTAAAATTATTCATTTTCCCTAGTGTTCTATCTAAAAATCTTTCATAGTGCCCAAGGTCAAGGTCAGTTTCGGCTCCATCTTCTGTTACATAAACTTCTCCGTGTTCTAAAGGACTCATAGTCCCAGGGTCAACATTTAGGTACGGATCAATTTTAAGCATACTAACATCAAAACCACTTTGTTTTAAAAGAGTAGCTATGCTAGCACTTGTTATCCCTTTTCCAAGGCTACTTAAAACCCCACCTGTTACAAATATATATTTTGTCATCTTTTACTTACTCTCTTTTTTATCTATTGGTTTTTTTAATACATTAATGCTTTCTAAGTATTTGGCAACTTCTTTTTGCTCTTTACTAATTAAAGAGTATGGTGACATTAAAAGTCCAGCTCCATTATCTCTTTGATTTAGTCCATAATCTCTCATCATCTCAACAAAGTCATCACTATTAATCCCTATTAGTTGACCTGAAGTGTAAGGTCTTAGTTCACCATTGATACCATGACATGTTGCGCATTCTTTTTCGTATACTTTTTTGCCATTTATTATATCTTCACGTTCTTTTTCTTGCTTCTTTTCTTCATTCCGCTCATTTTCAAGAGCTACAAATTGTGATTTTAGTGTTTCATTTTTTGGTGTAACTACTATCTGATTGGCAATCTCTTTTTGAAATATATAAGTATAATTTACCCCATTTTCAGCTTTTGAAGTAGATATATCTTTGATTGTCCAGCCGTTTTTGTTCATATCATTTACAGATAGTAAACTATTGCACTCCCCTCCGTCAAGTGGTGATATTTCAAGTTTTGATGGTGTTGTAAAGTTTTCTTTGTAGCACATAGTTGTTTGACTAAATAGACAGCTAGTTAATACGATTGATGCAAAAGATTTTTGAAACATATTGTCCCTTTGGATTTTGGTAATTTATAAAGCGGGATTATACCGACTATTTGGTTATACCTAAATAATTTTAGCTATATTTTTTTCAATATCGTAGAGCTCGTATCGTATATATTTGAAGTTTTCACTTTCTTTTATAGAGATTAACTTGGCAAATTCTTCTAAAACTCTTGCACTTTCTTGTGCTCTTTTGAAGTTTGCTATTAAGATTGAAGTTAGATTTTCCCTTGTTTGCTCACTTGTAGTTGAGGTTTTTAAAACATCATTTTTTATATCTCTTGAATCTAAGAGTTCGTTGTAGTTGGTTAATCTTGATATGTGTCTGAGGGATTTTAATCTTGAAGATGTTGTTTTGTCGTTGAAAATATATCTATAAATATCCTCAACGACTCTGATTCCTTCTCTAAGACGATTTAGATTTGCATCTAATAGTCTTAGATTTTCACTATTCATCTTTATTGCTTGAGAAAGCAGCTAAGATTTGAAGAAGTGATACAAATAGGTTTAGGAAATCCAAATAAAGTGCAATTGCAGCTTCTATTGGAGTTGAAAAACCACCTTTTATAATTTGTTGTGTATCGTAAAGGATAAAAGCACTAAACACTAAAGCACCAACCATTGCGATACCAAGTTGTAAAATTGGTGAACCGATAAAAATATTACTAATTGAACCAACTATCAAAATGATTACTGCTATAAATAATATTTTTCCCATGCTACTAAAATCTTTTTTAGTAGTCATAGCAAACATTGAAATTCCACCAAATGCAACTGAAGTCATCAAAAATGCTTGAGCTACAATAGCTGCTCCACCTGGCATATTAAATACTGAACTTAAAAGCGGAGTTAGCGTAAGACCACTTACAAAAGTAAATCCAAATAAAACAGCTAAATTAATTCCTGGTTTTGTTTTAACAGCGTAAAGTCCAAAAAGTAGTGCAAATTCTAAAATAACAAGTCCCCAATACCAGCTTGAGATAACAGAAGCCATTCCAAGTCCAATATAAGCTCCAACTGTTGCTGCTAATAAACTACTTGCAAAAAGTTGATAAGTCGCTCTTAAAAATCCTATTAGATTTTCAGGTCTTGTCTCTGCTTGTGATTCATAACTTGAATATGTTTCGTTATTTGATTTACCGTCCGATAGATATTCTCTGTTGTACATGTTTCATTCCTTATATTGAGATTTTGGGAATATTATCAGAAACACTTAAACTTTTCTTTAAGAGCTTTAATTAAGTTAAATACATAGCAAATGGGAAATTTTTTTGATTTTAATTCAAATTTGATATAATCCACAAAAATCTCAAAAGGGAATCGATGAAACACTTAATTACACCAAATGACCTTACTAATGATGAAGTTTTGGAGATATTTGAAGATGCTAGATTATTTCAAGATTTAGAGACAAATAGTTTACTTAGTGGAAAAATTATAGTTACACTTTTTTTTGAAAGTTCAACAAGAACAAGAAGTAGTTTTGAAATAGCTGCAAAACGACTAGGGGCAAATGTTGTTAATCTTGAAGTGCATACAAGTTCAACAAGCAAGGGTGAAACAGTTGAAGATACTGTTGCAAATCTAAATGCTATGAAGCCAGATGCAATTATTATTAGACACAAAGATTGCGGTTTACCAGAAAGTTTAAAAAGCTATGTTAGTTGTCCAATTATAAACGCAGGGGATGGAAAAAATGCCCATCCAACGCAAGCTTTACTCGATTTATTTACTATGAATGAGCATTTTGATGGTGAAATTAATGGAAAGAAAATTGCAATTGTTGGAGACATAGTGAATTCAAGAGTAGCAACCTCAAATCTTGAATTATTACCAAGATTTGGACTTATTCCAATACTAGTTGCACCGGAGAGATTTAAGGTTACTTCAAAGTTTAAAACAGTTACTGACTTAACTAGCGTGATTGATGAGCTTGATATCCTTATGAGCCTTAGGGTTCAACATGAGAGGCACGAGGTGATTGAATCTAAAGAGGTTCAAGAGGAGCAAAAGCAAGAATATATTAAAAATTATTGTATTACAAAAGAATTATTTGGAAATAGAGAGATTTTGCTTCTTCATCCAGGTCCAGTTAATAGAAATATAGATATTACTGATGAGATGTTACTTGACCCACGAAGTAAAGTTTTGAAACAAGTTGAAAACGGTGTTGCAGTTAGGATGGCAATTTTAAAAAAATTAATTCCTTTTAAAAGGGAGATTTAATGTTTGGTATTGAAGAAGATAACATAGTTTTTAGAAAAACGCTAAAGCAAGTAGTCAAGGATTTAGAGGCTTTGGAAATAATTGATGTTGCAGATCTAAAAGAGACGTTATTGGCACAATTTGATAGGTATAGTTATGACGGAGAAGATGAAGTTGTTGGGTTTGAGCACTGGGGTGATGTTTCACAAGATGGAAACTATGAATTACAACTAAAAATAAACCACGAAGATGCTTACTTGTTCACAATATATGTAGAAGTCAAGAATAAACTTTTTACCGTTACAAATGTACTATAAAACGTATTGCTAGTTTACAAATAAGCTTCACTTGCTATAATCAATATAAATAATAAATCAACTAAAATAGGGAGTAATGTATGACTGTTAACTTGGAATGCAATCCAACACTTGTTGAAAAAAAATCGACAGAAGCTACAGAAAAAATAATTTTAACATCAGGGTTCGGAATTGACACTGATAATGGAGAAGAGAAAGTGATAAAATATTTATCAAAAGATATTTGCGATTTTTTTAAAACATTGGATAGAAACAGTATTGTCGTAGATTATGGCTGTGGAGCAGGGGGACTGAGTAAAGAACTAATCAAAAATATTGGTTGTAAGGTTATTGGTGTTGATACAAGATCTTTAATAAAAAAAACAGCAAAGGAGTATGCAGATAGCGATAACTTTGAAGCTATTTCACCAGCTGTTTTTAGAGAGAAAATTTTAGACGGACTTAGGGTTGATGGAATTATCTCCTTATGTACTATGCAACACTCAAAAGCTCCAACTGAAGATGTGGCAATTCTAAAATCAAGTTTAAAGCAAGATGGATTTTTTTATGCAGTAACCAATAAAATAAGTACTACTATTGCAAGCAATGGATCGTTAAATAACGGCGTTAATATATTGGCATTGTTGGAGTTTAATTTTACAAATTTAGAAAGCTCAACACTTCCAAAAGATGTAGCTAATGATAAGCTACATAGCGAAACATTTATAGCAAAATTGAAAAATGACAAAGGTAAAGTTGTCTCAAAAGAGTATCTTGAGATTTTAAAAGTTGCTTCAGTTGCATACAAAGAAAAAGATTTCCAAAAAGCAAAAGAGATATATTTGGAAGCTTATAAAAAATATCCAATTTATAGTGACGCTTTAAATGGTTTGGGTGTTGTTTCTAAAGCTATGAATGATACAAATAGTGCTATAAATTACTATATCAAAGCCATCAAGCTTGATCCTCTTAATGGATTTATTTATAACAATTTATCAAATACATTTAAAAGCGCAAACAAATTAAATGAAGCGATAAAAGCTTCATATGATGCAATTAGAAGCGATAGAAAAAATGGGGAATTTTATAACAATATTGGTATCTTGTTTGAAAAAATAAACAATACAAATCAAGCTATCGAAGCTTACAAAACAGCTATAAAAGTTGATGCTAAAAATACAAAAGCTATAAACAATCTTGGTGTTCTCCTTTATAATCAAAAAAGATATATTGAGAGTGCAAATGTATTTCAAGTGGCTCTTGATGTTGATCCAGATTATGTGGAAGTTTATTCAAATATGGGAGCAGCACTTAACAAAGCAAAAAAATATGATGAATCTATTGAAGCTTTGAAAACAGCAATTTTAAAAATGCCAAAACATAGTGGAGCTTATACAAATTTGGGTAATGTCTATAATAAACTTCACAACTATAAAGAAGCTGCAAAGCAACATGAAATATCTATTAAGCTTGATCCTTTAGGGTACAACGCGTATAGCAATGTTGGCACAAGCTATAAAAATTTAGGTATGAAAGAGAAGGCTGTAGAGAGTTATAAAAAAGCGATTGAGTTAAAACCAGATTTTGAAAATGCGCATTTTGATTTAGCAACTGTTTATTTATCAAAAAAAGATTTTCTAAATGGTTTTGCAGAGTATGAGTGGAGATTTCAAAAAGAGGAGATGAGAGGACATATCCTAAAGCATAAAGAAATTTTTTCTAAACCGAAATTTAATGGAATTGAAAACATAGAGGGGAAAACATTATTATTGCATACAGAACAAGGGTTTGGTGATAGCATAATGTTTGGCAAATTCATCGATTTAGTTAAAGAGAGATATAAATGTAATGTAATACTTCAATGTAGAGATGAGCTGAAAACATTATTTGAAAATAGTTTTAAAAATGTGGATCATTTTTATGGGAGAGATAAAGAGGAGATCCCATCTTTTGATTTACAATATCCTATGCTTTCTCTCCCTTACTTATTTGGAGTTAAAGAGATTAAAGACATACCTTCAAAAAATCCATATTTAATGCCAACAAAAGATAGTGGGCTTGAGATTAAAAAAGAGAAAAATAAGATAAATATTGGAATTTGCTGGAGTGCTAGTGTGACTGGTGAGAGCTACGATGGGAAAGTATTTGATGTAGAATATTTCCGTCCAATTATAGAAAATCCAAAATTTTCAGTTTATACTTTACAGGTTGGTGTTGAAAATGAGGAGCTTACAAAAGCTGGACTTGATAGCAAAGTTATAGATTTAACAGGTAGCTTAACAGACTTTAATAAAACAGCATACCTGATTTCTCAACTTGATTTAGTAATAAGTAGTGATACGAGTGTGGCTCATCTTTGTGGAGCAATAAACAAAGAGGTTTGGATTCCTTTACAAAAAGTTCCAGATTGGAGATGGGAAACAACTGGCGATAAATCATATTGGTATCCATCAGCTAAGTTATTTCGACAAAAAACTGCTAGGGTTTGGGACGGTGTATTCCAAGCAATTTATGACAAAATAAATAAGCAATTTAAAGTAAAATTAAAAACTAAATAGAGGCAAATTTGGAACTAGCAAACATCAAAGATTTAAGTGAAGAGGAGCTTTTAAAATACGGAAAACCTCTTACAAAAGAGGAATCAGTAACAGTTGAAGATCCATACAGGGTTGATAAATTTAAAGATAATCCGCTTTTGTTATCTTTAAAAAAAGTTCTTGATTTCTATTATGGTGATATTTCACTAGAAACTATTTTGAATTTTACCCATCAAAGTGACGATAATTTTACACCTAGTATGGCAGTTGAGATATGCTTTTCAATGGGACTAAATGCCGTAAATAAAGAGATGAAAGCAACTGAAATTGCTCAATATTTCCTCCCTTGTATTATTTTAAATAAAAAAGGCGAAGCTTTTGTTTATTTTAACAAAGCAATGAGGGAAGCGAAACTTTTTAACCCGAAAACAGGCGAAACAACAAGTCATCCAGTTTCATACCTAAAAGATTTCAAACAAGTAATTTTAATATTTAGAGATCAGAAAAAAAGTGAATTTATAGATATCGATAGAAGTAAAGATTGGTTTTGGAAGCCTGTAAAATCATTTTGGAGAAAATATATTGAAATAGGCGCGTTAACATTTTTTATCAATTTTTTTGGTATCGCTATGGCTTTATTTACTATGAATGTGTATAACCGTGTAATACCAAATAATGCCACTGAAACCCTATTTGTCTTAGCTGGAGGGGTGATTTTAATACTCGCGTTTGATCTATTTTTTAAGAGTGTTAGAAATCATATTATTGAAAAAGTGAACAAAAGTCTAGGGATATATTTTGAAGATGAGATGATGAAGCGGATGCTTTTGGTACGCTCTAGTTACGATACTATGCTTATTGGTATGAAGGCTGATTTATTTAGAGAGCTTAATCAAGTAAAATCATTTTTTTCAACACAATCAATTATTAATGTTATAGATTTACCATTTTTCTTTGTTGCTATTGCCGTTATTTATATTATCAATCCTTATCTAGCGGCTGTTCCTTTGATTGTTGCTATTTTAATTATTGTGTTTAATATTTTTATGCAACTACCAATAGAAAAACTGAGCAAGGATAGACTAAAAAATCAACAAACAAAACAAAATTATTTAGTTGAACTTATTCGTGGAAGCGAGATGGTTAAATTATCAAATGCAACTCCAACAAAACTATTTAATTGGAGAAATATAATTGCATTTCAAGATACAATTTCAAATAAAATACAGTCATTAAATGTATTTTCACTAAATTTTTCTCAAACATTTATGCAAATTATAAATGTCATTGTAATTATTGTTGGAGTATATGAGATTGCTGCAAATAGATTAACTGTTGGTGGACTTATAGCTGTAAATATACTTGTAGCAAGAGCTATGATACCTGTTATACACCTTTCTGTTATGACGATTAAATTTAAAGAGATAAAGGAATCATTAAACATTATTAATGACTTTTGGCATCTTCCACTTGAAACTGATAAACAAATAGAGATTGGAATCGGTAAGCTTAAGGGTGAAATAGAATTTAAAGATGTTGAATTTTATTATAAAGATAGTAAATATGCTTCAGTTGATAAAATACGATTTAAAATTCAAGCTGGTGAAAAAGTTGGCATTATTGGTCAAACCGGTGCTGGTAAAAGTACAATTTTACGAATGATTACAGGGCTTGATGTTCCGAGTAAGGGGAGTATTTTTATTGATGGACATGATATTTCAACAGTTCATCCAATCGAACTTCGTCAAAATATTGGAGTGATGCCACAAGAACCATTTTTATTTTCCGGTACATTAAAAGAAAATATCGAGTTATCACATCCAGTCAGTAAGGCTAGAATGATGGAAGTTATTAAAATGACAGGGCTAGAAGATTTGGTTAAAAAAACAGGTCAGGGTGATGGACTTCAAGTTGGTGAGGGTGGAAATAATCTTTCTGTTGGACAAAGACATCTTGTAGCAATGGCAAGAGCTGTTGTAAATGACCCATCAATTTTAATCCTTGATGAGCCAACAACGGGACTTGATATTGGTTTGGAAAAAGCACTTGTTGTAAAACTAAAAGAGATAGTTGAAAATAAAACACTTATTGTGATAACACATAGATTTACAGCACTGGATATTGTGGATAGGATTATTGTTTTAGCAGAAGGAAAAATAGTGGCGGATGGACCAAAAGATAAAATATTAGCAGCATTGCAAGGTAAAAAATAGATGAATAGATTATTTGAAGATGAAGAGTGGAACTATAAATACTCAGTAGTTCCAATTATGATATTGTTGGCAGTATTTGTTCTGTGGGCATCTTATAGTGAACTTGATGAGGTTGTAAGGGGTGATGGAAAGGTTGTGCCATCGGGGCAAACAAAAATTTTGCAACATCTTGAGGGTGGGATTATTGCAAATATTTTAGTTAAAGAGGGTGATGAGGTTAAGGCTGGAGATGTTATTTATGAGCTATCTCAAGCTTTTTTTACGGCAGATTTAAAAACCAAAGAAGCTGAACTTCAAGCATTACAAGCAAAGTCACTTCGTCTTTCAAAACAAATTGAGTTTCGTGATAGTGTAAATTTTCCATCATATTTACAAAATTCCATTCCAGATATTGTTGAAAATGAGAGACAAATATTTGAAGAGGAGAAACGAAGTACACAGCAAAAAGTCTCTATTGCAGAGGATCAATTGCAACAAAAAGTTCTAAAAAGTAAAGATTTGGAAGCAAAAAAAGAGAGCTTAACTATTGAATTACAACTAGCAAACGAAAATATGAGAATACTTGATCAGATGTATAAAAAACAAGTAGTTTCAAAACAAAATTACTTAAAAGAGTTGCAATTAAAACAATCATTGATTACAAAAATTACAGATATTGATACCAATTTACCTATTGTTCAAGAAGAGATAAATGAGGCTATGGGTAAAGTAAAAGCAGTTAAATCTGAAATTAAATCAAGATTTTTAAAAGAATATTCAGAAGTTCAGGTGAAAATAAATACTCTATCTCAAATGAGTCAAGCAGATCAGGACAGAAATGAAAGGCAAGCTATTGTTTCACCCGTAAGTGGAACTGTTCAAAAGTTACATTTTTATACTGTTGGTGGGATTATAAAAGCTGGAGATAAAGTTGCTGAAATTACACCAAAAGATGATGCTCTTATTGTTGAGGCAAAAATTAAGACATCTGATCGTGCTTTAATTTGGGCTGGTCAAGATGTAAAAATAGCTATTACAGCTTATGATACATCAAAATATGGATTATTAGAAGGGAAAGTATTATTCATATCTTCAGATACACAAATTGATGAAGCAACAAGAACTACATATTATCTTGTTAGAATTGAAGCAAAAGAGCAACAATTTGCTCCTGATTTGCCAATTTTACCTGGAATGGTTGCAAATGTAAACATCTTGACTGGTAAAAAAACTATAATGCAATACATTCTAAAACCACTCAAAGATGTATCGATGAACTCTTTAACTGAAAAGTAGTTTTAGAACTATTTTTTAATTTTGGTTATTTTTTTGAAAAATAACTTTATGGTATTTTTGTAAATCAACCTCTTTTATATTAAGTGTTGGAACTTTTCCTTCGTTTGAAGTTTTTCTGAAAAAATCTCTAGCAATTTTATGGTGGCTATTGTAAATTTGTTTTATTGTTGATAATGGAATGGGATCTATGAAGATTTGAGTTCCATTGTTTACATTCAAAAGATTAATATATTCTCTATTAATCCCTTGTCTTATAAGTTCGAGTCTTATTTGTCTTGCTATATTTGGGTTGATGGGCTCAGTTTTTATTTTTATCATATCTATATCTGATGAAGATGGTTCGAGATCATTTGTAACATCATTCATGTCACCTTGTCCAACTTTTTTAGCTTTACTTGGTGCTAGATTTTCTCCATAAGTTGTCATCTCTCCAGCATTAACAGTAATAGTGCTTCCACCAGATGTGACATCCATTGATCCACCTGTAATACTTACTTTATGTTGATTTCCAGAGATTATTGCTGCAAAAATATTTGCCGTTAGTAAACATGTTATTATTATTTTTTTCATCCTCTTAGTCCTATTGTTGAAAATTTAGTTTTAATTTTGAAATTATTAGGTGCATCATCTCCAATTGTTCCAGTTTTGATTTGGAATGTACCATTTTCAATTTTTAAGTTAGCAGCGTTATTTCCTGCATTTGTCGAGTCATAAAGATACTTTTCAACATTTAAAGTTGTTTTTGGACCAATTTTAATAATTGTATTATCATTTAGTCGAATTTGTAGTGCTGATTTTCTGAATGTTTTGATGGTATCGTTTTCAAAAATCTTAAATCCAGTTGTTGTAACAGAGATAGTTTCATTTCCTCTTGCGACAAGTGCAAATGCATTTTCAAACTTATCCAAATCACCTTTTTCTATTATTCCGATGCTAGCAGAGTACAGGAATGAGTTTGTAAGTAATGCATATAATATAATTTTTAGCATATTTAACCTTTCATATATTGTGTTTAATTTTAACATTATTAATGTAAAATAGGGTTTAATATTTATTTTATAAGGCTAGTTTGTGAAAGTAATTTTCAAGTATTTTTTACTTATGTTTTTTGTTAGTGGAATTGTTATCGGAGTAAATTTTAAATACCCAAATCACCTTGATTATATAAATGATAAAGTTATAGATATTTTCTTTAATTCAAAACAAGACAATGAGATTGGTACTAATATTGTGATCATTGATATTGATGATAAAAGTATTAGCGAGGTTGGACAGTGGCCTTGGAGTCGTAATGTAATGGCACAATTAGTAAATAATTTAAATGGATTATCACCATCTTGTATAGGGTATGGGATTATTTTTTCTGAAGAAGATAGAACTTCACCTTCACAATTAATTGATGGTGAAAATAAAAACCTAGAGAATTATGATGTTACATTGGCGCAGTCAATCGAAAATTCTGTTGCTCCAGTTGTTTTGGGGTATAGTTTTTTAGATGAGTCATACAAAGGAGAGAAGCACACTACGCCATATATTCCAGCTGTTGTTCATAATACTCTCAAGGCCGAGGAAGCCCAATTTTATAAAGCTTCAAATGTTCTTTTAAATATAGAAACCATTCAGGAAAGTGCAAATTCAAGTGGATTTTTAAATTCTATTCCAAATGAAAACGGGAGAGTTGTAACAATACCACTTTTAATGGAATATCAAAATCAACTTTTTCCATCATTATCACTCGAACTGGTTAGAACAATTTATTCTGCTCGAGATCTACATATTAAATCTGCTGCAAATATAAATCAAATATCGTTTGCAGATGTAAAAGTTCCAATTGATGAATCAGGAAGTATGTATGTAAATTACATTAATTCCAAAACAGGTTTTAAACATATATCAGCAGTTGATGTGTTGAATAAAAACTTTAACAACTTCCTTGTAAATGATGTTTCAAGTAAGATTGTACTTATAGGTAGCACAGCGATGGGATTAACTCAAGAAATTCCAACACCATTTAATACCAACATCTCTTCTATTGATTTACAAGCAAATGTCATTGAAAATATTATTTCAGGAAAACATCTGGTAAAACCCGATTGGGAGGTTATTTTTCAGTATATTGCTACAATTTTAATCTCCATGATAATTTTTACAGCAATATTTTTTAGATCAGCAGTTGTAAATGTAATTATTTCATTTGTAATCACAATATTTGCATACATTGTATTACAGACATTATTTGTTGATTATGGTCTTATGATAGGAACAAGTTATATAGTAGAGACAATTCTACTATCATTAGTTTTATCTATTGCTGTTCATTTTATGCAAAATAATTCAGATATGGATAATATTAAAGGTAAATTCGCTTCAAAAGTATCAAAAGCTGTTATGGATGATTTGCTAGAAAATAAAGTTAGAAAGGGTGATTTGAGCGCGAAGAAAAAAATAGTAACAATATTTTTTAGTGACATCAAGGGGTTTACTAAAATAACTGAAACAATAGATGACCCAAATAAATTAACTAGATATATTAATCGCTACATGGACAGTATGACAAGAAGTATAATGATTAGCGAAGGGACTGTTGATAAATTTATGGGCGATGCAATCATGGCTTACTGGAATGCACCCTATGATGTTGAGAACCACACAGATAAAGCACTTACATCAGCAATTGAACAGCTAATATATCTTGAAGAATTAAATAGATTAAACTTAGAAGAAGGCTTGCCTAAACTTCAGATAAGAATTGGAATCAATTATGGTGAAGTTTTTGTTGGGGAAGTTGGAGGAGAGCTTAGAAGTGATTATACAATTATGGGAAAAGCTGTTAATAATACATCTGTATTAGAGCAGATTGGTAAATTTTATCATTGCGATTTAATCATTTCGCAAAGTGTAAAAGACCATTTGAAAGAAAAATACACAATGCTACTTATCGATATTATTCAAGTTGATGGTACAAGTGATGCTTTTAATATATATCAAGTTTTTTCAAAAGGTGATCCTGATGAATTTGTTGCCGAAGAGATAGAAACTTTTGAAAAAGGAATCAATCTGTACAGAGTTGCAAAGTTTGATGATGCTATTTTAATTTTCAGAAATCTATTTTTACAGGATAACTTGTTAAATAGAAGGTTGTGTCAAATTTATATTGAAAGATGTGAAGTGAGTTCAATAACAATTCTAGGTGGAGAGTTTAATCCAATTCAGTCAATCAATAAGTCTGTTATCTCAAATAGTTAGGATTTTTTAGATTTTCATCCTTTTTATAAATGATTTTGCCCCTGCATAGTGATTTTCTATTGCTCTATCCATCCAGTATCTGGCTTTTTTGTAGTCAACCGGAACACCATATCCATAGTAATAGCAAACACCTATCGAATACATACCTTTTCCATCATTTTGATTTGCTGCTTCATAGTACCAATAAAGAGCTTTTTGATAGTTTTGTTTTACAATGTTAAAACCTTCTCTATAAAAATCACCAAGTCGTATTTGAGCCAAAGAATATCCAGCCATAGCAGAAAAAGTAAGCCAAGTCAGTGTATCTTTGTTACTTTGTTTTACATATATACCATTAAAATACATCATTGATAGATTGAATTGTGCTATATGGTCACCTTGTGAAGCAGCTTTAAAGTATAAATCAAATGCAGCTTTATAATTCTTTTTAACCCCTTGTCCATGATAAAACATATTTGCTAGGTTATTCATCGCTTGAGTGTTTCCATTATTTGCAGCTTTTTCATACCAAAATGCAGCAATTTTAAGACTCTCGGACTTGAAACTATTATTATATTTCATTGCAAGATTGAGTTGTGCTATATTATAATTTTGCATGGCAGACTTTAGGTACTCCTCTGTTGCCTTGACTTCATCTTTGGTCCCTTTTACTTCACCCATCTCATACATATAGCCTAGTTTATTTTGAGCTAATTTACTACCATTTGCTGATGCTTGATCAAGCCAGACAAATGCCATTATTTTATTAACTGGCGTACCTTTTCCATTGTAATACATCATGCCAATATTGTATTGTGCATTACTATTACCTGCTTTTGCTAATTTTTCAAATACAACAAAAGCTTCTTTGTATTTAGCTTGTTTATACAAAGATGCACCATCTTCAAATGGGGAGCCATGTAAATTTATTAGTAATAAAATTGTGGCTAATGTTGTTTTATTCATTTGTATCTCTTTGTGCTCTATTATTTGTCACTTAAGTCTTCACCTTTTGTGTTAAAGAGAATTTGTTTTCTATGAACGCCTTCAACAGTAGGGCTACTTAATTTTAGTTCTTTTGGAAATTTAGCTATAGCTTCTAATGCTTCATCTCTTGAATTGTAGATACCATACATAATTTTTACAAAATATTTACCAGTTTCATTTCTAAAACCTATCGGAAATGTTTCTTTTTTAATATTGAATTTTTTGATAAGCAAATCTGACTCCATTTTAGAGGCAGCTAGTGCTAAATTTATCGTATAATCGTTGTTTGTATCAGCTTCCATAAACTTTTTAGGGAAACCAGTCAATTTTCCAATTTTATCACTATTTTTTTCTATTACTATATTTAATTTAGAGATTGATTTTTTTGGTTTTGATTTCTTTGTGTCATTTTTTAAATTACTAGTTGATACATTGCTATCAATAATATTTGTTGTTGCATTTTTATCTTGGTCAATTTTTATCTCTTCGAAATTTGTTGTGTCGTTTATATCAATTAACATTGGGATTGTAGAGTCTTGCGAACCTATGTTTAGTTGATTGCTTGTTTCGGTTGCATTCAAATCCATCTGTGCACTTATGATGTTAGACTGATTATTGTCAACATTTTCATTAATAGTTTGGTTTTCTGATATGTTATTATCTGGTGTCTCAACTATATTGTTTGGCATTACTGTTTTGTTGTTATCTTGCGTCTCCATAATAATGTTTGCGACAATTGTTTTGTTTGTATCTCTATTTGGTAATAGTTCATTTGTAGCATTTGTTTCGTAGGTGCTGTTGTTGTCATTAATAGTATTTAATTTATCGTCTATGTTTGGAACAAGATACTCTTGTTTAGCTACTTGGAGACTTTTATTTATATCTTCCTGAGCCATGTTAGGAATATTTGTTCCATTTATTTCGCTCATAACACTTAGGTTGATATCGGCAATTTTTATCTCAGTATCTTTTATTGTTTTATCAAAAGGTAAAACTATTCCATCCATGGATGATAAATCTATTACAATAGGCACTGCCAAATCTTCAGCGATCACTTTCGGTTTGGGAATTGAAATATCTTTGATTATGTCAGCAGATGAAGGGTATGTATTTGTATTGTATTTGATATCACAAAAAAATCCGTCAAAATTTAAAAGGATTCTATGTTTTGTACATGTGTACCAATCTTTATTTATCCCCAAAATATAATCAACTCTATTCCAAAACAAATCTTCAAGTTGCATTGTTATATTTCTTTGGTTATTTGAAAATATGTCATCTCTTTGTGTAATTTTAAGTCTGGCTGTTGTGTAGTTATTTTTGCTCGCTGTTGTTAATTCTAATTCGTTTATATTTATATCAACAGTAAAGCCTTTGTTTTTAGGGATTGCTCTAATTGCATTTATAGATTCTTTTTTCGCAGAGATTGTAAAATCTTTGTCTGATAGTTTTATCACCCTTTTTGCAGCATTTAAAATCGCATCCTTGCTAATATCTTTATATTCTCGAACTGAATATTCTGGAGAATTTTTATTACACCCCAAAAATAAAAAAGGTACAAAACATAGTGTTAGTATATATTTAAACATAGAATTCCTTATCTGCTTGTGGCATAAAAATTTAATTTTTTTAGTAGTTCATAGTCACTATCTAAAGTAACAGCATCGCCCAATAATTTAATATCATGAATTTCGCAAAAACTAGCTATATTTTTTAGCAATACCCCTCTATCTGTGTCTATATTGGTAGTATAGTCCTTGTGAACCCTCATAAAATCAAGCTCAAGATTTTCAAGTTGCGCTAGAGTTAAATCGTTGTAGCTAAATCGTTTTAGTAAAATTCTACCATCGAATTTTTTAATATCTTTGATAAACATAGCAAATTGTTCATAATTATTTTTAACAGCAAATGTTGTAACGCTAAATACAACTCTGCTGATGGTTTCATAATCGTAAAATAATAATTGTGACTCAAGCCAAGTATTAAACGATTTATCGTTAAGTGAGCTTATAGATATATTTATGGCTAAGTCATGTTTTACTTCGTTTTGCTTTATATATTTAAGGGTTTTCACTATGAGTTGTTTGTCAAAATCTATCGCTAAATGTAAGTGTTCAGCAACTGAAATAAATGTTGCAACTGGTATAGGGACACCATTGGTATCACATAGATTAGGTGATACTTCTTGCATTATTAGTTTTTCTGGATTATTAAATTCATAAGCATTAAATTTATAAGAGAGTGCAAATGCATCGTTATCAATAATACTTTTTACAATTTTTTCAAGTCTTAATGCCTGCTCATCTTGTTGTTGAGAATTTTCAACAAAATAATATTTTTGCTTTATTTGGTTATCTGAAATTGCATGATTATAAATATTTTCAAGATTGATTAGTATTTGGTCTATGGTTCCATATTTATCAAAGGCAGCAGATACGCCAAATGAAAGTTTTGAAGTTAGATTGTATTTTTCAATAATTAAGTTACTATTTTCAAACAATAGCTCTAGTAAATCATTCATATTTTTGTAGTTTGTATATTTTGTTATTAGGATAAATTCTGACCCATAAAGCCTATATAATTTTGAATTTTTTTGATTATTGATTTTTAGTGCTTGGGTTATCATATCAACAAAATCCATTACAAGATCATCTATTAAATCGCTCGAATTGTCATTGGAAAAAGTTTTTAAAATTTCTAATTTTATTTTCGTAATGTAGCTATCTTTACTATCTACAAATAATCCTTTCATGTCTATTTCAAATATTTTTTTATTTGGTAATTTTGTTAGAGTATCTGATGAAATTTTAGCTTCAATTAGATTTCTATTATGTGTTAATTCATTATTTAGTACAGATAGATTTTTTGTAAGTTTTAGTATATTTTTTACAAGACTTAAAATTTCTTTTTGTTTTATTTTCTCTAAGCCTTTAAATTTATAAAAATTATTATTTAAAACATCATTTAGGTAGATATCAATATCTTTTATTTTTTTAACAAAAATAAATTTTTGAATATAAAAATGGAAGAAAATTCCAAATAATAAAATTAATCCAAAACATAGCGTGTAAAATTTCCAAAGTTCAAGAAGAGCATTTTTGGTCTCATTTTTAAGTTGAGTATTATTTGTTACACACTTTAAAGTCGCGTAGTCATGTTTACTGTCTGCATAAAACTTTTTCTCAACAATACCATCTTGAATTTCAAGTAATTCTTCAAATTTTGTTTCAAGATAACTTTTTTCAATTCTTATTTTTTGAATTGTAACTTTTGGTAAACTAAAATTAATTTTCGAGATCGAATTTTCCATCTGTGTGTCATTTAGTGCTTGAAATTTTATCTCAATTGGTTTTGTAAAATCGTAATCCGCTTTTGGCTCAAATTTATAAATCGTATCTGTTAGTTTCTCTATTTTTCCATACTTGTAATCCATAGTTACATCATTTAATACCCAATCTTTGGTTTTAATATTATTTGAACTTGATAAAAGATAATTTACAGTTACAAAGTAATTTGTGTAGTTTATTGATAGACTATCCACTATATTAGTTGCTACAAAATTATCCATATATTGCTTGATTTGAGTATATTTATTATCGAGTAATACCATTTCTATCTTTGTCATAAAGTTATCAATAAGTAAATTATTTTGAATTTTATGTTTCTCTACCAAATTTGTTTTAAGCTTTTCAAATGAGGGAACAATAATAGCAACCAAAATACTAACATAAAGCGTAATAATAAAAGCAATATATTTTAAATAAATCATTTTGTAATTCTCTCGAGTCTCATAACTTTAATTTTTTCAACAAGTTGCGGATGCATATTGAATTTTTGTGCTCTTGCCTTTTCTACATCATCAAAAAGTTCAAAAAATATTCTAGTGTATCCTTTTTTTGTTATCTCTGTAAAGTTATCGCTTAGTAGGTATCTTTTAATAAAAGCATCTTTGTCTTTTGAAAGCACAGGAGGTAATTCAAGTGTATATTTATGTTTTGGAGCATTATCATATGCTTCTTTAAATGTTTTATAACTACTTTTTAATGACTCAACTGTAACGCTAGTGTCAATTTGACTAGATATTTCTTTATTTGGACTCTGATTAATTGTCTTATTTTGTTCACTTTTTGATTCGTTTTCTAATTTTGTTGTGGTCGGTTGTTCTATTTCAGATTTAACCTCTTCAAATAAAATAGGATCATTTGAATTCGATTCATTGTGTTTTTGAGCCAATGATAAAGTATTGTCTGTTTGTAATTCATTTTGAACAGTAACTTCTTGAACAGCAATTTCTAATTGTTCAAAAATTGGCTCATTTTGAACTTTATTAATTAGTTGACTATTTGGTTCTTTTTCTTGAGTTTCATTTTTTATGTCAGGCAACTCGATAACCTCAGATGCTTGTTTTTGTTTAGGTTCTATTTTTTGTTCAATTTTGGTTAGTTTCTCTTTTTTATCTTTTTTTACCTGCTTATCTTTTTTATCTTTTACATTGAATAGTTCTTTTTTCTCTTTTTGCTCATCTAAAAACCATTGCGGAATAGGATTTAGATTGCTATATTTATTATAAAGATCTTGCTTTTGACCTATTTTCTCGACAACAGGTGAATATTTTTTGATTAGTTCTGGGTGTTTGTTTAGTTCATTTGTTGCCTCTTCGTAAGTGTCAAATACACCCAGCATAACCTTTACCCACTCTCCATTTCTCCCATATTTAAATACAAATGAATCTGGTTCTATTTTTTCTGCTTTTATGAGAGCTTCTGCTTTAGATATTTGAGAAACTGATACTACATTGATACTAAATGATGAGCTTGGAGCAGATAAAAATCTAGTTTTCATCTCTTGATTAGTCATAAAAGTCTTAATCACTTTTTGCTTTACTGGAGCTATAATGATTGGTTCAATCTTTGCTTCAAGCCCATCTACATAATCATTATATAAATTTTTGACATCTTTAATAGTTACAATTTTAAAATTTTTTCCTGTTTTGTCAAAAATACTTTTTAAATCAACTTCTGCTTCCTCTTTTGTAGAGTATATTCCTGAGGCGATATTTGTCTTAACATCAATAATTTTTGTTTTTGAGTCATTTTGCTCTCCATTATTTTTATTTAAAACTTCATAGCTGAATGCTTTATCTAAAATTCGATTTTTATCCATATAACTGTAAGCATCATAATGATTTGTAAAATCACCAATTATTATTGTTACATTTTCATCACTGGCTTCTAGGAATCTATCCTTAAAGTTAATAATATCTTTAAATGATGATTCGTTTACAACCTCTAGGAATTTATCCACGGTTACGTTTAATTCATTACTGACTGTTGTGTTTAAATCTTTCGAAGAGTTGTTATCAGTTGTATTGTTATCTTTTAGTGTAATATTTTCATCTGATTTAGAGGTTAAATCAAGTTTTATATTTGGTTTAATAGTTGCAGTGTTTGTAAAATCTATAAAATCTGGATTGTCACTATCTATTTCAAAATATTTAGAAAGTTCACCTTTCTCGCTTAGTAGTTTGAATATATTTGTAAGATGATCTTGTTTGTATCTTATTAAGTCAAGTTCTACACCATTTAGCTGTCTTTGCCCTTGAAGTAGAACTTGTAAATCTTGCTCACCTAGTTGAAAACCTTCCCAATATGATTCAACCATCTGTTTAGATGCTGCAACTTCTCGTTTCGTTGTTCCCATAGTATCTTCAAGTGATTTTATGGAATTAAATAGTTTTGACATGGTCCATTTTAATTTTTTTACTTCTTCTAGATATCTAAAGTTTAATTCTTGTAAAGAGCTAAAAACCTCCATTGTCGCAATAGTATCTTTTCCACCATTGTAAAGATTGTAGTTTAGGGTTAATTTTGCATCATAAGTCTCCTCATTCGCTTTAAAATCCTCTTTATCTAAAACATTTTTGTAGTTCATTTCAAAATCAACTTTCGGTTTAAATGTAGCTTTCATGTTTAAAAGTTTATCTTTTGTTGATTGGATGTTTAATCTATAATTCATAAGCCCAAGATTATTTTCTACAATATCTACATATAAATCTTCTAGCGTCGTTAGGTTAAGATTGAAGTTTTCCTCATAAGGAGCCGTTTTTGCAAAATCTTCACCAACTGTATAAATATAAAAATCAATTGCATCAGCCAAATCTGATTTTACTTTGATAAGTTTTCCGCTAGCATTTGCAATATTTGCCTTAACGGCACTCAGGTCACCAATTGATAAGGCACCGCTATCATATTTGACTTGAGTAATTTCTAAAATTTTATTTAGCTTTTCCATATTTCTTTCATTAACCACAACACTTTGCTTGCTAAAGAGTACATCAAAATATGCTTTTATTGCTTTTTGTATCTCCTGCTCCAAGACTATTGTATATTTTCTTTTTGCTTCTTCAAGTTTTGATTTTAAACTTTTGATTTTTGATTCAGTTGCTCCACCTGTGTAAAGTGATTGTTTTAGTGTAAATTTGTAACTCTCTTCATTGAAGTTTCTATGTGAATCCTTATCTACATTATCATCACCGTTTCTGCTATTGTGTATTGTTTTTGCGCTATATTGGAAGTCAACTGTTGGGAGGTATCCAGAAAAGGCATCTTTGTACTGTAGGTCCGTTTGTATAACTTTTTCATTTGCACTTTTTAAATCATTACTTTGCGATAGTGTTTCTAAGATAACACTTTTAAGCGGAACGTTGTCATATGTTGAGAAGTCAAAATTATCCTTTATAGATGAATAATTTTGTAAAGCTAGAGAATCTGGTGAAATAAGAGCAGATTTAGACTCATTTAATGTCCCTTCCTCGCCGCCATATACTTTATCTATATTTTTTGGTTTTGGTGTTTGTTGATTATCTTTTTGTGCAGATTTTGCAATTTCTGCACTATTTAAATTTAAAGGGATCGTCACAAGCGAAACCGACATTATGGAAGAAAATATTTTATTCATTTGTTGCCTCTATTATAATTACTCCAGCATCTAGTTTTACATCAACAGGTACATCTATTTTTTCAGAAAGTTTTATTTTTACTTGATTTTTCTCATATTTTAATTTTCTCAGAAGATTTCTAACACTAAGTGTTCTTCCTAAAGTTATTTGTTTTGTAACTGTTAAACTTATTTGATCAAGTGGATCGGTTGCATATATATTAATATTGTGATTAGCATTTGCTGCTTTTACTTGTGCTAAAAATGTTTTTAATTTTTCAATTACACCTTGATCAATAAATAATTCATTTTCATTATATGTAATGTAAAAAAACTTACTTGTTTGAGATGTGTTTTGTTTTGATTTTGCATCACTTTTCTTCTTATCTGCTAAGTCTTCACCAGCTGATTCTATATCAGTTGCTGCTTGGTGCTCGACTTTCTCTTTTAAATTTTGAAGTTCAACTTTCATTTGTTTCATTATTTGTTGACGAATTTGTTGTTCCATTAACTCTTTTGGAACTATTTGTTCGGCTTTATCTTCAACAATTTTTTTCTCATCAAGTTCAACTTTTTTTGCTGTATCTTGCAAAATAATGTCTTCTGTTGTAACTGAACCTGAATATTGAACGGTATATTTGAATTGTGAATAATATCCAATATTAACCAAAGTAACTAATAAGAAAAGTAATAAAACCAGAATTACAGAAGATAGGATATCAACGAAGGCTGGCCAGGGGTTAAATTCTTCGCCTTCCATTTATAGCCTTTTCATAAATTTTTACTTTTTCTCTCTCTTATAGATATCTATAAGAGAGAGAAGAGAATTTGTTGTTTGTTCTTGTGTTGTTAAAACTTTTTTCAAAGTTGAATGTTCACTAAGTATTGCACCAGAAACTGAATCGATTGCTTCTATCATTGATTCTGTACTTGAGTATTGGCTTGTGTTTAATTCTTGAAGTTTTTTTGAAATATCTTCAAATAGTGCGACTTGTTGTTTAGTAGCATTTGATGATGCTTCTAATCCAAATGCAACTTGTTTGAAAAACAGCTCACTTGATTGATTTGCTTTGTTTATGCTATTTGATAATTCACTTATTTTATCAACAAAAACATCTAAAAACGCTTTGGAACCCATACCTAATTGCGATGTATCAACTGCTCCATGTCCTTTTATGGTTTCATTTGTTGTATTTATTTTGCCTAGTATATCTGCTGATTGAGACTCAATTAATTTTCCTTTTAACCAATCTTCAACATCCTCAATAAAAGCAGCCTGTTGACGAGACAGAATGTATTGTAAAAAATTAAGTATGATTGCTGACGATACACCAAACAGTGATGCAGCAAATCCAATTGCCATTCCTTCTAGTGGTCCAGCAAATTGAGCCATAATTTCAGAAATATTAACATCGCCACCCATAGACAAAATAATTCCACCCATATGGTCAATTGCTTCAAGAAGTCCTACAAATGTTCCAAATAGTCCTATCATAAGTGAAGTACCAACAAAAAATCCAACATATCCTTTGGTATTGTGAAATTGTGCCTCAAGCCATGCTGTAACATCTTTTGCTTCATCATTTGTAAAATAAAGCACACCTTTTTTTGCTCTTTTTTCAAACATATTTGCAATGGTTGCTGGCATTAGTTTTCCAATACCGTGAAGATAAAACTCCAATTCGGCACCTTTTTTGTATGAAAGCATTCCAAATGTACCTGCTAGCATTGTTAGCTTCATGGCTGATTGCACTATAACAATGATTCCAATTGCTAAAATAGTAGCAACTGCTGAGCTAAATATAATAGTAGCGCTACCATATAGTATTATTGAATCTAAATTCGATATTACTAAAAAAGATATTAGTAGCATAAAAATAAAAAATAATTTTAGAACCTTTACTCGTCGCATATTTTCCCCTTAGTCTTAAAACATAAACAGTAAAATTGAAACAACAAGTCCAAGTGAAACTGACGCAATTGAATTTATCATGCCTTTTACGATATTTAAAAAGCCATTATTTTTTTCCACACCTTCTCCGATAACATAAAGTCCTATATCTGCACCATTTATATCAGTTGCTTTTTTGAATGTTCTAAAGTAAGTGTCATCCTCGCCATATCCAATTCTTCTTTCGTATGCAAATAATTCTGGACCAGATTCTATTATTTTCCCATAAAATTTACTATTGTATGCACTTTGATAAACAGTATAGTCTGCAACAACATCTTTATATCTTCCACTTTTTGCTTGAAGCGATAGCTTAACTAACATTTTTTTATCTAATAAAAATACAAAATTATTATTATTTGCTTCAAAGTCATCTTTGAGTGAGTTTATAGATTGTTTAATTTCGATAAGACCTAAAAAGTTTTCACCAGACATTATAGGTTGGATTAGCGTGATGTAAACACCACTCTGTTCAACCTCTATTCCAGAAACTTGCGATTTGGATCTCATTGTAGATGTTATGGTGTCTCTTTGAACTGATGTTGTATCAGCAACAGGGAAAAAATTAATAGTTAATGCTCTTAAATCATTTTTGGCATATATTTCATTTAGTGATGTTGTATATTTATCTAAAAATACTGCATCATTTTGTTGAATTGCTTCTAATAATCTTCCATTTGTAAGTATTGCCTCTGATATTTCTATATATTTTTGTTTTTTTGCTAGCAAAGTAGTCTCTAGCGATTTGAAATAACTACTAGTAATACTTACATAAACTTTCTCTTTAACGCTGCTAGTCATATTGAGTATAAAATACATAAAAATTATAATCCCTAGCACTGATACAACGGTTATTATAGTAAACCATAGTCCTTTATTTTTTTGAACTCTTGCGAGAAGCTCTTGTAATTTTTTAATTAAACTGAACATCGAAAATCCTTATGACTTTTTAATAGTGTCAACTGTATCGTAAGTAACCTTACAGTTTGATGACAAATATAAATATTTATGAAATTTTATTGTATCTAATTTTAAAGCAATATTTATATTTCCTATGATAAAGTTTGTGTAATTTAAATTAAGGAGAAAATAAAATGGCAGTTAGAATTACAGATACATGTATTAGTTGTGATGCATGTTTAGATGAGTGTCCAACAGAATCAATTGTTGACAACGACGAAAATCCTACGGGAGAAGATATATATTATGTAAATGCTGATACATGCACAGAATGTGTTGGCGATCATGATAAGCCAGCTTGTGCTGAGGCTTGTCCAACTGAAGGTTGTATTGTATGGGATAATCCTAAAACAGAAGGTGCAATTCATAATCAACCTTGTATTGAAGATTAATATAATTGAAATACTATTAAAAGGGTGGGGTAGTTCCCACCCTTTTTTATTTTTGAAATTTTTAATTGAATAAGTAAATTTATAGTTTTGTTTCGATACAATCGCAAAATTTTAAAAATGGAGAAACAAAATGGAACAAACTTTATCAATAATAAAGCCAGATGCGGTTGCTAAAAATGTTGTAGGAAAAATCTTAGATAGATTTGAAACAGCAGGTCTTAGAATTGCAGCAACAAAAAAAATGCAATTAAGTAGAGCTGATGCAGAAAACTTTTATGCAGTACACAAAGAAAGAGGTTTTTTTAATGACCTAGTAGAGTTTATGATTTCAGGACCAGTTGTTGTAACTGTTCTTGAAGGTGTAGATGCAATGTCAATTAACAGAGAATTAATGGGAGCTACAAATCCTAAAGAAGCAGCAGCTGGAACAATCAGAGCAGATTTTGCTGACAGTATCGACGCTAATGCAGTTCATGGAAGTGATAGTGTAGAAAATGCAATAAATGAAATTAATTTTTTCTTTGCTCAAAGAGAAATTTGTTAATTAGTAGTTTAAGTATATGAAAATTGAATTCAAAAAGGTACAAACAATTGAGAAAGAATTTAGCATAAAGTTAAATTCAGTTGAGTTTTCAGGTACTTTTTGTAGAATATCGAACAAATTAATTAAGCTAAATTCAACCATTATTGGTAAAATAATTGTTGAATGTTGCAAGTGCGGTGAAGAACACTATATAAATGTTGATGAATATCAAGACTTTATATTAAGTGATGGTGAATTTTCCTCTTTAAGTGAGAGGGAAGGTGAGATGATTATAGAGATTGAAAATCATATAGTAGATTTTGATGAGTTGTTATCAGGTGAATTAGAATCTATAAAAAGTGATTACCATATTTGTGATAGTTGTCAATTAAATAACAAAGAAATAGATATAGAATACTAAAAGGATAAGAAATGGCAGTACCAAAGAGAAGAGTGAGTCACTCAAGAAGTGCAAAAAGAAGAACACATTATAAAGTTACTTTAAAAAGACCAGTCAAAGATGTAGATGGGACATGGAAAATGCCTCATAATGTTAATCCTACAACGGGTGAATATAAAGCATAATGTTGAAAATCGCATTAGATGCTATGGGTGGGGACAATGGTCCTTCTCCAATAATAGAAGGTTTATTATTAGCATTAAAACATAATAAAAATTTTTCTGCTATTGCTGTTGGTAATCAAGAATTACTATTACCTTTAATTCCTCATAAATATAAAGACAGAATTGAGATTTTTCACTGTACCGATGTGATAAGTATGTCAGATTCTGCAACAGACGCATTAAAGCGTAAAGAGAGTTCCGCATATATTGCTATTGAATTAGTAAAAGATGGTAAAGCAGATGCTTTTGTTAGTGCTGGTCATAGTGGCGCTAGTATGAGTTTGGCTACTCTTAGAATAGGAAGAATTAAAGGTGTTAGTCGTCCAGCAATTGCAACATTAATGCCAACAGTTGATAAGAATACACTGGTTCTTGATGTTGGTGCAAATGTTGATTGTGATGCAAAAAATTTAAAAGAATTCGCAATTATGGGTCAAGTTTATGCCCAAGATGTATTGTGTATTGAGAAGCCTCTAATAGGACTACTTAGTAATGGTGAAGAGGAATCAAAAGGAAATGAAGTAACAAAAGAGGCTTTTAAATTATTGGAAGCTATCCCTCATTTCATAGGAAATGTTGAAGGTAATGACATATTTAATGGTTCTGTTGATGTGGTTGTATGTGATGGATTTATTGGTAATATTATGCTTAAAACAGCCGAAGGTGTTGCAGATACAATTGGTAAAATAATCAAGCAAAATTTAAGAAGATCACTGGTTTCAATACTTGGTGCGGTTTTGATGAGAAAAGTATTTAAAGGTCTTAAGCTAAAAGTTGATTACGCTGAATACGGTGGAGCACCACTTCTTGGCGTTAAAGCACCAGTTATTATAGCCCATGGAAAATCAAATGCTAAAGCTATGCAAAATGCTATTTTTCAAGCAGTAGCTGCTGCACAATCTGATCTAAATATCAATATAGAATCAAATCTTAACAAATACAAGGATTAAACATGTATGCATCATTTAGATCAATTGGTGCATATGTACCATCTGAGATAAGAACGAATCAATGGTTTATTGATAGAATGGATACAACAGATGAATGGATCACTAAAAGAACTGGAATTAATCAAAGACGAATCGCATCAAAAGAGCAATTATCAAGTGATCTAGGTGTCGAAGCTGCAAAAATTGCAATTGATCGAGCAGGAATCAAATGTGATGAAATAGATTTAGTTTTGTGTGCAACAATTAGTCCTGATTATATGTGTATGCCATCAACTGCATGTTTAATAGCAGATAAACTTGGAATTTCAGATGTAATGGCTTTTGATATTAGCGCAGCATGTACAGGATTTATCTATGCACTTAGTGTTGCTAAAGCATTTGTTGAATCTGGAATGAAAAAAAATGTATTAATAATTGGGGCTGAAAAATTAAGCTCTATTGTAGATTATACAGATAGAACTACTTGTATGCTATTTGGTGATGGTGCAGGTGCTGCTATTATTAGTGCGACTGATAACATTAATGAAGCTATAATTGATGTGCGATGTAGTGCAGATGGAAGTCAAAAAGATTTATTAATGACTCCTGGTGTTGAATCTGGTGAAAAACAATTTATGCAAATGAAGGGTAATGAAACTTTTAAAATAGCTGTTAGAACGTTAACTAATGATGTTATAAAAATCTTAGAGAAAAATAATATGTCAAATGATGATATTGATTTATTTATACCGCATCAAGCAAATTATAGAATTATTAAGGCTGTTGGTGATGCTTTAGAGTTTAGGGATGAGCAAAAAGTTCTAACAGTAGATAAATACGGAAATACATCTTCGGCCTCAATTCCTATGGCAATTAATGATTGCTACGAAAGTGGGCGATTGAAACTAGGTGACACTATGTTGCTTGATGCATTTGGTGGTGGACTTACTTGGGGTTCTGCGATTGTAAAATTTGCGGCTAAATAGGTATATTATCTTTTTAGCTTAAACGCATTTCTAGATTTCTCGATTTGCTTATCCTCTTCCGCTTTACTTATGAAATATTTTTCAACAGTTGCAGTAGGATTTAAAAATAATATTGAATTATCTATACTAAGTTGCAATATTGCATAGTATGGTATTTTGCATACTGATCCAAAGTTTTCAGCACCAAATCCAGTCTCGAAAGTTAGGTATTCATCGAAATATTCTAAACTTTGAAGTGTATAATTTGCAAGGGAAAAAAGTGTAAACTTTGTAAAGTGTTTTTTTATTGTAGTTGGAATTTCAGGTGTAAAAACTACACCATCAATATTTGCTGTTATACCAAATTCTACCCCACTTTTGAGTAGAAATTCTAAAACTTCCTTCATTTGTTTAGTAGTTAATTCTTTGTAATTTTTATCACCAATAATATTTTGTATCATTTTCTTACCTTTGCAGATTTTGTAAATTTTTTTAATTGAGAATTTGTTACTTGATTTTAAAGTTTTCAATTATATCAAAATCAATCATAGCATTTAATAATCCAATTTTTGTTCCTTTTTGTAACATATTAATTGTAATATTTTCCTCTCTGAGAAATCCCATTTCTATGTATCTTGAAGATGTAGTCCCATGAAGTAGTGGTATTTTTGGAGTAATCCATTGATTTTCATAAAAAATAGCAATATTTGCAAAAGATGTGTCTGTTATAAAACCATTTTTAATGATTATAATTTCATCGTAAAAATCTCTTTTTTTATACAATTGATTTAATAAATCCCTTTGGAGATATTTTTTTTCATAATTTATTGTATCTGAATGGATTATTTTAAAGCTATTTATTTTCCTTTTATTATATTTATTGTAACAAATATCTAATATACCATTTTGATCATAAATTACTTTGCATTTAAGTAGTTCACTTGTTGGTGGATAGATATATTCTTCAAGGTTAATATTTACTCCAATTGTTCTTGCAATCCTTTTTTTATGATATTCAAGATGGAAACACTCATAGTCTTCACATTTAATTGTTTCAAAAAAAATATTATTCATGGGATATAAACCTTATCTTTCATCTCTTGATATTCACTTAAACAGTTACTATCAAGTGTTATTCCTCCTCCACTTTTGTATATGTATTTCCCTTTTATTTTTGTACTTTCTATAAATCTAATTAGAACCGAACTATCAATAGTTTCACCATCAAATACTCCCCAAATCCCGGTAAAATAATCTCTTTTGTATTTTTCTATATTTTCGATAATATTTATTGTACTTCTTTTTGGAGTACCAGTTATACTACCTGCTGGCAACAATTTAATAATAATGTCACCAATTCTTTCTTGCCAATTATTTTCTAAGTTACCAGATATTTTTGAACTTACTTGGAGTAAGTTTTTATCACCAGCTTCAATCTCCTCTACATATCTAAATAAATCAACTTTAACATTTTTTGAAACAATATTAAGATCGTTTCTAAGCAGATCAACTATCATTGTGTGTTCGGCTAGTTCTTTTTTGTTTTTTAATATTTTATTTTTTGCGTCAACAATGTCAGCGCTTATCGTCCCTTTCATTGGATAGGTAAAGATTTTATTGTTTTCTATTTTTATAAATGTTTCAGGGGAAAATGAAACAAATTTATTTTTAAAAAATATTTTATATTTTGCCGAAGAATTTTTATATATTTCATAAAGATTTTGTGTTGAATTAATTTTAGTTTTCGTTGTAAGATTTAAAAGATATGTGTTACCATTTTTAATCTCTTCAATAACTTGTTTATATCTTTTTTTATATGTTTTAATGGTTGTAAATTGTGGAGTTATTTGAATTTTTTGTTTTGTTATATTTGCTGATTTTATCTCATTGATAGAAAAGATTAGATCATTTGGGAGTTTGTTAAGTTCTATAATTTCCCATTTTTGTAAATCATAACTAATAACAAAAAGAAATGGGATTTTATTTTTACCGAAATGATTTAGTGATGATTTTAAATTCAAAATATAACCTAATTTTTTCCGATTATATATTGAAATTCTTTTAAATATAATTAATATTTTGCTAAAAATCGTGTAACTTTATGTTACATAGATTTTTAGCAAAATAAGCGAAAATTTTAAAGTAAGAAAAGATTTAAAGACATTTTGCTAATATCAAATTTATTTATTTAAAAATCTAAAGTTATACAGAGGATTTTACAAAAAGGGAGAAAATATGGAACATATGGATTTTGCACATCCTTATTTTGGGGCATTTGTAATGTTTGTCGTTACATTTGTCGCATTTACTGCAACAACTATGGCGTCTAGGTTTATAAGCCGAAAATTAGCAAGGCTAGATACGGAAAAATTAAAATGTACGATTTATGAATGTGGTCCAGAGGTTACAAAACAACCAAATACTATTTCTGTACAGTTTTATCTAATGGCGTTATTGTTTATACTTTTTGATGTAGAGATAATATTTATGTTCCCTTGGGCTGTTGATTTTATGGTGCTTGGTTGGTTTGGTTTTGTTGAAATGATTTTATTTATTGTATTACTTACAATAGGATTTGTATACGCATGGAAAAAAGGAGCATTAGAATGGCACAGCATGAAGTAAAATATTTATCAAATGGTGGTGCACCAATAGCACTTACTACTGTTGATAAATTAGTAAATTTTGGACGAAGTAACTCTTTATGGCCAATGACTTATGGGTTGGCTTGTTGTGCTATTGAGATGATGGCAACTGGTGCTTCAAGGTTTGACTTTGATAGATTTGGTACTATTTTTAGAGCAAGTCCTAGACAATCAGATGTTTTAGTAATTGCTGGAACTTTGACAAAAAAACATGCAGAATTTTTAAGAAGATTATATGACCAAATGCCTGATCCTAAGTGGGTTATTAGTATGGGAAGTTGTGCAAATACTGGTGGCATGTTTAATACTTATGCAACTGTTCAAGGAGCTGATAGAGTTATCCCTGTTGATATCTATCTTCCTGGTTGTGCGCCTCGTCCTGAAACTTTACAATTTGCACTTATGATGTTGCAAAAGAAAATTAGAAGTCAACCGTGTGGATTGGCACAAAAAGCAAAAAGGTTAATATAATGAGAGCATATCAATCAAAAGAAAATGTACAAAAAAAATCATATTACAATGATAGATTTTATGTAACTCCAACATTACCAAAAAAATCTGTCTATGATGATTCAATTTTTAGTAATGACTATTTAAGTCTTAATAAAAAAGTGTCGGTTAATGATGTTTATTTGGAACTTGACCATTTAGTAATATGGATAGATTCAAAAGATAATATTAAAGCGATAAAGCATGCAAAAGAGATTTTAGCTTACGATTTACTTGTTGAGCTTAGTGCTATTGATTATGTAGCAACAAAAGGTGGATTTGAAATATTTTACGAAATGTTATCAACATCTAAAAGAAAAAGAGTACGAATCAAAACTTTTGTAAAATCGGGAGTTGCTATTGAATCTGTAAATCCACTTTTTAGAATGGCTGATTGGAGTGAGAGAGAGATGTTTGATATGTTTGGAATTGTTTCAAATAATCATCCATATATGAAAAGAATTTTGATGCCAGATGATTGGCAAGGACATCCACTTTTAAAAACTTATCCACTTCATGGTGATGAGGCTGCTAGATGGTATGAGGTTGATAAAATTTTTGGAAAAGAAGCAAGGGAAACTATTGGAGAAGAGCAAAGAGATGCAGCTTCAATTGATAGATATGACACAACAAGATTCTCAAGACTTGGTCATGAAGTTCCATTTGGAGCACAAATTGGTGAAGATAATGAACCACAAACACCAGTACAATATCAAGAAGAGGGTGGTATCAAAATCTTTGGAATACCACTTGTAACACCATTTGATGAGATTAAAACTAAAAATTTAAAAGAGAGAAAATAGATATGCAACAAACAAACAGATTAAAACCTTTCTTTGAAAACATAGCATTTGATAGAGTTGACAATACTATGGTTGTTAATTTTGGACCACAACATCCATCTGCTCACGGACAACTTAGACTTGTTCTTGAACTTCAAGGTGAAGAGGTAGTAAAGGCTTACCCAGATATTGGGTACCTTCATAGAGGTATGGAAAAAATGGGTGAAAATATGATTTATAATGAATTTTTACCTACAACAGACAGGATGGATTATATTGCTGCAACATCAAATAATTATGGTTATGCTTTAGCAGTTGAGAAACTGTTGGGGATCGAAGCACCACGAAGAGCTGAAGTTATAAGAACAATGTTGCTTGAAATTAATCGAATTATCTCTCACCTATTTTGGCTTGCAACACATGCACTTGATGTTGGTGCTATGTCTGTTTTCCTTTATGCCTTTAGAGAGAGAGAATTTGCAATGGATTTAATGGAAGATTATTGTGGAGCAAGACTTACTCATAGTAGTGTAAGAATTGGAGGAGTTCCACTTGATTTACCAAAAGGTTGGATTGAAAATTTAGAGAAATTTATGGATATTTTGAATGAGCAAATAAAAATCTATGAAGGACTTTTAACAACAAATCGAATTTGGAGAATGAGATTGGAAAATGTTGGTGTTATTTCACAAGAGATGGCAAAATCATGGGGCTGTACAGGACTAGTCCTTAGAGGAAGTGGTGTGAAATGGGATTTACGAAAAGAGATCCCTTATGGACTTTATAGTGAACTTGAGTTTGATGTTCCTTATTCTGATACTTGTGATAGCTACGGAAGATACAAACTACATATGGCTGAAATGTACCAATCTATGAGAATTTTGAAACAACTTATCCCTATGTACAACGAAAGTGATACTTCCCTAATGGCTCATGCTCCTCAATATATTTCGTGCACAAAAGAGGAGATGATGACTCAAAACTACTCATTAATGCAACATTTTGTACTTGTTACTCAAGGGATGAGACCACCAGTTGGTGAAGTTTATGTGGCTACTGAATCTCCAAAAGGGGAGCTTGGATACTATATTGTAAGTGATGGGACACCGTACGCATACAGAATGAAATTAAGAGCTCCTAGTTTTTGGCATACAGGATTATTACAAGATTTACTTCCAGGGCATCAGCTTGCCGATGTTGTTACTATTATTGGTAACCTTAATATCGTTTTTGGCGAAATTGATAGATAGAGGTATAAAATGAAAAGATATGATTTGAGAAACTATGGTGAAAATTTTATACCAAGATTAGTAGAGCTAATGAGCAACGAAATATCTGAAGATGAAAATGGGATATTTTTGTTTGAAATTGGTGATTTTTCACCAATACAAGTAGTTGCTGACACTATAAAAGAAAATAGTTGGACGCTTATGAATTCAATCAAATTTAATGAAGTAGATTGGACAGTTGTAATTAAAAAAACAAAAGACAATTCTATTGCTTTAGATCAAAACGAAGCTGAGTAGGAAGATACTGTGAGCAAAGTATACTTTTCTACATGGCAAGGGGAATTGATTGACAATCGAGATTGTCAATCAATAGAGGATTGGAAAGAATCATCAGCAAAATTGCCAGTTGAATATGACAAAGATAATCATACAAAAGCATTTGTTGGTTGGGATGGTTTTGCACTTTTCACCTCTGATGTCGATGTTGTGAAATTGGCCGTAAACTATGCAAAACAATATCAAGAGTACAGTGAAATGTGTGGAAGATGTGCGCCTGGAAGATGGGGTGGGCGGATTTTGTATGATATGCTTGATAAGATTGCAAGAGGTGAGGGTGAATATAGTGACCTAGAGCATCTAAATGAGATTAGTGATACGATGATGGCAACTAGTAAATGTGAGATAGGCAAAACAGTTCCCGTCCCAATTTTACAAATGATTAAATATTTTAATAAGGAATTTAAAAAGTTAATAGATACAAAAACTTCTTCCCCATGGTATGAGATCAATGACGATAGATACATAGCAAATATTACTGCACCATGTACAGATATGTGTCCAGCTCATATTGATATTCCAGCTTATATTGAGGGTGTTAGGGATTTAAATTTTAGTGACACTTTAAGTTCGACAAGAGATCATATGCCCTTAGCACATACTTGCGGAAGGGTTTGTCCTCATCCTTGTGAAACAGCTTGTAGAAGAGCAAATCTTGATGAGCCAATTTCTATTATGGAGCTTAAAAGAATTGGTGCTGATTATGAAACAGATCATAAATTAGATTGGATTCACCCGGTAAAACCACAAAAACCAAGAAATGATGGGAAAAAAGTAGCTATTATAGGGGCCGGACCAGCTGGGCTTACTGCGGCATATTATCTTGGGCTAAAAGGTATTAGTGTTACTATTTTTGAAGAATTACCAGTTCTTGGTGGAGAAGTTACTGTTGGAGTTCCTGAATATCGTATGCCATTTGATAAATATAATGAAGATATTAAACTTATAACTGAACTCGAAACAGTAGAAGTTGTAGCAAATCACAGAGTTACAAGTGAAAGATTAAAAGAGATTGAAGGGGAGTTTGATGCAACACTTCTTGGTTTTGGTGCAAGATTAAGTAAAGCGATAAGATGTGAGAATGAAAATCCAAAACACCAAGGCTACTGGGGTGCAATTTCTATGCTTGATAAAGTAAATCTTTGGCATAAATTTAAAATTGGTAGCCCCGCTTCAAATGAACTAAAAGGTAAAACAGTTGTATGCGTTGGTGGTGGATTTACCTCTATGGATGTTGTTAGATGTAGTATCAGAGAGGGTGCAAAAAAAGTTGTAATGCTTTATAGAAGAGATGAAAAAACTATAATCAAAAATACAACACTTGAAGAGTACACAGAGGCAGTTGAAGAGGGTGTTGAGTTTATTTTCCATAGTGCGATTGATACTATTAGGGATGAAAATGGAGTTATAAAATCACTTCTTGTAAACCAATATGAGTTAGTTCCAGATCCAAATGGTGGAAGAGCTGAGCTTGTTAAACGAGAAGATGGCGATTTTGAATTGGAATGTGATTATTTAATACCTGCTGTTTCACAAAGTTCAGATCTACAAATATTACCAAAAGAGTGGGAATTAACTATGACTTCTTGGGGAACTTTACAAACTAATGGTAAGGATTTCATGACAAGTAGAGCTGGATTATTTGCTGCTGGTGATTGTGAATATGGACCAATGACTATTGTTAACGCTGTTGGACAAGCAAGAAGAGCTGCTTCTGTTATAAGTCGATATATTTATGATGGAAAAGTTAGTTTGACTGATGAAGAGATTATGGAAGATCATATGTATAAACTAAAAGTTTATAACAAAAAAGAAAAAATCAAAGGTTGGATGGCTGGACTCCCAAGAGAAGTTAGTGAAAAAGCACCAACTGAAATTAGAAAATACAATAACATGGAAGTTAATTTTGGCTTTACGGCAGAAGAAGCTCAAGCAGAAGCTGAAAGATGTATGAGATGTTATTATTTGGGGATGGTGGCTTTATGAGTGAAAAAATAGAACACAGAGGGAAACCAATTACTCTAACGATTGATGGCAAAGTTTGCAATGGAGTTTATGGTGAAACAATCTTAGAGATAGCAAGAAGAAATGATATTTATATCCCAACAATGTGTTATTTGCCAAAAGTTTCACCAATTGCAAGTTGTAGAATGTGCTCTGTTAAAGTATTTGGAGTTGATGGAAATATTTTGAGTTGCCAAGAAAAAGCTCTTAATGGAGCAATTGTTACAACTAACAGTGAGGAGCTAAATCATCACAGAACAAATATTATGAAACTTTACGATGTTAATCACCCACTACAATGCGGAGTTTGCGATAAAAGTGGAGAGTGTGATTTGCAAAATAAAACTTTAGAGTTCGGTGTTAGTTCACAAGAGTTTGCGATTAGGGAATTAAATCGTAAGCAAAAAAAATGGGGCGTTTTGGGGTACGATCCTAGCCTTTGTATAATGTGTGAAAAATGTGTCCATACTTGTAATGAAATAGTTGGTGCGACAGCACTTTATATTAAGCCAGGTGGATATAAATCTACTATTGATATTAAGATGAGTAGATGTGAACAATGTGGAGATTGCATCTCTGTTTGTCCTGTTGGCGCACTGGTTTCAAATCCTTATAAATATACATCAAATGCGTGGGAAAGTACACAAATACCCGCTACTTGTACACATTGTAGCAGCGCTTGTCCTTTAATATATGATGTTAAAAATAATGAAAAAATTGTTAGAGTAAAAAATGATTTTGAATTTTCTACACTTTGTGGTGCTGGAAGATTTGGTTTTGAGTATGAAAATAAAAGCATTGGAAATACTCCTTTGGAATTTGAAAATGCGCTTAAGGTTTTAAAAACAGCACAAACAATACGATTTAATTCATATATTACAAATGAAGAAGCACTAATTTTGCAAAAATTAAAAGAGAAATTGGGACTTAAACTTGTTAATGAAGATGCCTATGGGTATCAAGAATTTTTAAGAGCGTACTCTTTGGTTGTTGGAAAAAGTTTGTATAGTGCAACTACAAAAACAATAGAAAATAGTGATGGAGTGATTGTTATTGGAACAAGAATCAGCAGAGATAATCCAATTGTCAAATATAGTGTCAATACTGCAATAAAAAGAAAAAGAGCTGAATTTGTTTATATGCATCCAATTGATGATATTGCACTAGCAAATAGATATACTCAATTTGTTAAATATGAGGTTGGTAGTGAAGAAGCAATATTAGCAATGCTTTGTAAAGCATTTGCAATTAATGTCCCAAAATCAATCTCAGATTTTATTGAGGAGCTTGATATTGGATATTTAAGTGGTGAATCTAGTGTCGGCGAAGAGGAGATTGAGGCTATTAAAAATAGATTTATAAGAAAAAAATCTAAATCTATTATTGTTGGAAGTGATATTTACGGACATCCTAACAGGGTAAATATTGCAAAAATGGTAGCAATACTTGAAAAATATGGTAATTTTAAAATCCTTTTAATGCCTACTTTTACAAACACTCTTGGCGTTAGCTTAATATGTGATCTCGATGAAGTTGCAACTGGAAAAGTTATAGGATATAACGAATTTGGTGATTTTACATTTTCAAATGATGGAAATGGGGACTTTGATATCCCTGCTTTAAATCAACAAGAGGGTACTTTTGTATCGGTTGATTTAAAAGTTGTAAATACAAATGTTGCTGTACCTTTTAATGGATATTGTCTGAATGATTTTGCAAATGAGATTTTAGATAAGAAAGAGGAGTGCACAATCAACTATACACCTTTGTTGTCTTTGAAAAAAGAGTTTAAAGCTATTAAATTTGATAATTTAAAAAATGGTTTTAATAAGTACGGAGATGATTTAAGGGGTTATGATTTAAATATTTGTGACATAGAAACAAATGATCAAGCACCAGTTGCCATATCTCCTTTAGAGACATTCAATGGAAGTGTTATTTATAGATGTGAGCCATTGCATCAATTTAACAAGGCAACAGCAAAATCACTCCTTTTGCAAACTGATACTCATCTAAGAGGTAGTGCGTCATTTGGAGTTGCTGCAAAAATTAAAGCTGGAGATAAAGTGAATATTATCTATAAAAATCAGGTAAAAACAAAAGTATTTAAAGTTGATTCAAGTATCAAAGGGACGATAGCTTTCTATCCAACTTTCGATAATGGATTAAGTGATGATTTGATACCTTTTGGATATAGATTTAAAATAGTAAAAATTGAAAAGGTTGTTGAAGATGAGTGAATTAGTTACTGTAAAAATTGATGGGATTAGTTGCCAAGCCCAAGATGGTGAGTATATTTTAAATGTAGCTAGAGCAAATGATATATTTATCCCTGCTATTTGCTATCTTACTAGATGTTCGCCGACTTTAGCTTGTAGGTTATGTTTGGTTGAATCTGGCGGAAAACAAATTTACGCATGTAATGCAAAAGTAAAAGATGGTATGGAGATTAATACTAAAACTGAAAATATTGAAGTTGAAAGACGAGCAATTATGGAAGTTTATGATGTAAATCACCCATTGCAATGTGGAGTTTGTGATCAAAGTGGAGAGTGTGAATTACAAAACTATTCACTTTATATGGGCGTAGATAAGCAAAACTATGCTGTAAAAGATGTTTTAAGAGATACGCAAAATTGGGGCGTTATGAGCTATGACCCTGGACTTTGCATTGTTTGTGAAAAATGTGTGACAGTATGTAAAGATATGATAGGCTCAGACGCACTAAGTACAACTTCAAGAGGTAGCGAAGCACTTGATAAAAGTTATAAAGACAATATGCCAAAAGATGCATACTCTATGTGGAATAAGCTAAATAAAAACTTAATTAGTTTTGAGGAGGAGAGTTGTATTGATTGTGGTGAGTGTATTGCTGTATGTCCTGTTGGAGCATTAGTTAGTACAGATTTTAAATATACCTCAAATGCATGGGAGCTTACAAAAATTCCAGCAGCAAATCCATATAGTTCTGATTGTGCATTGCTTTATTATGAAGTGAAACACAAAAGTATCAAAGATGAAACAAATAAAATTTATAGAGTTACAAATGATGCACACTATACAAGTTTAAGTGGGGCTGCTAGATTTGGCTTTGATTATTCAAATGGGGTAGCTTCAAAAGATAAAGTTGCATTTGAAAAAGTTATCAATGCTTTTAAAGATAGTGAAACAATCATTTTTAATAGTTTTATCACAAATGAAGAAGCATATGTTTTACAACTACTTAAAACTAAATTGGGATTAAAACTTGTTAATGATGATGCATTTGCTTATAGAAGATTTTTAAATAACTTCTCATCAATAACTGGTTCATCACTTTATAGCGGAGATTTAAAAAAGCTACATAATAGTAATTTCGTGATTTCGGTTGGAAGTTATTTTAAATCAGATGCACCAAGTGTTAGATATGGTTTTAACAATTCAATATCTCTAAATAAAGGCTCAGCCCTTTATTTCCATCCATTGGAAGATAGTACAGTTGAAGGTTTTGGCAAAAAAGGGAAAACAATCGAAACTATTTTCCATTCACCTTTGTGTGAAGAGGCAATTTTGTATCTTGTTTTGGATCTATTTGGAAAAAACCTACCAAGTGAGATTGTATCTTATTTAGAAAGTTTAAAAATTGAAAAAACAAAAACGATAACTGAAGTTGTAAAAGAACAAGTTGTAGAAATGGTTAAAGATGAAGAGAGTGGTGAGGAAAAAGAGATAACCAAAGAGGTTTCAAAAAAATTATCAAAAGAGGAAAATTACCAAACAACACAACTTTTAGAGATGATTGGTAGTAATGATGCGTTACTTGAAATAATAGCTTCAATGATGGATAAAAAAGATAATTTTTCATTTATAGTTGGGGAGGATTTGTATAATCACCCACGAGCTGAAAATTTAGCAAAACTTTGTGGAATGATTGAGAAGTATACAGATTTTGAAGTGATCATTATCCCAAGCTCAACAAATACTCTAGGGGTAAGTTTAATTTGTGAACTTGATGAAAAAGGAAGCGGTAAAACAATCGGCTACAATATGTTAGCTGATGTTCAATTAAGCGCACTTGGTGATGGGGATTTGGATATGCCTACTCTAAATCAACAAGAGGGGACATTTGTAAATATTGATAAAAGAGTTGTCCCTACAAATGCTGCTATAAAATACAATGGTTATGAATTAAATGATATCGCAAATAGATTATTAGATAAAAATGTACAAAATGTGATTGATTACACTGCTCAAATATTTGAAAATGTACCATTTGAAAACCTAGAAAATTATTTTACAAATGGTATGGAAGAGAGAAGAGGGTATGTTTTAAGTTCACAAAATTTACCTTGGAGTGAGATTGTAACAAAAGCTAGTGGAGAAAAAATGGATGGTTTGGTAATCTACAAAGCAAATCCACTTAACCAATTTAATGAATTTACAAGTAAAGCTAAGCAATTACAAGATGAAACAATGTCACTTTATGTTTCAAGTGAGTTTTTGGGAAAACTTGAGATGAGTGAAGGGGAGATGGTTGAGGTTTCAACATTAAATGGTTTCGTTTGTCTTCAAGTTAAAGTAGATTCGCAATTAAGAGGTGAAATATCTTATGTTCCAACATTTGAAAAAAATAGTCAAACAAAAAAACTATTTGCAGGCTATAGATTTATAAATGCAAATTTAAAACGATCTTCAGATTGTGCTTTAGGAAAAAAATAATGAAATGGGGTTTGCTTCATTTTGTGAAACAAAATTAAGGATGAAAAATGGATAATGATATATTAATGACTCTACTAAAAGTTGTTGTTGTTCTTTTGGTATTCTCAGCTCTTGCTGGGTTTACAACATATATTGAAAGAAAAGTATTAGCTTTTATGCAAAGAAGACTTGGACCTATGCATGTTGGTCCTTTTGGTTTGTTGCAAATCGCAGCAGATGGGATTAAGTTATTTACAAAAGAGGATTTTGTGCCTCAAAATGCAAATAAAATAATCTTTATGATTGCTCCAGTAATAACAGCTGCAACTGCATTTATAGCTATGAGTGCAGTTCCTTTTATCCCTGGTGTTATTATTTCTGATGTAAGTGTTGGTGTTCTTTTTGTACTTGGTGTTATGGCAACAGGACTTTATGGACCACTTTTAGCAGGTATGGCACAAGCAAATAAATGGGGACTTTTGGGTGGAGCTAGAACAGCAATTCAGCTTTTATCTTATGAAGTTGTAACTGGATTAGCAATTTTAGCACCAGTTATGATGATAGGAAGTCTTAGTTTGATTGATATAAATAACTACCAATCTGGTGGTATTGAGTATTGGCTTATTTGGACTCAACCTGTTGCATTTTTCCTATTTTTAATTGCAGGTTTTGCTGAAACAAACCGAACACCATTTGACCTTCTTGAGCATGAAGCAGAGGTTGTTAGTGGATATGCAACTGAGTATTCAGGTATGAGATGGGGTATGTTTTTTATAGGGGAATATGCAAATTTATTTACTATTTCATTTTTGGTTTCATTAATTTTCTTAGGTGGATTTAATGATTTATGGTTTATCCCAGGTGCAATTGCAATTTTATTAAAAGTTATGCTTTTGATTTTTATATTCCTTTGGACAAGAGCTGCTTGGCCACATGTAAGACCAGATCAATTAATGTGGCTTTGTTGGAAAGTATTGATGCCTATTGGGTTATTAAACATTGTAATCACTGGCATAGTGATGATGGTATAAGGAAATAGTATGAGTTATCACGATTTAAAAAAACATACAAATGAAAGAGATACAGGGACAAATGGATATGTAAAAGTTGAAATTGAGGAGTATCCAAAAACAGGATGGGAAGCATTCAAGCAGGTTATGAGTAGAACACTAAGTGTTGAGTTATTTAAAGGTCTTGGGATTACATTTAAAATAATGAACCAAGCATTGTTTAAAAATCAAATGCACACAGTCCAATATCCAATTGAGCAACTTCCTATAAGTCCACGATACAGATCAATACATAAACTTTTAGGTTTATTGGAGAGTGGAAATAACAGATGTATTGGGTGTGGACTTTGTGAAAAAATTTGTATCTCAAACTGTATCAGAATGGAAACAAAAATTGATGAAAAATCTCGAAAAGAGGTTGTTGAGTATTCTATAAACTTAGGAAGATGTATCTTTTGTGGATATTGTGCTGAGGTTTGTCCAGAACTTGCAATTGTGCATGGTGGAAGATATGAAAATGCAAGTGAGCAAAGAGCACATTTCGTTTTAAAAGATGACCTTCTTACACCATTTGAAAAAATTGCAGAGCAGATAGAATATGATGGTTTTGGTGCAATTAGTCCTGATGCTGATCAAAAAATCAAAAAAACACCATTAGCTTATTAAGGAAAAAATATGTTTGAAGTAGTAGCTTTTTATACTTTTGCGTTTTTAACAATCGCAATGTTTACAATTACCGTCGTGACTAAAAATGCACTCTATGCACTTAGTTCACTCGCTGCTGGTATGATTTTTATATCAGCGTTTTTCTTCTTATTAAATGCAGATTTTTTAGGAGTTGTTCAGATAGTAGTCTATACTGGTGCAGTTATGGCGCTTTATGCATTTGGTATGATGTTTTTTGATTCAATTAGTGATGTTGAGGAGAAGGTTGCAAATCCTAGATTTACATTTTTATTAACAGGATTAGTTGCTTTATTAGTTGTTGTTATTTTGGTTGCACCAATTGTAAGTACGAATATTATCGCAGCTTACCCAGTTCACAGTGAATATAGCAATACAGCTGATGTTGGACTTATTTTATTTACAAAATATCTTATCCCTTTTGAAGTTGCAGCTGTAATGTTACTTGTAGCTATGATTGGTGGAATTATTTTAGCTGGTAAAAAAATGGATAGTCATGCTGTTATTTTAAAAGAAAATGTTAAAAGTGATTTGAATTCAAAGGAGACTAAATGATGGTTACACTAAATGATTATTTAATACTCAGCACTATAATTTTTATGATTGGATTGTTTGGGGTTTTGAGGAGAAAAAATTTGTTGATGCTATTTTTTTCTACCGAAATAATGTTGAATGCTGTGAATATTGGCTTTGTGGCTATAAGTAAATTTCATCAAGATTTAACAGGGCAAATGTTTGCATTTTTTATTATTGCAATTGCAGCTAGTGAAGTTGCTGTTGGACTTGGGCTACTTATTTTATGGTTTAAACGAAAAAATACAATTGATTTAGATTCGTTACAACAAATGAAAGGTTAGGGATGGAAAATTATTTATATTTAGCACTATTTGCTCCAATTATTGGATCATTATTTGCAACACTTTTTAGTAATGCTAAAAAATCACAACTCGTAGGTATTGTGACATCATTGTTATTAGCAGTATCTATGGTTGCGTCAATTGTATTATGTGCGCATGTTTATTCAACAGGTGAGATAATTCATGTAAATATGATGGATTGGATTGTTATAGGACATGTTTCTATTCCATTTGGATTTATTGTAGATCATGTAAGTGTTACTATGATGGTTGTAGTTACGATTGTATCAACGATGGTACATATCCACTCAAACGGATATATGGATCATGATAAATCATTTAATAGATTTTTTGCTTGGCTTTCTGCGTTCGTATTTTCTATGATGGTTCTTGTTATGAGTGATAACTTTGCTGGACTATTTATAGGCTGGGAAGGTGTTGGTCTTTGTTCTTGGGGATTGATTGGATTTTGGTATCACAAAGCTGATATGCCACATTCAAAAGATATCACAAAATCACCATTTTCAACCCTTTCTCCATATTCAGCAGTTTCACCTTCATGGGCTGCAAATGAAGCATTTATAATGAATAGAGTTGCGGACCTTGGGATGTTGATTGGTATTTTCTTAATATTTTGGAATCTTGGTACTTTGCAATATGATGAAGTTTTTGCAAATATAGGTATGTTAAGTCATGAATTAATTGTTGCTATTGCTATATTTTTATTTATTGGAGCAATGGGGAAATCAGCTCAATTTCCATTCAACACTTGGCTTGCAAATGCAATGGAGGGTCCAACTCCTGTTTCAGCACTAATTCATGCTGCAACAATGGTAACTGCTGGTGTTTATTTAGTTGTAAGAGCAAATGAAATTTTTACAATTGTCCCTGAGGTTGGCTATTTTATAGCTGGACTTGGAGCGTTTGTTGCAATAGGTGCGGCAACTATGGCATTAGTTGCTACTAATATGAAAAAAATTATTGCATACTCTACACTTTCTCAACTAGGTTATATGTTTGTAGCAGCTGGACTTGGTGCTTATTGGGTAGCGCTGTTCCATCTTGCAACACATGCGTTTTTCAAATCGGTTCTTTTCTTAGGTGCTGGAAATGTTATGCATGCGATGAATGATGAAATTAATATCAAAAATATGGGTGGACTTAGAAAGCATATGCCAAAAACAGCATTAATTATGACTGTTGCTTCTTTAGCACTTGCTGGTATTTTCCCACTTGCTGGATTCTTCTCAAAAGATATGATTTTAGAATCAGCATTTGCAAATGAAGCTTATATTTTGTGGACTGTTCTTTGGGTAACTGCTGGATTAACTGCATTTTATAGTTTTAGACTTGTTATGTATGTTTTTTATGGAAAAGAAAATTATCATCATTTGGGATACCATCCTCATGAAAGTTATGGTTACGTGATAGCAGCTATGACACCACTTGCAATATTAGCAGTGGTCGCTGGTTGGTTCCAAGGGGAGTTTGTAAGTTTTATAACACATTCACTTCCTATTTGGGAGGGGCATCTTGAACATAATACACACTATATGTTGATAGGTGTTACAAGTGCGATAGCTATTCTTGGCGTTGCATTTGCTGTATTTAAATATCTAAAAAATGGAACATATTTTAGTGGTGCAATGTCTAAAAGATTTTGCTACGAGCTTTTAGCAAATCAATATTATTTACCACACTTTTGGGATAAGGTTATTGTAAAGCCTTACTATAAACTATCTGTTTATAGTTGGAAAAAGATAGATATGAAAGTTATTGATGCTATTGTTGATGGTGTAGCAAAAATGATTTATACTGGTGGCGAAGAGGGTAGAACTATACAAACTGGTAATCTTTCAACAGCATTAAAATTAATGGTTGTGGGGGTTTTTGTTTTATTAACTCTTGTACTATTATTTGGTTTAACAAAGTAAGGGGAATCGATGGATCACATTTTATCAATATTAATATTCTTTCCACTATTTGCAGCTCTAATTGGGCTACTTGTAGATAAAGAATCAATAAGGGCTTACGGTATCGTAATTACTTTGGTTGAGTTTATGCTCTCATGTGTTATGTGGGCGAACTATGATTCTTCAACAGGAGTGATGCAGTTTGCTGAGTTTGTTCCACTTGTTGAACAATTTGGAATCTCATACAATCTTGGACTCGATGGTATTTCATTATTCCTTGTAATTATGACAACATTTGTAACGATGATTTCATTGATTGGATTAAGTGAAACAAGAAATCTAAAACATATGATATTGTCTGTTTTGGTTTTAGAGATGGCTATGGTTGGAGTTTTTGTATCTTTAGATGCAATCTTATTTTATCTATTTTGGGAATTTTCACTTGTGCCGATGCTATATCTAATAGGAGCTTGGGGTGGAGCGCTTAGAATTTATGCGGCTGTTAAATTCTTTATTTATACATTTACAGGTTCACTAATTATGCTTTTGGGTATGTTGTATTTGGGGTATATTTACGCTGAAGCTACTGGAGTTTGGAGCTTTAATCTCCTTGATTGGTATATGTTACAACTACCTGTTAATATGCAGTTGTGGCTATTTGTAGCATTTTTCCTTGGGTTTGCTATTAAAGTTCCAATGGTTCCATTTCATACTTGGCTTCCTTATGCTCATGGACAAGCACCTACTATTGGGTCTGTTATACTTGCGGCAATTTTGCTTAAAATGGGAACTTATGGTTTTATAAGATTTTCGTTGCCACTATTTCCAGATGCATCGGTTGAGATGATTATTCCAATGGCAATTTTAGCTTTAATTGCAATTGTTTATACAGCTATGGTTGCTTATGCTCAAGAAGATATAAAACAAGTTATAGCATATAGTTCAGTATCGCATATGGGGGTTATAATATTAGGTATTTTTGCGCTTAATGTTGAGGGGATTGGTGGAAGTATTTTTTTAATGATCTCCCATGGTCTTGTTTCTGGCGCTCTGTTTATGCTAGTTGGAGTGCTGTATGATAGAAAACATACAAAGATGATGAGTGAATTTGGTGGATTAGCAAAAGTTATGCCAATGTATGCAACTATTTTTGGAATAGTACTAATGGCATCAGTTGGATTACCACTTACAATAGGATTTGTTGGTGAATTTTTAAGTTTACTTGGATTTTTTGCAGTATCACCTATTATGACTGCAATTGCAGGACTTACAATAATTTTAGGTGCTGTTTATATGCTTGTACTTTATAAAAGAACATTTTTTGGACCAATTACTCATGAATCAAATCTTAAATTAAAAGATTTAAATGGTAAAGAATATAGCGCTTTAATTCCGCTTGTGATGTTAATAATAGCGTTAGGAATATATCCAAAACCCATATTAGAACCAGTAGATAAAAGTGTAAAACAAATTGTGCAAATAATGTATATTAAAGCAGTAACACCAGAGGCAAAAGAGACAATTGCCAAAGTTAATTCAATAGGGGAGAGATAATTATGATAACTCCAATTTCAATAGATGTAATGAGTTTAAATCTACCTTCAATAGTACCTATGAGTATAGCTATTTTTGGTGCTTTAATGATTTTATGTATAGATTTATTTAGAAAACACAATGATAAACATTTTTATGTAGTTTTGACAGCTCTATTTTTACTGATAGATTTAGTTTCAATCGTTTCATATAGTGGTGATGTTAGAGGTTTTTTTGATGTGATGTTAGTTGATGGAATTTCACTATTGGCTCAGATAATTATTGTTGTATCATCTGGATTGTTTATATTTTTGAGTCTTACGAAACAAAGATTTCATGAGTATAGATACCCTGAATATTATGCATTATTTTTATTTATGACTGCTGGTTTTCAGTTTATGGCATCATCTGATAATTTAATTTTAATTTTTGTTGGACTTGAAACAGCATCTCTTAGTTTATATACAATGATAGCTATGCATAACCGTGATAAGTCAACAGAAGCTTCGATTAAATATTTTACAATGGGAGCTTTGGCTGCTGCATTTTATGCCTTCGGCTCTATGATTCTTTATTATGTAACTGGAAGTGTTGAATTGGGTCAAATTTCAAATCATTTTGCTATTACAAATTTTGATAACTATCCTTTAATTTTATTAGGTGTTGTATTTATGATTGGTGCAATTGGATTTAAATTATCTCTTGTTCCTTTTCATACATGGGCACCTGATGTTTATGAGGGTTCAAGCGCATCTTTAGCTGGATATATTGCAATTGTTCCAAAGATTGCTATACTTGTAGTTGCAATAAGATTTTTTAGTATTTTTATCCAAGCTGATGATGTTTGGGTTAAAAGTATTTTGTATATGATGGCGGTTGTAACTATGACTATTCCAAATTTAATTGCATTAGTCCAAACAGATGTAAAAAGGATGTTGGCATTCTCATCAATCTCACATGCAGGGTTTGTTTTAGTTGCAATTATGCTAGGAACCTCACAAGGTATCGAGAGTTTATTTTTGTATTGGATAATGTTTGTGTTTGTAATTCTTGGGGCATTTGCTATGCTTTGGGTACATAGAACAAAAGAGGACCCATCATTTTACGGATTTACAACAGATTATCAATTTGATAAATTTACAGGTCTTGTAAAAACAGCTCCAGTTGCTGCATTTATGCTTGGTATTTTGATGTTAGCACTTGCTGGTGTACCACCATTTTCATTATTTTGGGGAAAAATGTATCTTTTGGGTGCAACTATTAATAGTGGCGAAATTGTACTTGCTGTTATAATGGCTCTTAATTCTGCAATTGCTGCGTTTTATTATCTAAAACTTATTATTTATATGTTCTTAAAAACAAGAGATAGTGGAGCTGTTGTGCTCGAATATCAAGCAGTAAATAATCTTATTTTAAAAGTTATTATTACGATTTCGGTTGTCTTTGCAATTACTGCAGTATTTTGGCTTGATAGTATCGTTTCAATTGTTCGGATGGCTGTTGAGGTAAGTGGATACTAAATAATATTTTTCACAAAGGGTAGGCTTGTGCCCTTTGTAATTTATTTGTTACTTACTAAAAATGTATTATTTGATGAAACAATCACAACTAAAATCATTTTTCTTCTTTTTATCTAGTTGTTTATTGGTTGTAGGTCTTATTTCGGCTGATGATACTATCAAAAATAATTCAGTAGGTCTTAGGGAGGAACTTATTTCTATTAATTTGTCAAATACTAACAAACAAGTTGGTGTTTATTCAATAAAAATAGGTTTTGATAAACCAACTAAACTTGCAGTTTTACTTCCTGGATCACCATCTGTTGTTGGAGCAGTAGTTGAAAATAATATTATGACAAAATCAAAGCTCGAAAACAATTTTTTGATAAGAGCAAGAAGATTTTTGGTGGATGATGTTGTAGCAACTCTTATTGTGGATTGTCAATCTCAAAGTGGTGATTATTGTTCAAGTTACTACCAATCATCAAAGCAAAGAGAAGATGATGTAGGAAAATTGATTTCAGAAATCAAAAAACATACACCTTCAATTACAGAAGTTTGGCTTGTGGGAACAAGCATGGGAACGATTTCTTCATCATTTATGCCACTTTATAATAATAAGGCATATGCGGGAGTAATTCACACTTCCACTATCACAGATCCATATGCTAAGAATTCATATAGTGAGCTTGGTAATTTCAATTATAATAAGATACAAGTACCTCAATTTTTTATACATCATATCGGTGATCAATGTTCCTTAACACCTTATAGCGGAGCACATAGCATATCTGAAAGATTTAATATCCCATTAGTTACGGTGTACGGCGGCAATGGATTTATTGGTAAGGCTTGCAAGGCATTGACTCAGCATGGTTTTATGGGAAAAGAGCAAGAAGTAATGAAGGCTGTGAATGAAATCATAAGAAGCGGAAAGACTTCCTCGTTGCACATAAATTAGACCTTAGCGTTCTAGGTTGAAAATCAATAAGTAGAGGAGACCGTATCAGATCTTCCACTAATTGTTATTATATTACTCAACAGTCACAGATTTAGCTAAGTTTCTTGGCATATCTACATCATTTCCAAGTCTTACGCTTATCTCCATCGAAAAGAGTTGCAACACTACAAGCATCTCAAAAAACTCAAGCATATAGTGGTTTGTCTCTTTTGTTAATATAAAATCATCACTAAGTTCAAATGGAAGTGGTGAAATCGCACAAATTGTACTATCTCTTGCACTTAGCTCTTCAACATTTGATTTAATCTTATCATAGTGTAGATGTTGAGGCATAAGGGCAATTGTAAAAAGTTCAGGGTCAGCTAGAGCAATTGGACCATGTTTCATTTCACCTGCTGGATAACCCTCAGCGTGAAGATAACTTATCTCTTTTAATTTCAATGCACCCTCTAAAGCGAGCGGATAAAAAACATCTCTTCCGATAAAGAAAAAACCATGCCCGTGAAGGTATCTTTTACTAAGTCTTCTACATTTTTCATGTAAAGAATTTTCTACTTTTAAACTATTTGGTACAGCTTTTAGAGTTTTTAATTCATCTTGTAATTTTTTATTATCTATTGAACCTTTAATTTTTCCAAAATAAAGTGCCATCATCCAAAGGACAACTGTTTGAGTTGAAAATGCTTTTGTACTAGCAACACCTTTTTCAATGCCAGCTCGTAAAAGTACTGTAGCGTCCGCTACCCTTGTCATTGAGCTATTGTCAACATTACAAACTGCTATGCTTTTTAATCCACCATTTTTTGCCATTTTAAGTGCTTCAAGTGTATCAGCTGTTTCACCACTTTGAGAGATAACTATAAAAAGTGTATCTTTACTCAGTAAAGGCTCTTTGTATCTAAATTCACTAGCAATCTCAACACTACATCTTATTTTTGTTAATCTTTCAAAAAGGTATGATGCAGTTAACCCAGCATGAAAACTTGTACCACAAGCACAAATTTTAATTTCATTTATCCCATCAAGTATATGTGGCGGTAGCTCATCAAATTCAATTGCATTATCTTTTAGTCTACCCATCATCGTATCAACAACAACATCTTTTTGCTCATAAATCTCTTTTTCCATAAAAAATCTAAATCCATCTTTTTGGGCAAAAAGTTTACTTGAAGGTAAGATTGACCATTTTACTTCATCTGAAAATTCTAAATTATCAATAGATGCAATCCCACTAATCCCATCTTCAAGGTAAACAACATCGTGTGCTAAACCTATTAGTGGAGCATCTGAAGATGCAAAATATATCTCACCATCATCATTTCCTTTAGCAATTGCTAGGGGTGAGCCGTGCTTCATAAAGAAGATTGAATCTGGCATAGATTTTGTGATCAGTAAAATTGAATATGCACCTTCTAATCTTTCTATCGTTTGGTGAAAAGATAATTTTGCATCATTTGATTGGTTAAAATAATATTCAAAAAGATGGACAATCACTTCTGTATCAGTTTGTGAAACAAAGTTATGACCAGCATTTGTCAGTTCCTCTTTAAGTTCTTTATAGTTTTCAATTATTCCGTTGTGAACCACATAAGAGTATACGCCAAGATGTGGATGAGCATTTAATTCTGTTGGTTTGCCATGTGTTGCCCATCTGGTGTGCCCAATTCCAAGGGAAAATGTTCCATCTTTAGCGGGACAAATTTGATTGCATAAAACTTTCTCTTCGAGATTTTTAATTTTCCCAACAGCTTTATAAACTTCTAATTTTTCCCCCTCAAGCAGAGCTATCCCCGCACTATCATAGCCTCTATATTCTAATTCTTTTAAACCATCTATTAATATTTGTTTAGTATTTTTTTTCCCAATGTAACCAACAATTCCGCACATATAAAACCTCTTTATTAAAATTTAGTTATTATACTTTAAAGTTGATAAAGGGATAGGGATATGCAAAATTGGGACGATGTCATACAATCAGAAAAAGAAAAAGAGTATTTTTTAAACTTAGAGATTTTTTTGGATAGAAGGGGTAAAACTACAAAAATATATCCATCAAAAGATAAAATCTTTAACGCATTTAAACTTTGCAAATATGAAAATTTAAAAGTTGTGATACTTGGTCAAGATCCATATCATAGCTTTGGACAAGCTCAGGGACTCGCTTTTTCTACACCATCAAATATTAAAAATCCACCATCAATGTTAAATATTTTAAAAGAGATAAAAGATGATATTGGAAGTGTAGTTTGTGAAGATGGTGATTTGACATCTTGGGCCACACAAGGTGTATTGCTTATAAATAGTGTACTTACTGTTGAAGATGGCTCACCTGCTTCTCATAAAAATATTGGATGGGAAATTTTTACAAATAGTATTATTACCCATATTTCTGAAAACTTTAGTGATATTGTGTTTTTGCTTTGGGGGACACCTGCCATTAAAAAAAGTGTATTAATCGATAAAACCAAACACTATATCTTAACAGCTCCGCATCCAAGCCCACTTTCAAGTTATCGTGGTTTTTTTGGTTGTAAACATTTTAGTAAAACAAATCTTTTTTTAACAAATCGAGGCAAACAAAAGATTATTTGGTGATAAATTAATAGAATCATAAATAAAATAATTAAAACCCAACATCATAAACTTAAAAAGTAATCAAACTTTGGATAAAATCAAAAGATGATAAATATAGAAAAACTTTTAAATGGTATCGAGATGGATAATTTAATTGTCCCTTTTGGTCGAATTCATAATATTAGTAGCACAACGGTTGTTGCTTCTGGACTTATTGTAGCTATTGGAGATGTTGTTAAGATTGAATCAGAAAAACATTTGTACACAGTTTTGGGAATGGTTGCTTCTATTATAAATGACGAGTTTACAATAGTTCCATTTTCGTTTGTAGATGGATTTAGGATAAATGATAAAGTTTATTTGCAAAAAGATGGACTAAATGTTAAGTGTGGATATGGACTTCTTGGAAGGGTAATAAATGCACTTGGAGAACCAATTGATGAACTTGGAAAAATTCAAAATCTTGAAGAGACTTCATCTTTAAACAAAGAGGCAACTTCACCTTTGCAAAGGGGGATTATAAACCAAAAATTTAGTACAGGTGTAAAAGCAATCGATTCGATGTTGACTTGCGGAAAAGGGCAAAAAGTTGGTATTTTTGCAGGGAGTGGTGTTGGTAAATCTACTTTAATGGGGATGATTGTAAAAGGTAGTGAAGCACAAATAAAAGTTATAGCTTTGATAGGGGAAAGGGGTAGGGAGATTCCAGAATTTATCCACTACAATTTGGATAACAATCTTGAAAATACAATTATTATTGCAGCTACAAGTGATGAATCATCTTTGATGCGTAAGTATGGAGCTTTTACGGCTATGGCAATAGCAGAATTTTTTAGGGATAAAGGACATGATGTTCTTTTAATGATGGATAGCGTGACAAGGTTTGCTATGGCTCAAAGAGAGATAGGACTTAGCACAGGTGAGCCACCAGGACGTGGTGGTTACCCACCTTCTGTTTTTGCACTATTGCCTCAACTTATGGAGAGGGCTGGAGCAAATCAAAAGGGGACAATTACTGCATTTTTTACTGTTTTGGTTGATGGAGATGATATGAATGATCCAATCGCAGATCAAAGTAGAAGTATCCTTGATGGACATATTGTATTAACTAGGGAGCTAACCGAACAAGGATTTTACCCACCAATTGATCTTTTGCAAAGTGCTTCGAGAGTGATTGATAAAGTTATCTCAAAAGACCAATATAATGGCTTTTTAAAGTTAAAAAGGATATTATCATTGATAAAAGAGAATGAAGTTTTGATAAGAGTAGGTGCTTACAAAAAGGGTATGGATAGTGAGCTTGATAGGGCTATATCTAAAAAAGAAGTAATTAGAGCTTTTTTAACTCAAGATGTTGGCGAAAAACACTCATACGATGAGATATTAAAAAAATTCCTGGAGGTGACCCGTGATTGATTTATCAAACCAAATGATTTATAGAATTGGCAATCTTGATGTTCAAAATGAGAGAATAAGCTACCAAATGAGTACAGGTAAAATTATTCAAAATGGAAGTGATGATTCGGTTGTTTATGGGCGATATGTAAACATAGAAAATAAACTTAGAGATACAGAAGGACTAAAAATTCAATTAGATAAAACTGTTGCACAAAATCAAGTTTCAGATAAAGCTATTTCTGAAGTAAAACTTACCCTTGATAGTATGAAGCAGGATTTATTAAAAGCTTTAAATTCAGGTATGACAAGAAGTGATAGATTGGCTGTTGCTACTAATATTGAGGGGATGGAGGAGAATCTTCTTCGTATCTCAAATACACAAATAGATGGTGAATATATTTTTGCTGGGTCAAATACAACAATCGCACCATATTCACAAGATGCAAATTATGTTGTAAATGGACAAATAAATTTTAATGGTAATTCACATCTGAGAGATATTGCAGTTGATAGCAATGTTTATAGAGAAAGAGGTGTTACAGCATCTGATATATTTATGTACAGCAGTGATACAACCGCAGTTGACAACCAAGTAACATTTACAGAACAAGAGATGGTAATTGATCAAAATGGTTACACTTGGAAACTAAATAGTGCTAAAACTAAACTTGAAAAATACAACGAAGATGGAACTGTAACTTCAGGGGTTAATGCTGAATATTTAGAGATTGCTTCAGCTGATTCTTCAAGTGGACAAACAAAATATACAACAGTTGATGTTACAGCGTCAAATACAATAAAAGATAACACAAAATCTGGACTTATTTTAGATGCCCGACATAATATTTTCGATGATATTAATGTAATTGTAAACGCCCTTAAAGGTTATGGTACGACAATTGATGATACAGCTAATAATGGAAAACAAAGTGGAGTTATAGGCGACGTTGAGGTGAGGGATATTTTATCAAATTATCTTGGAAAAGTTGACGAGCAATATAGTGCTACAAATATTGGACATGCGGAACTTGGTGGAAGAAATAAGGTTTTTGAGACATATCTTGAGAGCATTACCGCAAAAATTACCCATTATAATATTTTGATGCAAGATACAAATGGTGCTGATTTAGCAAAGTTAGCCATGGAATCAAAAGCATTAGAGATGACATATAGTGCTTTATTTTCAACAGTTTCAAAAATGAGCCAAATGTCATTGGTAAATTTCTTAAAATAAGTCAAAATAAAGATTTATGAATTATAAAGAGGTATTATTTAGAAAAGAGTATGTACTTGTTGCATTTATCTTTTCTATGCTTGCAATTATTATCATACCGCTACCAAAGTGGATGCTTGATTTTTTCTTGATTATCTCTTTAACATCAGCACTTTTGATACTTTTAATTTCACTTTTTATACACAAACCAACAGAATTATCAACGTTTCCAACACTTTTACTTATTTTAGTTTTGTTTAGGCTATCTTTAAATATTGCCACCACAAGGTCTATCTTGAGTGAAGGGCATAATGGACCTGAAGCTGTTAGTGATATTGTTGCAGCCTTTGGAGAATTTGTAGTTGGTGGAAATATGGTTATAGGGATAGTTATTTTTATAATTTTAGTCCTTATAAATTTTATGGTTATTACAAAAGGTGCTGGAAGGGTTGCGGAAGTTCAGGCAAGATTTTCACTTGATTCATTACCAGGGAAACAGATGGCAATCGATGCTGATTTGAATGCTGGATTTATTGATGATAAGCAAGCGCAAATAAGACGAAAAGAACTTGCGAGTGAAGTTAATTTCTACGGAACAATGGATGGTTCTGCTAAATTTGTAAAAGGTGACGCGGTTGCTGCTATTATTATCACTTTTGTTAATCTTATTGGTGGACTTTTGATAGGGATGTTTCAACATGATATGTCTGTTTCAGAAGCTGGTGAAGTTTATACTATTTTAACAATAGGTGATGGGCTTGTGGCTCAAATTCCTGCTCTTATAATCTCAACAGCAACAGCCATAATAATCACAAGATCAAATACAGATGAGGAGAAATTTGCAAGTGGAACAATTGCTCAACTTGTTAAAGATAGTAAATCGCTTGTCATAACGGGAGTTGCCCTAATACTATTTGGGCTTGTTCCTGGTTTTCCTACTGGAATTTTATTTGGTATGGGAATTTTGCTTAGCGGCATTGGGTATTTGGTTTATATGATTGAATCGAAACAAAGCAATGCATTCGTTGATTTTTTCTCTCCCGCACCAAAAACTAAAAGTCAAAAGTTACCTGTAAAAGATATTGAAAAAATCAAAGAGAAGAAAAGGCAAGAAAATCAAGAAAGTGAAGAGAAAACACTTGACAAAACAATGAAAATGGAAGTGCTTGAACTCAAACTCGGAGCTAGTTTGTTAACTCTTATACAAGGTGATAGTGAGCTTCTTGATAAAATAAGAGGGATTAGAAACAATATTGCAGGACAATTAGGATTTGTAATTCCTCAAATTAGAATTTCAGATTCATCTGAATTGATGATGAATGAGTATGGACTTAATTTAAAAAGAATTCCTATTGCAAAAGGAAGCGTTGAAGCAAATAGATTGCTAGCAATGGGTGGAATTGGTGGAGCTAGTATTTCTGGTAAAAAAGTAAAAGAGCCAGTATTTGGATTAGATGCAACTTGGATAACAAATGAGCAAAAAGGGGAAGCATTAACAAAAGGATTTACTGTTGTTGATGCACCAACAATTATTTCTACGCATATTTCAGAGATAATAAAAAAACACGCAGAAGATATCATTACACGACAAGATATAGTAAATATTGTAGATAGATTAAAAGATAGTTTCCCAGTGGTGGTTGATGAAGCGATGAGAATTACAACTTACGGTACGATTTTACGAATCTCAAAAGATCTATTGCATGAAAAAATACCAATCGTTGATATGCTGACTATTTTAGAAGCATTAGCTGATATTGGGGAAGTTACTAAATCGCCAGAGATACTTTTGGAGCATGTAAGAAGTAAACTTTTTAGATTGATTACTAGCAAATTTAAAGGGAAAGATGGTGTTTTACATATTATCACTTTAAAGCCAGAGTTGGAGCAAGAATTTATTAATAAACTTCAAGAGCAACATGGAGTTAGTCATTTGATGCTAAGTATCAGTGAAATAAATAATCTTGTGATTAAAACAAGAGAACTTATAAAATCTTTAGAGGATGGTGGAACAACTGGTGTATGTATGGTTGTAGATCCTATTTTAAGAAAAAGAGTATCTGAAATATTTGAAAAATTTGGTTTTGATTTACCAGTATTAAGCCATGCTGAACTTGATACAAGAGCAGATTTTGCAATAGATGGCACAGTAGAATTCTAGTTTTATTTTTAAGGTAATAGATGGGAAATTTTTTTAGATATATGTTTGTAGGTGCATTAGCGCTAATACCTCTTATTGTTGTAATTCAGATTATTTTATGGGTGGAAAATCTTGCAAATAATCTTTTTAGTTATCTTTTTATATATACAAATGACACACTTTTAAGTGTTGGTATTATTGTTTTTATAGTTCTCTTTTTGGCTTTTATAGGCTCATCAATTGAAAAAGTTGGAAAATCTATATTGGTAAATTTTATCGATAAGATATTGGAAAAACTACCTGCAATTGGGACAATTTATGGAATTGTTAAAAAAATTACAGAGTTATTTAAACCTAATGCAAAAAGCCAAAGGAGAGAGGTTGTTTTGGTTGAGTACCCCAAAAGTGGTCTTTGGGTACCTGCGTATGTACTCAATAAACACAATGATATTTGGGTGTTGTTTGTACCAACAAGTCCCAATCCAACAAGTGGTTATGCGATTATGGTGGATAAAAAAATAGTTCAACCAACAACCTTAACAATATCTGAAGCTAGTCAGTTTATAGTGAGCATGGGGGCTGATTTTATTAAAAAAGAGGAGTTATCTGTTATAATAAAAGAAGCTAATAAGCAAAATAATATGTAAGGAAATAAAAAATGATAAATTTAATAGTTGAAAAACAATGTGGATGTTTTAAAAAAAGTGACTTTGTGGCTGAGCAAAAATTTGCTTCAAAAGATGAAGCTTTACAAGAGGCTATTGCAATGTGTGAAGATATGAATGATACATTTTGTCAAAAACACAATTTTACAGTAGTTGAAGAGGGTGAAAATATCGTAATTAAGATGGAACTTAATTAATGATTGATTTGAAGCTTTTACAAAATGATTTTGATAAGGTAAGTGAAGGACTAAAAAGGAAAAAAGTAGATGTAACTCTACTTGAAAATTTAAAAATATCAATCTCAAATACAAAATTAAAAAGACAAGAGATGGAGAATATCCAAGCACTTCAGAATAATCTATCAGCTCAATTTGGTGTTTTTAAAAAGGAGGGGCAAGATACAAGCTCCTTAAAAGATGAGATTGACAATCTTAAGCTTAAAAAACAAGCGCTTGAAAATGAAGTACAATCTGAAGAATCGAGTTTGGAAGCCATACTTTTAACAATTCCAAATATTCCAAATGATGATGTTCCTTATGGAGCAAGTGAAGATGAAAATATTATTTTAGAAAAAATTGGTACACCAAGAGATTTTGATTTTACACCACTTGAACATTGGGAAATAGGGGAAAAGCTTGGTATTATAGATTTCGCAAGGGGTGTAAAATTAGCTAAAACTAGATTTAGTGCTTTAAGTGGAATTGGAGCTAGACTTGAAAGAGCTTTGATTAACTATTTTTTAGATTTCAATCGAGCGCGTGGTTTTGAGGAGTGGTATGTCCCTTTTATGGCAAACAGTGCAATGTTAACAGGAACTGGACAATTGCCAAAATTTGAAGATGATTTATTTAAAATCGAAGGGGAAGATCTGTATCTTATCCCAACTTCTGAGGTTCAACTTACAAATCTTTTTAACGATGAGATACTTCAAATTTCAGAGTTACCAATGCTACTTACTTCATATACACCGTGTTTTAGAAAAGAAGCTGGAAGTGCTGGTAGAGATACTAGAGGGATGATAAGACAACATCAATTTGATAAAGTTGAACTTGTAGCCATTACAACACCCGAACAATCAAATGAGATTTTTAAAAAAATGGTAGATTGCGCTAGTGATTTATTAGCATCGTTGGAGCTTCCGCATCAAAAAGTGCAACTTTGTACTGGTGATTTAGGATTTGGAGCAGCTGTTACTATTGATCTTGAAGTTTGGCTACCGGGACAAGGAAAATATCGAGAGATAAGCTCAATTAGTAATACAAATGATTTTCAAGCAAGAAGAGCAAAAATTAGATATAAAGATGATAAAAAAAATATCCTATGTCATACATTAAATGGTTCAAGTTTGGCTGTCGGAAGAACATTGGTCGCTATTTTAGAAAATCACCAACAAATTGATGGAACTATTAAGATACCTGAAGTTTTAAAGAAATATCTATAAGGTAAATTTTTGCAAAAACTTATTGTTATTATTTTATGCTATCTACAACTACAAGCGACAATAGTAAGTAATGAGTTTGTAAAAAATGATTTAGATGTATTACGAGACCTTGATATTGAGGCATCGTATATTAAAAATGATAAGTTTCAGTCATTTTATGAAAATTTTTCTCAAAAAAATGAAAAACACTATATAAATGGCTTAGATCAGGGTAGGAATATAATCCCTGAGGTTTCACAAATTCTTAAAAAAAATAATGTCCCATCGGTATTTTTGTATATGGCAATGGCTGAATCAAATTTTGTACTTGAGGCAAAATCAAAACAAAAAGCACTCGGACTTTGGCAATTTATGCCGGAAACTGCTTCTGAACTAGGGCTAAAAAGAAATAAGTATATAGATGAGAGGTTAGATTTTGTCAAATCTACTGAGGCTGCTGTTAAATATCTTACAAAATTGCATGGTATTTTTGGCTCGTGGTATTTAGCAGCACTCTCTTATAATTGTGGCGATGGAAGACTCATTGAGGGGATTACAAGGGCAACTATTGATTTATATTGCAAAGAGAATGATTGTGCAAAAAATCAAAAGATTTTGCAATACAAAAAAATTTTAAGGGACTACGAAAACGGAAAAGGTAATTACAGGGCTGTTAATGAAGTATATCAAGATGTGAAAACATGGAAATATAAACCAACAATCAATGAACTACTTGTTGATTTAAAGGGTTCCAAAAAGCCTTATGTTCCAAAAGAGAGTCAAAATTATATTAAAAAAATAATTTCACTTGCAATGATGAATAACAATAATTCATTAAGTACTATGAATGGAAAATTTTTACATAGCGCAAAGGGTAACAATTTAATAAAAGTTGAAACAAGCGATGGGAAACTTTTAAAAAATATTGCAAATTTAAGTGGAATAAGCGAGAGGATTAAGCCCGTAGATAATCAAAGAAATGAAGCAGAAGCACAATTAAATGATTTGAAAAATGAATCTCAACCAACGCCTAGTCGTGATGTAAAAACAATAGATGCAACAAAATTATTTAAGATTGATGCTGAAAATATAGATTCAGATTATCTTAAAACTTACACAATACAAAAAGGTGATAACCTTTATAAAATTGCTAAAGAAAACGGAATGACAATGGAAAAACTGATGAAAGATAATAATTTAAAAACAAACAAAGTAAAACCAGGAGATAACATTGTTATACAAAAGCAGTAAATTTTTAATTATTATCTTACTTATTTTGTCATTTTCTGGTTGTCAAAAAAGATATTTAAATCAGCAAAATAACCTATCGAAGAGTTATAAATCAGGTAAGCAAAATATTAAAATTGGTGATGGAGAAGTTAAAGATTCTCCTCGAATGCACAGTGCAACAATGAGACCATATGAAGTTTTAGGCAATACTTATTATCCAACAATTGCAACAGTTGGTGAAAAATTTGAAGGTATTGCTTCTTGGTATGGTCCAGATTTTCATGAGAAAAAAACATCAAATGGTGAAACTTACGATATGTATGCAATGACGGCAGCATCAAAAACACTTCCAATGAACACGATGGTAAATGTTTATAATAAAGATAATGGAAAATCAACAATTGTAAGGATTAACGATAGGGGTCCTTTTGTTGAAGGTAGAATTATTGATCTTTCAAATAGCGCTGCAAAAGAGATTGATATGGTTGGTAGAGGTGTTGCAAATGTTGAGATTACGGTTGTAGGATTTCATTCAAAAGTTGCTATTACTCAAGAGGAGAAAAAAGAGGAGATTGTTGTTGGTAAATTTTATCTACAAGTTGGAGCATTTATAAATCAAGCTGGAGCAAAAATTACACAAGATAAATATAACAACACAATATTAAGTGTAAACTATAAAGCTATAATTATGGAAACCATATCAAATGGAAAAACTTTTCATAGGGTTTGGATAAGTGGATTTAGAAGTGAAGCAGAAGCGAATGATTTTAGAAAAACAAATGGTTTAGATGGAGCTATGATAATTGCTCAAACAAATGAATAATTAGGGGTAAAATATGACAGAGATAGTAAGGGAAACAAAAGAAACATCTATAAGATGTCAACTTGACACTACAAAAAATGATGTTGGGGTAATTGATACTGGTGTTGGATTTTTAAATCATATGCTTGAAGCTTTTAGTAAACATAGTGGGGTATTTCTTGATCTTAAATGCAATGGAGACACACATATAGATGATCACCACACATGTGAAGATTGTGGTATTGTAATTGGACAGGCGCTTAAAAAAGAGATTTTCCCTATCAAAGAAGTTGAAAGATACGGTAATGCAACAGTTGTTATGGATGAAGCTAGTGTTACTTGTGCAATAGACTTGTCAAATCGTCCATATTTGGTTTATAAATCAGATATTTTTGGTAAAGTTGGAACATTTGATGTTGAGCTTGTTGAGGAATTTTTCCATGCATTGGTTTTAAATTGTGGATTAACATGCCACTTGATTGTTGATAGAGGAACAAATAAGCATCATATCATAGAGGCTACATTTAAAGCTTTTGCAGTAGCGCTTAGAAGAGCGATGACGGAAAATAAAAAAATGGGGATACCTAGCACAAAGGGAATTTTATGATTAAACTACTAGTGTTTGATGTTGATGGAACATTAACAGATGGGAAGATAACTTATGATGCAAATGGGACTGAAACTAAATCTTTTGATGTAAAAGATGGTGCAGCAATTGAAGCATGGAATAAAAAATTTGGTTTTAAATCAGCTTTTATAACGGGTCGTTCAAGTGTTATTGTTGAAAAAAGAGCAAAAGAGTTGGGCGTAACTTATGTTTACCAAGGTGTTAGTGATAAAACAATAGTTCTAAATGAGATTTTAGAAAAAGAGGGTTTAAATTTATTGCAAGTTGGGGCAATTGGTGATGATTTAAACGATATTAAAATGTTAAAACAAGTAAAGCTTTCATTTTGTCCAAAAGATGCAACAGATGATCTGAAAACTATTGTAAATGTTGTTTCCTCAAAAAATGGTGGAAATGGTGCTGCAAGAGAGATGATTGAATATGTACTTAAAATGCAAGATTTAGAACTAAAAAGCTTATGGGTTTAAATTTTCTTTTTATTTGTATCATTTGTGCATCATTTTTTTTAACAAAAAATGATGCCGTAAAAGAGATACAAGTTGAGAATAATGAAGACTTGCCAAAAATATTTTTTTTAAATTCTACGCTTTATGAGTTAAATCAATACGAGGTTGATAAGATTGTAAAAGCAAAAGAGACTTTGATTTATGAGAAAAAAGAGGAGTTAAATAGTGCAATTCTTGTGCTTCGTGGAAGTGATAGTAAGACAAATACAATAAGCGGTAAGCATATGAAAAAAGATGGTGAAATTTTTAGTTTTAAAGGTGGGGTTATTTTTCAAAAAGGTGATGATATGGAGTTAAAAACACAATCATTAACTTATAATGACACAACGGGTATAGTTTCAAATAATGTTGATTTTATGTTTAATTATAAAAAAAGTTTATTTAGTGGAAATACACTTTATATCAATAAAAATGATTACGCAATTAGTGGACAAAAAGCACATTTTGTTTTGAATGAGAAGGATTTGTAGGTGAGATATTTTGTAGCAATATTGTTTCTGTTTGGTTATTTAAATAGTGCTGAGGTTGATGTTGATATTAAAGCAGATAATTTTTCAGCCGATAAATCAAAAAATATTATTATTTTTACAGGGAATGTTCTAATGACAAAGGGTGCTGATAGAGTCCGGTGTGATAAATTAACAGTTTATACAAAGTCAATTGACAATAAAGGAAAAACAGCAGTTAAGCAATATCTAGCTGCTGGAAAAGTTGATATGGTTATTAAAAGACCAACAACAATACTAAAAGGAAGAGGTGATGAGGTAACTTATAATGTAGATGAACAGGTTTATATTATTGTTGGAAATGGTTATCTTGAAGATGTAGCAGGTGAGAAAACAATTAAGGGTGAACGAATTTATCTTGATGAGAAATTGGGAACTACAAAAATTGATGGTGGAAAAAATAAGCCTGTTCAGTTTAAACTAAAAATAGAGAGTAATTAATGAGAATAATAGATGCACAATTTTTGATGTCAGCATATAGTATAGCTGAAAGTCCAAATCCAGATATGGCAGAGATTGCTTTTATAGGGAGAAGTAATGTTGGCAAAAGTTCACTTCTTAACTCTTTAACAAAAAGGAAAAGTTTAGCTAAATCATCTTCGACACCCGGAAAAACTCAACTTATTAATTTTTTTGACATCACGTTTAAAGATGATGAAAATGTTGAAGATGGACATAGGTTTGCAAGATTTGTAGATTTACCAGGTTTTGGGTATGCAAAAGTTTCAAAATCACTTAAAAGAGATTGGAATAAAAATTTAACAGAATTTCTTGAAAGACGAATTTGTTTACAAATATTTGTACATTTGATAGATTCAAGACACAGTGAACTTGAAATTGATAAAAGTGTTGATGATTTTTTAAAATATATCAAGAAAGGCGATCAATTGATTTTAAATGTTTTTACTAAAACAGATAAGCTAAATCAAGCAGAATTGCAAAAATTAAAACAAAAATACCCAGATGGGATTTTTATTTCTAATCTAAAAAATAAAGGGATTGATACATTAGAAGCCACAATATCAAAGTATCTTTTTGGAAAATAATTATGCACAATAAAGATATTGCGTATATTAAACCAACCGTTAAAGATATTGAAAATATGCAAAATCTTGTAGTTGCTGAGGTTCAAAATGGCAATATACTTGAAAGAACTGCTTCGGAGATGGCAACTACAATTCGTTCATATACTGTTGCTTATATGCAAGATAAAATAGTTGGTTTTGTTGCTTTACATATTCACACAACTTTGCTTTGTGAGATTAGAAGTTTGATTGTTGATAGTGAATTTAGAAATATGGGTATAGGGGCTAAATTAATTGAACATTCTATTGATGAAGCGAAATATTACGGACTTAAAAGGATTTTGGTTTTAACTTACAGACAAAGATTGTTTGAAAATTTTGGATTTAATGTTATTGCAAAAGAAACAATTCCTGATACAAAAATTTGGCTTGATTGCATTAAGTGCAAACATTTTCCAATTTGTGATGAAATAGCACTAACTTTAGATATTTAAGAGAATTTTAGCTCTCAAAAAGTATCTCCATTTTTCCATCATTAAGTTCTACATACAACTCTTTTTTGGCTGCTGATCTGTATGTTTTAGTTGTGTATGCTTGAAAAAATTCTATTTTGAACATAGTTTTGTTTTCAGTATTTGGGTACGGAATGATATTGATATCTTTAATTTGTATGTTTTTTTCTTCGTTTTTTGCAAAGATACTTTTTTTGTAAGATGCAAATTTTCCAAAATCACTTCCATCTAATTTTTTAAATTTTTTAGAGTAATAAGATAGATATCTATCAAAATCTCCGTTTTGCCATGTGTTTTTCCATGTGTAAAGTTCAGCTAAGACCTTAGCAATTGAGTGTCTATTTACTTTAGTTTGATCTATATCGCCTATAATTAAAACAGACTCCTCAAAGTTTATTGTTTTATCTAGTTTTTTTAAATTATCATTTTCTATAGCAATGCACCCTTTGGTAAATGGATCTCTATTTCCAGTAAATGGAAGACCGTGTATCCAGATACCATCACCTGTTTTATTGTTTATTTTATCTAGGTTGTTTGGGTAGTTTGTTATTAATGCTAAAGGACCATAAAATTGATCAGGAGGTGTTATTTTATCAATCAATTGATAGGCTCCTATTGGAGTTTTTAAATCTCCATCGACACTTTTTGCACCATTTATTTTACCTGTTAGTACTTCGGATTCAAACACTTTAGTTTTTTCATGCTTTTCATGTTTGTGAACAACAATATTTTTAAGATCAGGTTTGCAAGTAAGTGAGTATTTTATTGTTTCATAATATCCAGTTGATATATCTTTATTTTTAAGGTACTCATCCCAAAATATTCTATTTTGAAATTGTTTTGTAAGTTCATTTTCGACAGATTTAATTCCGTTTGTAAGATATAGTTGAGCCAAGTCAAACGATGCAAAAAGGCTTGTAGATAATATAATGATTGTTGTAATTTTTTTAAGTAGCAATTGGTTTCCATAACTTTAAGATGTGCAATTGTATAATATTGAATATAAAATAATCATCAAAAAAGAGATAAATGTCAAGAATTTTAATAATTATTAGCTGCTTATTCAATTTTGCTTTTTCTACAACAAATCAAGATTTGATTTGGAATAAGGGTGAGACTTTAATTACATTTTTAATCAACCACAATATTAATAAAGATGTCTATTTTAATCTTTCAAAAACTGACAAAGAACTTTGTACAGAGATTGAAGCAGGAATTGAGTATAGATTGATAAAAGCAGATAATGGGGCAGTTTTACATGCATTGATTCCAATTAGTGAAGAGATGCAAATACATATTCATTATAAAAAAGGTCAATATGTATTGGATATTATCCCAGTTATTTATGAAACAAAAACAGAACTTTTGACTTTCAAATTAACTTCATCACCATATCAAGATATTGTAAATTTTACAAAAAATAAACATTTAGCAAGTGAATTCATAAAAGCTTTTCATAAATCTATTAATTTTAAAAAAGTTCACGAGGGTGATGTTGTGGCATTAAAATATGAGCAAAAAGTTAGAATGGGACGATATTACGGAAGTCCTGTTGTTCTTGGTGCATTTGTTAGACCACAACATCAAGATGAAAAGTATGTATATCAAAATCCAGATGATAGTCTTTATTATGATGAAAAAGGTAAAAGTTTTAGCAGCGTTTTGTTTAGAGTACCTGTTGCTTATAAACGAATTTCTAGCGATTTTACATATAAAAGATTTCACCCAGTATTAAAATATTATAGGGCTCATCTTGGAACAGATTTGTCAGCTTCTGTTGGCACAAAGATAGTTGCAACAAGTAATGGGAGAATTTCCCATTTTGGTGTTAAGGGTGGCTATGGTAACACAATCATTATAAATCATGATGGCGGATTTAAATCACTTTATGGGCATCTTTCAAGATATAACAAACAATTGCGTGCAGGAATGTCAGTAAAGCAAGGTGATTTAATTGGTTTTGTAGGTTCTAGTGGCGTTAGTAGTGGACCACATTTACATTTTGGAATGTATAAAAATGGAAGAGCAATGGATCCAATGAAAATTGTAAAATCAACAAAAAAAGTTTTATCAGGGATTACATTGCAAAAATATTTAAAAAATGCCAACTCGATTAAAAAAGAATTAGAGATTTCTTTACTTAAAAATGGTACACCATTTAAACTTGATGAGATTCAAATTTTTTCTCCTATTAAAAAATAATTTTTAACTAAATTTTATAGCAATGTATCAAGGGACTCTAGGATGGTTTGAACTTTTGCTTCTATATTTCCATCAAAATTTCCCAAATCACTTGCAACAACTACACCGCCAGCTGTTACATTTTGGTCCTCTTGAAGTTGTATATAGCTGTCGAAATTTAATTCATTTTTTAACGCTATATAATCTTTTGGATTTAGATGAATTGTGATCTTTGAAGCAGTTTTTATTTTATTTAGAATGTTTTCAATTGTAATTTTTGCTATATTTGATGACTGCTCACCAATTTCAACGCCAATTATCTTTTTGGCAATTGACATTGAGGTTTTTAAAATTTTTGTTTCCATTTGAAAAGTGGCCTGTTCAAAAAAAGTAGAATAATTTTTTAGATCTTTCAGTGCTTGAATCAGTTGCTTATCGATATCTTTACTACTTAAACCATTATTCTCTATACTTGTGACTTTTTGTTCAATATGATAAATATGTTGAGCTAGTTTTTGTATTTCTAAAAGTACTGGGTCTATATTTCCATTGATAGATTTATCATTTAATGAAGCAATACCTTGTAAATGAGAATTTTGATTTGGAGTATTATTTAAAAATGTCCCTAGTTTATAACTTTCTGCTGTTTGTGCAGAAATTATTTTCGCATTAGAATTAACATTATTATTCACTTATTTCCCTTTCAATTACGCCACTTTCAATTAATTTTTGTGCAACACCTAACATTTTTCTTTGAGCTGCTTCTACATCTTTTGGTTTTACTCTATTTAGCATTCCGAATTCTTCTGTAAATCTTTCTCTTGCCCTTTGACTCATTGCAGATTCAACTTTTCCTATATCTTCTTGAGGTGAGCCTTTGAGTGCAACTGCAAGATCTCCAATTTCAATCTCACTTAAAATTTTCATAAGATCATTTGTTTCTAGTTTGAGCATATCTTCAAATACAAACATATTATCTTTAATATTTTTTGATAATTCTGAATCTAATCCATTTATGCTTGAGAGTATTGCTTGTGATTTTGGCCCCATTCTGTTTAGCATATCTGCTACAACCTTAACTCCTCCAACTTGTGTAATATGTGAAAGTAAAGATTCAAGTTTTCGCTCCAGCACCATAGACATTGTTCTAACAACTTCAGGGCTAACATCTTTAATTGTAGCCATTTGCATAGTTACTTTTACTTTTGTATCTGGATGCAAGGTTTCAAGTAGTTCGGCTGCTTGATTTGGATCCATGTGTGATAATATTACCGCCATTGTTTGGGGCGATTCATCTTTTATAAAGTCACCAAGTTGTTTTGGATTAATGTTGTCTAGGTATGAAAATGATGCTTTTGATTCTGCTAATTGTGTAAGTTTTGCAAGAACAGAATCTGCTTCGGCTTTTCCTAAAGATTTATATAATAAATCTTTAGCATATTCAAATCCACCAGAGGTTATAAATGAATTTGATTTTGTAAATACATAAAACTCATCAAGTATTGCAAGTGATGTGCTTTGATCTATTGCTGATAGTTGTGTGATTGCTGTTGAGATTTGTTCGACCATTGCAAGTGGAAGATTTTGAAATATTTTTACAGTCGCCTCTTCACCCATAAGTACACAAAACATAGCAACTCTATCTAACATTGAAATACCATTTAGCGCCTCATGATTTATTGGTTTTATCATTATTATTTTCCTTGCTTTTTGAGTTTTTTATCGCCTTCTGTTAGGAGTAGCTCTATCATGTTTGCAACATCTGTTGGATTATTGTTGATTTGTGAATCAAGTTCTTCAATTAGTACTTCGTACTGTGCCGCTGTTTCCTTATCTAGTCCATCAATATTACCTAAAATTTGGTTTCGTATTTTATTTTTTAGTCTATTTTTTTCAATATTAGGATTAAATGTTTCGTAATCAAAATCTTCATCTGCTACTCCAATTTTTTCTTTTTTTCCAGTTCCTCCACTATTGACAGATGAACTATCAATTCCATTTGAAGCAATAAATTTTTTATAGAAAATAAACAATAAAATAGCACTTATTAAATATTGAATGTATTCACCATAATCTTGCATAAGTGATTTTGCAGCAGCGCTTCCCAATGAATCTTCGATTGCAGTACTATTTGTATCGTCTTTGATAAATTGAAATGCCTCAACAGAAACCTTATCGCCTCTTGTTGGATTTGCTCCAATTCCATCTTCAACTACTGCTTTAAGTTGTGCTAAAAATGCTGGTTTATCGCTAGCTTTATCTAATATTGTGGAATCAAAAGTTACAGCAGCTTGAATTTTATCAACCTTAGCGTATGCATCATCTTTCTCCTTTATTATTTTTTTTGATATTTCATAATTCACAACATTTTTAGTTTCTTCTGTTGCTGCTTTTGATTTTGTTTCATTTGCATTTTCGTTTGGATTTTGAATATTATTTTGAACACCTGGAACGGCTGCTTTATCTTTATCTTTATCTTCTTTACTTGAAGTTGCTTCACTTGTTTGCTGACTTCGGATTGTCCCTTCTGGTTCAAATATCTCTTGCTCGACTAATTGATTTTTGAAATTAAGTGTTACACTGACCCTTGCAATAACTTTATCAGCACCAATAAATGGTTCAAGAAGTGCAATTATTTTTGCTTCATAGTCTTTTTCAATTTGATTTTTGTATTTTTCGTGTGATTGATATTTCATATTATTCATATCATCTTCACTTTTTTCTAAAAGCGAGCCATCTTGGTCTATAAGTTTAATGTTTTCAAGTTTTAGGTTTGGCACAGCTGATGAAATAAAACTTTTTACCCCTTCAATTTGTTTGGGTGTAAGTGTAATTCCAGGTTTTAGATTTAATACGGCTGATGCTGTTGGATCTGTTTTTTTTTCGGTAAAAACTGATTCTTTTGGAATTGCAATTTTGACAGATGCTGAAACTACACCATATAGTGACTCTAATGAGCGACTAAGTTCACCCTCTGTTGCCCTTAGGTATTTTACATTGTTTTCAAAATTTGTTGAACCAAGTGAGCTTTTATCAAACAATTCCCATCCTGAATGTTTATTTGTAACTGCCTCACTTGTAACAAGTTTTATTTTTGCAATATTTACATTTTCCTTGTTTGTTTTTAGCGTTAAATCATCCCCACTACCAATTATTGAAAATGGAATACCGGCAGCTTCTAGTTCATTTGAAGCTAACATGATTTGATTTTTTGTTAAATTTGAAGCGATTGTAAAATTAAGTTTTTCATCATTTGATTTTATGTTTGAGTAAATTAATAATCCAATTAAAAAAACGAACAATATAGAAAATCCACCTACTATTACTGCTCTTTGACCACTATTGAGATTATTTACAAATTTAAATATTTGTTCCATATATTATTTTTTTATCCTAGCTATTTTGATTAATTTTTTCCAGCGGCATCAATCATAAGTTTGAACCACCGTGAGTCCCGTTTTATAGAGTTTGTAATTGCATCTTGCATAACAGCATTTTTTGACATCTCACTTATTTGATCATCTAAGCTTACATTATTTCCATCATTTTGTTCTTGCAAGTTTTTTACTTCATATTTTTGCATTGATAAACTAGGGGAATTTTCATAATCTTGTCCTATATGGTTTTTATTAGTTGTGGTCATTTTTAAATCATCTTTTGAAAGCTTGTTCATGTGTGTTTCAAAACTAACATCTTTTGTTTTGTAGTTTGGGGTATTAATATTTGCTATATTGCTAGATATTACTTTTTGTCTTTCACTATTGTAATTAAGTGTTTGATAAAGGAGATCACTAATATTACTTGGTTTCATAAGTATTATCTGCCTTCAATTTTTGTTAAAAGTTTTTCACTCATTTCACCAATTCCGGTAATTGCTTTTTGCGCTTGCTCTAATCTCCGCTGATTATCTATAAGTGCTACCATTGTAGAAACAGCATTTATATTACTTTTTTCAACTGCACCCATAAGAATATGTTGATCATTGTCTATAACAGGTTTTGTTTTAGAGATGTCATTGATTTTAAAGTTATTATTTCCGACTTTGTCTAGGTTACTAAATGTTGTTGAAATAACAGAAATTTGAGCCTCAAAACCTTCTGCTACATTTATTGGTTGGTTGTTGTTATTCAAAACTTTTTTGCCATCAAAAGTTGAGAGTAAACCATTTAGGTTTTTGAATGAACCATCTCGTGTAAGTAGGATTTCACCATTTTTATCGAGCACTTTAAAAAATGTATCATTGCTTCTTAATGCAAAATCTAGTTGGTTATTGGTTTCCACAATTGAGCCAACTTCACTTTTTATATAGTCGCCATCAATTTTGGGAACAGTATTTGTAATGGTATCAAGCTTGGTTATTGGAAAATCTTTTTTTGACGCCCTTTCTAAATAGTTATTAAAAGAGCCTTCCGTTAAATTGTCTTCTTTAAATCCGTTTGTATTTAGATTAGCTAAGTTATTCGATATTACATCTACGCGGTTTAATTGATTTATCATAGCTGCCGATAGTGAATATACGCCTTGGTTCATTATTATAATCCTAGTATTAAATGAATATATTTTGTAAATATTTCATTTATGCTTTATTGAACTCAGCAATTAAGCTATCAAGGTCATCATCTGATACTGTTAGACTGCTATCCCCAGAAATATGTTTTGCTATCTGTACTTCTGGTTTGTTTGTATCATCCTCAAAAAGCCCACTTAGATACAATGATAGTTTTCGTATAACTGCCATAACTCTTTCTATTTTTTGTCTATTGATGTCGTGATACTGCATTAACTCCATTGCTTCAAAGACTTTGTCATTTTCTGTATTCACACTACTGCTAACTAGTAAAATTGATTTTTTTGCATCTTTTGATTTTTGCAGTTTTTCAATAAATATATCAATATTTGGAAATTTACTGTTTAGAGTTTCAAGAAGTTTGATTTGATCATCGATATAAGATGATATTATTTTAGATTCTCTTTCAATATTACCATTTTCATCAAGTATAAAGCTAAGAACATCAAATATTTGAGAAGCTTTCTCTTCACTATCTTCTGCTACTTCATTTAATTGGTTGACAACTTTGTGTTCTTTCTCAACAGGCATAGGGTATATTCCTTTGTCTATTTTAGATCCAATAGTTTCTTCTTCATTATGTGAATTGTGAGAACTTTTTGATGTTGATTCTGAACTTTTTTTTGTTTCAACTTTTGGCTCATTGTCTACAATTCCACCAATTCCAGCCAATAGTGCTTCAAAATCATCATCTTCAAGTGCATTTCCTTTGTCAGAAATCTCTATCCCATCCATATCAAGAAGTAAATTATCTATACTTTTGGTATAGTCACTAGAAGTACCATCATTGACTTGCTCATTAATGCCATCAATTTCTGCTAGCAAATCATCTATGCTTTGTTCATCACTACTATTAGATGTATCTGAGATAGTATCATTCATTAGTGCTTCAATTTCTTCTTGTGTCATACTCATTAATTATCCTTTAATTTTTGAAGAATGGATCAAGTTTTTCTTTTAATGTTTGTGCATTAAAGGGCTTAACAATATAGTTATTTACACCAGCTTTAAGAGCGGTTATAACTTCACTTTTTCCACCTTCTGTTGTAATCATAACGGTAGGTGTAGTTTTGTGAGAACTTCCCTCGCTTCTTATCTTTTTAACAAGCTCAAGCCCATTCATATTTGGCATATTCCAATCGGTAAGTATTACATCATAAGTTTTTTCTTGTAACATTTTCCAAGCAACAACACCATCTTCTGCTTCGTCAAAATTACCCTTTTCTACCCCTAATTGCTGAACAACATTACCAATAATTCTCCTCATAGTTGAACTATCGTCTACAATTAAAATTCTCATTTTGTCTCTTCCTTTTTAAAGTTATATAACATTTTGACTAAATTATAATCAATTTAGAGTAAATTATTACTTAAAAAATATTGGAACAGTAGGTGTTAAAATGTAATTGGAAAGATGAAATTAAAATAATTTGTGATAAAATTTATTAATAAAAAAATGGAGAGTATCATGGTAAGAGGATTATATACATCAGCAGCTGGTATGAATGCACAACAAAATAATATTGATGTTACATCGAATAACATAGCCAATGTTAATACAACCGCTTTTAAAAAAGATAGAACAGAGTTTGCAGATCTTATGTACCAATCTCTTAACTATACAGCAAATGCGACAAGTGCAAATACAAATAATCCGACAGGTATCGATGTTGGACTTGGTGTCAGAATTACTGGAGTTCAAAAAAGTTTTATACAAGGAAGCTTAATTGAGACAGGAAATGATCTTGATGTTGCAATTCAAGGTAAAGGTTTTTTTCAAGTTACTACACCAAATGGTGATATTCAATACACTCGAAATGGTTCATTTAAAACAGATAGTGAAGGTGCATTGGTTACAGCTCAGGGATACAAGGTTGAGCCAGAAATTGTAATACCAAGTACTTTAAAAGATATTTCAATTTCGGCTGATGGAATTGTCTCTGCCATGAATCCAACAGACGGTACAATTAATGTTTTGGGACAGCTTACAATTGCTGATTTTATCAATCCAGCAGGATTGTCACCAAGAGGTAATAATCTTTATTCAATCACTGATACGTCAGGCGATGCTATTATTGGAAATCCTGGTGCCGATGCTTTTGGTAGTCTTCAGCAAGGTATGGTTGAAGCTTCAAATGTACAGCTAGTTAATGCAATGGTTGATTTAATTACAGCACAAAGAGCATATGAAGCAAATTCTAAATCTTTAACAACAACAGACGCAATGCTTCAGCAAGTAAATCAGCTAAAACGATAATAAACTTTTAGTATGAATTTAGATGATTTAAAACAAAGAAGAGAAGAGAATATCCGCTTACATAAAGAGAAAAAAAAAGCTTATTATATAAAAAAAAAGCTAGCTTCAGCGTCTCATAATAATGAAATAAAACACAAATTTATAGATTACGAACAAGAATTATTTGGTGGAGATAACATATCATTTGCGGCAAAAATCAAAGAGATTGCGCAAAAACAAAAAAGTCATATTCAAGATAGAGAAGAGATTATTGTTGCAAAAATAGAAGAGTACAGAAATAAAAAGAAAGATTATTATTTGGAAAATAAAGACAAAAGATTGCAATACGATAAAGATTATAGAATTAAAAAGAAGGAAGATCTGAAAAATTACAGAAAAAGTTATTACGAGAAAAATAAAACTAAAATTTTAAACAAACAAAAAGATCATAGAAGAAATATGAAAGAGATTGTATCTGATGATATCTGATTTGTCAGTTTCTATTAAAGAAACAATTTTAAATACACTTTCATCTTCCATTTCAACTGGGGATAAATTTGAAATAGTGGGCATTAATAAAGTAGAAAAAACTTTCAATGACAGTTTTAATATTTTATTAATAGATGCATCGTTTAATTTTGCAAAACTTACAACAAATATCAAATTTATTTTACCAGCACTAACAGCAACAATGATTTTTAGTGAAATGTTGATGGATGGAAGTGAGCCATGCGATATTATAAATGATGAAGTTGCCGATGCAGTTAGGGAATCTGTAACACAAATATGTGGAGCATTGCAAACTTCTTTTAATGGATTTGCTTATGAAGATTTAGGAAAAGTAAACTACGCAATAAATGGTATCCAAAATACAAATTCATCGGAAATGAGTTTTTCGGATGATGTATTTTTATTTAATTTATCACTAGGAGAGAATTTTTATGATTTTATGATTCAATTCGAGGATAATTTTTTACCTTTTATAGATGAATTAAATAAAAGCGAATTGATTGATATTAATACTAAGGAAAATGAAACTGAGTACTCTAAAGATAAACCTGATTTTGATGATGAAATTTCAAATACTGATGATAGTACAGAAGTGATTTTGGAAGATATTAAGGAGGATGAAAATATATCAGATGAAGAGGAATCTGTTGAAGAGGTGCATGATGCTTTATCTGATATAGAATTAAAAAATAAAAAAATAAAAAAAATTATTATAGGATTGGCTATATTTATAGTTTTGATTATTTTTTCGTTTCTTATTTTGCTTTTTAGTGGAATGTTTGATAAAAAAGAAGAGATTACTGAAGTTATAAATAAAAAAGTTGAGCATAATGTTACAGACGTTCCAGAAGAATCACTAATGGTTGTAGAAGTAAAAAATAAACAAATAGATTTCAAACTTGAAATGATTGATGAGACCAATTTAAATGGTAAGCTACAAATGCTTACAAAATATGAGATACTTGATGAAGATATCTTGTTGAAATATAAAAAAGAGGAACAAGAGAGACTTTATAAACTAAAAGTAGAGCAATTAGAAGAATTTGCATTAGGTAATAAAGAAGAATCAATCGATGATAAATCAAATGATTTAAATAAAACAATATCTAAAAGTAGATTTTCAGATACAAATGAAGAAAATCAATCTGTTAATGAAGAAGCTAATAATAAGACTATTGTAAATAATGAAATTCTTACATTTATTAAGGTTAATCCTAAAGAATTTAAAAAATACAAGTCTATCATTAATAAAGAGAAACAATCGGCGACTCAGGTTTCTATTTGTAAAGACAACTTTGGACGAATTAATGTATATGTTGGACCACTTTATCAAAAAACTGTGCTCAATAATATAATTAGTGAATCAGTTAAAATTGATAAAACAAGTAAGCAAAATATTAAAATAGTAGAATTCAGTAGGATTGAGTTTGATAAAATGTGTGATTTGGATTAGCTCAAATCACAACCATTTCATCTCCAATTTTTATCTCGCCATTTTTTATAACTTTGGCAAATATCCCTCTTTCATTTTTGATCAATTTCGGAAGGGTTGATTTTAATTCAGACAAATGACTACAAACTGGACATTTCATACTTATTTCTAGAATAGCACTACCACATTTTAGTTTTGTCCCAATCTCTAACTTGTAAGGCTTAGTGTCAATTAGAATATTTTCACCAAGAGTACCAAACACTACATCAATTCCTAAATTTTCCATAAACAAATAACTTTGTGATGATGTTATAAGAATTTCTCTGTCTGTTTTTTTAAAAGACTTATCATTTGGAATTCCTCCTATTTGAAGTTTAAGTTTTTCAATTTCACTTTGAACTCTAGTCTCTTTGTTTGTAGTAAATAACTTTAATATTTTTCCATTTTTCAAATCTTTATACCTTTTGCTTGTAAATATTTATTTTAAATTTTACAAAATATAGGTTTGAAATCGCATTAAATTTTATATTTAAACTATATTAAATATTATTGCAAAATGTCTATTTATAGCTGTTGCGTGTTTATTCAAGAATAATAAGGTTTAATAATGAAAAGTTGAACTTATGTTATTTATTAGAAAATATTTTTTTTAATTAATAATTTTTATTCTTTATAATAAATTTGTTGACAAGTAAAAGTTTTTTTGACTATAATTTCCCGACTTAGTGGTGTATGAATTACTAAAATTTAGGAGGAACAATGAAGAAAATAAGCGAAATCTTTAAAAAAGATCTTGAAGTTTCTGCTGAGACAACAAACAGTAGACGGGATTTTTTTAAAAAAACAGCAGTATATTCGGTGGGTGCAGTGGCAGCAGCGAATGTGTTATCGCCAGTCAACCTAAGAGCTGATGATCATGCGATAATTCATGAAGCACCTTGGGGTACAAAACTTGGAGATTTGGTTACTAAAAATCCTTATGGATTACCATCTCCATTTGAACACAACAATGTAAGAAGAACAACAGATTTATTATCTTCAGGTGATATGTATGCATCTGTATCAATGAGTCCACTTCATGAATCAGAAGGGATAATAACTCCAAACGGATTATTTTTTACAAGAAATCATGGTGGAACAGCACATGTTGATCCACATGAATTTAGACTTATGATTCATGGAAAAGTAAAAAGAGAAGTTGTATTAACGCTTGATGAGCTTAAAAAATACCCAAGTGAAAGTAGAATTTATTTTATCGAGTGCCCAGCAAATGGATCAACAGATTGGAGAGGACCACAATTTAATAATCTTCAATTTTTAAAAGGTATGATGAGTTCTGCTATGTGGACTGGTGTTATGCTTAAAACTATTCTTGATGACATTGGTTTAGAAGATGATGCAGTTTGGATGCTTGCTGAGGGAAGCGATAATGCAGGAAATCCAAGAACAATTCCAGTTGAAAAAGCACTTGATGATGCAATGTTAGTATGGGGGCAAAATGGTGAGGCTTTAAGAGCTGAACAAGGTTATCCACTTAGACTTTTAGTTCCAGGTTGGGAAGGAAATCTTAATACTAAATGGTTAAAACGATTAGAATTCTCTGATAAACCATGGCATTCAAAAGAGGAAACATCTAAATACACAATGCTTCAAAAATCAGGTAAAGCTATTCAGTACTTCTGGGTAAATGAAGTAAATTCAGTTGTAACTAGCCCATGTCCTGAAAAACCATGGACTGAACTTAAGGTTGGAGATATGGTTGAAATTGAAGGTCTTGCTTGGTCAGGACAAGGAACCATTAAAGGTGTAGATATTACTTTTGATGGTGGAAATAATTGGGTTGATGCAAAACTAAAAGGTTTAGTTTTGCCAAAATCTTGGACAAGATTTAGCTATATTACTAAATGGACAGGAAAACCAATACTTTTAGCAAGTAGATCTTATGATGATTCTGGAAATGTACAGCCTACAATTGATGAAGAAACTTCTGTAATTGGTGTTGAATCTGTATATCATAGAAACGGGATAGTTACTTGGCAAATAAATGAAAAAGGAGAGTGTAGTAATGTGCATATTAGAAAACATAAAGCTTAAGGCAACAACAGTTGTCGGTATAAGTTTATCAGCTTCTTTGATGATAACTTCAGCATTTGGTGCTGATAAAAAAATAGATAGAGCAGTAGATGGTGGAGTTAAATATGATGTCAAAAATAGTAAATATACATCATATTATGTAAATGATCAAAAAGCAAAATTTAGCCATGGTAGAATCCCTACCAAAACTGAAATAGCTGCATGGAACGTAGATGTAATGCCTGACGGGACTGGTGTCCCTGAATTTGATATGAAACATGGTAAAGTTGTTTTGGGTGATGATGGTAAGTCAAAAAAAGCTCAAGGTTCGGTTGAACAAGGTGCAGAACTATATGATGCAAAATGCGGTATGTGTCATGGTGACTTTGGAAGTGGGGGTAAGGGTTATCCAGCACTTACTGGAGGAACAGTTGGAAGTTTAAAAAATCAACTTATGAATCCTGCTGATGAAAATCCAAATATGGACCCACCTCAAAGAAGTATTGGTTCGTATTGGCCATATGCTAGTACATTGTTTTGGTATGTTCAAGATGCAATGCCTTTTCCTAATCCAAAAAGTTTAAGCAATAGTGAAACTTACGCTTTAGTTGCATACTTATTGTCAATTAACACAATTAAAATTGATGGAAAAGAGTTAACGGATGATTATGTTCTTGATAGAGAAAAATTCTTAAAAATTAAAATGCCAAATGCAAATGGTTTTTATCCTGATGTTGATACAAAGAAAGACCCTAAGCAAGGTGTGAAAAACATGACTAAATTCATGTCTGATCCTAAAAATTATGGTACAGGTACAAAATGTATGAAAGACTGCATCAAAGGTAAAATTCCAGTATTAAAAATTGCTAATGAATTAAATGATTTCCAGCCAACTCCTTCAACAAAAAGAGATTGGTTTGTGCCAGAAAATAAATCTGCTCATCCAATGCAAGGTGTTTATGAAGAAAAATGTAGTGCTTGTCATGGAAATGCAGCCATTGGTGCTCCAGTAGTTGGTGATAAAGATGCATGGGCGAAAGTTACTGCTAAAGGCATAGATGCTGTTTATAAAAATGGAATCAACGGAATAAATGGAATGCCTCCAAAAGGTGGACATGATATGAGTGATGCTGATTTTAATAAAATTGTAGATTATATGCTTGAATCAAGTAAATAGTTATCAATATTTTTAAATGTTTAAAGCCCACTTTTATAAGTGGGCTTTTTTATTTATAAAATTCTTTCCACACCGGAAGTATCAAATTTTTATTTATATAAGTTATTATTATATAAAACTTTCATCTAAAATTGTTTTTTATATATAATTTCGTTCAATTATTTAAACTTATATTATGAATTAAATAGCCCACAAATACGGCTTTTTGTTCATTTTAATTATTCTCAACTTATAATATAAAAAATCTTAACTTATAGTACAAAAATAAATCATTTTTTTTTCAATTTTACTTGACATTAGCGAATAAATTTGATTATAATTGCTCGTCTTAGTATAAGAGATTTACTAAATATATGAAGGAGTTGATATGAACATAGCAAACAAATTATTAATAGCAACAGCTGTTAGTGGTTTATTAGTTGTAAATGTTTCTGCTGATGCACTAGCTGACAAAGGCAAAAAAATATTTGAGACTAATACACAAGGTAACTGTATAGCATGCCATGCTATTAATGGTAAAACATTGGATGGTCCTGGTAGTTTTGGACCAGTTTTATCTGGATTAAAACACTGGCCAGATCAGTTAATATATGACACAATCTATGATCCAGGTGAAAGTAGAAGTAAAATTACTGCTATGCCAGCATTTGGAAAAAGTGGTTGGTTAAGTGATGAAGACATAAAAGCAGTAGTTGCTTTTTTGAAAACTATTGAATAAAACAAATTAAGGAGATAATAATGAATAGAAGAAATTTTTTAGGATTAGGTTTTGGTGTTGCTGCGGTATCTATGATATCTTCAACTTTAAGTGCAGAAGATTTTAGAGCAAGCAAACCAAAAGTATGGACAGCAACAAAAGCTGATGAAGCAATAAAGGAGATGTTTGGAACGACTGCTACTACTGTTGGTGGAATTAATTTAAGCGCTCCAGATATTGCTGAGAATGGTGCTGTTATACCAATTAGTTTTGATACTAAACTAAAAGCTAGAACAATTGCCGTATTCCAAGATGCAAATCCAGAGGCAACAGTTGCAGTATTTACTATGGGTGCTAAAAGTGTAGCTGATTATGCAATTAGAATTAAAATGCAAAAAACAGGTACTGTTACAGTTATTGCTGATGTTGATGGAAAATTACACTCTGTAAGTAAAGTTGTTAAAGTAACAATCGGTGGATGTGGTGGTTGATAAACCCCATTTGTTAATTAATAAAATAAATATTTAAAATCAAAGGAATCATAATGAGTAAAATGAAGTTAAAAGCAAAAGTTGCTAATGGAGTAGTTGAAGTTAAAGGTATGTTAAAACATGAAATGTTAAGTTATCAAGAAGCTGAGAGAAAAAAAGTTCCTACGAACTTTTTAACTCACATTATAGCTACAGTTGGTTCAGATACAGTATTTGAAATGTCAGTTAGTCAATTTGTATCAAAAGATCCATTTATTAAATTTAATTACAATGGCGCATCTGGTGATGTTATAGTGATTAAAAGTGTAGATTTACTTGGAAATAAAGACGAAGACAAAGTAACAGTTAAATAATTAACTACTTAAACAAAGATAATAAAAAAGGAGATGATATGTTATTGAAAATCGCAAAATCTTCTGTAATTTTAGGATTGGCAATTAGTTCACTTAGTGCTAGTGCTTTTAATGAACAAGCAGAAAAAGATAGAATAGCTCTAATTAAGTATTTTGAAACTAAATTTGAGAATCCAGAAGCAAACAAAGATAAATTTTTCCCATACTCTACAGATGTGGAAACAAAAAATGTATTCGATAAGGATGTAAAGCATCATAAATTCGCACTAGGTTCTTATGCATTTAATAAGGCATCAAGAGCACAATATGAAGTATTTAAAGATGGAATTTTACCTTATGAAGATCAAATTGAAGATGGAGAAAAGCTTTATAAAAAACCGTTTGCAAATGGTAAATCTATTGCAAGTTGTATTCCGGATCCTGTAATAGGACATTTATATCCAAAATTTGATGAGACAAAAAAAGAAGTAATTTCTTTAACAAGTTTAATCAATGATTGCGTAAGAGCAAATGGTGAAAAAGAGTGGAAAACTAAAGATGGTGAAATGGCTAAAGTGCAAGCATTTATTGCGCAAAAAACAACTGAAGCTGGTAAAGAGATAGATATTAAAATTGATTCTAAAGAAGCTCAAGCAGCTTATGAAAGAGGCAAAAAATATTATTATTCTCAAAGAGGTTATATAAATGTTTCTTGTGCTTCTTGTCACGTTCAAGGTACAGGACAAAGAGTTAGAAATGAATATATGTCTCCACTTTTAGGTTCAACTACACATTTTCCTGTTTATAGACTTGTATGGGCTGGTTTGGGAACTTTAGAGAAAAGAATGAGTGGCTGTATAACTGACCAAGGTCAAAAACCACCAAAAGATGAGAGCAAAGAGATGAAAGAGTTACTTTATTTTATGGCATATATGTCAAATGGAATGAAGATTGACGGTCCAGATTTAAGAAAGTAAGGGGATAAACTATGAAAAAATTATATACGATAACATTATCAGCTGGTTTAGGATTAGTTCTTGCTGGATGTGGTTCTGCGCCAGATGTACCAAAAGTTGAGGCTAAAGCAAGTGATGCTTATGCTTTAGATGTAACAAAAGTTTGTAATCCAAAAATGTCATCAGCACAAGAAGTTTTGGATTTGGCTAAAAAGTTCAATCCAATTGCTACTAAAAGTGGTGTTGAATTTATGAGACATGGTATGCCAACATCAACATACATAACAGAAACTCAAAAAGCAATCGATGCAAAATCTGCAACAGTTGTTCTTTTGGATAAAGATGGAAAAGCTACAAAAAATAGCGTATCTACTGATTATGCAGCTGAAAGAGCATGCAAGTTCGCAATAATGGCACTTAAAGACCATCATGCAGCATCAACAGAATGGAAATTAGCTGTACCAGGTGATGGATATAAATACTAGTCAGTATTAAAAACTAATTTTAAAAGCCAAGTCTTCGCTTGGCTTTTTTTATGGGTGAAAATAATTTAAATAATATTATAATAAATCAATTTGAAATAAAGGAAAAAAATGAGTAGATTAAGTAGAAGAGAATTTGTTTATATGACAGCTATGCTAAGTTCAGCACCTGTATTTGCAAATTCACATACAAGACTTGCAAATACTGTAAGCAAAAAACCAGAAGATTATTACAAACTTGATAGTTTTGGAAATGTTAGATTGATGCATATGACAGACTCTCACGCACAATTATTGCCAGTTTATTTTAGAGAGCCAGATGTAAATCTTGGATTTCATACTAATTTTGGAAAAGTTCCACATATAGTTGGTGATAAACTACTAAATCACTATGGTATAAAAGGAAATAAGCGATTAGAATATGCATTTAGCTGTGTTAATTTTGAAAAACACGCTAAGCATATGGGAAAAGTTGGAGGATTTGCACAAATTAAAACTGTCGTAGATTATCTAAGAGGAAATTTTGGAAAAGAAAAAACTCTTTTACTTGATGGTGGAGATACTTGGCAAGGGAGCTGGACATCTTTGCAAACAAGAGGTAAAGATATGGTTCAAGCTATGAATAAGCTTGGTGTTGATGTGGCAGTTGGACACTGGGAATTTACTTATTTAGCTGAAGAAGTGTTGGCAAATGTTAAAGAGTTAAATGCAGAGTTTTTAGCTCAAAATATTTATGTAACTGAAGAAGCTATTATGAATGGAAGTCCTGTTTATAGTGAAGATTCTGGACACTTATTTAAACCATATACAATCAAAACTTTAGGAAAAGCAAGAGTTGCAATTATTGGGCAAGCATTTCCATATACAACTATCGCAAACCCTCAAAGATTTATCCCTGATTGGACTTTTGGTATCAAAGAAAATGAGATGCAAAAAATGGTTGACCATATTAGAAAAACTGAAAAACCAGATGCTGTTATCGTTCTTTCACATAATGGTTTTGATGTTGATAAAAAAATGGCAGAAGTTTGTACTGGAATTGACTTTATTATGGGTGGTCATACACATGACGGTGTTCCTGAAGCAGTTCCTGTTAAAAATAAAGGTGGAGTATCTTATGTTTGTAATGCAGGATCTAACGGTAAATTTTTAAATGTTCTTGACCTTGATATTCAAAAAGGGAAAATAAAAGACTTTAAATTTACACTTCTTCCAATTTTCTCAGATTTAGTTCCAGAAAATAAAGAGATGAAAGCATTTATTGAAGATGTTAGAAAACCATTTTTAAAAGATTTAAATAGAGTTATCGCTACAACAGATGAAACTTTATATAGAAGAGGAAACTTTAATGGTTCTTGGGATCAAATTATTTGTGATGCTCTTAGAGTTGTAAAAGGTGCAGATATTTCATTAAGTCCAGGATTTAGATGGGGTACAACTATGATGCCAGGTCAAAAAATAACATTTGATGATCTTGCTACACAAACTGCTATGACTTATGCTGAAACTTATGCAAATGACATGAGTGGTGAAACGATTAAAATCATCCTTGAAGATGTTGCGGATAACCTATTTAATGAAGATCCATTCTTACAATCTGGCGGAGATATGGTAAGAACAGGGGGTATCTCATATACGATTGATCCTAGAAAACCAATCGGGCAAAGATTAACAAACATTAGATTGTCAAATGGTAAACTTTTAGAAGCAACTAAAATGTATAAAGTTGCTGGCTGGTCAACTGTTGGCGCTAAATCACCAGGTGAACCTGTTTGGGAAACTGTTGAAACTTATATGAAAGATATGAAGCATTTCAGTAAGAAAAATCTTAAAGTAGATGTTCCTGATATGATTGGTGTTAAAGGTAATCCAGGGATTGTTCTATAATTCAACTTTGATTATTTAACAAACAATTAACACTTCTTAGTTAGAATACCCTTTTAAAAACAAAGGGGTATTCTATGCAAAAACTTTTCAAAACACTTCGTCTTTCACTACTTATCACACTTTTTACAACTTTACTTTTTGGTATGGGTGAATCACAAAATACCCAAGAAGATTTTAGGAGTATTCCAAAAAATCAAGCTATAAATGTACAAAAAGGGAAAAATAAAGATTTCTGCCCAGTTTGTGGTATGACACTTCACCAGTTCCATAAAACAAATTTTGCCGCGACTTCAAATGGCGTGGAATCACAATATTGTTCACTTGTTTGTTTGGTTGAAGATGAGATGGAAAATAAGAAAAAAATCACCAACATTAGAGTTATTGATAATAATACTATGAAATTTATTGATGCAAAAAAAGCTTTTTATGTTGTAGGTAGTAGTAAACCAGCAACTATGAGTATGGTTAGTATTTATGGATTTGGTACAAGTGAAAGTGCCAAAAAGTTTATGGAGGAAAATGGTGGAAATATTCAAAATTTTGAAGAGATTTATAAAACACTAAAAACTACTCAAGCAAAAGATATGGAAGCTACAAGACAAAGACAATCAAAAGCTTCAAAAAATGGTGAGATGATTTATGAAAAAATGTGTAAAAAAACTGATGAGAAATTTAAATCGATTAGCGATGCTAAAACGTTTTTAAATGAATCAAAAATTTGTGGAACTCTTGATGATAAAAAACTACAAGTGGTTGCAATATATTTAACTCTTAAAAAGTAAAAAAATATCCCAAGTGCAAAAATACATAATTTTAATTTTTTTACTATTTGGTATTTTTGCATATGGCTCAAATAAAAATTCAAATCTACCTTTGTTACAAGCTGGAATTTCAAAATATTGGTGCCCAATAACAGGGGAAAACCTCATTTTAAATAAAAACACAAATTACACTGCTCAATTGCAAAATGGTACACAAAGACAGTACTCTTCATATTATGGACTCTATTTTGATATTAGCGAATATGGAATAATAAAGAATAGTGCAAAAAAATTTGACACTAATTTAAATCGTTTTACCCCAATAAATACAGATAATATAAATTATACGAAGGAAGATTTTTTAAATCAAACAAAATATATTGAAAATATTAAAACTAAAAAATTATACAAAATGGGTGAGAAAATATATAAACAAAAATGTAAAAATAGCGCAATCGAACTTGATAATTTTTTAGAAATCAATGAACTAAAAGGGTATCTTGTCAAATTATCTATATGTGGAAATATTAATGAGGATTATCTCCATCCACTTAGTATTTATTTGTGGGATATTAAAAAAAATGGTTTGAGTGAAAATAAAAATATCATTAATGTAGGCGAAGATGAAAAATGCCCAGTTTGTGGTATGTTTGCGCATAAATATCCAAAATGGGTTGCAAAACTTCATTATGGAGATAAACAATTTGCATTTGATGGTGTTAAGGACTTGATGAAATTTTATTTTAATCCAAAGAAATGGGGAAAATATGAAAGGTTTGGAAAAGATAAAATTACATCTTTTGAAGTAACAGATTATTATTTGCAAACTTCAATCGATGGATTTAAAGCGTTTTATGTAATAAGAAGTGATATTTATGGTCCTATGGGACATGAGTTGATTCCATTTTATAAACTTGAAGATGCAAAGGTTTTTGCAAAAGACCATAGAGGCAAACAGATTTTAAATTTTAGAGAAATAAATGAAAATCTGCCATATGAACTTGATAAAAATTAATTTTAAACTAATCTCTCATCTCAAGTTCGTTTATAAATGTTTCTAAATCCATAGATTCATAAGATTTAGAGGCGATATATTTCATAATTATCCCAAATTTTTCTTTGTTTCTATAACCTTTTACATTTGAAACAACAACATTATTTTCCATAAAAATGATTGTTGGGTAAAATTTAATTTGAAAAAAATCTGCAAATTTCGACGCATTTCCTTTGAAATCTTTGTATATTATCTCTTTCCCCTCATCTAAATTAACATCCACAAAATAAAATTCTTTATCAATTGTTGGTCCTATTTCTTTGTTGTTAAATTGTTCATTTATCATTTTTTTACAATATGGACAATGTTCTGTGTGGAAAAAAATCATTACAGGTTTGTGTAAATTTGATGTTTCTTTTGCTATTTGGTTTAAATCTATTGATAATCCAAAAAGATTTATTGTAAAAAGATAAATTAGAAGAAATTTTAAAATAAACATGAATTTTTCCTTAATTTTATTTTCTAAAAATAGTTTCGAATTATAACTCTTTTTTTATTTGAAACGATATAACTTTTAGTTAAAATTCCAAAATGCCTTTAAAAAATTTAAATCAAGAACAATACAATTCAGCGACATCAAAATCAAATAAAAACTTAACAATTGCAAGTGCAGGGACCGGTAAGACTTCAACTATTGTTGGGCGAATTGCCTATCTTTTGCAAAATAATATAGAGCCAAATAAGATTTTACTTTTAACATTTACAAATAAAGCAGCTTCAGAGATGATAAATAGGGTTGCAAATTTTTTTGGTGATGCGATAGCTTCACAAATTGTGTCTGGTACTTTTCATAGTGTAAGCTATAAGCTTATGAAATCTTTGGGTATGCAAGTTGCACTCAAGCGACCAAATGAGCTAAAAACACTTTTTAAATCTCTTTATGAAAAGCGGATATTTTCACATAATGGTGAAACAACACCTTATGACAGTAACTATCTTTACGATTTGTACTCTTTATTTTTGAATAGTTCAAATGGAGAGGATTTTGAAACCTGGATATGTGATAAAAATATATCCCATAAATCTTATGCGATTATCTATCAAGATTTATTTGATGAGTTTGAAGTGTTAAAAAAAGAGCATGGATATGTAAATTTTGACGATTTACTTTTAAATATGTTAAGACTTCAAGGTGAGCATAATTTTGGATTTTATGAGATTCTTGTAGATGAATATCAAGATACAAATCCATTACAAGGGAAACTTTTAGATGGTTTTAATTCAACCAATCTTTTTTGTGTTGGTGATTATGATCAAAGTATTTATGCTTTTAATGGAAGTGATATTGGAATTATCTCTTCATTTAGCACAAGATATCCGCAAAGTGAGATTTTTACATTAACAAAAAATTATCGCTCAACCAAACCAATACTAGAATTAGCAACAAAAGTTATAAATCATAATGTTAGAATTTATGAAAAAAAGCTTGAAGTTGTAAGGGAAAATCCAATTCATCACCCAATGCTTTTGCAATTTGATGAACTTTATGGGCAATATGAATATATATCTTCAAATATACAAAAATCAAAAACAATCCACAGTGACATAGCGGTAATTTATAGAAATAACTCAAGTGCTGATGGTATTGAAGCAAATTTGCGAGATTTGGGAATTAAATCAAAAAGAAAAGGTGGACATAGTTTTTTTGATAGTAGGGAGATTAAGTTTGTCCTTGATATTTTGATATTGCTTGTAAATCAAAATGATATGATGGCTTTTATCCATGTAATTGAGTATGGAAAAAATATTGGCTCACGTGTAGCAAAAGATATTTTTGATGCACTGCTTATACTTGGAGATGGGGATCTATATAGAGGATTGATATCGCCAAATGGTGAAAAAACACCATATAAAAGTACAAAAACTACAAATATTCAACTTGGACTTTTTGACGATTTTATAGAGATGGGAAGTTTATCAAAATTTAAAAATAGTGGATTTAATGAAAACTTTTTGGGCAATCCACTTTTAAAACACCCAAAGCTTACAACAGAAGGTGGGGAATTTTTGTATCAGTTTTATACGCTTTTTAGGGAATTAAAAAGAATGAGTAATCCTGCAAATCTTATAGACCATATTAAAAAAAGTAAATTATTTATAGGTATGATTGATAATTTAGCTACACAAAGGGCAAAACAAAAAGATGGAACAATTAATGATGGACTTAAAACAACGGCAATTTTTAAAGCTAATCGAAAAGTTGAAACACTAAAACAATTGTCTCATAAGCATACAAGCATTAAAAATTTTATCAACGCTATGGTTCTTGGTGGGGGAGAACTTAGTGAGGGTGAGGGGGTTAATTTACTTTCAATTCACGCAAGCAAAGGATTGGAATTTAAAGAGGTCTATGTGATAGATTTGATGGATGGAAGGTTCCCTAATCGTACCCTTATGAGTAAAGGTGGAAGTTTAGAGGAGGAGCGACGACTTTTTTATGTTGCAGTTACGAGAGCTAAAGACATTTTATATCTCAGTTATGCCAAGTATGATAAAATCAAAAAACAAGATTTTATACATAGTCCATTTTTAGTTGAATCTGGGTTGGTGAAAACAGAGGAATCAAAAGCTGATAGGGCTACTGAATAGATAGGTTAAAACAAAAAATCAAAGGAAAATAAAAATGATAGATAAACTAAAACAACTTATAATTTCATATATTTATATTATTTCAAATCAGCCAGTTAAACTTCAAGAGTTGCTTAACGCAAATCAACTTCATATTGAAGGGATACATCTTGATGGGGATAAGTTGGGCTTTAGATTGAAGCTTGGTAGGGCATATTTAGTTTTTTTATTGATTGTAAATATTGTGTTGCTTCCAATTTCACTTGGTGGTCATGTTGTATTTCAAATGGCTGATTGTCACTTATCGATTTTTATTGCAATTTTTGCAACAGGTGTTATTTTTGCTTCATTTGGTATCTTTAGAGATTGGTTAACTGATGAGGTTGCTAGGACTAGGATTAAAAAGATGTGGAGTTTACATTTTCCACTTTTTAATTACGAGGAGTACAATAGTGAAGTCAATGAGATATACATTAAATCCCTCGAAGAAGATGTCAAAAAACAAGACTTAGAGAGATATATTTTGGATAATTTATCGAAATAAATCTCACAAACTTTTCATTATGAAGTGGTCAGTATTTTAAAATTAGAATAAATATAATTTTTATATTTATTCTAATCTTCTTTTTGTAATGAGCATAGTTATTGTTTTGTTAAAATAACTTATCAAATATCATTTTTCCAATATGTTTTACAGCCTCATTTTGAATAGTTTCTGTTACTGGATTGCTTGGATTTGGTTCATTGCTTGTATTATTATTTTGGTAAATAACTTTTGTTTCATTTTTTTGTTCGCTTATTTTTTTATGTTCATTTAGATACGCTTCTTGCTCTTTTCGTTTTTTATCATCTTTTGAAAGCTCAGTTGTTACATCTATCATTGAAGATATTATTTTATCACTTAGCCCCATTTTGGAAAGTAAATCTATCTCCTCAATTGTGAATTCTTTGTATGGAATCTGGACTCTTTTTATAAGTGAAATAACTATTGTTTCGCTTTTCCCATTTTTTAGAAGTTTTTTAATATCTCCAACTTTCATCCCTTTTGGACCTGTTAACATAAGTCTAAGCTCATCATTTACTATATAATTTACATAGTTTGGATTTTGCTCAGTTAGAAGTTTTATCGCTTCAAAATCTTCTTTGGCAATCAAGCTATTTATTTTGTTTTTAATATCTTCATTTGTTGTTTTTGGTTGAATTGCTACTTTTTTCTCCACTTGAGCATATTTAGCCAAAATATTATAATAGTTTTGATTACCTACTAGATGATCTATTGCTTTTTTATTTGTATTATCAAGGGCATCCGGGTCTATTTTTGCGTCAATTAAAACTTTCCAGCATGCAATCAGATTTTCAATATTTTTTCGCTCTTTTTCACTTAAGTCTGCCATATATGGGTATGTTGACCATGATTTTATAATTGTATCTTTCTCTTGTATTTTTATTGCGACGTTAAACAATGGAGTCATATTGTTATTTGTTTTTTGATTAATATTCGCACCTTTTTTAAGTAAAAATTTTAAAGCATCAGCTTGCCCACTGGCTGTCGCATTAAAAATAGGGGTAATTCCACCAAGAACTGTTTCATTTACACTCAAGCCTTTTTGAACTAGAAAATCTAGCAATTCAACATTTCCGCTGGATGTTGCTGGAAAAATAATGGTAAATTTTTGATTATTTGTAGCATTTATATCGGCACCATTTTCTACTAAGTATTTCAAAAGCTTAAGGTTTCCATTGAGAGCAACTGGAAACAATACGTTTTCCCCAAAATCATTTTTGGAATTAATATCCATCCCTTTTGAAAGTAAAAGTTTTACAATCTCCTCATTTCCTTTGTTTGCTGCTAAAAATAATGAGTTTGAGCCAAGATATTTCTTCTTGGTATCTGCTCCACTATTAATTAAAAGTTTTGCTGCTTCTGTATTTTGAGTTTCTAATGATTACATCAAAGGTGTCCAATGTAAATAATCGCTATAAGGCGCCTCAATGTCATCACCACTTTTAATGAGTTTTTCTAACTCTTGATTGTTTTTTGATGCTATTGCTTGATGCATAGCTGGTATGCCGCATCCACTCAGTAAAAACATTCCAATTAATAAAATGCATAAATTTTTCATTTTGTCCATCAGGAATTCCTTTTTCTGAAAATAATTCATTTATTGTATAACAAAAAATATTATGTATTCAAATAAAAGTTTTACAACGCTTTTATCCAGAAATCTTTGTTAAATAATGACGCTTAATTCTATTCAACTATCATTTGAAGCACTTTTTAGATAACTAAATTTTAAACTCTTTTTGGCTAAAATCTGCGAAAATTTAACAAACTGGAGTTTATAAGTATGACATTTAATACAACTAAAATTGACGAAGCAAATGCTTCAATAAGCGGAATAATCTCTTCAAAAACAATCGAAGCAAATCTAAATAAAGTAGCACTTCAAGCTTCAAAAACTATGAGTGTGCAAGGTTTTAGAAAAGGAAAAGTTCCTGTTGCAGTTGTAAAAGCAAGATTTGGTGAAAAATTAACTAGTGATGCTGAGGGTGAGTCTGTAAGAGAAGCTTTAAAAAATGGTTTAAGTGAACTTAAAATTGACAATAAAGACCTAATTGGTGAGCCAGCAATTACAAAATATGATAAAAAAGAAGATGGAAGTGTTGAATTTGAAATAACACTAAACTCAAGACCAAATGTAGTTTTAGGCGATTATAAATCTTATATTCCTGCTATGAGTATACCTGAAATTAGTGATGCTGAAATTGAAACACAACTAAATGAGATAGCATCACAAGGTGCAACAATGGAGACAATTGAAAAACCAAGAGCTGTAAAATCAAACGATTTTGCTGTAATTGATTTTGAAGGTTTTAAAGATGGTGTTGCATTTGCAGGTGGACAAGCTTCAAATTATTCACTTGAAATCGGAAGTAACTCATTTATTCCAGGTTTTGAAGATCAAATTATTGGTATGAATTATGGTGATGAGAAAGATATTAATGTTACTTTTCCTGAAAATTATGGGTCAAAAGATTTAGCTGGAGCTGATGTAACTTTTAAAGTAAAATTACATGAAATTAAAGCAAAATCAAAAGTTCAAATTGATGATGAATTGGCAAAAAAATTACTTCCACAAGATGAAAATGCAACAGTTGAAATACTAAAAGAGAAAGTTAAAGAGCAAATTCTTTCACAAAAAAAAGAGAAATATTTTATGGAAGAGATTAAGCCTGCATATACTGAAGCACTAGTAAATAATATCAATTTCGCAGTTCCTAATTTTATACTTGAACAAGAGGTAAATCAAGCAATTAATGGAAAAGTAAGAGCTATGAGTGAAGATGAGATTGAAACGTTGAAAAATAATCCAGATGATGTTAAAAAAATGCAAGATGAGCTTAGACCTGACGCTGTTGCAAATGTAAAAGCTACATTTATAATAGATGCATTAGCAAAAGCTGAAGGTATTGCTGTAAGCGATCAAGAGGTAACACAAACACTTTATTATGAAGCCATGATGAGCGGACAAGATGGAAGAACTTTGATTGAACAATATGAAAAAGCTGGATATTTGCCAATGATTAAAATGTCTATGATTGAATCTAAAGTTATGGTAAAAATTTTAGATGAAGCTTTAGGAAAATAGTTATGGCATATATTCCAATCGTAGTTGAGCAAACTGGAAGAGGTGAGAGAAGTTATGATATCTATTCTAGACTCTTAAAAGATAGAATAGTTATGCTTAGTGGTGAAGTTAATGATGCTGTTGCTTCTACTATTATTGCTCAGCTTTTATTTTTAGAAGCCGAAGATCCTGAAAAAGATATCTATCTTTATATCAACTCTCCAGGTGGAGTCGTAACAAGTGGAATGAGTATTTTTGATACTATGAACTATATTAAGCCAAATGTTTGCACTATTTGTGTTGGACAGGCTGCTTCTATGGGGGCGTTTTTACTTAGTGCTGGAGCAAAAGGGAAACGATATTCTCTACCAAATAGTAGAATTATGATTCATCAACCTTTAGGTGGAGCGCAAGGTCAAGCTACTGATATTCAAATTCAAGCAAAAGAGATTCAAAGAATTAAAGATTCTCTAAACAAACATTTAGCAAATCATACTGGACAAGATATAGCAAAGATAGAAGCTGATACAGAACGAGATAACTTTATGAGCGCAGAAGAAGCTTGTGCTTATGGACTTGTAGATAAGGTAATCGAACACCACGAGTAAAAAATGATCAAAGAAATATTAGTCTATCCAAATCCAATTTTAAGACAAAAATCAAAAGATGTTGAAGTGTTTAATGAAACACTTCATACACTTTTAGATGATATGAATGAAACGATGCTATATAGAGGTGGCGTCGGACTAGCTGCTGTTCAAATTGGAGTTTTACTAAATGTTCTTATTATTAATATACCAGTTGATGATGAGAAAAATTTAGAAAACGAAGATGGTTTGCAATTAAAAGAAAATTTAATTGAAGCTATTAATCCAGTTATCACCCATAAAGATGGGGAGCAGGTTTTTAACGAAGGTTGTCTTAGTATCCCTGGAGTTTACGAGGAGATTACGCGAGCAAAACATATAATAGTTGAGTATTTTGATAGATTTGGAAAGAAAAAAATCATAGAAGCTGAAGATTTCTTAGCGGTTGCTTGGCAACACGAGATGGAGCATTTAACTGGACATGTTTTTATTGAAAACTTATCATTTATGAAAAGAAAAAAATTTGAAAAAGATTGGAAAAGGGAGCAAAAAGAGAAAAGTAAAAAACAAAGTAGATTGTAAAACAATCACTTTTTTATAAAGTTTATAATCTTTTCAATCTCCTCTTTTTTTAGTTTAGCTATGTAGCTTCTTATATTTTTTGGAATCTTATTTATCCTGCAAAACTCTTTAAACTTATGCTCCATAGTTTCTTTCAAAAATGGTGCAATCCAAACTATATTTTCACAAATATTTACAGACAATTTATGTGAAATTACTATCGATCTCTCTTTTGTGATGTTTTCTCTACTTTTTGAGGAGAGTAAAATACCTCTTTTTTTCATCTCTTTATCAATCGATTTTATTATCAAATTTAAATCAGTTGTATCAAGTTTTATAATCAAAAGCTCATCTGTTTTAAATGATGAAGTGCCTAATTTTAGACTATTTATATCATTTTGCAGATATTCAAAGCTTCTTTTTACTCCATCTTTATAGAGTGAAATAAACTCATCACTAAATTTCTTTCTAAAAAGATTTCTTTTGAATTTTGTATCAATATTTGTTTCATCTATAAAATATTTGTGTTGATTATCTTTTAGATAATCTAAGAGTTCATCTTTTGAAAAATCTAAAAGTGGACGGAATATTGTGTAAGTTTTATAGTGATTAACTTTTTCAATTCCAATTAGTTCGTTTAAACCAGCACCTTTTGAAAGTTGCATTAAAAACCATTCAAGTTTATCATTGAGTTGATGAGCAGTGATTAGAGCTTCGTAATGATTTTCTTTGATAATCTTTGTAAAAAATGTGTATCTAAAGTCTCTAGCTTTTTGCTCACTAAATTTAATATCATCGTATGATGTTGTAAAACATTTTTTATTGTAATTAAGAGCTAAATCTTTTGCGTAAGCTACTTCTTCTTTTGATTGTAATCTTTGATTGTAATCTACAATAGCTATGTCAAATGGTATATTTTTATCCAAAAGTAGAAAAAAAAGTGAAGTTGAATCAACTCCACCGCTAAATGCTAAAAGATTTTTTTTTGTTGTGATTAAATTATTCATCTTCTGGAAAAAATGAGTTAATTATCTTTCTCATCTCATCTATATCTGAAGTGAAGTTTATCATTTGACGAAATTCGCTAGCTCCATCATATCCTTTAGAATAAGTATGTAAGTGTTTTCTAAACATAACCATTCCGTGGTAACCATAGTGATTTATCATACTTTCATAATGCTCTTTGATGATTTGTTTTTTTATTTGATTTGATACAAATTCATTTCCAGTTGAAATTTGGTGAAAAATCCAAGGGCTACCAACAGCACCTCTCCCTATCATCACTCCATCAGCTCCAGTGTAAGCTAGCACATCTTTTGCTTTTTGGTAGCTTTTTATATCACCGTTTGCAATTACTGGAACTTTTACGGCGTCTTTTATGATTTTAATTGCATCATAATCAACCTCTGATTTGTATGCTCCTGCTTTTGTTCGTCCATGAACACTAATCATATCAGCACCTGCATCTTCAACGGCTCTTGCTATATCATAAGGGATTTTATCTGTTATCCCAATTCTAATTTTAACTGTTGTATATCTTTTTGTTGAGTATTTTTTAATTGTCCATAATATTGCTTGAAGCCTAGGGAGGTCTCCTAGAAGATTTGAACCACTTCCATGATGAAATACTTTTGGAGCAGGACAACCACAATTAAGATCAATCCCATCAATCCCATCAAGTTCATTTAATTTCTCAACAGCCATCCTTATCATATCAACTTTACTTCCGGAGATTTGAACAATATATGGTGTTTCATTTGGTGATTTTTCTGTCATTTTGAGTGTTTTTTCATTTGCATAAGCTAGGGCATTTGAGCTTATCATTTCACTTATTGTAAGATCTGCTCCAAATTTTTTTGCTACATTTCTAAAAGGAAGATCGGTGTAACCAGCTAGTGGCGCTAGAACCACTAGAGGTTTTGAGAAGTTTATGATATTTGACATTGAGCTTTGTTTATTATTCGATTATAAAGTTATCTATATTGTAGTTGTATTTTCCACAATCTTTCAAATCAAGTAGAGCTTTAAATACAATATATTCATCTCTTTGTGAGTTAAATAAAATCTCTCTTGCTTTGTCTATCATTTGGTATTCAAATAATAGATAGAGATAACTTGAGGTGAAATATTCATTATTTGCTGAAATATCTTCAAAAAGACTTAAAAGTTGTTCTGGTTGCATTGTTAGTTTATAATTTTTTGCAATCTTGATAAGCTCTTTATTTGAAAAAGTATTTGCTTTGAGATAATTTAAAATCTCATGATTAGTAAGTGATAACTGGTCAGCATCTTTTAGAAGTAGTTTTTCAACCATAGAATTAGTTAGTGTCACATTATCTAAGAATTTTTTGATAGTTGAAATGGGTTTGTTTTCTAACAATATATCAAAAGCAAATTCAACCAATTCAACAGGGTGATTGTTTCCATTTTTTAATATTTCAGCTGCAAAGTTATCATCCATTGATACTCTATTTTTTGTGTTTTTAAGTGCCCAAATATTATCTTCTGGTAGTTTTAGTTCTTTTGTTGGTATATATTTTCCATCATTTAGTGTTCTTATTATTTTAACAGTATTTTCAATAAGTGGTAATGGCTCAAATGTTCTTTTTGGAACTTTTAGTTCAATAACATTCAATATGTCAGCAATATCTTTTAGTGACTGTGTTTTTATAGGGAGATTTGACTTCTTATCAAGTAGTCTATCGTTTAAAATCATAGATAATTTACTAATATCTTTTTTTATAGCTGTTCTTTGCAAATATCCTTTTGTTCCGTAAAATATCATATGTAAAATTGTTGCAACAAATAATACTAAAGCTGGCAAAACTATCCAAGCGTAAACTTCTAAAGTAATATTTATACCTAGTAGATCATGCTTTAAAGTGTAAGTATCACTATTTATATTATTTGAAAATAGTGCAATAACAACTAAAAATACTAAAGATGCAATTATATATTTTTTGAATCCCATAAAATCCCCTTATTTTTTGTTTTCTTCTTCGTATATCTCTCTACAGCTTGTACAATATTTTGCAAATGGTTTTGCTTTTAATCTACCAATCGCAATGTGCTCATCACACATATCGCAAATTCCATAAGTCCCATTAGTTATAGCTTTTAGAGCATTTTTTATCTCTTGAAGTTCTTGCATTTGTTGTTTAGTAATAACTTCTAAAGTAAAACTATCACTACTTGATTCTGCAAAATCTACATCGTCTTTACATTCATTCTCTTTTAACAATGCTATATTGTTTTTACTATCTTCTATATTACTCTCAATTTGAAGTTGTTTCTCTTCTAAAATGAGTTTTAATTCATCAATTTGTTTTCTTGAAGCCATTATCTATCCTGTTTTAACTTTTGGCGAGATTATAGCCAAAGAATTATAAATTACTTATGATATGGGTGGTTATTCGAGATACAAAGTCCTCTAAATATCTGCTCAAGGAGGACTATATTTGCGATTTTGTGTGCCATTGTTAAATCACTTAATGTAATAATTTTATCACAACGATTTAAAAATTCCCTCTCAAATCCAAAAGCACCACCAATAAAAAAATTTATGGTGATTTTGTCATCTAAAAGTTTACTAAATCCAAAACTATCTAATTTTGTTCCAAGGACATCAAGTGCAATATTAAATCCGTTTTGAAGTTTTGGTACAAAAACTTCGCTGTATGATTTTTTTGCTTCATTTTCGCCAATAGTTTGTTGTTTCCCTATGTTACTGTTGAAAAGATTATGGATTTCAATTTTTCCATATTTGCTTGACATTTTTATAAAATTCTTTATTATTGGCTCAAATTCATCTTTATCATTTTTTGCTATTTGATAGATATTAATCTTCATATAAATTACCACTTACAACATTGTATGAAATATTTTCTATTTTATCATTGGTAAGCACACCACCAATAGCACCAACTGGGTGTTTTGAAATTTTGGCTAAATATGAAATTTTATCACCCAAAATATTTGGTACATTTTTTGTAGTTGTATCTCTATAAGCTCCAAGCCCTATGTAATCAAGCGGTAAATTGTTAGCTTTTAAAATCTCTATTTCATTATGTGTTGATAGTCCAAAAATTTTATTTGGGTATTTTTTTCTTAAAAATTTAAAAAGTAAATTATTGTCTTTAATTTTTAACTTTTCATTTTTAATTTTCTCTAAATCCTCTTGACCAAAATGTATCCCATCAGCAAATTCTAAAAGTTCTATATGGTCATTTATAATTATTGGGAAATTTGTATTTGATTTTAAAAATTCAAGGTTTGTTTTTTGTGTTTTTAAATCTGAGGTTTTATCTCGATATTGGAGATATTTAATATTGTATTTTTTAATAATTTCTAGAAAATCAAAAAGAGAAAGCCTCTTTTTAATTAATGTCTCCATATCACAAATAGCGTATATTTGTACCATTAATTTTTTAAGCTACTTCTTTTTGAAATATTTTTAGTAAATCACCTACTGTTTTTTTCATATGGCTTCTATCCACAACCATATCTATACTTCCATGTTCTAGTAAAAACTCAGCCTTTTGAAAACCTTCAGGTAAATCTTTACCGATAGTTTGTTTTATAACTCTTGCCCCTGCAAAACCAATTAATGCCCCTGGTTCAGCAATTAAAATATCACCCAAAAATGCAAAAGATGCCGAAACTCCACCAAAAGTTGGATCTGTTAAGATAGATATAAAAGGTAGTCCAGATTGGTCAAGTTTTCTTAAAGCAGCACTTGTTTTTGCCATCTGCATTAAAGAATATGTACTCTCTTGCATTCTTGCCCCCCCGCTTGCGCTTACTATTATAACCCCGTGATTTTTTTCCATTGCACGATTACAAGCTCTTACAATTTTTTCCCCTTCAACGCTCCCAAGACTTCCACCTAAAAATGCAAAATCAAATATTACGAGCTCCACAGGAGTGCCATTTATTGTACAGCTCCCAGAGATAATAGATGATTGTTTTCCTGTTGCATTATACGCCTCATCTAATCTTTTTTGATATGGTTTGGAATCAACAAAGTTTAGTGGGTCATTTGGATGAAGTTCACTATCATGTTCTATAAAGCTATTTTCATCAGCTAGTAGTTGAATTCGTTTATTTGCACCAATTCTCATATGAAAGTTACATTTTGGGCAAATATGATTTAGATGTTCAACTTCTTTAAAAAATAGCATAGATTCACAAGATGGACATTTTATCCAATGACTTTGACTCTCAACTTTTGGAGCATGTTTGATTTGTGACTTTTCGTCACCAAGATGATGAATCGGCTCTTTTGATGTCAATTCATCTTTAACTTTGTTAAAAAAATTCTTCAAATCCATTTTTATTATTCCTTTGATTGGCTATTTTATTTTTAATATTTTCCATAAATTTTGAGATTATATCAAATAATACATAAATTCAAAATCCCGCATTTTAAGAGTTATAAACCTAATGATAACAGTATTAAGTCAGCTATTGATTTTTTTGTGCTTCAAGTATTGTGATCACTTATTGTCTTGCATTAAACACAGAATCCTAGATAAAATTTTGATTCATTGTATGTAAATCAAAATTATTTTCAATTTGATAAGGACAAGTTATGAAATTTTTATTAATACTATATAGTTTTAATCACCACATTGATTGCAACTCTTCAATAAGCATCCCTTTCGTAATAGGTTTTGATGATGAATATACATTGCCTATTTTGATCTCTTTCCACTGTTTTGATTTTTCAACATAATTTTCCCTTGATGTGAAACAAATCAAAAAATCATCACCAAAGAGCCTAAATATTAGCTCTTTATCATATCTTTTTAAAATAATTTCAGAGATATTATTAATTAAAATATTGCCTGCATGCCATCCATTAATTTTGTTGTATTCAGACATCCCATGAAGTTCAATCATAAAGAAGTCAGTAACAGTATAGTGTGAAATTTGTTTATTTATAATCATCCACAAATATGGTTCATTATAGAAACCTGTCATCTGATCTTTAAAAAAATAAGAAAATCGTTCATGTTCCATTTTGGTCAATGGAATTTGACTTGCCTGCGATACTTCAATTAGTGACCTATCTGTGATTCTCTCAATTGCTTCAACAACCATAGGATGATACCAAATGCCTTTATGAGCATTTAGTTCATTGATAGCTTGTTTGAAATCTTTTCTTTTTTGATAGATTCTGTTGCTAGTCATAGCATCAAATGCATCAGCAACTATCATAATATGTGATAAGAGTGGTATTCGATCCCCACTGAGCTCATAAGGATAACCACTTCCATCATATTTTTCATGATGATATTTCATAATTTCAGCAACAGGCTTATAGTAATCAATTGTACTTAACATTTGATATCCAACAATTAAATGCAATTTAATTATGTCGTATTCATTATGGTTTAGTCTTCCTGGTTTAAGTAGTACTGAATCTGGGATAATAACTTTTCCTATATCGTGCAATTTTGAAGCCTGATTGAGTAATAAAATCTCCTCTTGAGATATTCCCATCTCAATAGCAATAAGTTCACATATTTGTGATACACGGACAGTATGACCAGCTGTATAAGCATCTCTTAATTCAATTATTCTTAGTAGTAAATCAATAAGTTGTTCATTGTGTTTTTCTTTCTCTTCTTGAAGTTCTTTAAGTTCTAAAGATTTTATATTGAGTGAATATTTATCATCAAATGAGCTTTTGTAGTTTTGTATTTTTGAAAAAAAGATATTGATTTTTTCTTCAATTTTTTCTTCCCAGTCTTGTGCTGTAAGCATCACTATTTGAATAAATTTATCAAATGAGTTCCTAGGTGAAAGATATTTTTTTGTTTCATTTTCTATTTTTTCATTTGGATTACCACCCCAATTAAGCTCTCTTTGCTTCTCCTCTCTTGTTAAAATAATATAAAAACTTACATTTGGAATTGGTTTTAGAACCAAAAGACCAGCACATTCTTTTAATATGTGTTCGGGAAGGTTAGAATCATATCTTGTAAGAGAGTCTGTATAGAAATATTCTTTGTCATCTAATAGTAAAATAGATGTCATGATTAATTTTTCTATTTCTTGACTATCAAGTTTTATCTCAAAAGAATTAAAAAAACCATCATGAGATAATATAATTCCATCCGCATCAAACAAGTTTTTTATATATTCTAAATTTACAGAGACAATCTCTTCAAAATTAAAGTGACTATCGCTTTTAAAAAACTCTAATAAAATATCAGTTTTTCCGATAAATTTACTTATATCTTTTGAAAGACGATTTTGCAAATGTAAATTAACCAATGAGCTTACAATTTTTCCAAGGTATTCACATTCATTAATCAGTTTTACAGATGGTATCATTTTGTTTTTATGATGACAAGCAATGAGTCCCCAAAGTTTTCCATCAATAATGAGTGAAATTGTCATCGACGCAACAACACCCATATTCCTCATGTATTCTAAATGAATAGGTGAAACATTTCTTAAAAAACTATATGTTAAATCGATCGGACTCGTATTTTTACTGATTATCTTAGAAGGTATGTAGCTTGAATTTGAAATAACACGAATATGATTTTTAAGATACAACTCTCTTGCCTGAGTTGGAATATCACTTGCTGGGTAACAAAGATTGAGGTACGATTCCATACCATCTTGTATAGTTTCGTAAATAACTTGACCATTGTAGTTTTTATCAAATTTGTAAATCATTATCCGATCATATCCAATCTCTTTTGAGATAAAATTTGTGGCAAGTTCAAATACTTTCTCTTTTGATGTTTCTTTTAATAGCTTCTCTGTAAGATTTGCTATACAGAAATTAGAACAGCTCCCAATAGTTTTAATGGTTAAAAATTCTATAAGGAGAATTTCATTTGTCGAAAATGAAATTATAAAGTCAAATTCATGTTTTTTATTTGATCCAAACGACATCTCTTGGTTATATAAAAATATTCTATTTGCATCAGAAGATTGTAACTTTTTGCTTAAAATATCAAATTCAGCAATAAACTCATAAATATCTTCTCCTAAGATAATCTCTGGAAAATCCTCTTGAGCATTTTGACTTACGTGAGAAATTGTTTTATCGGATAGATTAATTGCAATGAAGTACCCAATAGGTTGAATATAGTTTGGTATATTGATTGGCTCATCTTCACATTGCAAAAATTTATTTTTCATCATCAATCTCCTTAATAATCAACTCAAAGCAATCCCTAGCCCCCTTAATAATACTTTTCTCAATGTCTGGATTTATCTGTGTATAGAGATTTATGAACTTGATAAAATCTCCCCACATTGGATATGTTTTTTCTTTAAAACCAAGAAAATAATTATTAATTGCTTTGTATTTATTTAATTCATTATTATTTTCGACTTTTGCAGCAAGTAGCATTCCGCCCATCGTAGATCCGGTTAAAACATAAAGAAAACCAATAGCTTCAGGGAATGAGTTGATTGAAAAATTTTCCAATGAAGGTTTCTCTATTGTCACATAAGAAAGATTTGCCAAATCTTTTTGTAGCAATGATAGTCTATAATATTTTTCGTAAGGGAAATCGTATTTAATCCATTGATCTTTAAATTTTTTAAAATCACTCTCTATTGAATGATGCAATCTGTAAAATATTTTTAAATATGTAACATATTCATCAAGTGTGATATTGCCACAAAAAAGTTGTTTTGGATAATAACAATCTTCAACTTTGCTATGTAAGTCTTGTGTTTCTGTTTTTAAATCTATCATTTTTTTTCCTTATGTTGGTTATATTTCTGTAATCTCTTCAAATTCATACAAAGGTAGTATAATTTCAAATACCGCACCTACTTCAGTGTTGTAAACTTTTAGTTCACCTCTAAAGTGATTTTCTACAATCTCTTTAGTAATGTGTAACCCAATACCAGAACCATTTTCACCTTTTGTTGTAAAATAGTGTTCAAAGATTTTATCTATAATATCTATTTGTACTCCACCACCATTATCCTTTATTGTAATAATACTTTTTGAATCAGTCTGTGAAATTGTCATTGATATTTTTCTATTTCTTGGATCTTTTGATTTGAGTGCATCTGTGGCATTATTGATAATATTAACAATAGATTGAATTAGCTCATTTTCAAATCCAAATACATATAACTGTTTCTCTATATTTATCTCTAAATCTATCGAAAACCTTGTGATATTTCCTTTTATAATTGATTCTATTTTGTTAATAATCTCACCTATTTCGAATACCCTTTTTTGTTTCTCTTCATTTAAAAAACTTTTAAAATCATTAACAGTTTGTGACATATAGTTTACCGATTCTATAATATTTTCAACCGATTTATCAAGCTCTTCATCATTAAGTCTATCTAATGATTTTTTAAATTGGATTGCAGTAGCAGTAAATAGGATATTCGTAAGTGGCTGTTTCCATTGGTGGGTAATGTTTTCCATTATTTCACCCATAAGCGTTAACTTATCTTTGTGTTTGGAGAGTTTTTCTAGTTTTTTAATCTTTTTTTGTGTTTTATAAAAAAACTGTACTAATTTTTTCTCTTTTTTCAATTCGTTGTCAATGGAATGAAAATAAATAACATATTGATCTAAAGCAGAAAATGATTGAGTGATAAAAAATTTATAGTAATACTCAATTCCTTTGTATCCAAAAATTATTCTATTATTTTTTTGTTTATTTTCTATAAATGACTCATACCACAAGAGTTTTGTATCATCAAGTTTCTTGTAAAACTTTCTTGTTTGATTTGTAAATGTAAACAATTCTTGCACATCTTGGTGAGTTTTTAAAAAATCATCCGTAGATGAAAAACAATCAAATAGACTAAAAAAACCATTTGAAATAAATAAAATTTTTTTATTTTGATATACAACATAAAATGATTCACGAGAATCAGTCTTATCAATTGATTTGTCCATTTATTCTCCAACTTTTTTATTGCAAACATTGTAGCTAAAATGTAACTAAAATGTAATGCTATCTTAATCATTTCAGGACATGATGGATGCTAAGATAAATACTATTGTAAGATGTTTATCGTTATTGATAGATTTTAGTATAAATTAAATTATTGCTAATAAAAAGAAACAAAAAATTGAAAGTTTTTATAAAAGAATTTTATTTTAGAAAAGATGTAAAAAATTCATTAAAAAAATTAGCATATTTTAGAGAAAATCAAAAAGTTTAATTATTGATTTTGGCACCAAAATAACCAATGGTGTAACTAAAATAGTTTAGTTACACCATTGTTTGATCGTTATTTAAAATTTAAAAAAAGCTCTAAGGAATCTAGTTGCTCCCAAGGGTAATCGCTTTGCCCAACTTGCCCACGAGCAGCTACATCAGCATACAAAAATGTAGCTACGCTTGGATGGTCAAGATTGAATTTTTTTGTTATCCAATTTGGAGTTAAACTAAAATTTTCCATCACAAACTCTGATAATTCATCATCATTTTTAGAGGTATGTGTTCCATAAGTATCAACAGCAACTGATGTAGGTTTGGCAACCCCAATTGCATACGATATTTGCACTACACATTTTTTAGCGAGTCCTGCTGCAACAATATGTTTTGCTATCCATCTTGCAGCATAAAGTCCACTACGATCAACTTTTGTATAGTCTTTACTGCTTTGAGCTCCACCGCCAATTGGTGAATATCCACCAAAGCTATCAACAATAAGTTTTCGTCCAGTTAAACCACTATCGTGTAAACTTGAGTGTGATACATATTTACCAGTTGGATTTATGTGGATAATACAGTTTTTTGGATCAAATAGATTTTGTGGAAGATTTGTATCTAAAATAAGCTCCATAATAAGTGTTCTAACCTCTGTAATGCTCATACTGCTAACACAAGGTGCTGAAACTACAATCGTATCAATTCTTTGTGGATTGCAACTTTCAAAATTATCTTTACAGCCATAATCCATAGTTACTTGAGTTTTGATATCAACACCAAGTTTTGCAGGGTGCTCAAGTGCATAATTGTAAACTTTTTCCATAAGCATTCTCGCATAAGTGATAGCACTTGGCATATATGATGCTGTTTCTATATCAGCATATCCAAACATTATCCCTTGATCACCAGCTCCTGTTTCACCATCGTCTTGATCTACACCTTGATTGATATCAGGAGATTGTCTATTTAAAAGTACTTGAACCTCTACATCTTCAGGGTGTAAGCACTCCTCTTTTGTAAAATAAGGATTGCCATTATAACCTATCTTTTTAAGAGCATCAATTGCGATTTTTTTATATTCTTCAATTGATAGTTGAGTTTTACTAGTTACTTCCCCACCAATAATTACATGTTTACCAGCTACAAATACTTCACTTGCAACTCTCGATTTGCTATCACCAATAATTAGTCTATCAACTATGCTATCGGCAATTATATCGGCACATTTATCAGGGTGACCTGGGCTTACTACTTCACTTGTAAAAAGGTAATGTTGTTTTTTTGCAGAATCTGCACATTTTTGTTTGTTTTCCATTTTTGTTTTCCATTTCTTTGTTTTCCAACAGAAATTGTATTTCTGTATCGTTTTCCATCGTTTTGTTGTCCATTTTTGTTTTCCATAAGGTAAGAAAAAGAAAAATTTTAATTAAAAGTCTGAGTTTGGAGTTTATCAAAGGAAGCTTACAGATAGGTAAAAACTTCCAGTTGATTTTATGGGTTATTTCTCTTCAAAAAACTCATATTCAGTATAAGCAAAACCAAGATTTGATTTATGCAAAATTTCCATCATAGCCATATCTTTAAAAGCACTAAAGTCGGCAGTTTTAACATATTTATCAAGATCAACACCATCTTCAATAGCTTTTCTTGCAGTGGTTTTAAGTGCCATAAAATAATCTCTCATTTGTTTTAGTGCAGTTTTATCTGTAAATTTACCATGTCCTGTTGCATAATTCTCAATATCCATTTTTTCAACTAAGTCAAGAGATTTTAGTCCCCCCTCAACACTACCGTCTCTAATTGATGTTATTCTTTGTGAAAATAAAATATCCCCAGCAATCAGTGTTTTCTCTTTTGGTAAGTAAACCATAATATCTTCTGGTGAATGTACTGCATAATCAAAATGTATGAAATCAATTTTTGTTCCATCGATAGTAAGTGAACTATTTTTATCTATAAATTTGTCTATTCCAATGACTTTTGTCCCAGTAGCATCCTCTTTGTTGATTACACTGAGCATATGAGCATCGCTTCCAACTGGAAATTTTTTACTTTGAGTTTTTGTAGCATAAATAGTTGCACCTAATTCTTTAAAGTAATTATTTCCAAGCCAATGGTCATCGTGCATATGGGTATTTATAACATATTTAATAGGAAGATTTGCAATTCTTTTCATTGCTTCATGAGCAGCTTTTGCATATTTGTAAGATGGACCAGTATCTACAACAATATATTGTTTATCAGTTTTAATCCAATATGTATTTACCATATCACCACCATTAAGTTTTGACGGTGCTTCTGTTTTGCCAACAAATTGATAGACACTATTTGATATTTTAATTGGTTTTAAATCATAACCAAAAGAGCTACCAAGTATACAAGCAACTATAATAATTTTTTTTAACATTTTTTATCCTTTGTTATTTAGTAAATTTCATTTTTATTTGGAAAAGTTCCATTTTCTACATCTTCTTTATACTGCGTTATTGCACTTTTAACTAGTATTGCACCATTTAGATATTCCCTTACAAACTTTGGCTTAAACTCATCAAAAAATCCAAGCATATCAGACCAAACAAGAACTTGTCCATCAACATTCGCTCCAGCACCAATTCCTATTATTGGTACTTTTACAGAATGTGCAATTGCTTTTCCAGCTTCCTCTTTAACTCCTTCTAAAACAATACAAAAAGCACCAGCATCTTCAATTGCTTTTGCATCTTCAATAAGAGATGCAATATTCTCTTCATCTTTCCCTTTTACTTTGTATCCACCCTCACTTCTAAAATTTTGAGGCAAAAGACCAATGTGCCCTACAACTGCTATTGAATTTTTTGTGAGTATTTTTACTATGTTTGCCTTCTCTTTACCACCTTCAATTTTTATGGCATCTGCTGATGTTTCCCTGAAAACTTTGATAGCATTTTTTAATGCTTTATCTTCGTTCGTGTATGTACCAAATGGCATATCACATATAATAAAAGTATTTTTAGCTCCATTACAAACTGCATTTGTATGGTAAATCATCTGTTTCAAAGTTGCACTGATAGTATCTTTTTTCCCAGCAAAACTCATATTTAAGCTGTCTCCAACAAGAATAAAATCAACTTCCCCATCAAACATCCTTGCGAATAGTGCATCGTAAGCTGTTATCATCGTTAGTTTTCTATTGTTTTTAGCTTTTAAGATGCTACCAATAGTTTGTTTCATAAATCAACCCTTTATTTTTAAAATGCTAATATCCTAGCCAAACATTACTAAAGGATTATTAACTTGAAAAAATTAGTTGGATTTATAACAGCATCACTCCCACAAAACAATTTTACGGTAGATTTAGCATTATCTTTAAAAGAGAGTGGAGTTGATATTTTAGAATTAGGGATACCATTTAGTGACCCAGTTGCTGATGGACCAGTTATTGAAAAAGCAAGTTTAATGGCATTACAAAATGGATTTAGATTAAATGATTTATTTGAAATTACATCAAAAATTGCACCAAATATGGATACATTTTGGATGGGTTATATGAATTCATTTTTTAGTTACGGTGTGGAAGATTTTTTAAAAAAAGGCCTAGAATATGGTATTAAAGGCTCAATTATCCCTGATTTACCATTTGAGGAGTCTATAAAATATAATGATATCTTTGGTAGTTATAACCAATCTATTGTAAGTTTTGTTGCGCCAACTGATAGTAAAGAGAGAATCGAAAAACTTGTACAAAATAGCCGTGAATTTATATATTTAGTTGCTTATGCTGGTATTACTGGTAGTGGTCAAAGTGAAGATTTGTCAAAAATAATTTACAATATTAAAGAATATACAAATACGCCAATATATACTGGATTTGGTGTGGATGAAACAACAGCTAAAGATAAAGTTAAAGGCGTTGATGGAGTTATTGTTGGAAGTGCATTCGTAAAGTATTTAATTGATGATAGTTTGTCTAACAATGAAAAAATGTCTAAAATTACTTCAATTGCACGAGAGATAAAAAATAAAATCAATGAATAGAATAAATTATCTCGAGCCCAAATGAGTGCGCTTGAGATAGAAAAAAATAATACGGATAAAAATCTAATCATATTAAGTATTTATTAAGTTTCTTTAGTTATACTTCCACTCCATTTTAAGAAGCACAACTTAAAATAGATGGCTCGGTAGCTCAGTCGGTAGAGCAAAGGATTGAAAATCCTTGTGTCGGCGGTTCGATTCCGTCCCGCGCCACCACTTAAATAAGCTGGATTAGCTCAGTTGGTAGAGCAGCTGATTTGTAATCAGCAGGTCGTAGGTTCAAGTCCTATATCCAGCTCCATTTTATTGTTTCAAAGCAAGAAAATCTCATGGTGAGGTTGGAGAGCGGTCAAATCCTGCGGACTGTAAATCCGCCGCCTACGGCTTCGAAGGTTCAAATCCTTCTCTCACCACCACTTTTTTTGCGGGAGTAGCTCAGTTGGCTAGAGCTCCTGCCTTCCAAGCAGGTTGTCGCGAGTTCGAGTCTCGTCTCCCGCTCCAATCAAAATCAAATTTTATCACAATCAATAATTTCTCATTAAAGCTACATTTAAAGTTGATTATTGTACAATTCCCAACTTTTTTACAAATGAGCCTGTGTAGCTCAGGGGTAGAGCACTTCCTTGGTAAGGAAGAGGTCGTAAGTTCAAGTCTTATCATAGGCTCCAGAGGTAACAAAAGCCCTTTGAATAGATAAGCCAATGACTTATCTACTCAAAGGGTCAAAATTAAAATATTCAACAAGGAAAAAAAATGGCAAAAGAAAAATTTAACAGAAATAAACCGCATGTAAACATCGGTACAATCGGACATGTTGACCACGGTAAAACTACATTAACAGCTGCAATTTCAGCAGTTCTTGCTACTAAATTCGGTGGAGAGATGAAAGATTATGATCAAATCGACAATGCTCCTGAAGAGAGAGAGAGAGGTATTACAATTGCTACTTCTCATATCGAATATGAAACAGAAGCAAGACATTATGCTCACGTTGACTGTCCAGGACATGCTGACTACGTTAAAAATATGATTACTGGTGCTGCACAAATGGATGGAGCTATCTTAGTTATTGCTGCTACTGATGGACCAATGGCTCAGACTAGAGAGCATATCCTTCTTTCTAAACAAGTTGGTGTTCCATACTTAGTTGTATTTTTAAATAAAGAAGATCAACTTGATGATGATGATAAAGATGAGATGTTAGAACTTGTAGAGATGGAAGTTAGAGAGCTTCTTTCTATGTATGATTTCCCAGGTGATGACACTCCAATCGTAGCAGGTTCTGCATTCCAAGCTTTAAATGAAGCAAAAGATGGAAAAGTTGGACCATGGGCTGAGAAAGTTGTTGCACTTATGGATGCAGTTGATTCTTATATCCCAACTCCAGTAAGAGATGTTGATCAAGATTTCTTAATGCCTGTTGAAGATGTTTTCTCTATCTCAGGAAGAGGAACAGTTGTAACTGGAAGAATTGAAAAAGGTACAGTTAAAATTGGTGAAGTTATTGAAATCGTTGGTCTTAGAGATACAATCAAAACAACTGTAACTGGTGTTGAGATGTTTAGAAAAGAGATGACTGAAGGTCTTGCTGGTGATAACTGCGGTCTTTTATTAAGAGGTGTTAAAAAAGAAGATGTTGAAAGAGGACAAGTTCTTATTAAGCCAGGTACAATTACTCCACATACAAAATTTGAGTGTGAAGTTTATATTCTTTCAAAAGAAGAGGGTGGAAGACATACTCCATTCTTTACTAATTATAGACCACAATTCTATGTTAGAACAACAGACGTTACAGGTTCAGTAACTCTTAACGAAGGTGTTGAGATGGTTATGCCTGGTGATAATACGAAATTAACAGTTCAATTAGTTTCTCCAATTGCTCTTGAAGAGGGAACTAAGTTCGCTATCAGAGAAGGTGGAAGAACAGTTGGTGCTGGTGTTGTTTCTAAAATCTTAGAATAGTAAAGTAGTATTTATTATGGCAAATGGAGTTAGAATAAAAATAGGTTTAAAATGTGTAGAAACTGGTGACATTAACTACACAACAATGAAAAACCCAAAAACGCACACAGAAAAATTTGAAGTAAATAAGTATTCTCCAAGATTACGAAAACACACAATTCATAAAGAAGTTAAGTTAAAATCTTAATTTCTAACAACAAATAGACTTTTGTCTATTTGTGTTACTAATAGGTCAATAGCTCCAATGGTAGAGCATCGGATTCCAAATCCGAGTGTTGTGGGTTCGAGTCCCTCTTGACCTGCCATCAATATAATTTCCGTGATAAATTAAAAGTAAAATATTCTTTTATTTTTATTTTTTCACCATTAGGTTAAATTTTAAAAGGTTAAATTTTGAGCAAACTAAAAACTTATTATAAACAAGCAAAAGATGAATTAAATAAAGTAATATTTCCAATAAAAGAGCAAGTTAGAAGTGCATATATTTCTGTTTTTGTTGTAGTGACTGTGATTTCACTATTTTTAGCACTTATTGATGCAATTATGTCAGTAAGTTTATCTTCATTAATGAACTAAGGAAATTTAAATGGCACACAATTGGTATGCAATACAAACTCACTCAGGTAGTGAATTAACAATAAAAAGAGCATTAGAGAGACTAGGTGGTGAATTAAATGATGGTAGAATTGAACAAGTTTTAGTTCCAACTGAAGATTTAATCGAAATTAAAAAAGGTGCTAAAGTAATTATTGAAAAACCACTTTATTCAGCTTATGTATTTGCTAAGATTGATCTTGATACCGCTTTATGGCATGCAATTCAATCGATGCCAAAAGTTGGAAGATTTATTGGTGAATCAAAAAAACCTTCCCCTTTAAGTGAAAAAGATATTAATCAAATTTTAGAAAAAGTTAACCATAGAGCAGCAGCAAAACCAAAAATTTCATTTGATAAAGGTGAAATGGTTAGAATTAAAGATGGATCATTTTCTAATTTTAATGGAAATGTGGAATCGTTCGATATGTCTTCTGGATTATTAACACTTAATGTTTTAATTTTTGGAAGAAATACACCAGTTGAGATATCTTATACACAAGTCGAGCGAGTAGGATAATTTTTATTAATAGGTATTAGGCAATAGTTACTAGCTTCTAAATTTTTAGTAGTATTGCCTAATACCTATTTCAAAACAAAAAGGAATTAAAATGGCAAAAAAGATACAAGGGCTTATCAAGCTTCAAATACCTGCAGGTGCAGCTAATCCATCACCACCAGTTGGTCCAGCATTGGGTCAAAGAGGTGTTAATATTATGGAATTTTGTAAAGCTTTTAATGAGCGAACAAAAGCAAATGCAGGATTTAAAATACCTGTTGTTATAACTGTTTATACTGATAAAAGTTTTACATTTGTAACTAAGCAACCACCAATGAGTGAACTTATTATGAAAGCTGCTGGAATCAAAAAAGGTAGTAATAATGCACTTAAAAATAAAGTAGCAAAACTTTCAAAAGAGAAAGTATTAGAGATAGTAAAACAAAAAATTGCTGACCTTAATACAAAAGATGTAGATCAGGCAGTGAAAATTGTTGAAGGTCAATGTAGAAGTATTGGTGTAGAGATAGAGAAATAGTCTAAGATTATTTAGGTGCCGTAAAGACCACAAGGCAATAAATGTGGTAGCAAACTTAAAATATGCGAAGGAAAAATATGAGTAAAAGAATTAAAGCTCTACTTGAAAAAGTAGACACAACACAAGTATATAGTTTAGAAGATGCAGTTGCAAATGTTAAAACATTAGTTTCTGCTAAATTTGATGAAACAGTTGAATTGGCATTAAATTTAAATGTAGATCCAAGACATGCTGATCAAATGATTAGAGGTTCGGTTGTATTACCTGCTGGAACTGGTAAAACAGTAAGAGTTGCAGTATTTGCAAAAGGTTTAAAAATGGACGAAGCTACTACTGCTGGCGCTGATTTAGTTGGAAATGATGACTTAGTTGAGCAAATTCAAGCTGGAATTATTAACTTTGATGTATTAATTGCAACTCCAGATACAATGGGACTTGTAGGTAAAATCGGAAGAATTCTTGGGCCAAAAGGTTTAATGCCAAATCCAAAAGTTGGAACTGTAACTATGGATGTAGCTAAAGCTGTTAAAGATGCAAAAGGTGGTCAAATCACATATAGAGTTGACAAAAAAGGTATTATCCATGCTGGAATCGGAAAAGTTTCATTTTCTAAAGAGGATATATTAGCTAATGCTAGAACTTTAATGGCAGCTGTAAATAGAGCAAAACCAGCTACTGCAAAAGGGAAATATGTAACAACTGCTACTATTTCACTTACAATGAGTCCAGGTGTTAAAATTAACCCAATGGAAATGATTGATATAAAAAACTAATTAGCTAAATTTTATTTTAGCTTTATCTTAAAACTAAAGACAGTGGGTTGGATAGTGATATCTATTAATTCCTACCGAAGTTTTTTTGTTTTGAAAGGAGGAAACTTATGACTAGAGAAGAAAAAAAAATTATTGTAAATAATTTAACTGAGGAGTTTAAAACTGCTGGTTCAATTGTTGTTATTAATTACAAAGGTTCAAAACACAAAAAACTTGAAACTTTAAGAGTTAGCGCTAAAGAATCTAATGTAAAAGTTAGAGTTGCAAAAAACACTCTTGTGAATGTTGCACTTAAAAATGCTAATTTGCCTACGCTTGATTTAAAAGCAGAAAGTATGTTTATATGGGCTGATGACCAGATTACAGCTTGTAAAATATCTGAAAAATTTGCGTCTGAAAATAAAGATACATTTGTAATTAAAGGCGGAATTATCGAAGGGGAAATTGCAGACACTGCAAAAGTTGTTGCATTTGCTAAATTACCAGGTAGAGAAGAATTACTTGGAATGCTTGCTTCTGTATGGATGGGGCCTGTTAGAAACTTTACTATTGGTCTTGATGCACTTAGAAGACAAAAAGAAGAGACTGCTGCGTAATCAATATATACGATTTCGTTGCGTTGAGTGTTACAAACAAAGTTTGTAAGAATTATGATAAGAAAAACAAAAGGATATTAAATGGCAATTTCTAAAGAAGATGTATTAGAATTTATTTCTAACTTAAGCGTATTAGAACTTTCAGAATTAGTAAAAGAATTCGAAGAAAAATTTGGAGTATCTGCACAACCTGTTGCAGTTGCTGGTGGAGCAGTTGCTGCTGTTGAAGCTGCTGAAGAGCAAACAGAATTTACAGTTGTAATTTTAGATGCTGGAGATAAAAAAATCAATGTAATTAAAGAAATCAGAGCATTAACTGGTCTTGGATTAAAAGAAGCTAAAACAATGTCAGAAGAAGCAAACTCAGTAGTTAAAGAGGGTGTTCCTAAAGATGTTGCTGAAGCTGCTAAAAAACAATTAGAAGAAGCTGGTGCAAAAGTTATAATTAAATAATTTTTATTATTTAAAAAACTCTAAATGCTTCGCTATTTTTGCGAAGCATTAGTGGTTTAAAAAGGTTAGCATTCTAGGATATATGTTTTTCATGTATCTTAGAGTGCTTTTTTCAGCTTATCAAAAAAGCAATTCAAATACAAAATTATGAGGTATTCTATGTTAAATTCATTAAAATCTGGTAATAGATTAAGGGTAGATTTTGCTAAAAATCCACAAAAAATCGAAATCCCAAATTTACTACAACTACAACAAAACAGCTACAAAAACTTTTTAATGGTTGACGAGGAAAATCGATCAGAAGCAGGAATCGAAAAAGTTTTCAAATCAATATTTCCTTTACATGATGCTCAAAATAGATTTACTTTAGATTACATTAATAGTGAGGTTGGAAAACCAAAATATGATGTAAACGAATCTATGGTTAGAGGTCTTACATATTCAATCCCATTAAAAATAAATGTTAAATTAACTCTTTGGGAACTAGATGAAAAAACTGGTGAAAAAATTGGTGTTAAAAATATCAAAGAACAAGCTATTTTTATTAGAGAAATTCCACTTATGACAGATAGAACATCATTTGTTGTAAATGGTGTTGAGAGAGTTGTTGTAAATCAATTACATAGAAGCCCAGGTGTTATATTTAAAGAGGAAGAAGCAGCTACTGTTTCAAATAAACTAATTTATACGGGTCAAATTATCCCAAATAGAGGTAGTTGGTTGTATTTTGAATATGATGCAAAAGATGTATTGTATGTAAGAATTAACAAAAGAAGAAAAGTTCCTGCAACTATACTTCTTAGAGCATTAGGATATACAAAAGAGGATATTATTAAATTATTTTATCCGATTGTTAATATTAAAGTAAAAAATAATAAATTTTTACGAGTATTTAAAGCTGAAGATTTTACAGGTAGAGTAGAGTTCGATTTGATTGATGATAAAGGAAACTTAATTATCGCGAGTGGAAAAAGGTTAACTGAAAGAAAAGCAAAAGCTTTAGCTGATGGTGGACTTAAACTTGTTGAATATCCAGTTGAATTATTGATGGAGAGACATACAGCTTCAAGTATTTATGATCCAAATAGTGGAGAAATTTTATTTGATTCATTAACTCAACTTGATGATTTAAAACTTAAAAAACTTCTTGATCTTGGATTTAAAGAGTTTAATATTGCAAATGACTTAGCTGATGGGATTGATGATTCTATTATTAAAGCATTTAAAACTGATAGCGAATCTATAAAACTTCTTAGACAAACTGAGCAAATTGATGATGAAAATGATCTTTGTGCAATTAGAATTTATAAAGTTATGAGACCAGGTGAGCCTGTTACAGCGGACGCTGCTAAAGAGTTTGTGAGAAAATTATTTTTTGATCCTGAAAGATACGATTTAACAAAAGTTGGTAGGATGAAAATGAATCATAAATTAGGAGTTACAGTTCCTGAATATGTAACAGTTTTAACTTATGAAGATATTATTAAAACTATCCAATATTTAATAAAAGTAAAATCAGGGCATGGTCATATTGATGATAGAGATCACCTCGGAAATAGAAGAATTAGATCAATTGGGGAACTTCTTGCAAATGAGCTTCACAATGGTTTAGTAAAAATGCAAAAAGCTATTAGGGACAAAATGACTACTTTAAGTGGAACTCTTGATGAGCTTATGCCACACGATTTAATTATGTCAAAAATGATAACTTCAACTATTACTGAATTCTTTACGAGTGGACAGCTATCACAATTTATGGACCAAACAAACCCATTATCTGAAGTTACTCACAAAAGAAGACTATCAGCTCTTGGAGAGGGTGGACTTGTAAAAGAGAGAGCCGGATTTGAAGTAAGGGATGTCCACCCAACACATTATGGAAGAATCTGTCCAGTTGAAACCCCAGAGGGGCAAAATATTGGTCTTATCAATACTTTATCAACTTATTCAAAAGTAAATGATTTAGGATTTATTGAAACTCCATATAAAAAAGTTGTAAATGGTCAGGTAACTGATGATATTGAATATTATACAGCTACACAAGAAGAAGGTAAAACAATTGCTCCAGGTTCAACAAAACTTGATAAACATGGAAAAATTGCTGATACTTTGATTGAAGGTAGAATTGATGGTGAGATTATGATGGTTGAGAGTTCTAAAGTTGAACTTATTGATATCTCTTCTCAAATGGTTATGGGGGTTGCTGCTTCACTTATTCCATTCTTAGAACACGATGATGCAAATAGAGCATTGATGGGTTCAAATATGATGAGACAAGCGGTTCCTTTACTTAAACCTCAAGCCCCATTAGTTGGAACTGGTTTGGAAAAAATTATTGCAAGAGATTCTTGGTCTGTTATTAAAGCAGGACGAGCTGGTATTGTTGAAAAAGCAGATGCTACAAATATCTACATTAAAGGTGAAGATGAGAGTGGAGCATTTATTGATCAATATCTACTAAGAAAAAATCAGAGAACAAATAATAATACAACTTTTGGACAAAGAAATCTTGTAAAAGAGGGTCAAGTTGTTGAAGCTGGACAAGTTATTGCTGATGGTCCATCTATGGATAATGGTGAACTTGCAATTGGAATTAATGCAACTGTTGCGTTTATGCCTTGGAATGGATACAACTACGAAGATGCAATTGTTCTTTCGCAAAGATTAATTAAAGAAGATGCATTTACATCTGTACATATTTATGAAAAAGAGATTGAAGCTAGAGAGCTTAAGCATGGAAATGAAGAGATTACAAGAGATTTACCAGGTGTAAAATCTGAGTCTATTGATCATCTTGATGAGAGTGGAATTGTTAAAATTGGAACATATTTAAAACCAGGAATGATTATGGTTGGTAAAGTTACACCAAAAGGTGAGATTAAACCAACTCCTGAAGAGAGACTACTTAGAGCTATATTTGGTGAAAAAGCTGGACATGTTATAAATAAATCTATGTATTGTCCTGCTTCTATGGAAGGTACTGTTGTTGATATCAAAGTATTTACTAAAAAGGGATATGAAAAAGATGACAGATCTGTAAAATCTATGGAATTGGAGAAATCTAAATTAGATATTGAACATCACGATAGATTATTGATGCTTGACCGTGAAGAGATTTTGAAAATTAACTCACTATTATCTAAAAATAAAATTGCTAAAGATGTTGAATTAGGTGATGTTGAATTTAAAAAAGGTGATATGGTAACAGAAGAGCAACTTCAAAGTATTAATCGATTTGCTATGAAAAAACTTGTCGCATCTTATGAAAATGCAATTTCACGAGAATACAACAACATTAAAGAGCATTTTATTAGAGAGAAAACAAAATTAAGAGAAGCTCATGAAGAGAAATTAAACATTTTAGAACACGATGATATTTTACCAAGCGGCGTAATTAAACAAGTTAAAGTTTATATCGCTACTAAAAGAAAAATAAAAGTTGGGGATAAAATGGCTGGGCGACATGGAAACAAAGGTATCGTTTCAAATATCGTACCTGAGGTTGATATGCCATATCTAGAAGATGGAAGTACTGTTGATGTTGTATTAAATCCACTAGGGGTTCCATCACGGATGAATATCGGACAAATCCTAGAGGTTCACTTAGGAATTGTTGGTAAAAAATTAGGGGCTCAAATTCAACAAATGTTTGAAGATCAAAAAGATACATTTATAGCTGATTTAAGAGCTAAAATGATTGAGATTGCTGATGTAACTAAACTTATGCATGGAAAAGAGTTCTTAAATAGTATCACTAATGATGAACTTGTTGAGTATGCAAGAGATTGGAGTACAGGTGTTAAATTTGCTACTCAAGTATTTGATGGTGCTAAGCAAGAGGAGTTTGATAAATTATTCCAATTAGCAAAAATGGATACAGATGGTAAAACTACACTGTATGATGGTATGACTGGTGAAAAAATGATTGAAAGAGTTAACGTTGGTGTTATGTATATGTTAAAACTTCACCATCTTGTTGATGAAAAAGTTCATGCTAGAAGTACAGGACCATACTCTTTAGTTACACAACAGCCAGTTGGTGGAAAAGCACTATTTGGTGGACAAAGATTTGGAGAAATGGAGGTTTGGGCTTTAGAAGCATATGGAGCAACTGCGGTTCTAAGAGAGATGCTAACAACTAAATCTGATGATGTTGAAGGTAGAACTTTAGCTTATAGAGCTATTTCAAATGGTGAGAATGTACCTAATTCAGGTATCCCAGAAACATTCTTTGTATTAACAAAAGAGCTTCAAGCACTTGCACTTGATGTAGAAATTTATGAAGAGGTAGAAACAGATGAGTAGTAATTATGTAACATCGTTTGCTGGAGAGCAAAAAATATTAAGACCTATTGAGATAGGTGAATTGGAAAAACCAAAAGATTTTTCAGCATTCCAAATTAATTTAGCAAGCCCAGAGAAAATACTTTCTTGGTCTTCTGGGGAAGTAAAAAAACCTGAAACTATCAATTATAGAACACTTAAACCAGAAAGAGATGGATTATTTTGTGCGAAAATTTTTGGACCTGTAAAAAACTACGAATGTCTTTGTGGAAAATACAAAAAGATGAGATACAAAGGTGTGGTTTGTGAAAAATGTGGTGTTGAAGTAATTAGCTCAAAAGTTAGAAGACACAGAATGGGACATATTGATTTAGTTGCTCCTGTGGCACATATTTGGATGGTAAGCTCTTTGCCTTCAAGAATTGGAACACTTCTTGGTGTTAAATTAAAAGACCTTGAGAGAGTTCTTTATTATGAAGCATATATTGTTGAAAATCCTGGTGAAGCTTATTATGATAGTGAAGCATCAAAAAAAGTTTTAAAATACGACATTCTAAATGAAGAGCAATATAGACAAATTGAAGAGCATTATGATGACACTGGTTTTGTTGCTAAAATGGGTGGACAAGTAATTTTAAATATGTTAAAAAATCTTGATTTGGTTGAACTATTAGAGAGTCTTAAAGAGGAGATTCAAAACACAAAATCTGAAGCAAAAATAAAATCAATCGTAAAAAGATTGAAAGTTGTTGAAAACTTCTTAAATAGTGGAAATAGACCTGAATGGATGATGCTTACAGTTTTACCAGTTTTACCACCAGATATTAGACCGCTAGTTGCACTTGATGGTGGAAAATTTGCGGTTTCTGATGTTAATGACCTTTACAGAAGAGTAATAAACAGAAATAACAGACTGAAAAGATTAGTTGAACTTGATGCGCCTGAAATTATTATTAGAAATGAGATGAGAATGCTTCAAGAAGCGGTTGATGCTTTATTTGATAATGCAAAAACAGCAAATGCAGTAAAAGGTGCAAACAAAAGACCACTTAAATCACTTTCTGAAATAATCAAAGGTAAACAAGGACGATTTAGACAAAACTTACTTGGTAAAAGGGTTGACTTCTCGGGAAGATCTGTAATTGTTGTTGGACCAACTTTGAGAATGGATCAATGTGGTTTACCTAAAAAAATGGCATTAGAGTTATTTAAACCGCATCTTATGGCAAAACTAGAAGAAAAAGGGTATGCAACTACACTAAAAGCTTCTAAAAGATTGATTGAAAATGAAACAAATGAAGTTTGGGAATGTTTGGCTGAAATCGTTGAAGATTATCCAGTTATGTTGAATCGTGCTCCAACACTTCATAAGCTTTCTATTCAAGCATTCCACCCTGTATTGATTGATGGTAAAGCTATCCAATTACATCCACTTGTATGTTCTGCATTTAATGCCGACTTTGATGGGGATCAAATGGCTGTGCATGTACCTTTAAGTCAAGAGGCAATTGCTGAAGCTAAAATTTTGATGATGTCTTCAATGAACATCCTTCTTCCAGCATCTGGACGAGCTTTAGCAGTACCTTCTCAAGATATGATTTTGGGACTTTACTATATGACTCTTGAAAAAGATGGTGTTAAGGGTGAACATAAGATATTTACAGATTTAAATGAAGCATTAATGGCACTTGAACATAAAAAAGTGGATATTCATGCCAAAATTAGAACTATTCTTGATGGACATATAATCACTACTACTGTTGGTAGAATGATTATAAAAAATATCTTGCCAGATTTTGTACCTGTGAGTTATTGGAATAAAATCTTAAAGAAAAAAGATATTGGAGCTTTGGTTGACTATATCTATAAATATGGCGGATATGCTGTTACTCCTAGATTCCTAGATGACCTTAAAAATCTTGGATTTAAATATGCTACAAGTGCTGGTATTTCAATTTCAATTGATGATATTAGAATTCCTGAATCAAAAGAGGGTCTTGTTGCAACTGCTAAAAAAGAGGTTATTGAAGTTCAAAAACAATTTAACCAAGGTCTTTTAACAGAGCAAGAGAGATACAATAAAATTATTGATATTTGGACACTTCTAAACAATAAACTTGGAAGTGAAATGATGGATTTAGTTAGAACAGATAAAGATGGATTTAACTCAATTTATATGATGGCAGATTCAGGTGCTAGGGGTAGTGCGGCTCAAATTAGACAGCTAGCTGGTATGAGGGGACTTATGGCTAAGCCAGATGGTTCAATTATTGAAACACCAATTATCTCTAACTTTAGAGAGGGATTAAATGTTTTAGAATACTTTATTTCAACGCACGGTGCTAGAAAAGGACTTGCCGATACAGCTCTTAAAACAGCAAATGCTGGGTATTTGACAAGAAAACTTGTAGATATTTCACAAAATGTAAGAATCTCTATTGAAGATTGTGGAACTCATGAAGGTATTACAATTAGTAGTATTACTGATGGAAACGAACTTGTAGAAAGTTTGGCTGAAAGAATTACAGGTAGAGTTATTGCAAATGATATCGTTGATCCTATTTCAAATGAGATTTTATTTAGTGAAGGTTCATTAATAAGTGAAGATGATGCAAAAATTGTAGCTGACGCTGGGGTTAAATCTGTAACAATCAGAACACCACTTACTTGTAAAGCTGAAAATTCACTTTGTGCAAAATGTTATGGTTTAAATCTTGGAGAACAAAGAAAAGTAAATCCAGGTGAAGCTGTTGGTGTACTTGCAGCTCAATCTATTGGGGAGCCAGGAACACAGCTTACTCTAAGAACATTCCACGTTGGGGGGACAGCTAGTGCAACTCAAGCGGAAAAAGAACTTAAAGCAACGAGTGAAGGATTCTTGAGATATTACAATGTAAAAACATACCTTTCAAAAGAGGGTAAAAATGTTGTAGCGAATAGAAGAAATGCAGCAATCCTTTTGGTTGAGCCTAAAATTAATGCTCCATTTGATGGTAAAATCTCTATCCAAACTACACACGAAGAGATTGTTTTAGTTGTAACTGGTGAAAGTGAAACTAAAAAGTATTATTTAAGAAAATCAGACATTGCAAAACCAAATGAACTAGCTGGTGTTAGTGGTAAGATTGAAGCTAAAATGTACCTTCCTTATATTGATGGTGATAAAGTAGAAAGAGGTGAATCAATCGTTGAGATTATCAAAGATGGTTGGAATGTACCTTCTAGGATTCCATATGCTTCTGAACTTTTAGTTGCAGATGGTGCTCCTGTTACTACTGAGATTAAAACAAAAGAAGCTGGTACAGTCAAATACTACAAACTTGTGGGTGATTACCTTGAAAGAGTTCATGATATGAAAAAAGGTGATGTTATCTATAAAAAAGGATTCTTCGGTGTTATTGTTGACTCTGAAGATAGAGAAGCATCAAGATTTTACATCTCAAGAGAATCTGTGCTTGAAGTTGAAGATAATGCAGTTGTTAAAAAAGGTGATATTATCGCACGACCAGCAACAGAAGCGCATACAATAGTTGCACAATGGGACCCTTATGCGAACCCTACAATTGCAGAGATTGATGGAAAAGTTTCATTTGAAGATATTATCCCAGGACTTACTGTAAGTGAGCAATATGATGAACTTACTGGAACTTCTAAATTAGTTGTAAATGAATATATTCCAGCAGCTTATAAGCCAACAATTATTATTCAAGATAAAAATGAAAATATTAGAGCTTATGTATTAGAGTCTAAAACATCTATTAATGTTGCAAATGGTGAAGAGATTAAAGTTGCTGATATTATTGGTAAAACTCCAAAAGCAGTTGCTAAATCAAGCGATATTACTGGAGGTCTTCCAAGAGTAAGTGAACTTTTTGAAGCAAGACGACCAAAAAATATAGCTATTTTGGCTGAGTTTGATGGAGTTGTTAGTTTTGGAAAACCACTAAGAAACAAACAAAGATTGACAATTACTGACAATATCGGAAATAAAAGTGAAAACCTAATCGACAAAAATAGAGAAATTCTTGTAAGAGATGGTGAGTTTGTACATGCTGGTGAGCAATTAACAGATGGACAAAAAGCAAGTCATGATATTTTAAAAATTTTGGGTGAAAAAGCGTTAAATGAATTTATCGTTGCTGAAGTTCAAGGTGTTTACCGAGGACAAGGTGTTAGTATTGCTGATAAACATATTGAAGTTATTTTGTCTCAAATGTTACGACAAGTAAGCATTATTGATTCAGGTAATACAAAATTTGTTGAGGGTGATATGGTTTCAAAAAGAAGATTCCACGAGGAAAATAGTAAAATCATTAAAATTGGTGGTGAACCAGCTATTGCTGAACCCATCCTTTTAGGTATTACAAGAGCAGCTGTTACAAGTGATAGTATTATCTCAAGCGCTTCATTCCAAGAGACTACAAAAGTTCTAACTGAAGCGGCGATATCTTCTAAAATAGATATGTTAACTGACTTAAAAGAGAATGTTGTAATTGGTAGAACTATACCAGTTGGAACAGGACTTTATAGAAATAAAAAAATCAACTTTATTCACAATGTGTAGATAGATAGGGCTTCTGCTCTATTTGCTATTTTAAAAACAATCACTCAAAATCTTTCTTATATCCTCAGTCATATCTTTTGTTAAATGTGTTTTATTTGTATAGATATAAAATGGCACTGTATTTAAAATCGATTTTTTTAATCTTTTTCTAATTGTTGAAATCGCATCAATTTTGATAGGTTTCTCACCATCAAATAGTAAAAAATCTGTTTCAATCCCAATATTTAAAGAGACTATTTGAAAAGTAAAAAAAATATCATTTTTTTCATATTTTGAGCAAAATTTGTCAAGCTCTAAGCTTAATTTATTGTGGGTTTTCTTCGATACATAGCCAAAGCTTTCTCTAAATTTGTATCTCTCTATTTCATTAAAGTCTAATATATTATAAAACTCATTTAAATTTTTCCAAGTGGCATTGTAAAATCGTTTACCAAATAAAACCTCCTCAAAAGATTTTAGATATTTATTATCTTCGAGGTTTTTATTGAGCTTATTTTTTATTTTAAAATACTCTTTTTTAAAGAGTGTGATAAGCCAATTTTCATCAAGTTGTGTGATGATATCTAGCCTTTTTTCTAAATCTTGTTCATCTAAAAATTTCCAAAGCATCGAAATCGAATCTGTAAGTTCAGAAGTTTTATCATCGCTAAAATAACTTTTTGCAAGATATAAAACAACATTTTCTAGGTGTGTGTCGGTTGCAGTGATTTTATGGTTAAAGATGATTTTTTTATAAAGATTAAATCTCATCTCAAGCATATGTTCGATATCTATAATTTCGCTATCAAAAAAAGATAATACAAATCTATTTTTATGTTCAATAATAACTGATTGTTTAGCAATCCTAATAAAATCAACAGCACCACCAATATATCCACTAGCTAACATATCACGGTTTATATAATCCAATCTATCAGCATCAATTGTCCCACTTATAAATGAGTGTAAAACTTGATAATCAAAAAATTCATCTTTTTTCTCATCTAAGATATTTTTTATAATCAAATAAAGAAGATTTAAATAACCATTGTTTGTGCAATTTAATTCATAATTAAAAAGTAGTTTGATTAGTTTGTATCCAATAGATTCATGCAAAACATCATCGCTTTTATGAGTTGTTTGTTCATAAAAATTAAAAAATTCCGTTTGTTTGTGGGTTAAATTTGTTTGTGATTTCAGCATCTTATAGATATTTTCCATCGCATATTCAACTTGATGTGAAAATGGAAAATGTCCCAAATCATGCAATAATCCAGCCAATCTTACTGCTTGAAGTGTGATAAGATAAATAGCTTTGCTTGTGTCAGATTTTAGTGGTATTGTAAATTCAAAAAGCGCTTTATCTTCAAATATTTCTGTGTTTTTTAGTGAAAGATTTATTTTATTTTCACTTATAATCCCCTCGATTGATAATTTTAGGTTTTTGAGAAAATTATTTTTTACTTCATTTTTAGCGTTTAAAATACTGTTTTTGTACATGTGCGCTGACATATGCATAGTTCCTAGGCTATGGATATATCTTTTTGTATTTATTGATGGATAAGCAAAATAAGCTAAAGCATTTTGGGTAATAAAAAGGAGACGATTTACGATTTTTGTTTGTAATACCATATCTTCAATATCGCTACACTCAATATGTTTGTATATTGTGTCGTTTATTAGTTTCATCTATTTTCTTTTGTTTTCAAAAATCCGCTCAGTAAACTCTGCAAATTTACCCCTTACTGCTTTTGTTAATTCAATTGCAAACATTTTAAGTTCAGGGTGTTCAAATCTTGTTTGTTTTAAAAGAGTAGTAAGCCCATTATTAAATCTATTTAAGTAGAGATTGTCAATTTGTCTGTTTGAACCAATCACTATCGCCATGCAACTCTCATCAAGTCTTGATAATATTAGTTGAGTTGTATTTTCACTACTATTTTGCCACTCATCAAGTATCACAATCGCTCCACTTAGTGTCCGCCCCCTTGCTTCACCTGGCCATAATGTTTCGATATTGTATCTCTCCATCAACTCTGCTGTTTTTGATTTTATCGATTCAATTTGGTCTATATTTTGGGCATTTTTTAGTTTTTTCTTTGCAATAAATTCTAAAGTATCATAAAGTGCCATATTGTAGATTCTAAATTTTTCATCATTTCCAGATAAAAATCCAACCTCCGCACCTTTATCTAAAGACTCAATCGAGTTTCTTACATAAACAATTTTTTCATAAGCTCCTTTTTCAATAAGTCTCATGGCGCCAGCGATACTTAAAAGTGTTTTCCCACTTCCAGCTTTTGCATCTATGACAAGGAGATTGTACATATTTGAAAGCATTGCACTTAAGAAAAACTTTTGTTTTAGATTTGCAGGGCGAAGAGCTAGTGGATTAAATATCGAATCATCAATAATTGATATTTTCCCATTTATAATATTTCCATAAATTGAGTTTCCATCATCACTTTTAAATTCATAAGAGAAGTTTTCGTTTTGGTAATCTGGGTCAAATTCATGAATTGATTTGCCATCTAGTCCATTAAAATATATAGAATTTAGTGGAATAGTTTTGATAAATTCAAACTCTGGAATGTCAGATCTATCCTCTTTTAGAGTCTCGGTTTTGATATTTTTAAATAATGCAAATGTTCTTGCGTAAATATCAATTGAGACAAAAGTTACATCCATTTTTTCATAGTATTCAACAGCTACACTTGCAACCTCGATAATTCTTTTATCATTACTTTCGGCGATATTGTGAGCAAATATTTCACTTTCATATCGCTCTTTGGAGATGATATGAATTTTGATATTTTGATAAGAGAGCTTAACTATTTTAAACTCTTTTTTTAAAATAATATCATCAACCTTAGCTTGAGCCAGAAGCCTTGCAAATTGTCTTGATTGATATCCAAGCTCATCGTGTAACTTCTTTTTGTCCTCTAATTCAACCAAAACTGTTTCAGGGATAACTACAATATTTGAGCCATCATCACTTAAATTAAAAACATTTTGAATATTTTGTAAAACAACATTTGTATCGATAACATAAACTTTTTCTTTAGTATCCATAAATTTCCTTTTTCTATATTTTAAATAGTTTAGATAAGTATAATCTCTTTTTGATTACAAAAAATTAGCGATAAATAATTTAGTATTGGTTGAGTATAATCGCGACTCAAAGAAGAATATATATAAAAATTAAAAAAGAGTAATATGAAAAAAGTAGAATTATTATCCCCTGCTGGAAATTTAGAAAAGTTAAAAATAGCTTTTGCTTATGGAGCAGACGCAGTATATGGTGGAGTTAGTCATTTTAGTCTTAGGATAAGAAGTGGTAAGGAATTTACAGTTGAGACTTTTAAAGAGGGGATTGATTATGCTCATAGTTTGGGAAAAAAAGTTTATGTAACAATAAACGGCTTCCCTTTTAACTCACAAATTGAGCTTCTTAAAAACCATATAAAAACGATGAGTGAGCTTAATCCAGATGCTCTTATTGTTGCAACTCCTGGGGTTGTTGGACTTTGTCGTGAAATTGCTCCAAATATCCCAATTCACCTTTCAACTCAAGCAAATGTTATGAACTATCTTGATGCAAAAGTTTATTATGATATGGGTGTGCGAAGAATTATTGCAGCTCGTGAAATTAGCCTTAAAGATGTCGAAGAGATAAAAAAAAGATTGCCAGACCTTGAAATAGAGATATTTGTACACGGGAGTATGTGCTTTGCTTATAGTGGAAGATGTCTTGTGAGTGCAGTTCAGATGGGACGAGTTCCAAATAGGGGAAGTTGTGCAAATGATTGTAGATTTGAATACACTTTATATGCTGGAAATGAAAACCACGGGACACTTTTTAGACTTGAAGAACAACCAGAAATTGGCACTTATCTCTTCAATGCAAAAGATATGAACTTAGCTTCTCACATCGATGAGATTTTAGCAAGTGGCGCTGTTGATAGTGTTAAAATTGAGGGTCGTACAAAATCACCATATTATGCAGCTATTACTGCATACACTTATCGTATGGCGATTGATGATTTTTATGCTGGAAGATTTGATGCCGAGAAATATCAAAATGAGCTTAAAACAACTAAAAATAGAGGTTTTACAGATGCTTATCTTGTACATAAACCATTTGAAAAACAAGGTACTGAGAACCACGACTACACGATGAGTAAAGGTGCTTTTGAAGTTAGTGGATTGGTATTAAAAGATGAAGAGCATTTTTTATGCAAATACAAAACTTATCTAAATGAAGAGGTTGAGATTTTCCATCCACTTAATACTAAAATTGATGAAGTTGATAATGAAATAGGGACAATTTATAAAAAAGAGGATGGGAAATATTACATCAAATTTAAAAAAATTATCACTCAACTTGGAAAAGAATTGGAGTCTGTTCATAGTGGAAATATCAATCCAATTAAACTTCCAACAAAGTTGCCTTATTTGACTATTTTTAGGATTGAGACAGAGGATTTTGTAGAGTAAGTCAAAGAGGAAAAATATCAAGATGGTTTTTGAAAGATATCTTTCAAAACTATATTTAAAACAAGGAATTTTAGATGACTATTCAAATGAGACAAAAAACAGCTAATGAAAATTTTAATGCTTTAAAAAAGCTTTCAGTAGTTGAGCTTTTTGCAGGTGCAGGCGGTTTAGCACTTGGGTTAGAAAAAGCAGGATTTAATACAAAACTCACCCTTGAAAACAATAAATGGGCTTGTGAAACTTTAAGAAAAAATCGACCAAATTGGAATGTATTGGAAGCAGATGTTACAAAAATAGCAGATGTTGGTATTAAAAAGTATTTAAATTTTGATGGTGAAATTGACTTACTTTCTGGTGGTTATCCTTGTCAATCTTTTAGTTATGCAGGTAAAAAACTGGGACTTGAAGATACAAGAGGAACTCTATTTTATAGTTATGCTGAAATTTTGAAAGAACTAAAACCAAAAATGTTTTTGGCTGAAAATGTAAAAGGTTTGGTGAGTCACGACAAAGGAAGAACCCTTCAAACTATGATAGATGTTTTCACTGATGTTGGCTACAAAGTATATTATAAAGTCTTAAATGCTGTTCATTACAATGTGGCTCAAAAAAGAGAAAGAATCGTCATTATTGGAGTTAGAAATGATATTAGAGAACAAATTGGATTTGATTTTGAATTCCCAAAACCATTTGAACATAAATTAAAACTAAAAGATATTTTACAAGATGTTCCAAATTCATTCTGTGCAAATTATAGCGATAAGAAAAAAGAAATTTTTGCTCTTATTTCTCAAGGTGGCTGTTGGAGAGATTTGCCAGATGAAATTGCTAGAGAATATTTAGGTGGAAGCTATCATTTGGGTGGTGGAAAAACTGGGATTGCACGAAAAATGTCTTGGGAAGAATCAGGTCTTACAGTTCTTTGCACACCTGCTCAAAAACAAACAGATAGATGCCATCCTGATGAACTTCGTCCTTTTAGTGTGCGAGAAAATGCGAGAATTCAATCTTTTCCTGATGATTGGGAATTTGTAGGAGGGATGGCAGAACAATATAAGCAAATAGGAAATGCTGTTCCTGTTAATTTAGCTTATCACATAGGACTATCAATCAAAAATTATCTTCAAGGGAAAAAGGAAAACACAAATGAATAATTACAACTTAAGTTTTATTTCTAATGAAAATTTATTTAATCATGTCAAAGAGACAGTTTTGAAGTATAGATTCAAAATTGATTTAAAAGAGTTTAATAAAAATTTGATTGATCCAATTAAATTAACTTTTGATAGTAAAGTGTATCAAAAAGATTTACCAGCACTAATTAATGATGAAATTATGCGACAAATTGATAAATCAAATACAAATCATATAGGATATTTTCATCAAAATATTTTTAAATATTTTGGAAATGGTTGGTCGGTACCTGAAACTGGGTTTGATGTAGTCAATGAAAATTTAAAAATATTTGTTGAAATGAAAAACAAGCACAATACTATGAACTCTTCATCATCTCAAAAAACATATATGAGAATGCAACATAAAATAAATTTAATTCCTAATGCTAAATGTTTTTTAGTTGAAGTTATTGCAAGAAATAGTCAGAATATTAAATGGATTGTATCGCTTGATGGTGAACAAATATCAGATGATAGAATTAGAAGAGTTTCAATTGATAAATTTTATGAAATTGTAACTGGTGAGCAAGAAGCTTTTAAAAATCTTTGTGAAAAGTTACCTTTGGTTATTGATGATGTTATTGATTCAATCGAAGATGAGATTATGGAAAATAGTGTTTTTGAAGAACTTCAAGCAATATCTCCAAATATTTTGAAAAGTTTATATTTACTTTCATTTTCCAAATATGAAGGTTTTTTTGTTGATAGTTTTGATATTTAAAAATTAATGGTTAGCCCTTTTTGAAAATGATAAAAAAGAAGTTTTAGAACTACAAAATCAAATCAATATCACAGATAAAGAGATAGATGAAATGGTTTATAAACTTTATGATTTGAGCGATAATGAAATAAAAATAGTAGAGAGTAATTAATGGAAATATTATCAGATTTAGCAATAAATGCAATCTATGACTTAGTTAAAAGTGGATTTTCTAAAGCTTATAATAATGTTAAATTAGTATTTCGAAATAAAAATATTGATGATGATATAATCAAACTAGTGCATGAGGCTATTAAAGATAAAAGTAAAGATGAATTTGCAAATGTTGAAGAGTTAAAAGAATATTTAAATAAAATTTTTACATCAAAGAAAATAAATACAATACAAAATTCTCCAAATTCTATTATAGTTACAGAGTCTCAAAATACAAATATAACCATACAAAATATCAATAAAATAAGCAAACCAAAAAAAGAAAAATTTATTTTTTCAGGAACTATTGGTACTAGTCATGCACAAAAAGTATATATCAAATATTTAATTGATAGATATAATGAATTTAAAGAATCTCATGAAAAAGGGAAGATGAACTACTCGATTATTTATTCCAATATAAAACAAAAATTTAAAATGAAATGGGATGATATACCAGTTGAACGATTTGAAGAATTGGTTGATTTTTTGAAAGCTAAAATTAATAAAACTATTATTGGAAAGAACAATATATCGCAAAAACATATCAATTATGAAAGTTTTGAAGAGTTCAAGGAAAAATATCTTTAAATGAAATGGGGGAAATTATGCAACATATAGAAAGTTTTTTAGCAAATAACACAAAGGGATTGGATGCAAGAAAAGAGCTGTTTGATACAATTTCAAATGAACTTTATAGTATATTTTATGAAAATAAAAAAGTAGACTTTGATGTAGATTTAGTTTTTGAAGAGTGGATTAATCAAGTTGGATTTTTAGGCGAAAGTTTTAATTGTTTGAGAGTTCTTTTTTATATTGTAAACAATCAAGAGAGATTTTTAAATTATCATTATAAAATAGTGAAAGGCTGTTTCAATGTAGATAATGAAGAATGGTCTCAATATTTTGATAAGCTTACAGCAGAAGAAGTTTTAATTTTACACAAGATGATAAATAATTAAAAATAGATATATTAAGGATTATATAAATGCTAAAACATCTTCGAAATGTAGCACATAATATTGCTCACAAATTTTCTGTTTCCTCATCTTATTTTGCAAGAATATCTTTAATCAATGATTTTGTAGATGTTGAAATTGAATTAACAAGTGGTAAAATTATACCTTTACTATTTGATATAGATAGAAATAATACTTTAGTGGCATATTGTAAAGAAAATTTTTATGAATTGTTGACTGAAAATGAAAATCAACAACTTAAAAGTGCGATATTAAAAGGACATTTTTATAGGATAGAAGAAGATTTATTTGGAGACTTTATAGTTGAAATAATCTTGAATAGTGATGAAAAACTGATAGGAAAAATTGTAACACACAAATACTCTAGGTATTTGTTAGAAACTTCGTGATTCTAAAATTAGAAATTTTGTATGTTTTCCTATTTAACAAATTGAACTAAATAAGTGAGATGATAAAGATGGAATTTTTAATAATTGCTGGAGTGATATTTTTTTTGCTTTGGTTTGTGCTGTTTAAAACAACAACTATTTTATTCGATTGGTTTTTTGGAATAAAGAAAAGTTCTATTTCAAGTGCAAAAGATGAAATAATAGGTCAAAAGTATAATATTGAGATAAATATCGAAATCTCAAATAGTTCAAAATCAACTTCAAAAGATGGGAAATAGATGAAAAAACAAATAACCTCTGGATATATTAATGGCAAATTTGAGAAAGCACTCCCTTTATTTATTTTTGCACAAACAGAACAAAGCGTGTACTGGAGCAATAAAAAAAGAGTTATACAAAACAAAGGGGTCTTCAATATTGCAATAGACCCAAATGGTGAACGATATGCAATATTTAGAGGGCTTATATTTCCTGTAACCTTATTTCAAGATGAATCTAAAAAAGATTTTTTCCTAAAATTTCAACGATTTCTTAAAAAGAATCTTAAAAATCCTCATTTTATAACAACAGTAAATGAATATTTGGAAGAAAATGGATATGGATATTTGCAACTCAATCCAAATAAAACTTCTCGATTTTCATATCTTGTTTTTGAAATAAATGAAAAAGTGTATCTTGAATTTTTGCAGAAATGCTTTTATATGACAAAAATTTTGGATGATGAAGGGCAAGTAATAGAAGTATTAGAAACAAAAGAATTTTATTGCACAAGTTATGCTAATTTTTTAGAAGAACTTTACACAAAAGAGAATCTTATGAAATATGATATATTTCCCTTTGAGTTGGTTTATATTTATGAAAATATAGTAGGAAAATCTAAATCGTACCATGAGTGTGAGGATGATGTAAAACTTTATAAAACAAGCCGTTATCACCTTGAAGAGTATTTTAATTGTAAACAAGATGTAGTAGTGACTGAGCTTATAAGTACAAAATTTGAATTTTCAGAATATGGTTTTATAAATATGATGCTTAATTTTGGTTCACAAAAGATTAAGGTGGAATGTTCCCCTTGTTTTGATCCATTTCTAAATATCTATAGATGGCTTGAACTTATAAAAAAAGATGCTAATAATCATGTAATGGATATAGATGAAGAAGGGAGAGTTGCTGTTTTTAAAGCTTTTTATTTTGGTGACTATTTGTATTTGATAGTATATTATAAATGGGCAGACGGGTTACTATTTGAAGGAGTTGTAAAAAGAGAAATTTTTGTTGATATTCTATCTCGTGCTTTGGAAAATTTTATTTTTAATGATTTTTCTGAACATAAGGACAATCAGTATTGGAAAAATAGTATTCAAAGTGTAAAATCTATTATGTTGGAAAAGAAAAAATATTCCCTAGGACTAGACTTTCCAAGTGGTAATGCAGATAAATAAAAATCAAAAAAGCAACAAAAGGCAAAAAAGGAAATTAAAATATGAGTGAATTACTGACAACAAATATTTTTGAGTCTATCAAAGCAACTATAGAAAATGGACGAAATAAAGCCAAACAATCTATCAATCATATTATGACCGAAGCTTATTGGGATATTGGTCGCCTTATTGTGGAGGAAGAACAAAAAGGGAATGGAAAAGCAAAATATGGCGAGGGGCTTATCAAAGAGCTAAGTGAACGATTAAGTGAAGAGTATGGCAAAGGGTTTAGCAAAAGAAATCTTCATCATATGGTGAAATTTTATCAAACATTTCCAATTGTGCAGACACTGTCTGCACAATTGAGTTGGAGTCACTATTTACTTATCCTAAAAGTAGAAGATAATAAAGCTAAAGAGTGGTATATCAAAGAGTGTGAAGCTTCAAATTGGAGTGTACGAGCGTTGGAGCGACAGATAAACTCACACTATTTTGAGCGAATTTTACTCTCACAGGAGAAAACTTCAGTAGAAGAAGAAGCGAAAGAAAAAACAAAAGAGTTGGTTTACAGTGCGAAAGAGTTTGTAAAAGACCCTTATGTGTTGGAGTTTTTAAATCTTTCGCAAAATGAAAGACTTTATGAGAGTGATTTAGAAAATGCCCTTATTTCGGATATTCAGAAATTTTTACTTGAACTTGGTCGTGGTTTTGCCTTTGTAAGTCGCCAAAAAAGAATAAGTGTTGAGGATGACCATTTTTATATTGATTTGGTATTTTACAATTACTTACTCAAATGTTTTGTCCTTATAGATTTGAAAACAGGCAAGCTCACCCATCAAGATGTTGGGCAAATGGATATGTATGTGAAACTTTTTGATGATACACAAAAAGCCCAAGATGACAATCCAACAGTTGGGATTATTCTTTGTAGCGACAAAAATGAAACCGTTGTCAAGTATTCAAGTATTGATAATAAAACTATTTTTGCTTCAAAATATAAACTCTATCTACCAACGGTAGAGGAGCTAAAAGAAGAACTTGAAAAAGAAATAATTGTAATAGCAAAAAAAGAGATTGAATAAAATGAAACCACAAATCATAGAACCAAAATAGGAGATACAAATGTCAAAACTTCTTAAAATTACGGGATTTATCCCATATATTTTAATTGTTTTTCTAAACGCTTTTACAGACTTAGGGCATAAAATAATTATTCAAAATACCATCTTTAAAGTTTATGATGGAACTGAACAAATTATTTTAACCGCCATCATAAACGCTTTAATCCTCCTCCCTTTTATATTATTATTTACTCCATCTGGATATATAAGTGACAAGTACCCAAAACATAAAGTTATGAAAATATCAGCTTTCGCATCTGTTTTTTTAACTATTTTTATCCTTTTTGCATACTATTTTGGATTTTTTTGGACAGCGTTTTTTCTTACATTTTTATTAGCTTCAAAGAGTGCTATATATTCCCCTGCAAAGTATGGATATATAAAAGAGTTGCTTGGTGTTTCAAATATTGCCTCTGGAAATGCGATTGTCCAGTCTGTTACTATTGTTGCTATTTTGCTTGGTATTTTTGCTTATTCTGTTGGTTTTGAAAGTTTGCTTGGAGGTGAAGATACAAAAGAGGGGATTTTAAATGCAATCACACCACTTGCTTTTGGTTTAATACTCGCTTCATTAATTGAGGTTTATTTGGCATACAAGCTCCCAAATAAATCATTTGAGCTTAGTTTGGAAAAGTTTGTATTTAAAAAATATCTAAATGGAAAATATTTAAAACGAAATCTTAGGGTTCTAAAAACAAATAAAATCATTTTTCTAAGTATCATTGGGCTATCTATTTTTTGGGCTATTTCGCAAGTTGTTTTAGCGGTTTTTCCATCATATATAAAAGAAAATATGGCTATTTCAAATGTAATAGTTGTTCAAGGTTTGATGGCACTTTCAGCTATTGGGATTATTTTAGGCTCACTATTTGGCGCCAAAATATCAAAAAATTATATCGAGCTTGGGATGGTTCCTGTTGCTTCAATTGGATTATTTATCACAATCTTACTTATCCCAATTAGCAGTTCTTTGATTTTTAGCGGTATAAATTTTTTCTTTTTTGGTGTTTTTGGCGGGATGTTTTTGGTTCCTTTAAATTCACTAATCCAATACCACTCTTCAAACAAACGCCTCGGACTTATTTTGTCTGGAAATAATTTTATACAAAATATTTTTATGTTTGTTTTTTTACTGTTTACTGTTGGTTTTAGTTTGTTAAATATTAGCAGTGTTGATATGTTTTATATTTTGAGTTTGGTTGCATTTTGTTGTGCAATTTACACAATTTTAAAGCTACCCCAATCTTTAATTCAACTTTTTATAGCTTCTTTGTTTTCATTTAGATACAAACTTTTTGTTGAAGGACTCTCAAATATTCCACAAAATAAAGGTGTTTTGTTGCTTGGAAATCATATTAGTTGGCTAGATTGGGCGTTTATTCAAATCGCTTCACCGCGTCAAATTCGTTTTGTGATGGAGAGGGGAATTTATGAAAAAAAACTTTTAAAACCTTTTTTAAATATTTTCGGAGTTATCCCTATTTCAAGTGGTGGAGGGAGAAAATCACTTGATGATGTTACAAAATATCTAAATAATGGTGAAGTTGTTTGTATATTTCCAGAAGGTGGAATTAGTAGAAGTGGACATCTTGGAGAGTTTAAAAGGGGTTTTGAATTGGCAACTTTAAAAGCTCAAAATTGTGTGATTATCCCTTTTTATATTGGTGGACTTTGGGGGACAAAATGGTCACGGTCAAATATAAACTTTAAAGAGACAGGTAAAAAGCGGTCTAAAAATGATGTTTTTGTAACATTTGGAAAACAAATCGATATAAAATCAAGCGCAAGTGAGGTTAAAAAATGTGTGTTTGAGCTTTCTAGTTTGAGTTTTGAAAGATATGTTGATGGGTTTTTAAATATCGATACGATTTTTCTTAAAACTGTAAAACAAAAACCAAATGATATTGCTATTGTTGATGAGGGTGGTGAATATTCTTATGGAAAAGTTTTTTTAATGGCGCAATATTTTAAAAAAGAGCTTCTAAAAATAGAAAACAAAAATATTGCCCTTTTGCTCCCGACAACTACAATTGGGGCTGTTTTAAATTTGGCAACAATTTTTGCAAATAAAACTATTATAAACCTAAATTACACCGATAAAACTCTTTTTTTATCGGCTATAAAAAACTCATCAATTAAGTATATTTTTACTTCAAGAAGGTTTGTTGTAAGGTTAAAAGAGAGCGGTTTTGATATTTTAGAATTTGAGGATATTGTGAAATTTGTCTATATTGAGGATTTTAAAAAGGCTACTTCATTTTTTGCAACGCTTTTTAATATTTCTAAAATAGCTTTTTTAAAATTTGCACCACTTAGTTTATCTTTGAAACTTTTTTGTTCAAAAAATAGTAAAGATAGTAGTTTGGTTATGATATTTGATAGCTTAAATTATGATGGAGTTATCTTAACTCATAGAAACATAATCGCAAATGTAAAACAAATTAGTGAGATGTTAAATATCTCAGATGATGAAACTTTCCTCTCAAGTATCCCAAGTTACAACAATTTTGGATTTGTTGTAACAACAATGCTTCCACTTTTAGAGGGGATTAAAATTGTTTGTTATCCGCATAGCAACGATACTCTAGGAGCTAGTAAGATGATTGCCAAACATCGTGTTACTTTTGGATGTTTTTTAGATGTTTATCTCCCTTTGTATCTTCAAAATGAAAAGCTTACACCACTTATGTTTGAGAGTTTGAAGATGATTGTTGTGGCTGATAAAATTGTTGGCGAAAATATTTTAGATGAGTTTTATAGAAAATTTGGGGTGAAGATTTTTCAAGGCTTTGGTATATCTCAAACAACATCAATTTTTTGTGTAAATATACCTGATAATCTTGATACAAACTATTGGCAGATACAGTTAGGTACTAAGAAAAATACAGTTGGGATGCCAATTGCTGGGTGTTCTTTGAAGATTGTTGATGAAAACTTATCTGAATTACCTTTTGGAGTTGTTGGAAATATTTTAGTAGGTGGAGCTAATTTATTTGATTTATCGCTAAAAGAAAATAGTAAATTAGATAAGAATTTTGTTTTAATAGGTGAAAAAAGATGGTATAAAACCACTTTATTTGGGGAGCTTGATAGTGATGGATTTTTAAGTATCAAAACGATTTGGTTGGAATTTGATGTTAATTAAAGATTTGCTAACATACCAAAAATTTAAAACCAAGGATATAAAATGAATTTTGTTTCAATTGTAATGGGAAGTAAAAGTGATTATGAAATAATGAAAAATTGTGCCGATACGCTAGAGGAATTTAGCGTAAAGTATGAACTAATTATAAGTTCAGCGCATAGATCACCTGAGCGAACAAAAACATATATCAAAGAGGCTGAAGCAAAAGGTGCTAAAGTATTTATAGCAGCAGCTGGAATGGCTGCACATTTAGCTGGGGCTTTAGCTGCTGGGACTACAAAACCAGTTATTGGAGTTCCTATGAAAGGTGGAGCTATGGATGGTATGGATGCTATGCTTAGTACTGTTCAAATGCCTGCTGGTATGCCTGTTGCAACTGTTGCTTTAGGTAAAGCTGGAGCGGTAAATGCTGCTTATCTTGCAATGCAGATTTTAGCTATCACAGATAAAGAACTTGCCGTAAAACTAAAAGAGGACAGAATCGTAAAAGAGAAAAAAGTTGTAAATGACTCAAGGGAGATTGAGGTTATCTTATAGTTTTTTAATAAGAGGCACTCGCCTCTTTAAGTTTTTTCATTAAATCACATTTATAGAGTTAGAAATCAAGACTATAAGTTCTCAGTAAGTAGAGATAATATAGTTGTTGGTTCTATGAGGGAGTATCTTAATGTTGTAACTTCAACCACTGTTCTTACAAAATAAAACAAAATAGAAAAGCTATCTTGTTTTATTTTTAGCATCTAAATGGAAGTTTTAGGTGCTTCATAAAACTTTCGTAAAGCCCTATCAGCTGGACTTATAAGTTTATAAATCGCAGGTACAACAAACAAGGTTAAAATCATCGAGCTAATAAGCCCTCCAATAATAGCAATAGCCATAGGTGCTTTACTTTCGCTTCCAAGTCCAGTTGCAAGTGCTAGTGGTAACATAGCAAAAACCATCGCAATTGTTGTCATCAAGATTGGACGAAGTCTTTTTTCACCAGCTTCAATAAGCGCTTCATCAGAACTCTTACCACTTGCCATAGCATTATTTGCAAAGTCAACAAGTAAAACTGCATTTTTCCCAACCATCCCCATAAGTAGCATAAATCCAATCATTACAAATAGACTAAATTGATGCCCTGAAAGAAACAATGCAATCATAACCCCAATGATACTAAGTGGTAACGCAACCATGATTATTATTGGTTGAATGAGTGATTCGTATAAGATTGCCAATATGATAAACATCAAAATAACACTAAGCCCAATAGCAGCACCAAACGCTTCTCCTGTTTTCACCATCTCTTCAGCAAATCCTGTAAATCTATAAGTTACACTTTTTGGCATAAGATTGTCAATTTCCGCTTTTGTGTAAGCAACTGCACCACCCAAATCAAGTCCAAATAAATCAGCAAATACTGTAACTTGTCTTTGTCTATCGTAGTGATTTATAGTGCCAAGTGCATAATTATTTGAAAATTCTACAAGTCCATCTATAAATACTAACTCACCCGTTTTTGTTCTAAGTTGTAGTTTTTTTATGTCGTTCAAACTTACTCTGTTTTCATCATTTAGCCTTAGTGTGATGTTGTATTGTTTCCCATTTTCCTCAAAATATGAAATCTCCATATCGCTAGAAAAAGCAATTGAGATAGCTTCTGCAATTTTGGAAGCTGAAATTCCAAGCGAATTTGCACGGTCTCTTAAAATTTTTAGTTCAATCTGCGGTTTAGGGTCATCAAGGTTTGTGTCTATATCTACAAATCCTTTTTTCTTTGCTAGGTACCCAGTTAGATTTTTTTTAGCAACCATCAAATCTTCTAAGCTATCAGATTTTAAAACAATTTGATAAGGTACAGAAACCCCAGCACCTTTGATGTTTGGAATAGCAGCAGCGGTTATAAACATCTCTTTTTTAAATGGTTCTAGTTTTTTTCTAAAGTTTTGAACTATATTTTCTTGATTTAAAGCTCTTTTGCTTTTCTCTACCAGTTTTACATAGATAACAGCCTTGTGTTTTTCAAGTAGTGAATTGCTACCAACACTTAAGGTTGTGTATTCAACTGTGTTATCTTTTTTTACCATATTTTCAACCTCTTTTGCTTTTCTTATCATCTCATTTAGTGAGATGTCAGCATTTGCTTTGAGGGCTATTTCAAATTCACCTTTATCCTCTTTTGGGATAAAGTCCATACCAATTTTTGGGAATAAACTAAGTGAACCAACAAACATAAGAAGCACTAAAATAAGTGTAGTTATTTTAAATCGTAAAATCAGCTTTAAGATTTTTTCATACCCTTTTTCAAGAGCTTTAAAAAATGGCTCAGTGAAGTTGTAAAGTTTACTTTCCCCTTTGTGTAGTGTTCTTGCACTAAGACTTGGGATAAAACTTAGAGCAATGGTGTATGAAATAATAATTGCAAAACCAACAGTCATTGCAAAACTTTCAAAGAATTTTCCAACAATCCCACTCATAAATGAAACGGGTACAAAAACAGCCAAAAGCATCGCAGAAATTGCTAGAATTGTAAATGCCATCTCTTTTGTACCTTCATAAGCTGCTTCATATTTGCTAAGTCCCGCTTCCATTTTTTTGTAAATATTTTCAATAACAACAATAGCATCATCGATAATAATACCAATAGCAAGGGTTAGCCCTATGAGTGTCATTTTGTTTAATTCAAATCCCATAAAATCCATCAAAGCAAATGTTCCCATTATTGAAGCTGGGATAGAAAGTGCTGAAACAAATGTAATTGTAAGATTTCGCAAAAATACAAAAACAATCAAAGTTGCCAAAAATGCGCCATAAATAAGATCAAATTCAACACCTTTTAGTGATTCTAAAATAAAAGGTGAGGTGTCATTTAGAAGTTTTACATTGTATTTTTCACCAGCTAATTTCTCTAGTTCTGGAACTACGCCCTTTACTTTATCAACTATATCGATAGTATTTTCACCTGATATTTTTTGTACCTCAAGCATAACACCCTCAACACCATCAAGTGAAGCATAACTTGTAGGATCACTTAGAGAATCAATAACAGTAGCAATTTGCTCTAAAGTGATATTGTCTTTTATTTGAATAAGTTTAAGCTCATCTATACTAAGCGCATCAGCTTTTGTTTTTAGAACTAACTCTTTTGTGTTTGTGATAAGTTTCCCGCCACCAATTTTGATGTTTTCTTTTGCTACTGCATCATTTAGTTCTGTGACTGTGATGCCATATTTATTTAGTGCGTCAATGTTTGGGAAGATTTTAATTTCTCTGTTTTTGTATCCGATGATATTTATAGCTCCAACACCACCTAGTTTTTCAATTCTAGGCTTAACTTTTTCATCAGCAAAAACCATTAAATTTGCTAATGAATCTTTTTTGGCTGTTAGGAAAACATTAATAACTGACGCTCCACCAATGTCTAGTTTACTCACAAGTGGAGTTTTTGCATTTGTTGGCAGGGTTACTGCTGAAACTTTATCCCTTACATCATTTGTTGCTTCGTTGATATTTTTTTCAAGAAAAAATTTGATAATAACAACACTCACGCCATTACTACTTGTTGAGGTGATGCTATCAATTCCATCTATTCTTGATACTGCTTCTTCGATTTTGTCTGTAACTTGTGATTCCATTGTGCTTGATTCAGCCCCTGGATAAGCAGTTTTAATTGTAACTATCGGGAAATCAACATTTGGAAATAGGGCTGATGGCATTGATTTGAAGCTCATATATCCAAAAAACATCAGCGTTAAGACATACATCAAAGTCGTTATTGGTCTTTTTAGTGCTAATTTGTACATAACTTACTCTTTATTTATTTGTAGTAATGTAGCCATTACCAAAAAGTCCAACGATAAGATTGTCATAAGCGACTTCAGCTTTTATTTTTCTATTTGCACTGTTTGAACTAGGGTATATTTTAGATATTTTTCCACTTCTTATTTGTGCATCTCCATCAAGGGTAAATTTAAATGTTTGCCCAGCTTTTACATCTTTCCAATATTTTTGGTCAAATTCCAACACAAGTTTTCTCCCTTTAGCATTTTGAATTTTAAAAATCGTCCTAAGCATAGCTCCACTAACAGCATCTCCAGGATCAACAATTTTTTCATAAATTACACCACTATAAGGCGCATACAAAAAAGTTTTTTCATAAAGAATCTTTTTTTGAGCTAGATTTGCTTTTGCTTCTTTTAGTTTTGCTTCTGCATTTTCGTATGCAAAGGCATATTTGTCAAGTTGTGCTTCGTCAATTAAATCTTTTACTTTTAATTGTCTTTCATAATCTTTTTTAGCAAACTTCACTGCAACTTCACTACTAGCTAGTGAAGCTTTTGCAACTTCAAGAGATGACTTTATTTCACCGTTATGAAGTTCTGCCAAGAGGTCACCTTTTTTTACAACACTTGCTTGATTTACATATACTGTTTTTACAATTCCACTTGTATCAAACGCTAAATTTGAACTTTTTGACGCTTCAACTTGAAATGTCGCATATATCTCAGCACTATTTCCAAACACAGCCAAAGCTGTAAGTAGTATAAATATTTTTTTCATTTTAATCCTTTTTTATTTGTAAAAGAAGCATCTCTTCTAAATTTTTACCATTGTAATAATAGTAAGTTGCATATCCAAATTGAAGTTCATTTTTTGAAATCTCATAGCTCATATTTGCATTCGTTTTGGTTTGTAGTGCTTCTAGGTATGTAACATAATCTACAAGTCCAGCGTTGTATTTCTCATTTATTGTGATAAATGCACTTTTAGCTGATGTTAATGCGCTGTAAGCACTTTTAATCTTCTCTTTTGTTGTTGAGATTTTTAAAAGTGAAATTTTTGTTTGTACCTCTTGCTCTTTTGTTTTGTAATCTATCTCTTTTGCTAAAGCTTGAGCTTCAATTGTAAGAAGTTGTTTTTCGCTTTTATTAATTCCAAAATCATAAAGTTTCATAGTTGCACTCAGTGTTAGATTATTTTGGTCATCCGCACCTGCTGGGTGAGAGCTATTTGTTCGGTTGTACCCAAATCTTGAGTAGGTATTTTCAATTTTTACTTGCGGAAGTATTGCGCTATTTACTACTTGTTCATTTAGTAAAATAGCATCTCTTCTCGCTTTTAAGACTTTTATATGGTTGTTTTCTTGTAGTTTTTCATCTAAGTTCTCATAAAAAATTGAATCCTCAACACTATCAATTTTTTTTCCAATTTTCAAACTTAAGTTTTGCAAAGCTTCATCAATTTGAAATTTGATAGTTTCTACTTCATAGTGATTTGTATCAAATGATGATTGGAGTCTATCGATGTCACTTTTTGTCGCTAGTTTTGCTTCAACATATCTTTTTACCCTTGTTAGTTGTTCATTTATCGATTTTTTTGCTTCCTCTTTTGCATTTAGTGAAGCTTTTAGATTTTTAATTGTGAAAAAATCTTTTGTTACATCGAGTGCTAAATTTTCTTTTAGGGCATTTGTGCTTATATCACTGATTTTGTATTCATTTTTTGCAAGTTCGATTAATGATTTTTTTCTATCACCATCATACAAGTCGTAACCTATTTTTCCATAAACACTGTAAATATCACCCGCTTGACCAGAAGCTGGTGTTTGTAGGTTTTGATAATATCCACCAACATCGATAGTTGGATATGTTGCATTCTCTTTTGTTTTGATATTTTGTTGTTTTGCTTCGTTTGTTAATTTTGAAGATTGGAGTAGTGTATTATTTTTGTTTAGTAGTTCCAAAATTGATTTCAAATCCTCCCCAAAAAGTAGAGCAGGTAGTAATAAAGCTATATATTTTTTCATTTTTTAACCTCCATAAGTTGAAATAAAGTATCACAAAAAGTATTTAATTCCTCTTTGATATTTTTATTGATATTTGTAGATGAATTTGTTATAAAAAATCCATCACCTATTGCAAATAAACCATTTGCTAAATGTATTGCTTGTGGAATTAACTCATTTCTTGCTATTCCATCTTCTATGATTTCTCTAAACCAACTAAGGTAATTATCAAAACATTTGCTTTGAAACTCCCTCATTTCTTGATGTTGGTTTGAAAGATTTATTGAGATAAATTCTTTATAAAGTCCCCTTAATTGTGTATCTTCATCGTTATGAAAAAAACTAAAAAATTCTAATATTTTCTCTTTCGAGGTTTCTTTTTGTGAAATTTTTACCTTTTTATTGATATTGTGTTCTTCAATTAGTATATTTACAATCTCAAAAACAATCTCCTCTTTATTTTTAAAATACTCATAAATTGTCCCTTTACCAATTTTTGCCGTTGTTGCAACTTCTGCAATTGTTAGATTTTTGATCCCTTTTTGGATAAATATATCTTTACAAGCAAGGGCAATATCTTTTCTTTTTTGGATTTTATCAACTATGATTGCCATCAAGCCTCCTAAGCCTATTATGACCGACTATCGGTCAATTAAATTTTAAAACATTATAATTATATTTTCTTAAAACAAAACTAGAGTGATTGAATATAAATTCATCTTCAAATCTATTCAGTCGCAAGAATTTTGTCCCAATGGTAACATTTAAGAAATACTTAGTTTATTGAATTGATTACATCATATAGAAGTTAATAAAGGTTTAAAAACAATATAGATATATTTGCAACACATTCGTAAAGATTGTAAAAATTATTCAGGAGTTTCGTATGAAAAAATTATCATTAATGGCATTTGCTTTGTTATTAGGCGCATCAGTTTCGGTTTGTAGTGCAGACGCATTTACTTCAAAAAAAGAGAATATGTTAACAAAAATGAAAGATAAAATTTCTGGTTCAAAAAATCCTAAAGCATTAGAATTTTTTGAAAAGAAAAGTGCTTGTGTAAATTCAGCAAAAGATGAAGCAGGTTTGGCTGAGTGTAAAAAGAAATTCCCACCACAAGAACTTGATAAATTAGTTCAATAATTCTCCTCCTAAAAGCTTGATGATTTGCTTTGTAAATAAAATCATCAAGACTAAATTTACATTATAAAAAAGGATACTCTTATGCAAAACTTATCAGTAAAAACAAAAATAAACTTACTAATATCTATTTCATTTGTTGCTTTAGTAATTATTGGATTTGTAAGTTTGATTTCTTTGAATTCAATAAAAAGAGACACGGAAGCTAGTACAACAAATGCAATAACACTAAAAGAGCAAACAGCTAAATTATTAGAACTTTCTAGAGCTATACAAGTCAATATTTTTATTGCAAAAGGTGTTGGTTTTGGAACAATTGTTAAAGGTGAAGATATTTATTCTAGTGAGAAATATGGAAAAATCAAAGAGGAAGTTCTTAAGCTTACAAAAGAGCTCAATAGCTTTGTGTTAAAATACAATAAAGATGATAAAGAACTTGTAGAACTCTCAGAATCGATCAGTCAAAAATCAAAAGCTTATTTGGCAACAATTGAAACATTGCAAGATGATATTAAAGATGATAGAGCATATGCTATATCAAATATGCCAAATGGAATAGGCAAAAAAGAGATAGTTTTGCTTGAAAATACAGATAAAATAATAGCAAAAGCTGATGCAAGTTTTAAATCAACAATTCATGAAGTAGAAGAACATTCAACTCATATTAGTAATTCAGTTGGGAATTTAATTGCTGTGCTCACTGTTGTAATATTATTGTCAATTATATTGTTAGCTATTTTTGGCTCAATGATTACAAAATCTATATCTGATTCTGTTTCAAAACTCCAAAATGGTATAAATTCATTTTTTAATTTCTTAAATAGAAAAACAGCAAGTGCAGACAGAATCGGACTTACTGTAAATGATGAGCTTGGAAAAATGGCACAAGAAATAGATAAAAATATTGAACTAATAGAGCAATCAATAAAAAAAGATAATTTATTTATTCAAGATGCTCAGGTTGTAATGAAAAGAGTAGGAAACACATGGTTTTCGCAATATATTGAGGCAAGCAGTGATAATCCAAATCTTGAACTCTTAAAAACCAATATTAATACAGCACTCGTGCAATTAAAAAGTAATTTTGTTGCAATCAATAGCGTGTTATCAAAATATGTAGAGTTAAATTATATTGATGAACTTAAGATTGAAGGTCTTGAAAAGAATGGTGTTTTTGATGAACTTTTAACATATGTTTCAGAGTTAAGAAATGCTATTACAAAAATGTTAGTAGAAAATAAGGAAAACGGCTTAACGCTAGATAAAAGTAGTGAAGTCTTATTAGAAACAGTGGATTTGTTAAATAAAAATTCAAATGAAGCAGCAGCAGCTTTAGAAGAAACAGCAGCCGCATTAGAGGAAGTAACTTCTAATATATCAAGTAATACAGTAAATATTGTGAAAATGTCTGATTTAGCTGAAGCAGTAACACTTGCTTCAACTAATGGTCAAAAATTGGCAAAAGAAACAACGCAGGCTATGGATGATATCAATAAAGAGGTTAACGCAATAAATGAAGCTATTACGATAATTGATCAAATTGCATTCCAAACAAACATCTTATCACTTAATGCAGCAGTAGAAGCAGCAACAGCAGGTGAAGCAGGAAAAGGATTTG